>CAIWMX010000119.1 GCA_903913885.1 uncultured Bacteroidales bacterium | reverse complement strand
GGGTAACTGATTGGGTTGCAGTGACCGACATGCAGAACGGTGTACCGGCATATGAAATCGTGGCAGCGGGCATGGCTGTAATAGTTATGGTACTTGTTGCCGTTACCTGGGCGCAACCGCCTGCGGCGGCAATGGTATTGGTGACGGTATAGGTTCCCGGTGTGCTGGAGGTGAGATTAACCTGCCCGGTTGCGGCGCTGACAAAAACAAGGCCGGCTGTCGAGGAGAAGGTCCCTGCCACCCCGCCTCCGCTGAAAGTTGGGGAGGGGTTTGTAGCGTTAGAGCAGTAAGGCGAACCGGTGTAGCTGAAGGTGGCAACCGGCAAAGTTGTAATGGTAACCGATGTGGTTACGGGCACAGCAGCGCATCCGCCAGATGAAGGTATGGTGTAAGTCACCGTGTAGGTTCCGGCGGTACTGGTGCTGGGGGTGATGGTCCCGGTTGAGCTGTTGATTGACAGACCTGCAGGTAAAGCGGTGTAAGTTCCCCCGGTATAGGCCCCTGATCCGGTGAGGGTGACTGACTGAGCTGATGTAACAGATGTACAGAAGGGTGTTCCCGCGTAACTGATGGTAGCATAAGGAACAGCGGTGATCGTCACCGATGTTGTAGCTGTTATTACACCGCATCCGTTTGCAGCAGCTATGGTATAAGTTACGGTGTATGTTCCGGCAGTGCTGGTGCTTGGAGTGATTGCCCCGGTGGAGCTGCTGATGGACAATCCTGTCGGTGAAGCGCTGTAAGTCCCCCCTGTGTAAGCCCCGGAACCAGTGAGTGTCACACTTTGTGGAGTTGCCAAAGATTTACAGAACGGCGTTCCGGCATAGGAAATCGTAGCCGAAGGCAGTGCTGTACTAGTTATTGAGCTTGTTGCGCTCACCTGTGCACATCCGCCGGAGGCGGCAATGGTATTGGTGACGGTATAGGTTCCCGGTGTGCTTGTGGCAAGGTTAACCTGGCCGGTTGCGGTGCTGACAAACACAAGTCCGGCGGTAGAAGAGAAGGTCCCTGCCACACCTCCTCCGCTGAATGTAGGAGAAGGATTTGCTGCGTTGGAGCAGAAGGGCGACCCGGTATAGCTAAAGGTGGCAACCGGGAGGGTGGTGATGGTAACCGAAGTAGTAGCAATCACAATTCCACAACCACCCGCCGACGGGAGGGTATAGGATACCGTGTAGATTCCTGCAGAACTGGAACTTGGAATAATTGCCCCGGTGGAACTGTTGATGGACAGTCCTGCCGGTGAAGCGCTGTATGTTCCTCCTGAGTAAGCTCCCGATCCGGTTATGGTGACAGGCTGTGCCGAGGAAACCGAGGTGCAGAAAGGAGTTCCGGCATAGCTGATGATAACTGTCGGACCCAGGGTAATGGTAACCGGGGTCGTAGCTGTCACAACGGCACAGCCACCTGAGGCCGCAATGGTATAGGTTACGGTATAAGTCCCTGCGGTGCTGGTGCTTGGCGTAATGGCCCCGGTGGAACTGTTGATGGACAATCCTGCCGGAGAAGAGCTATAAGTTCCGCCTGTTGCACCTGTTAATGTTACGTTCTGAGCGGTAGAAACTGATTTGCAAAACGGAGTGCCGGCATAGGAAATGGTCGCAACCGGTAAAGTGGTTATCGTCATCGTTTTTGTCGATGTCGCGTTTCCGCAGGGAGAATTACCAACAGCGGTCAGGGTAAGGGTGACGCTTCCAGCTGCGATATCTGAAGTGCTCGGCGCATAGGTAGCAGTAGTCAGTGAATTCGGGTTTGTCAGGATACCTGTTCCGGAACTGGTCCATATCACATTCGAGTAATTGGTCGCAATTGACCCTGCTGTAATACTAACAGCTCCTGAATTGGAACAGGTTGTAACGGCTGTTCCTGCAGTGGATGTCGCCAAAGGGTTCACGGTAATAGTACGGTCGGCAATGGCAGAACATGATCCATTCGTAGTAAGCCGGAGAATGGCTGTTCCGCTATAGTTTGCTGCAGGAGTATACGTAACGTTCTGAGGAGATGATGTTGGAGCTGTTGAACTGAGTATTCCTCCTCCTGAAATGATTGACCAGGCAGCTGAGGTTGCACCACCGCTAAAACCGGCCCCGGTTAAGGTAATTGCAGATGGGGATGCTGACTGGCAGGCACTGTTGGGACCTCCTGCAATTGATGTCGGACCTGAGACCGTGATGGTGATAATGTTTGAATAAGGAGATAAACAAGTTACCCCGCCACTCAAAGATACGGTTCTTCGCTGGTAACTTGTTGTTGCAGTCAAAGCAGGCGGGGCATAGGTTGATGCCGTTGCGCCGCTGATGGTAACATAACTGCCGCTTGCATTGGTTTGCCATTCATAAGTAATCGTTCCTGAACCTGTTCCGGAAGGAATCGAGGACAGAGCTGCAGGGGTGACTCCGCGGCAAATGGACTGAGCTGTTCCTATTGCACCTGGAGTAACAGCATCATTTACAGTTACATTAACAGTTAAGGATCCAGGCAGATCCGGATGTGAAATTGCAAATGAACCCGGAGTTGCCGGGCAAACCATTTGAAAAACAATATCATCAAGGGCGAAGTCATTGCCATTAGCAACCGTGTTCTGATTTTCAAGTGATAAAAAAGCAGTTGTACTTGACCCGGAATTCCAGTTGTAAATAAACTGCAACCATTGACACGTTGGGGTTGCAGCCGTATAAACCGGCCCGGCAGCGACGCCGTTGACATATAACTGCAACTGGGAAGGGTTTCCTGAGACAACACTTTGGACCCAATAGGTAAACTGATAGTCAGTACCTGTAACAACATTTACTGTTTGCGACCATATATTATCGCCCGCAACGGTAGCGCCGTTAATGACCATTTGCAAACCACTGCCGGTCGTGTGATCTCCGCAGGACGAAAAATTGGGATGTTCCGAATGAGGGTCAGCAATAACGTCATAGGTTCCTTCAGGCCAAAGTCCGTTGGAATTTGGCAAAGCAAGAGTGTATGCACTGTTGAATCCGGTATTTCCTAATTCAAAATCACCGTTCGAAACAAGGTTTATCCCGCTTAATGCACTGCCATAAACGGTATAGGTTCCGGTCATGGCTGAAGTGGCATTGGTAATTACAGGGTTTGGATCAACAGAATAAAAACTATTCGGGCCTAACCAGTATACGTCATTAACATTGGTTCCTGTGCTGGTCAGGGTTATCGTTGAGCCTGTGCAAAATGTCCCTCCACCTCCTGTTGAAATTGTAGGAGGAGTTACGACTGCGGCAATCACAGGTATTCGTGGGGAAGATGTGCAGCTGCCTAATGTTGCATCCACATAATAGGTTGTTGATGTTGCCAGCCCCAATGCGGTGTATATTGCGCCAGTAGCCAGGGAACTGCCGCCGGTTGGTGCGGCATACCAGTTAATCACGCCTGCAGATGCTGATGCAGTCATAGTAACACTGCCACCTCCGCACCTGCTTCCGGGTGATACGCCGGTTATAACAGGAATTACAATAATGATATCCGATCCGTTGTCGCTCCCGGTTACAGCGGGGTTGCTTGAGATTACCCTGATCCTGTAGGAAGTACCTTCAGCCTGCCCTGAAGATATGGTTGCACTGATTGTTCCGGCAGTTTGTGAAAGTAAAGTGCCAATATTGACCGGGCTTGTAAAAGAACCGGTACCATCGGCAAGTTGGGCAGTGAAAATATTTCCCGCATTATAACTGCCGGTAATGGTAAAAGGAACTGACAAGGCTGCCCCGGGACAATAGTTTGGTGATGCAGTCGCTCCTGTAGTAATTGATCTTTTTGATGCCATGACGAAAAAGCCCAATGGTGATCCGGTATTATCGGAACCATTGATGGATGTGCCGCTGACGGTACCATTCAGGGAGGAATAACTCCCTGTCAGGGTGGTGGAATTGCGCCCAATTGATTCCAGGTCATTAAGCGATGTCTGTCGGGTTAATGAAACCGAACCACCTGTATAAGTGCCTGATACGATTGAAGCCGACCAGTATTCGGTAATGCTGAGCGATGTCAGTGGGGAAGAGGCTGTCCCGCCAGTGCTTCCAATGAAAGCCTCAATCCTAAGTTGAGGTGTTGTACCGGTAACCCCGCTAATGGCAAACGGCAGATATGTTGATCCTTTTCCAATTGGGAAATTGTAATTTTGTCCGGACTGCAAGGTCCAAATCAAGGCACCGTTGATAAAAGTTGTGGCAGAACCGCCTGTAACAGCGCTGGTTGATGAGTTCGTCACAGTAATCGTATTGGATCCCGTCGACAAGATTCCACTGCCAAGCGATACAGTTCCACTAACCGAAACACTATTAGTCAATGTCACACCGGTGGCATTGCTGACGGTCAGGTTGTTAAAGGTGGTGGGCGAAGTTCCGCCGATCGTTTGTGCAAGGCTGCCATTAAAGTTAATCGTACCGGTACCCGGGGTAAATGTCCCCGAATTTTTCGTCCAGTTTCCCGCTACGCCTAATGTGGAAGAGCCTCCGTTCAATGTGCCGGCTGTAAGGGTGACTGCCCCGCTGAACGTGTGAGCCAGGGCTGATCCGGCATTTAATGTTCCACCCGTTCCATTGATCGTCAGTCCTGCGCCATTAACAACGTCTTGGAAAGTTGCCGTGCCGGCGGTTTTTGTCATCGAAACCAGGCCTGTTGTTGTAAATCCGTCGATACTCTGGACTGCGGCGGTTCCCGTGATCACCATAGGAGAACTGCCAGCGGTAAAAGTTCCTCCAGCATTATTAAAATCTCCTCCCAGGGATACCTGGTAATTTCCAGTCGCCAGGGTCGATCCGGTTAAAATATTAAGAGGAATAGACGTGTTGAAAACTTTAGCGGCGTTTAGGGTTATTGTTCCTGTATTTGTAATAATCACTCCCCCTGTTGCTGCAAATGGAGTGATCCATTCAACGCCTGCTGCCCGTGAAGTTGAAGTATTGTATTGAAGTGTGGCTGATGTTCCGAACGTGGGAGCAGCTGAAAGTGTAGCTGTTCCTTCAACTGAAAGTATTCCGTTTACCGTAACCCCGCTGGTTGTATTTGCGCCGGTGCCGGACGTGGTCAGGTTGTAATAGGTGGTTGGTTTTACCGTTTGTGCCGTTCCGGTATAATTTACTGTGTTTGGTGATGTTGTCGCCGTTAATGTTGGAGTAATTGATGACCCGCCAAAAAAAAGAAAAGCGTTCGTGCCATTGGTCAGCGTCCCGGCACCTGCAAGCGTTGTGGAAACTGTGAGGCTGCCGGTATTGGTCGTGGTCCCGCTTATGGTAAGACTCGGTATCGAAACCGCATTGGCACCACCTATTGTTTTTGTTGTTCCGTTGAATGTATGAACACCGGGCCTTGTGGTAAAAGTCCCGTTATTCAGTAAGCTCCCGGCGAATGTCATATTCACATCTGCAGTTTCATTCCAAAGTCCTCCTGAGCTGATCGTCACATCTCCCGTAAAGGTCTTGGTGCCCGTAACATTGCTGTGGGTTAAAGTTCCTGCAACCGAAGTTGCCCCGGTCACGGAGAAGTTAAATCCGGCAATATTGAAGGATGCACCGGCATCAATATTCAGGTTGCCTGTAACTGCAAGGCCGACAACTGTTGCCGATGAGGCGGTTCCGGTTAGGTAAAGGTTTCCTCCAATGGTGGTGGTCCCGGTTTGCAGCGTTTTGGTTCCGCTTCCTGAAAGAGTAAGGTCATGGTAGGCAACAGGATAAACTGCCTGTCCACCAGCGTACGTATAGTTAACGACCGTTGTTGTCCCGGCAAGTGTAATCGAGTTAACCCCTGCACCTAGAGCAAAAGGAGTGCTTCCTCCCAAAATGAGAATGCCGGTTTGACTGCCTGATGCCATGGTAAACGTTGAAGTATTCTGGGTTAGGTCAATATTGGTACTTCTGATCGAACCTCCTACTGTAACAGTTCCGGATGACAACGCAAAAGTTGCATTATTCTGATTATTGCCATTGTCACTGCTGTACAATGAGCAATTGCCGGAAATTGTCAGTACTGCAATTGTTGTCGTTAGTGTGGTGGTTTTGTCAGATGAGGGAACGACGCTTGTTCCTGCAGTCAGGGAAGCGCAAGTAATTGTTCCTGCCCCGGCAATCGTGTTTGAATAATTGGTGCCTGTACTGCTGTTTTCAGTGATTGCGTTGGTGATGGCTAATGTGATACCGGAATTCACAGTTAGGGTTACACCAGTGCCTGTAAAGGTTAGGGATGAAGCAAATTGTGCATCTGAAACGGTGATTGAAAACCCTCCTTCAACAAATACGTCATCGTTAATGCCTGGAACTGATGCACCTGGTGATCCCCCGGAGGTTGTTGCCCAGGTAGAGGTTGAATTCCAATTGCCGGAGGCAACGGAAAAACGGTTTGCGGCATTGGTAACACTAATTCCGAACAGAAAGACCATCAATACCATGGCGGCAATGAAAACCATTGGTTTGTTTGTCTTTTTGCGGGATATTTTTAGTAACATTCTTTTAAATATTGTTTCCCGAAAAGCATCAGGAGTCAGAATTTTCCTGACCCAGGCATGCTGTTCCATTTACCGATCGGATAGGTGGTTTGCAATTGAGAAAACCTGGTCTAACCAATTGATTTGATACGATTTTAGCATATTAGCAAAGGTACAAAAAAAAACGTCCTCTAAAGACATATAAATTCATAACAAGCCTTGAAGAATCAAAGCGCCTCGCTCTACGCACGCACAACAAATATGATGCCATCTAAATGTCGCAGGATATTGAGACTATTGGGCGGGAGTAAGAATCAGGTATATCGCAGCGAACGGCGGGAACTTATTTTAGTATGCGAATAAGGAGGATTTCGATGGCGAGAAAGATAAGTGCCAAAATGAGAAAATATTTCCATAAATGGGTGCCTTGCTGAATGTTTCGGATTTCCCGCACCAGGGAGCTTTTCTTTGCTTTAATCACATGGATGTCTTTAAACGATTGTCTTTTTACCTGGTCTTCCAGTTCGGAGGTTGAAAAGCAGGCGAGGTCAGATTCTTTCCTGTTAAAGTTGAAAGCAAGGCCGGAGATGGTCTTTTTTCCGCTGGTTACGGCATAAAAACCGGCATCTTTAACCTGGTCATGTAGGAAGAGCACCAGGTTGGTGCCTGATTTTTTTGCCTCCGGGATGATCTCAAACGCGGAGTTGAGTTTGTTGATTTTGCAAAGGTTTGTTTCGCCGATGGAATCATCACGGATCACCACGGACTGACTTTCGCCTGTCACATAATACAGTGGGTGTGTGGGATGGCTGAGCAGGGCGATCTTGTAAAGGGTGGGAACGAAAATCATGTGGTTCGGGAATTTCGACCAGGATTCGTCGAGGGGAACGCTGAACAGGTATACTCTCCCTTTTTCCACCGGTGCCGATACCAGGAAAGGCTGGTTGTTTTGAAGTTTCAGCAGGATTTCAGTTCCGCTGCGTACTTCCACAGGAATCCGGTAGTATTTGTAAACCCAGGGCAGGTCTATGTTTTCGGGAAGCACCACTTTCCCGTTCCCGTTTTTCTCAAACACGCCGTTGAATAGTTCGTTTTCAAGGTTAATTGAGGAAATCCGCTGTCTCGCCGTATCGGTTTCAGCGTAACCCCTGAGGTTGAACAATGAGGTTAACTGGTTGTATGAATCAAGTCTTCCTTTGGCAGGCGGGAAAATAACCAGGTTTCCCCCGTTTCTCACGTAGCGGTTTATCTCCTGCGCCAGTCCGGATGAGATCTCGTCGGGGCTGTTAAGGATGACGAGGAAATTTGAAAAAATATTTCCGTAATCAAGTTGAGTTACCTGGCTGTTGGTAAACCTGATGGTGGAGTCATTGGCAAAAAGCGCATCCAGATAAGAACTTGTTCCCTTTTCGTTGATCGAGATGACCGGGATAGAAGGTAATATGGCGTAGGAAAAGTAGAATTTATCGTCGTAAGAAATTGGATAATCAACGACTTCCGCCTGCCCATATTGAATCCCGGATGCGTTCTCCGTGTAGGAAAGGGTGATATCGGTTGTTGAATTCGGGCCAATGGTGAAGCTTGAAAGCGCCTTTTGAACCGAATTAACGGAAAGCTTGACCGGAACCTTTTCGAGCGATTCGGCTGAAGCGTTCCTGATCCTGACGACAAGTCGCACAGGCTGGCCGGGTTGATGAACCGGTGAAACGAAATAAACAGTGTCAATAAAAAGATTATCCTTTTTTTCCGCCGCCACAGGAACGAGAAACCAACTTATGGTTGAATCGGGGCTGGCAGTGCCGAGTGATGCAGTTGTCTTTTGAAAATCGGAAATGCAGTAGGCATCATAATTCATCCTTCTGGTCTCAGACACCAGGTCCGACTGCCGTGCGAAAACTTCGGGAAGTCTCCTGGTTGCCGGTGAAACCTGCACCTCGTCGACCAGTTTGATGAATTCATCCTGGCTCACGAAGCGCTGATGTCGTCCTTCAAAATCGTTGGTTACCAGGTTGTACAGGTCGGAGGGAGAATAGGCCGACATGATCTCAAGAGCCTTGGCTTTGGCCAGGTCTAACAATTTGCCGTCGGTCGAAACAGCCTCCATTGAAAATGAGTTGTCGATGTAAATGCTTACTGCCCGCTGGCCGGTCATCTTTTTTTGCAGGATGGCGGAGGGCAGGTAAGGTTGTGCGAACGCAAAAACCAGGGCGGCAATGGCAAGCAGCCGGGCAGCCAGGATCAGGAGTTGCCTAAGTTGCGACTGTTTCTTTGTTTCCTGTTGTATTTCCAGGAGAAACCGGACGTTGGTGAAATAGACCTTTTTGAATCTCCGGAAATTAAAAAGGTGAATGAGGACAGGGATGGCAAGCGTCCCCAGGGCAAATAAAAAGTATGGATTTACAAATTGCATGGGCAAAGGTAAAAAAAAATCCCGGCCTGATGGTCGGGATTTTTTTTACCGGGAATGGTTAAATAACCCCCTGGTCGAGCATTGCGTTGGCAACCTTCAGGAAGCCTGCTACGTTGGCGCCTTTCACGTAGTTAACATATCCATCCTTACCCTTGCCGTATTTGACGCAGGCTTCGTGGATGCTGCACATGATGTGATGGAGGCGTTCATCAACCTCTTTCATCGGCCAGCTTAACTTCATGGCATTCTGGGCCATTTCCAGTCCAGAGGTTGCAACTCCGCCGGCATTCACAGCCTTGCCTGGTGCAAAAAGAATTTTGTTCTCCAGGAATTGTTCGATTGCTTCTGGAGTACTTGGCATATTTGCGCCTTCGGCAACACACATTACGCCATGCTGGATGAGACGTTGTGCATCATCCTTGCCAAGCTCGTTCTGGGTCGCACAAGGCAACGCGATATCGCACTTGACTTCCCATGGGCGCTTGCCCTGGTGGAACTGTGCATTCGGGAATTCGTACGAATAGGGTTTTACTATATCCTGGTTGGAGGCCCTCAGTTCAAGCATGTATTCAATTTTTTCACCTGAGATTCCGTCCGGATCGTAAATATATCCATCGGGCCCGGAAATGGTAACTACTTTGGCTCCCAGCTCGGTTGCCTTGATGGCTGCGCCCCAGGCCACGTTTCCAAAACCGGAAATCGCGACGACTTTTCCTTTGAAGGTTTCACCCTTGGTGGCAAGCATCTCCTTTGCAAAATATACAGCGCCGAATCCTGTGGCTTCCGGACGGATGAGACTGCCGCCCCAGTTAAGACCTTTTCCTGTCAGAACGCCTGTGTTTTCGCGGGCAAGTTTCCTGTACATGCCATAGAGGAAGCCGATTTCACGTCCGCCAACACCGATATCCCCTGCAGGAACATCTGTTTCAGGACCGATCAATTTCCAGAGTTCAAGCATGAACGACTGGCAGAAACGCATGATTTCAGCGTTTGATTTGCCTTTGGGGTCAAAATCCGAACCACCCTTTGCTCCGCCCATGGGCAGGGTTGTAAGGCTGTTTTTGAAGATCTGTTCAAAACCCAGGAATTTCAGGATGCTGAGATTGACACTGGGATGGAAGCGCAAACCGCCTTTGTAGGGGCCGATGGCGTTGTTAAACTGAACCCGGTATCCAAGATTTACCTGTACTTTTCCACTGTCATCAACCCAGCAAACCTTAAACGTTAAAATCCGGTCAGGTTCAACCAGCCTGTCGATGATGTTGGCCGACTCGAAATGAGGATTTTCGTTATAGACCTCTTCAATTGATTCCAGAACTTCCCTGACCGCCTGGAGGTACTCTTTTTCACCCGGATGTTTTTTCTCCAGGTCGTTCATGATTTTTTCTAAGTCCATTTTGATTCAGTTTTAGGTGATTATTGACAAGTAATAATGATGTGTTTGATACGTCAATATTGTGAATAAAATAACACTTGCAAAATTACAGGTTCCAAGCTAATTAACCAAACAAAAACATTTAAATATTTTACAATGATTGATTTATGAAATTATCCCCGGCGGTTTCTCATGGCAGGATTTATTTACCCGGCATGGGGAGCTTACCTGACTATTTTATCTGTCAGCTTCCCGTTTTCAAATTTGTTGATCGTACTGATGGTCCCCTTTGGTGTATAAAATACCTCTTCACCGTGTTTCCGGTTGTTCACGTAATGGGTTACCTGTTTCGTGATACCGTTCTCAAAATAGCTTTTCTGGATACCGTTGCCCCGGTTGAACACGCCTTCTCCAACCACCAGCCCGGTGGCATCATAATAGAGCCATACCCCGTCGGGGAGACCATCGATGTATTTTCCGTCAGTTTTAAGGAGCTTGTTCGGATAATATTCAGTATGCCGGCCATTAAGCAGTCCTTTAACGAAACCGGATTGCGAAACAAGTTTCCCGCTGATATCAAATGTTCGCTCCATGCCGTTGAGCACACCGTTCTCAAAATGCTGTTCAAGTTGCAGGAATCCGGAGGGGTAAAAACTCTGCAGGGTGCCGTCCTGTTTGTTGTTTTTGTAGAAGCAGGAAGTCTGGATATTCCCGTTTACGTACCAGTACTTAGCAGGGCCTTCGTAGCTGTTTCCACTGACAGTGATCTCGGATTTTTTATTGCCGTTTGGCCAGTATTCCGTTTTTACTTTTGTGCATGACGTCAGAAAAAGAATACCGGCGACCAGGATGAAGATTTTTCCCTGCATTACCCCGGCTGATTAAAGATATCCACTGTGCCCTCGATGCCATTGATCATCATCTGGACGGCGATCACCGCCAGGATCAGGCCCATAATACGTGAAACCACCTTGAGCATGCCCGGGTTGATCTTGGAAGCAATGATCCTGGACGAGACGAACAGGATGTAGGTGATGAAGCACATGATGCCGAAAATGGCAACGACCATGACCACATTTTTCATCGATTTCTCGGCACCTACAAAATTCATTGCGGTGGAGATGGTGCCGGGGCCTGCCAGCAATGGGATTCCCAGCGGCGTGATGGCCATGTCGTGCGCCACCTGCTTCATTTGCTCCTTCTCTTCGACAGATTGTGCGTGCAACGCGTTTTCTTTTGCATTGAGCATCTGGAACCCGATGATAAAGACGATGATCCCCCCGGCAATCTGGAAGGCAGGGACTGTAATCCCGAACATCCTGAAGATTACGTGCCCGAAAAAAGAGAAAATAGCGATGATGATAAACGCGGTGGTGGTAGCTCTCAGGGCCACCCTGTTTTGTGTCTTTTTATCAAAATCCTGCACCATCCCGATAAAGATCGGGAGGTTGCCGACAGGGTTCAGCATGGCGAAAAAACCCATGAACACAGTAATCCCATGTAAGTATAGATCGTGTATCTTCATTTTTTTTCTTTAAGTTGATGTGAGGCCGCATAACTTGAGGCTTGTTTAAGAAATTCATCGGCCAGCGGCCCCGACAGCGGGCTGGTCTTTTCCATACGTTCGGGATGCCACTGCACACCCAGTAAAAATGATTTCCCTTCGGGGTTTTCCCACTCGATGCCTTCCACCACCTTGTCGTCAGCATATGCGTTCGCTTTGAGCAGGGGCGACAGGCGTTCGATCGACTGGTGGTGGTTTGAAGTGACCCTCGCCGTGTCGCAATGGCTGATGGACGACAGCAGCGATTGACCGGAAACCGTGACTGAATGGAAGCAATGCTGGTAGTCGTCCATCTGGTGGATGACCCGCGTTCCGATATCCTGCGGGATATCAATGACCAGCGAGCCCTTGAGGAAGACATTCAGGATCTGGTGCCCGCGACATACGGCAAACACCGGCATGTTGCAGGCAAGCGCTTTTGAGATAAGGGCCATGTCGAGGCAGTCGCGATGGCGGTTCATTTCGGTGCACCTGGCCGTGTCGGCCACTTTCCCATACAAGCCAGGGTATACATCTTCACCGCCTGCAAGCAGGAGTGCGTCGCACCGGCCAAGTTCGCCAACGGCTGAATCGATTGGCAGCACGTAGAGGTTAACAGGGATTACCGCAGGATTTGAACGTTTCAGCCAGTTCTCATAGTTGGGCGATGCCTTTGAAAGTCCTATTCTCAGGGATACTCCCTGCGTGAACCCACATCCGGGCAGTAGGAACCAAATAAGAAGGCTAATGACAAAATGCCTGAAGGTCATCTGCCGCTTGTTTTCCCTGGCGATATACATAATATTGTATTGGTTGGTGCAAAATTATACTAAAAACAGGATAAATGTGTGCATTTTTTACTTTGCGATGGGCTCCGCCCATCGCAAATGAATGGCGCCCCTTCGGGGCTGGGTTCTGATCAGGAAGTAATCCAGTAGATTGGGTTTAGAAATTGTGGAAGTCACATGTAAGCTCCAGATATTCAGGCGTGAAGCTGCCATCAGGAGCCCGGAGCGTAAGGAGTGGCTCTTCTATGCAAATGCATTCATTCCGGATAAATTCCATCAGGGTTCGCACAGGAACAACAGATGGTTTTGGGCCCACATTCCTCCACCGGCGAAGGTGCAGCCCGTGCTTTTCACAAAGAAGCCGGAAAGAGGGAGCGACAACGGAAGGCAGGATCAGCGCAAACGATCCTCCGGGGGCGAGGAGCCGGGCAACGTTCCTGGCCAGGTCGTCGTGTGTGAGGGCGTCCGAATGGCGTGCCGTGTTTTTGCGCGCTGAAGGGGATTTCAGGAAATTGGCAAAAAAGGGTGGATTGGTTATGATGAAATCGTAGCCGCCAACTTCGTGCGCTGAAAAGTACTGAAGCGGAGTGAGAATGGCCGAAAGCCGGTCGTGCCATGGGCTGCAGGCAAAATTGCCGGCAGCTTCACTGATTGATTCAGGGTCAATGTCGATGGCTTCGATCGCTGCACCTGATTTTTGCGCCATCATCAGGGCCAGCACACCGCAACCAGTGCCAATATCCAGGATTTTCGCTGAACCGGCAGGATGGGCCCATGAACCCAGCAACATCGCGTCGGTGCCAATGCGCAACGTACTGCGTTCGTCTTCAACGTCGAATTGCCGGAAATGGAACGCCATCCTTTTTTAAAGGTAAATTTCAATCAATCCTTCCGGCGCACTGATCAGCAGTTGTTTTTTCTTCCGGTCGACTTTTAGGATAATATCATCCACGATGGGCACAAGGATCTCCTTACCGCCATGGCGAATCTGGAAAAGCGACTGATGGGGCAGCTCAAGGATATCCTCTACCAGACCGATGTCGCCATGCTGCTGGTCAACCACGGCAAACCCGATAATTTCGTGGTAATAGAAACGGTTGCCTTTTAAGGCCGGCAATTTCGTGATGGGGAGATACATCTCAAGCCCCTGCAGGCTCTCGGCATCTTCGATGGAGTCGAAATCCTGGAATTGAATAACCGCTTTACGGTTATGTTTCAGTTCCAGGCTGCCTATAAAAAAAGGAATCCGTTCACCATGCAGATCAAGGTAAACGGATTCCAGTGCGAGATAATCTTCGGGATCGTCTACATCAAGCAGGACAATCACCTGACCTTTATTACCATGAGTTTTAAGAATTTTTCCCAGGTAGAAAAAGTCATCCTTATTCATAAGGAGAAGGAATTATAAATATTTCCTTACCTGATTATTCAGGCTGGGGTGTTGTTTCAGGTGCGGCAGGTGTTTCTTCAGCGACGGCCTCAGGAGCAACTTCAGCGACGGCCTCAGGAGCAACTTCAGGAGCAACTTCAGCGACGGCTTCGGGTGCAGCTTCAGCGGCGGCAGTTTCTGCTGCCTTTGCTGCCAGTGCTTCAGCTAACTTTGCTGCTTCAGCAGCCTGTGCGGCTTCGCGCGGCTCTCTTGCTTCGGCAGCCTGGGCGGCCTCATCAAGACGGGCTTTATTCAGTTTTTTTGAAATGGCATCGGCCTTTGCTTCATTTACTTTTGCTTCTGCTTCGAGCTGGAGTTTGCGGGTATTCTTCGAACTGAGATCCTGCTCGTTTTTCTTGCTGGAGATCTTCAGCCGCTTTTCGTCGAGCCAGGTCTGGAATTTGACGTCGGCCTGTTCAAGGGTCATGGCGCCTTTGTCAACACCTTTTAACAGGTGGGCCTTGTACAGCACGCCTTTGTAGGCAAGAATGGCCTTTACCGTTTCGGTAGGTTGGGCGCCTTTCTTCAGCCAGTCGAGGGCTTTGTCGAAATTGAGTTCAATTTCAGCGGGTTTTGCGATGGGATTATAGATGCCAATTCGTTCTATGAACTTTCCGTCACGTGGTGCACGACCATCCGCAATAACAATATGGTAAAAAGCTTGTCCCTTTTTACCTCTTCTCTGTAATCTGATTTTGGTTGGCATTTGTTAAATGATTGATTTAATGAAATGTTGAGTTAATTAATTTAAGGGGTGCAAAATTCGGCATTTTTTTTGAATTAACCAATAAATTAGCAAGAAGAAGTAAAAATAGAAGTAATTTATTAACAAATTGAATTGAGAGGGGATTTTGAAATAATTTTACGCCTCCGATCCACACCTTATTATTACCCCGAAAAAATGGTTGATTTCATTCATTTACACTTACATACGCAATATTCCATTCTTGACGGCGCCTGCCGCATCAAGGAGATGGTTGGAAAAGCGGTGGCGCTTGGGATGCAGGGAGCGGCGGTGACCGACCATGGTAATTTATTTGGTATCAAGGAGTTTGCCGAGGTCGCCGCGAAACAGAAAGGCTTTAAGCCGATTTTTGGGTGTGAAACGTATGTTGCCAGGCGTGGACATAAGGAAAAGGTGGAGATGATTGACCGGAAAGGCGATCATCTGATCCTGCTTGCAAAAAATGCAACCGGGTATAAAAATCTTTTGAAGCTGATATCTTTTTCATGGACCGATGGTCATTACTATAAGCCAAGAATCGACAAGGAGTTGCTTGCTAAGTACCATGAAGGGCTGATCGCCTCGTCAGCCTGCCTGGCCGGAGAGATCCCCCGGGCCATCCTGGCCGGCAACGTGGCAAAGGCGGAACAGGTCATCCTGGAATACAAAGCGCTCTTTGGCGAAGATTTTTACCTCGAACTCATGCGCCACCAGGCCACTGATCCGACACGCGACAGCGACGTTTATAAAAGGCAGATGACTGTTGGCGATGAGTTGGTCAGGCTTTCGCGGAAAACAGGGGTCAAGTTGCTTGCAACCAACGATGTGCATTTCGTCAACGAAGCCGATGCCGATGCTCACGACCGGTTGTTGTGCATCAACACCGGGAAATTCGTGGATGATATGGACCGGATGCGGTACACCGGGCAGGAGTGGTTCAAATCGAAGGAGGAGATGAACGAAATCTTTGCCGATATTCCTGAAGCGCTTGAAAACACCATGGAAGTGCTGGGCAAGGTGGAGGATTACAGCCTGAACCGTGACCCGATCATGCCCGATTTCCCCCTGCCGGACGAGTTTAAAGACCCGGATGAATTTCTCCGGCACATCACCTATATCGGGGCTGAAAAGCGTTATCCTGAACTCACCGCTGAAATCACTGAGCGGATCGATTTTGAACTGGCCGTCATAAAAAAGATGGGCTATCCCGGCTATTTCCTCATCGTCCAGGACTTCCTGAACGCGGCCCGCGAGATGGGCGTCTCCGTTGGACCGGGCAGGGGTTCTGCCGCCGGGTCGGTGGTGGCTTACTGTATCCGGATCACCGACGTGGATCCGCTCAGGTTTGACCTGCTGTTCGAACGGTTCCTTAATCCCGACCGTGTGTCGATGCCCGATATTGACATCGACTTTGATGAGGACGGGCGTGACCGGGTTCTGAAATGGGTTGTTGAAAAGTATGGGCGCGACAAGGTTGCGCAGGTCATTACCTTTGGTACGATGGCTGCCAAAGGCGCAATCAGGGATGTGGGGCGCGTTCAACGGCTGCCGTTGGAGGAGGTCAACCGGTTGTGCAAACTGGTGCCGGCCAAACCTGGCATTACCCTCAAAACTGCCTACGAGGAGGTTCCCGAATTAAAAGCCGCGCGCACTTCACCCAACAAGCTGATCGCCGAAACGCTCAGGTTTGCCGAAAGCCTCGAAGGATCGGTAAGGCAAACAGGGCTTCATGCATGCGGGATCATCATCAGCCGCGATGCGCTCACCGAATATATCCCGATCACCATATCCAAAGAGACCGACCTCTTCGTAACCCAGTTCGACGGGGAGTTCATCGAAAAGGTGGGCATGCTCAAGATGGACTTCCTGGGGCTCAAGACCCTGGCCATCATCAAGGATGCCATCCGGAATATCCGCAATTCAAAAGGAATAGAGGTGGATATGGACACCCTCCCTTTTGATGACACGGAGACTTACGAGCTTTTCAGCCAGGGCAGAACAACCGGTATCTTCCAGTTTGAGTCGGACGGGATGAAAAAGTACCTCCGCGAGCTGAAGCCAAACAAGATTGAAGACCTCATCGCCATGAACGCCCTCTACAGGCCGGGCCCCATGGATTACATTCCCAGTTTTATCGCGCGCAAACATGGCCGGGAGAAAATCGCGTATGACATCCCGGTGATGGAGAAATACCTGCATGATACATACGGCATTACGGTATACCAGGAACAGGTCATGCTTCTCTCGCAGGAACTGGCCGGCTTTACCAAGGGGCAGGCCGATTCTCTCCGCAAAGCCATGGGGAAGAAGATCGAACACATGATGACCGAGCTGAAACCCAAATTTTTTGACGGGTGTAAAAACAACGGGCATGATGAGGAGGTGGTCAAAAAGATATGGACCGACTGGATGGCCTTCACCGATTATGCCTTCAACAAGTCGCATTCAGCCTGTTATGCTTATGTAGCCTACCGCATGGCCTACCTCAAGGCCCATTACCCATCGGAATTCATGGCCGCCGTGCTCAGCCGCAACCTCAACGACCTGAAGGAGATCACCCTCTTCCTGGATGAATGCAAACGCATGCACATCCCGGTTCTAGGGCCGGATGTGAATGAGAGTTCAAACGCTTTTTTCGCCAATAAAAAAGGAGAGATCAGGTTTGGCATGGCAGGGATAAAAAATGTAGGTGAAGCCGCCGTGACAAGTCTTGTCGAAGAACGGACCGCCAACGGGCCTTACGCCAGCATTTTTGACATGACGCGCCGGATAAATTCCCACACAGTCAATAAAAGATGCATGGAGTCGCTTGCCAAGGCAGGCGCTTTCGACTGTTTTGAAAACACGCATCGGGCTCAGTATTTTTACCAGGAAAACAGCGACGATATGACCTTCCTGGAAAAACTGATCAGGCATGCCACCGATTACCACGCCCGCAAGGACTCTATGCAGCAATCGCTTTTTGGTGAAGCAGAAGAGGTTCATTTCCCTGAGCTCACCATGCCCGATTGCCGGCCCTGGTCAAAACTGGAACAGCTGAAATTTGAAAAGGAGGTGACCGGGTTTTACATGAGCGGACATCCGCTGGATGACTACAAGTATGAAATGGACCAGTTCTGCAGCAAAACCATCGAAGACCTGAAACAAGATCTTAAACCGCTGAAGGGTAAAGATATCACCTTCGCCGGCATTGTGATCGAGGCGAACCACAAGATTGGGAAGACAGGCAAGCCTTACGGCTCCTTTGTCGTGGAGGATTATTTCAATTTCATTTCGCTTACCATGTTTTCGGAGGAGTATCTCAAATGGAAGCACATGCTCGGCGAAGGGCAGTATGTGTTCCTGAAGGCACGCATTGAATCGCGGTTCGACAGCCCCGATCAAATGACCATCCGCATCAACCAGGTGACCCTGCTGCCGGAAGTGATGGAGAAATTTTCAAAGGTGCTCTCGCTGACACTGACCCTGAGTGATCTTGCCCTGGAAACCATCCATAAGCTTCACCATGCCGCCAAACTGCACAAAGGGAAATGCCTGATGCGTATCAGAATCCAGGACCCGGTTGAAAACTTTACCATCGATCTGCCGTCCAAAAAATACAAAGTGAATCCCAAGGATATGATCAATGCACTGGCAGAGATGCCGGAGATACAGTTCAGGGTATTCGGGGAGGTTTGATGGAAATTAAAAATTAAAAATTGAAAATTACGCGGGGAACAGGTACGCTGAGTGGCGTCGAAGGGTGCCCTGATTACTTTGTACCTGTTTCCAATCTTAATCTGAAATGATTTTTGTAATTTAGCGGGCTGAAACTAAACTCACTTTTAACGAATTTTCATATGTTCGAAACATTAACGGATGCCAATTTTGAAGAAAAAATTGTAAAGAGCGATAAGCTCGCCCTGGTAGACCTTTCAGCCGAATGGTGCGGCCCCTGCCGCATGGTTTCCCCGATCATTCATGAACTTGCCGCCGAGTACGAAGGCCGTATCGTCGCCGGTGAACTCAATGTCGATGATAACCCTGCAACCACAGCCCTCTACCGGGTAAGGAACATCCCAACCGTTCTCTTCATCAAGGGCGGCGAGGTTGTTGACAAGCAGGTCGGCGCCGTGCCCAAGGCTTCATATAAGGCGATGATAGAAAAGTATATTTAATTGGTGGACGGGTGGACGGGTGGACGGGTGGACGGGTGGACAGGTGGTCAGGTGGACGGGTGGACAGGTGGACAGGTGAAATAGTGGAAATCTAATCTTGCCAATTTCATTTTGCAATTTTACCATTTTGCCATTTTACTATTTCACCATTTTACTATTTCACCATTTTACTATTTCACCATTTTACTATTTCACGATTTCACCATTTCACGATTTCACCATTTCACCATTTCCCCTCTCTACTACCCTGATGTCAGCTATCCTCGACCAAACCCGCCTGGAGCAATTCTCCTCCCTTGAATTCCTCGCCCGCCAGGTGGTGGAAGGGTTTATCACGGGGTTGCATAAAAGCCCGTTTCATGGCTTCAGCGTTGAATTTGCCGAGCACAGGCTTTACAACACGGGTGAATCGATCAGGTCGATCGATTGGAAACTGTTCGGGCGTACCGACCGCCTCTACACAAAGCGGTATGAAGAGGAGACCAACCTGAGATGCCAGGTGTTTATCGACAATTCGTCGTCGATGTATTACCCGGTGCTGACAAATCCCGACATCAACCATCCCAATAAGATTACCTTTTCAGCCTATGTGGCGGCGGCATTGCTATACCTCTTCCGCAAGCAGCGCGATGCTGCCGGAATCAGCGTGTTTTCCGATACGGTTGAACTGCACACGCAAACCAAATCCAACCCGGTACATCACCGGTACCTTTACCAAGAGCTTGACAAACTGATCCAGCCCCGGTCGCCCGATGAACATAAAGGCACCAATGCAGCTCAGGCCATTCATGAGCTGGCCGAACGCATTCACAAGCGTTCACTGGTGGTGATTTTCAGCGATATGTTCGATAAATCAGCCCAGCCAGAAGAATTGTTTTCAGCCTTACAGCACCTGAAACACAATAAACACGAGGTGATTCTTTTTCACGTTGTGGACAAGGGCAAGGAGCTGGATTTTGATTTCGAGGACCGGCCCTATAAATTCATCGACCTGGAAAACGGGGAGCAGTTGCGGGTGCACCCGGCAAAACTAAGGAACCGTTACGTCGAAGCCCTGGCTGCCTTCAAAAATGACCTTAAACTGCGTTGCGGACAGTATAACATCGATTTCGTTGAAGCCGATATCAATGCCGGTTTTGAACAGGTACTCCTGCCATACCTGGTCAAGCGCAGCAAGTTATTTTAAGCCCTGCATCCTGCAGGGTTAAGTTATCCTTACCTTATTTTTACTAATTTTGCGGCTTCTTAAAAATAGCAGCAATGATGGAAATTGCCTCCAAATATGATCCTACGAAGGTTGAGGATAAATGGTATGAATACTGGATGAAACGTGGTTTCTTCCACTCGGTTCCCGATGACCGGGAACCTTACTGCATCGTGATCCCGCCACCCAATGTCACCGGAGTGCTTCACATGGGCCATATGCTGAACAACTCCATCCAGGATATCCTGGTGCGCAGGGCCAGGATGCTGGGCAAGAATGCCTGCTGGGTTCCGGGTACCGACCACGCCTCCATTGCCACAGAGGCGAAAGTGGTTGCCAAGTTGAAGGATGAAGGCATCGACAAGGCAAGCCTGACCCGTGCAGCGTTCCTCGAACACGCCTGGGAGTGGAAAAAGAAACATGGCGGGATCATCCTCGACCAACTTAAGAAACTCGGAGCTTCCTGCGACTGGGAGCGTACCTGCTTTACCATGGACGACGGGCTCTACGAATCGGTCATCAGCGTATTTATCGACCTTTACAACAAAGGCCTGATATACCGTGGCATCAGGATGGTTAACTGGGACCCGAAGGCGCTGACGGCAGTCTCTGATGAAGAGGTGATCTACAAGGAGGTCAATTCCAAGCTGTACTATGTCCGCTACAGGGTTGAAGGTACCGAAGATGAATGGATCACAATTGCCACCACCCGGCCTGAGACGATCCTGGGAGATACCGCCATATGCGTGCACCCGGAGGATGAACGGTACGCGCATCTCCGTGGTAAGAAAATAATCGTTCCCCTCATCCACCGGTCAATACCCGTGATTTTTGATGAGTATGTCGACCGCGAATTCGGTACGGGCGCCCTGAAGGTTACTCCGGCGCACGATGTCAATGACTACAACCTTGGCCTCAAGTACAAACTTGAAGTGATCGATACCTTCAATTCAAACGGCACGATGAGCGAAGCGGCAAAGATGTTTGTCGGGGAAGATCGTTTCGTGGTACGCCGGAAAATTACTGAAGAACTTAAGAACAGCGGCCATGTTGTTAAAATCCAGGAATATACAAACAAAGTAGGTTATTCGGAGCGAACCGATGAGGTGATTGAACCGCGTATATCAGTACAGTGGTTTATGAAGATGAAGGGGCTCGCCAAACCGGCCCTCGACCTGGTTGAAGACGATACCATCCTGTTTCACCCGGCCAAGTACAAGAACATGTACCGTCACTGGATGTCGAATGTTACCGACTGGTGCATTTCGCGGCAGTTGTGGTGGGGACAGCAGATCCCTGCCTATTACCTCCCCGACGGCGAATTCGTTGTTGCCAGGTCAAAAGAAGAGGCGCTTGCGATGGCTAATGCGAAGCGCGCAGATCAACAGCCAAAACTGACGTTAAACGACCTCCGGCAGGATGAAGATGTCCTCGATACCTGGTTCTCCAGCTGGCTCTGGCCGATCTCGGTGTTCGACGGCATCCGCAACCCGGACAATGCCGACATCAACTATTATTATCCGACCAACGACCTCATCACAGCCCCGGAGATCATTTTTTTCTGGGTTGCGCGCATGATCATGGCCGGCATGGAGTACAGGCAGGCGATCCCGTTCAAAAATGTTTATTTCACCGGTATTGTCAGGGACAAACTCGGCCGCAAGATGTCGAAGTCGCTTGGAAACTCTCCCGAACCGATTGAACTGATCAACAAGAACGGCGCCGACGCCGTGCGGGTTGGCATGTTGCTTTGTTCCCCTGCCGGGAACGACCTGCTGTATGATGATGCACTCATCGAACAGGGCAGAAACTTCTGCAACAAGATATGGAATGCCCTCAGGCTTGTGAAGGGCTGGCCGGTGGATGACGCCATCGAACAGCCTGACGTGAACAAGGTGTCGGTTGAATGGTTTGAATCGGCATTCAATGCAGCCCTGCAGAATATCAATGCGCTCTACGACGACTACCGGTTGTCGGAAGCGCTGATGGCCGCCTACAAACTGGTCTGGGATGATTTCTGTTCCTGGTTCCTCGAGATGATCAAACCCGCATACCAGCAGCCCATCGACCGCCCTACCATCCAGGCCGTGACCGGTCTTTTTGAGAAATTGCTGAAGGTGCTTCACCCGTTCATGCCCTTTATTACCGAGGAGATCTGGCAATTGCTTGAAGAACGCGGAGAGGACGAATCCATCATGTTAAGCAGGCAGCCCATAGCGGGAGCCTGGGACCAGGACCTCATCACAAAGTTCAGTTTTGCCGAAGAGGTGATCATGGCCATACGGAATGTACGCAAGGAAAAGAACATCCCGCAAAAGGAGGCCATCCGCCTGTTCATCAGGAAAAACAACAACGATGCTCCCGATACCACCTTCGACAGCCTTGTCGGGAAATTATGCAACATCAGCGAACTTGCTTACGTTGACGACAAGGTTGACGGCAGCGTCTCCTTTGTTTCCGGATCGACCGAGTTTTTCATCCCGCTTTCGGGGAAGATCGACGTGGCTGAAGAACTGGGCAAGCTTAGGGAAGAGCTGGCCTACACCACCGGGTTCCTTGGAAAAGTCATGCAGAAACTCGGCAACGACAGTTTTGTAAAAAATGCCCCTTCCGCCGTGGTGGATTCCGAACGCAAAAAGCAGGAAGATGCCGAAGCCCGGATCCGGGTGCTGGAGGAGCAGATCAGGGGTCTCAGCACATGCGGCAGCTGATTCGCAACATTGCCGTCATGGCCCATGCCGATGCCGGTAAAACCACCATCACCGAACAATTCCTGTTCCTGGGCGGCCAGGTGCGCAAGCCCGGCAATGTTGACCAGGGGACGGCGCAAACTGACTTCCTTCCGGTCGAGCAGGAGCGTGGGATATCGGTCATGTCGGCACAAACATCTTTCCATTGGAAAAATACCCGGATCAACCTGATTGATACGCCGGGCCATGTCGATTTCTCAGCCGACGTCGAGCGCGTCATGCGCATACCCGATGGGGTGATCCTGGTAATTTCGGCGGTTGAAGGGGTTCAGGCCCATACAGAAACTTTATGGGCAGCCCTGCGCGAACGCCGCATCCCGGTTATCTTCTTTATCAATAAAACCGACAGGGTGGGAGCCGACTGCGATGCGGTGGTCCGTGCGATTGGCAAGGAATTGCAAGTCAAACCAATATGTTTGCAGGAGATATCGGGGGAAGGCGGCAGGGATGTTGCCATCTCCGGGATTTGGAGCAGCATGAACATGCTCGATCACCTGGTTGAGCAAATCGTGGGGAGCGATGAATTGCTGCTAAACAAATATGTTTCAGGGGAAAGTCCATCATTTACCGAGCTTGACCGGCAACTGGGCCGCCTTACAGCCTCCTGCGAAGAATACCCGCTTATGTTCGGGTCTGCCAAACTTGGCCTGGGCGTTGAGGAGTTGCTGGATGCCGTGATCAATTATTTCCCTGAGCCCGGCGGGGATCCCCAAAAACCTTTATCCGCGCTGGTATACAACATCAGTCACGACAAGGTTATGGGTCGGATCGCCCATGTGCGCCTTTTCAATGGCCGTATTTCCAACCGTGAGATTCTGTTTAATGAGACCAGGCAGCTCGAAGAAAAGGTTACGCAGGTGCGACGGTCGTTCCCGGGGAGATTCGAGGACATTGGTGCCGTGGAGGCAGGCGACATTGCCGGCCTGTGCGGGCTTGACCATGCGCAAACAGGTGATTTGCTTGGCTCCGGCCATATGGACATTCCTGGGGAGATAAAAATGAGAACGCCGCTGCTTACCGTCCAGGTAAAGGCTGTAAATGCCAGGGATTACGCCTCCCTGGCCTCAGCCATGCAGGAACTTGCCACCGAAGACCCGGCCCTCGACCTGGAGTGGCTGCGTGAAGAGGCTGAACTACATGTGAAAGTGATGGGCTGGATCCAGATGGAGGTGCTTGAGCGGATCCTGGCCGACCGGTTCGGCATCGAAGCCCGGTTTGAAAACCCCACGGTCATTTACAGGGAAACTCCTGCAACTGCCGGCGTGGGTTTTGTACAATACTGGATGCCAAAGCCATGCTGGGCCATCCTGAAGTTCAGGATTGAACCTGGTGAGCGCGGAAGCGGGGTCGTTTATTCGAGTGTGGTTCCGGTCAATGACGTGCAGCAGAAATACCAGAACGAAGTGGCGCGTACGATCGCCACGGCGCTGAAACAGGGTATCAAAGGGTGGGAGGTGACCGACATCCGGATCACGCTGGTTGAAGGGGAAGATCACCCCATGCATTCGCGGGCTGGCGATTTCACTATTGCAACGCCCATGGGGATCATGAATGGCCTGGTGAACAGCGGGACCACCCTCCTGGAACCCATGGTCAGCTTCCGGATCAATGCCGCCGACGACCTGCTGGGCGTCATCACCAGCGACATAACCCGTATGAGAGGCTCTTTTGAGAGCCCGGAGATGGAGAACGGCCGGTTTACCCTGGAAGGGATCGTGCCGTTGGCCACCTCGCTGGATTTTCCGGTGAAACTAAGTTCCCGCTCAGGGGGTAAGGCGCGGATATCAACGCACTTCAGCGGTTATCGCTCCTGCACCGATGAGCAGGGGGTTATCCGCCCGTTCAGGGGGATCAGCCCGCTCGATACAGCCAAATACATTCTCAAGGCGAGGAAAGCGATCCAGTGAATTCTTAGGGAAACCCCTGGTGACTCAGCGTTGAACGGTTGGCTGCACAGGAATGACCCTGAAAGGGATTTTTTTCCGATGACAGATGATCTGTGCGATGTCCCTGGCCGATTTGACGGCCACAGGCAAACCACCGCCGGGGATCGTCCAGTGCCCGGCAAAGAAAAAATCTTCCAGGCCGGGCAACTCATTTTTTACCGGTGACCGGGCGATGAGGTTTTTCCCCGGGAGCCATCCCTGAACGCTGCCTTTCCAGTTTCCTGTATAACGCAGGTAGGTTGCAGGGGTTGCGATATCCAGCACTTCAATTTTCTCACGGAGTCCCTGCATCCTTGTTTCTGCGCAGGCAATAATGGCGTCGGCAAAATCCTGTTTTTTTTGCCGGTAATTCAGGTTGTCAGTCTCCCTCATGCTTGTCCAGTAATCGGCGTTGCGGGTGTATAAACTGAAATAGACCACGGTTTTCCCTGCCGGGGCAGAAGTGGGATCGTAATTGTTGATATGGATCTCCAGGTGTTCATACACGGTGCCATCCGGTGAAACAAGCTTGTTGTCGAGCGGGAAACGCAGGAACCTGGGATGGTCAGTGTAGGTTACCGACACACCGAGCGATACCAGGAACACAGAAAAATACACTTTCAGCCGTTCCTGTTGGTGAAGTTGCATGATGGTATTATTCACATATTTCCCATCCAACGCATGGAACAGTGTAAAGTTCCAGTCGGCGGCTGAAACGGTGATATCAGAATCGATTGTTTCGCCGGTTTTCAGCAGGATCCCGGTTGCATGATGATGGTTCACAACGATTTTATCAACAGGGGAGTTGTACCTGATTTTGCCTCCCAGTTCCCGGTATCTTCTTTCGATGTGTTCTGCAAAACCCGCGCCACCGCCGATGGGATAACCGGTCCCGCCCAGATCATTGAAGGCCAGGGGCAGGGTGTGGATCATCAGAGATACTTCATCCCCGCCGAAGAACGACAGGAAAACCTCTTTCAGGAAGGGGTTCTTTAATTTTGCAGCGAAGGTGAAATTGGTTTCCCGTTTCACCTTGTTCAGGAAAAAAAGCAGGGGGAGGTGCCGGATAAACCGGATCTTCTCTCTCCAGGGGAGCAGCTGGGGTACCGACCTGATCATTGGAGGGATCTCGAACGACTGCATCTTTCTCATTGTTCCTATCCATGCCTTAACCGGCACATCATCTTCGGGCGCAATGGAAAGCAGGTATTCTTCGAGCCTGTTCAGGTTGCTGTACAGGCGAAACACGTTACTGCCAAAGATATCCGTGGTGTTTTTTACTTCGATCTCCATCCTGATGCCATGATGGGCAAACCGGATGGAATCCATGTCGGCGAGTTCCGACCAAAGCAAGTAAAAAGGATTGCTGGCGTTCGACCCCAGAAGCCATTGCAGGCCGCTTTCAAAGGTGTATCCTTTACGCTGCCAACTTGTGCAAAGCCCGCCAAATGTGGAATGGCTTTCGAAGATTTCGGTTTCGAACCCATTCATTTGCAGGTAACAACCTGCCGACAAGCCAGCAATCCCGGCCCCGATGATGTTGATTTTCATCGGGTAAAGATACAATTTCTATACTTCTACAATGCGAATTGTCCAAAAGTCATCCGACAGGTTGCTGTCGGTCAGGTAACCGTAAGGCATGGTGAAATAACCCTTCATGCCCCAGTCGGCTGCCCAGCTGTTGCGCACGATAAACCGTTTTGCTGCATCATCGTATCCTACGGCAAGAACGGCATGGCCGCCAACACATTTTTCAGTTTTCTTTGGCAGGTTCAGTTTGCCGGTTTTTGCTACAGCATCACCTTCAAACGCATCATAAACCGAAAAACCGAAAACAAACGGGTAACCTTCGGCCAGACATCCTTTAAGCTGATCAATTGTGGGTGTAAGACGGTGATATGAAAGGGCCTGGTGTTTCAGGGCTTCCTTATAACAGGCTGCGCTTGGTTTTACTGCGAATTTTGTAATATCATAGGGTAGGAGTTTCTCCGGGCAGACCCCCTGGGTGTTCAGGCTCTTGACACCGTCGCGGATCTGCGCGCCGGCGTCGGTATTCACCGTATGTTCCATCACCCTTTCGTTGTAATAAATAAAAAGCCGGGACGGCATAAAATCGGCAGTTTTGTTTTGTTTCATCAAATCAAATTCAAAGGCTGCCCCGATTGCATTGGCGGTGCAACTTCCGAGTTCGCCCTGGTCATAAACCGGCGGACACAAAGGGCTAAGATCCACTTTTGCAGGAAGTGCCGATAAAACCTTTTTGGGTGCAGCATAAACTAAATCGCGATGGTCAGGCAGATCCGGCTGCCATCCGTACCATATTACATTACGTGCCATATTTAATGATTTATTGCATTTTCAGGTGCCTACTCTTTTCAGGATTTTCGGCTTGCTCCGGATTATTTTGAGATCAGGAGAAAACGGATAATAAATTCATTTTCCAATCTGAAACAGCGTGTAAATATACAATGATATTTATTAAAGTCAAGTAAAAGTAAGGCAAAAAATACACTCAATTGCCGGCAACCGGGGTTGAAAACATGCTTTCCCTCAAATGTCAGGTGCGTTGATAATTAACGTACCTTTGCAGACCATTTCAAACAGCCACCATAGTAATTTAACATGCAGGATATCAGAAATATCGCTATTATTGCCCACGTTGACCACGGTAAAACCACGCTGGTCGACCGGATTTTGCACCAGGTTCACATGTTTCGTGACAACCAGGATGTGGGAGAGTTGATCCTCGATTCCAACGACCTGGAACGTGAACGCGGGATTACCATTTTGTCGAAAAATGTCTCGGTAAGATATAAAGGAATAAAAATAAACATCATTGATACCCCTGGTCACTCCGACTTTGGCGGGGAAGTTGAGCGCGTGCTGAACATGGCCGACGGGGTGCTGATCCTTGTTGATGCTTTCGAAGGCCCCATGCCGCAAACCCGTTTTGTGCTTCAGAAGGCGCTCGAGCTCGGTAAAAAGCCCATCGTGGTTATCAACAAGGTTGACAAACCGAACTGTTCACCCGGTGAGGTGCAGGAGGCGATGTTCGACCTGATGTTCAGCCTTGACGCCAGCGAAGACCAGTTGAATTTCCCGACGGTTTACGGCTCCTCCAAACATGGTTGGATGTCGGACGACTGGAAAAATGAGACCACGGATGTAAGCTACCTGCTTGACCAGATCATCGAACATATTCCCGCCCCGCAGCAGCTGCCGGGCACATTGCAGATGCAGATCAGCTCGCTCGATTATTCTTCGTACGTGGGCAGGATCGCCGTTGGGCGCATTACCCGCGGCAGCGTGAAAGCCGGCATGCCCATCTCACTGGTCAAGAATGACCGGACCGTGGTGAAATCAGTTGTCAAGGAGTTGTATCTTTTTGAAGGGCTGAGCAAAGAGAAGGTTAAATTTGAAGTCAGCGCCGGCGAAATATGCGCCATCCTCGGCCCTGAAAATTTTGACATCGGCGATACCATTGCCGATTTCGAAAACCCGGAGGGAATGGCACGCATCAATGTGGATGAACCCACAATGAGCATGCTGTTTACCATCAACAACTCCCCATTTGCAGGGAAGGAAGGCACCTTTGTCACATCGCGCCATATCCGTGAACGGCTCTTCAAGGAGACAGAGAAAAACCTGGCGCTCCGCGTTGAAGAGATGGATTCGCCCGACAGGTTCCAGGTTTTCGGCAGGGGGATTCTTCATCTTGCCATCCTGGTGGAGACCATGCGTCGCGAGGGGTATGAATTTCAGCTGGGCCAGCCGCAAATCCTGACCAAAGAAATTGACGGGCAGAAATGCGAGCCGGTTGAATTGCTGAAGGTACAGGTACCTGAAGCCTTTGCCGGCAAAGTCATCGAACTGGTGAGTCGCCGCAAGGGCGACATGACCCATATGGAACACAAGCGCGACCGGGTGATCCTTGAATTTGACATTCCCGCCCGCGGCCTGATCGGCCTGCGCAACCCTGTTCTTACTGCCACAGAGGGAGAGGCCGTGATGGCCCACCGTTTCAAGGCCTACCAGCCATGGAAAGGCGACATGCAGGGCCGTAACAACGGCTCGCTTATCTCCATGTACACCGGCCTGGCCATCACCTACGCCATCGACAAGCTGCAGGATCGCGGCAAGTTCTTTATCGAACCCTTCGAGGATGTATATAACGGCCAGGTGATCGGCGAAAGCACCCGCAGCGACGATATCGTTATCAACGTGAATAAGACAAAAAAACTTTCCAACGTACGTGCTTCCGGCTCTGACGACAAAGCCGTGATCTATCCCGCCACCAAGTTTTCACTCGAGGAAGCGATGGAATATATCAAAGGAGACGAATACGTAGAGGTAACGCCCAAGTCAATCAGGTTGCGGAAGATACTGCTGGATGAGATTGAACGGAAGCGCAGCAGTAAGCAGGTGAGCGGGTAAATCAAGCGGACAGGTGGACAGGTGGACAAGTGAACTGAAACGATTTTACCATTTTACCATTTTGCCATGTTACCATTTTGCCATTTTACGATTTCACCATTTCACGATTTCACCATTTCACTACTTGGCAGTAAAGACATACTCCAGCAAATTGGCTCCCATCTGCAATGCCTTCGTCCTGGTGGGTTCGGAGTCGCCATGAACGTCGGGATCTTCCCAGCCATCACCCAGGTCGCATTCATAGCTGTAAAAAACAACCAGCCGTCCTTCATAAACGAGTCCGAATCCCTGGGGCGGTTTACCGTCGTGTTCATGGATCTTGGGTAACCCCGTGCGAAACGTGTATTTCTGGTGATAAATCGGGTGATCAAAAGGAAGTTCGAGCAATTCGAGTTCCGGGAACAACCGTTTCAGCTGGGGTCGGATAAACTTGTCCATCCCGTAATTGTCGTCGATGTGCAGGAAACCTCCCCCGATCAGGTAATTGCGCAGGTTTTGAATCTCCTGCTCCGAGAAAACCACATTCCCATGGCCGGTCATATGAACAAAAGGGTAGTTCATCAGGTCGGGACTGCCAACATCCACCGTTGCAACATCCTCGCTGATGTTGGTTGACAAGTTGTGATTGGCAAATTTAACCAGGTTCGGCAATGAAGTCGGATTGGCATACCAATCGCCCCCGCCTGAATATTTCAACAGCCCGATCTGGAACGAAGGCGGAGTAAACGACGTCGTGCCGAAAAAAACAACAACAAACGTCAGCTTAACCAGGAACGAATATTTGAAAAAAAACATTTATTATCTAATTAAGAATTATGAATTATGAGATATGAATTATAAATGTGAAAGAATGGAATTGTCAAAATACAGTATGATATATAACATTTTACCATCTTGCCATTTTGCAATTTCACCATTTTACCATTTTATCATTTCACCATTTCACCATTTCACCATTTAACTTTTTCGCTACCTCGCTATCTCGCTACCTCGCTACCTTATTCATTAAATCCACAGTGTGGCACGCCACAATCCCTGCCGTTTCGGTCCGGAGCCGGCTTTCGCCCAGACTCACCGGGATAAAGCCGGATTTCATAGCCAGGTCAACTTCGGGTTTTGAATAATCACCTTCAGGACCGATCAGGATCAATACATTTGAATTAGTTTCATAAGCCTTGTAAAGTTCTGATTCGGTGCCGGTTTCGCACCAGGCGATGAATTTTTGCCCGGCAAATCCCTGTGAAAAAAAATCCCTGAAATTCACAGGTTCGTTCAGGATGGGCAGCCAAGATTTCAGGGATTGTTTCATAGCTGAAACGACCACCTTTTCGAGACGCGGCAGTTTCACCACCTTCCGTTCCGAATGTTCGCAGATCAATGGCGTGATCTCGTCGATTCCGATCTCGGTGGCCTTCTCCAGAAACCACTCAAACCGTTCGATGTTCTTGGTGGGCGCTATGGCGATATGCAGCCATGCATTGCTACGCCTCTCAAGGTGAGTGGTTTGCAAAATCTCAACCAGGCATCCCTTATGGTTTACCTTCGTCATCCTTCCCAGGTGGAAATTCCCGCACCCGTCGGTAAGGTTGATCTCATCCCCTTCCCGAAGCCGGAGCACCCTGACGCAATGCCATGATTCTTCCTCACCCAGCATACAAATGTTCCCAACAATCCCTGAAACGTAAAACAACTGCATAATCAAAAATTATACGACAAAGTTAATCAACGAAACCATCACCCTCCAAAATCGTAAATCGGAAATCGTAATTCGTAAATCGTAAATCGTAAATCGTAAATCGTAAATCGTAAATCCCTCACCTCCTTACTGCAATTTTCCTCGTCACATGCCGCGCTCCCTTCACAACTGAAAGCAAGTATAATCCTGGTGGCATGCCCGATACGTCGACCAATGTCTGATAGCTTTCAGACCAAATTGCTGCCTGTCCGCATGCGTCACCGGCCGATGAAATCAACTGCCAGCTTCCGCCTTCAAATCCTTTGATATGCAACGTGAAAAAATTAATGGCCGGGTTCGGAGAAACTGAAATAACAAGGCCGTCGGTTTTCGCCGGGATGCCGGTGCAATCGTCGTAGGTGACCCTGATGGTGTCGCGTGCCTCGCAACCGGCCGAGCGGGTCACATGCACCCAGTAGGGATGCTGTCCGAGCCCGGCGCCGGATGAATCAACCTGGATCGTCTGCGTTGTTTTGCTGGTAGACCAGAGATACGTACATCCCGGGTTTCCTGCATCCAGCGTAAGGTGACCCCATGCACACAGGGTGGTGTCGGAGCCGAGGTAAACCTGCGGCGGCGGACCTGCGCTGATGAACGCTGTTTTTGTTTTGGAACTCGTGATGATGCCATTCGAAACGGTTAGGGTCACATTATAGGTTCCGGGCGTGTTGTATTGAATATTGGCCGGGTTCTTCTGGGTGGCGGATGAAGGAGTTCCTCCCGGGAAAGACCACGACCAGGAGACGATGTTGCCCGATGACTGATCGGTAAAATTAACAGCACTTCCCGTACAGGGCAGGGTGTTGCTGGCTGCAAAGTTTACAAGCAGCGGCGGCGTGAGCATTTCAACGGCATCAAGGTTGAACCCGGATCCCGGCCCGAAAGAAGCGCCGGTTCCATTGTCCTGGATGTAGAGGTAGCGCACTTTTGTCAGCCCGGAGGAGCCGATGTCAAACCCGGCGGTAACATTCGAGGTGCCGATGGTGGTGAACGGACCGTCCATTGAATTCCCCCCGGAAACTGTGTAGCTTTTGGTGCTGATGCCCGATTCGTAAATTTTGAAATCGGCACCTGGCCCGTCGCAGATGGTATCGCCCATGTCCAGCACGATCCAACCGTACCTGCCCATGGCATATGGAACCGTATCGGGTTTCCCCAGGGTGCCCGGGGTATAGCCTTCATCATCGAAATTGTTCCCAGGGATCTGGCAACTCATTACTTTGAATGCGTAACGTTTCGACAGGGGGGCAAGCTGGAAATTCGTGGAAACCGCACCCTGGTCGGGAACGGTGATCCCCGTGATGGTTTTGGTCCTGTACCCGTTGGCCACAACTTTGATGGTGTAAGTTCCCGGAAGGATGTATTTATGGTAATCCCCCACTAAGGGATCGGTATAGACAGGGTAATAGCTGTTCACCCAGACACTGGCGCTAACAGGGTTCCCGGTCATCGAGTCTGTCACCATACCCTGGACTCCCCATCCGCAGCGGGTGATCATTTCAAGCATCGCGGGTTTGTTGTCGTTGTAAAAAGTCATGATTTGCGACGCAGGCGGTTGTTTGTCATCTGAGATTTCCATTGACCAACCCACGTTACCCAGGCTTCCTAACTGGAAGTCCTTGGTGCTCCCGTTGATCGGGTACATCACCGTATACCCCTGACCATAGATCAGGCTCGTATATCCGGACGTGTTGGCATACACGCCCGCAAGCTGGTTGATATGGGCGTAATCCCTTGGATGATCGGCACGGTAACTCCACGGGTAGGAAAGGATCTGCGACCCGCTGTGATAATTGGTATAGACCACGAATTGGTTGTCGAGCAAACATTTGCGCAGGGCTTTTGTCTCAACCTGCGAAAAGGCTGCCGTACTCAATCCCTCTCCGTTCCACATATACCCGTTGTCGCGGTTGCAATCGACATTGTTGTTGTTATACCGCGACATCGAGACCCGGCCGTCGGGGTTGACCATCAGGTAAAGCCATATTTCGCGGGTATTGATCAGGTCGGTATAGGTGGGATTAGAGCCATATCCCAGGCACAGGTCACGGGCAAACATGATGATGTTCTGCGAGCCGCCCACCTCGTCGCCGTGGATGCCGCCGTCGAACATGATCTCCGGTTCCGCTTCATCCACATCCACGTTGTCGCTGATTTTCAGAGCGGCCAGCTGGCGGCCGCCCATGGAGGTTCCCCAGCTCACTTTTTTGCAGATGGCAGGGAAGTTGGCTGCGAGGCTGTCGGCAATGGCAATGATCTGGTCGTAACTGTAATACCCGGCCGGCACATCGGGGTTGTCCCAGAAGTGTTCAAAGTGTTTGTTCATATCGGCGATCATCACCTGGTAACGAATCCCGGCGTGCTCTATCTTCGGGATATCGGCAGGAACCACATAACTCCTCAGAGAAGTGCCATCAGCAGAGGCGGGTTCGAAGTCGATTCCCAGACTCCTGATCGCCTGAACATCGCCGGGCGTGCCGGGATAAATCCTGATCTCCATTTCCCCCGGCCGCCATCCCTGTGGCCGGGCGGTGAAAACAAGCAGGATAAGAATGAGGGTATAATATGTTCTCTTCATGTTAGTTGCGACGTGATTACCTGATCACCAACTTCTGAACCTGCGTGGTTATTGCATCTGTTAACCGGATGCTGTATACGCCCCGCGGGTAGCCGGTGAAATCAAGCTGCCTGGTGAGCGCGCCTGATTTCAGCTGAAAAATCTGGGTGCGCATCACTTGTCCCTGTGAATTGATCACCTGCATGGTAATTTCACGGTGCCCGCCTTTGACTGAAAGAACAAACTGTCCATCGGTAGGGTTTGGGTGGAGCGTCGCCAAAAGACCGCTATTGGGATGTTCTGCGATACCAACTGTTCCGCTGATATTGATGTCGTTCAGGAAGAGGTTGTTCCCGAAGAAGGCATAGGATTCAAACATGACCTTGATATCCGGCATCCCGGCCCACGAGGTGAGGTCGATCGAATAACAGCCTGTTCCATAGCTGCCTCCGCACCAATCGTTGGCTGATTGCGGGTAAAATGCCGTGTTCGTGCTCGGATGGGTGACAAAGACATTGGGCGACCCATTCGGTCCCATGCCCCATACCCGTTCCCATGTGTTGCCGCAATCCTGCGAGATCCGGACGATCAGGGAGTCGATCCTGGTCCGCTGTTCGTAGGCATGCCGGAAGTTCAGCGCCACCGTACCGAACCCGCCGAAGTTCATGGCCGGGCTGATCAGCTGGTCGCGGTGGGTGATCAGCATGTAGTTGAAGAAATTCATCCATACGGCTTTTGAACCGGGCACGGTTCCGGCCACTGAGATGGTATCCCAGGTAATATTCATGTCGGGGTTCACAATCTCCCAGTGTTTGGCGTTAAAGCCGCCGGCGAAGGATTCTGAAAACGGCAGGGTGAATCCTCCATTGACAATATACTGAAGCTTTGTTGCGGTAACGGGTCCGCCAACACCATTGTAGCAGCTCATCTGCACATCGTAGGTGCCCGGGGCGTTGAACTGAACCACAGGGTTCTGGCTCTGGTTGGTCGTACTGTTCAGGAAACTCACCGTGTTCGGGGTGAATTGCCAGTTCCAGATGCTGGGGCAATTGGTCGACTTGTCGGTGAACTGCACCACGTCGGTGCTGCAAAGCACAAACTTGTCGGCCGTGAAATCGGCTACGGGCAGCAGGGTGCTGCTCACGTTGATGTAACTGAGTTTTGTGAGAGAGTCGGCGCCGAATTCGTTCCACACCTTCAGTTTTACCTGGTAGGTTCCGGGTGTGTTGTAAAGGATTCCCGTTGGATTTTTAAGGGTTGAAGTGGTCGGAGTGGCTCCCTGAAATGTCCACTGGAAGTAAGTCGGGACGCCTGTTGACTGGTCGGTGAAATCAATGGGGCATCCGATCGGGATGGTCGTGCTGGCCGTGGTAAAGGCAGCATGAGGCAGGGTGTGGTACAGGTCTGATCCCCAGAGGCCGCGCCCGTAGGTGCTTGCCCTGATGGCATCCATAGAGACAGAATCGTTGTCGTAATAGATCTCCAGTTCGGTGATCCGGGCGTTGGCGGGCAAACCCAGGCTGAACGGGAGCCATCCCGTGGTGGTTTGGTCCTTGTAATAAACACCGGCATCGGTACCAACATAGAGGCCTTCAGGAGCATTTTTATAACAGACAATGGTATTCGGGTGAAGGGCGGGCAGGTTCCCTGTGATATTGGTCCATGACTGGCCCTTGTTCACCGATTTCAGAACGCTGTTGCCCCTGGTGAGATAGACAATGTTCTCATCCAGCGGGTCTGATTCTACAGCGGTGATCGTACCTGTGCCGATGAGCCCGCTGGTAAGGTCAAGCCACAGCGGGTTATTGCCCATGCAGTCATCCGTGCGGAAAAATTTGTTATCCGACCTCACGGCATAGAACAGGTTTGGGTTAGCCTCTGAGTTTTCGACTGCCGACATGTCGGTGGTGTTACTGCCGCCAAGGTTGTCGCTGATCTTCGTCCAGGTGAGGGCGCCGTAAGTGACATCATTGCATCGCCATATGTTCTGGTACCCGACGAACATTCCCTTGTGATTTCCCGCATTGAGGCAGAACGGGGTGACCCAGGCACCGCTTTCCGTTATTCCGTAAACACCGTTGCCTGCAATGTGGGCTTCGTTGGCATTGTTGATCCGGCGGTAGATGTCGCCGTAATAGATCGTGTGGTAGGTGTAGGCCGCATTGGTGTAGTCGATGGCGCACTCCATGCCGTCGCCCCCGCCGATGGCGATCCATCCTGTAGGGGTGAGGCCATAGGTGCCGTTATCCTGGAAGCCGTTGATCACCTTGTTTTTGATGGTTTGCGATTGGCCGAGTTTGTAAATCTGCCCGTTGGTGACCCCCGCAGTCTGGAAGGCCCATGCAGCTCCTCCGTTGCTGGTTGCCCAGCACCCGCCGTCGTTCGCGGCATAGAGTTTTCCGTTGACCGGTGAAAAGGTGAGGAAATGACAGTCGGCGTGCACCGAAGGAACGCTGCACCCGCCATACCAATGGGAGTTGATGGCCCAGTTGGTGCCGCCGTTCACTGATTTCCATACGTTGACGCCTCCTACGTAGATCGTCTCGGCATTCACCGGATCGGCTGCCAGTGCAAGGTCATACCAGCTCTGGCCGCCTGTACCGCTGCCGTCGCATGAATACTCGAGGATGTTGGGGGTGGTTGAGCGGGTGGTGAAGGTCATCCCGGCGTCGGTCGAGCGGAACAGTCCCTGGAAGCCGCTGCTGTTGTCGGATTCCAGAAAATAGACATAACCCGGATTGGCGGGAGTGACAGCAATCACACCCCGTTGGCCGGCGGTGAGCCCGGCGGTGATCTGCGTAAAAGTCGCGCCGTTGTTCGAAGAACGGTAAAACGAGGTACCTGCCACGGCATAAACGATGTTTGGATCATCCGGTTTGAAGAGGATGTCCTTGAATCCACCGCTTTTCGAACTGGTCCAGGTGGCCCCGCCATCGGTTGACCGGAACACGCCGCCCGCAGTTGCTGCCAAATAGATCTGGGCGTTTGTTGGATGCTGGATAATGCGGCCTACCACCTGGTTACCCATCCCTGTGGAGGAGGGGGTCCATGTTTGTCCGCCGTTCGTGCTTTTGAACACGCCCATCCCGGGCGCGTCGCCGGCATCGCGGTCGCCTGTGCCGATCAGGATTTTGGCAGGGTTCGAAAAATCAACGACGATGGCCGAGACCCCCAGCGTGGGGATGGTGTCGGTGTGGGTAGTCCAGGTGGTGCCGCCGTCGGCAGTCTGCCACATGCCTCCCGAAGGGGAGCCGATATAAAACTTGTTGGGGTCGGTAGGGTGGAAAGCCACCACGTTGATGCGTCCGAGCCCTTCATAGCCTGCCGGCCCGGGTGCGGGTATCTGCGCAGGGCCAAGGCTTGTCCAGGTGCCGCCTGTCGAAGCGGGGCTGAGCCCGGCATGCCGGTATGCGTTTAACGTTTCATCCTGCGCGGGGAGGCTGCCGTCGGGGTTCACCCGCGACCGCATCATGTATTCCCAGCGTTTGAAGACTTTCCATCCGCATCCCTTGGTGATCTTGCGGTCTTTCCAGTAGAGATTGAAGGCCCGTTGCGTCTGGAAAAAATTGGCGGCCGGGTCCTGCATCATCTGGATCCAGTAGGGGAAGCTGGCGGTGTCGTTTGCAGCCGGTTTCGAGGCGGGCTGTGCTTTGCCGGCCATAACAATGAGGAGTGTTCCGGCAACCAGGAGTAGAATTCTGCGCATAAAGATGGGGTGTTGGTTAGGATTGTAAAGGTAGGGAAAAAAGTGAATGGGTGGACAAGTGGACGGGTGGACAGGTGGGCAAGTGGACGGGTGGGCAGGTGGACAGGTGGGCAGGTGGACCGGACCAAGTAACACGTCCTACGTCCTACGTCCTACGTCCTACGTCCCACGTCCTTCTTCCTTCGATCTTTTGAAAATTTTCTGCTAATTGCTGCGGTGTTTTAATAATATTTAACTTTGGCATAACAGGCAGACAGGGATTTTTGGAGAACCGCTGTGTTGTCCGAAAGGCGTTACTTGGGAGGAAACCTTATTATAGGATAATATAAGTCATAGTAGGCGGCTGTCAAAACGTTGAACTAAACCGCCCTTGGCGGTAGTTTTTGAGGTTTCCCATCTTTTTCACTTTTCGTCGTATAAGGCAATATGTTAAACCTTAAAACATATTGCCATGAGCACATTACGACAACAACTGATTCAGCAGATGCAGCTG
>CAIWMX010000118.1 GCA_903913885.1 uncultured Bacteroidales bacterium | reverse complement strand
CCACCCTGACGGGGTCCCCCACCCTGACGGGGTCCTCCACCCTGACGGGGTCCTCCACCCTGACGGGGTCCCCCACCCTGACGGGGTGGGGTGATAAATCATTTTTTAGGTTTTCAATAAAATCTGTATCTTTGCCATGAAATTCGCTTTATTAACTCGCCCCGGAATCCGGGACATAAACTCAATAAGTCATGGCTTATAAAATTAATGATGATTGCACCGCTTGCGGAACCTGCATCGATGAATGCCCTGTGGAAGCTATTTCTGAAGGTGATATCTACAAAATCGATCCTGAAGCTTGCACCGATTGTGGCGCCTGCGCTGATGTTTGCCCGGTAGAAGCAATCCATCCTGAATAATCAGGAAATTAGTCGTTTTGTGAAAAAAGCAGCAGCCCTGTTGAAAGGGACTGCTGCTTTTTTCGTAAATTGCTTTAAATTTTGTTCATGCGCCAAAAGATATATTTCGCCTCTGATTTTCACCTTGGCAGCCCCGATCATGACAGCAGCCTGATTCGGGAAAAAATCCTGGTTGCATGGCTTGACATGGCGAGTGCCGATGCTGCCGGGATTTTCCTGATGGGTGACTTGTTTGACTTCTGGTTTGAGTATAGGACGGCAATCCCGCGCGGATATGCCCGCCTGTTAGGAAAGTTGGCCGAAATAACCGATGCAGGGATTCCTGTTCACCTTTTTCGCGGCAACCACGACATGTGGGCATTCGATTACCTGACCAAAGAGCTGAATATTCAGTTGCATCGCGACCCCGAATTCAGGGAATTCAGCGGCAAGAAGTTTTACCTGGCCCATGGCGACGGACTGGGACCTGGCGACAACGGGTATAAATTCATCAAAAAAGTATTTGCTAGTCCGGTTAACCAATGGCTTTTTCGCCAGTTGCATCCCGATTTCGGGATCAGACTGGCCCTCTACCTGTCGCGGAAAAGCCGCAATGCCAATATTGAAAAGGAGAAACTCGAGCAGGATATTACGCTTAAACTCATAAACCAGCGTATTACGGTTCACTCAAATGAATTGCTGGCGCAACATCCCGAACTGGATTACCTGATATACGGACATTATCATTACCCGCTTGATCTGAAACTTAACGGTCATGCCAGACAGATCGTTCTTGGCGACTGGATCACCAATTTCACGTATGCCGTGTTTGACGGATCTGACCTGGAACAGAAAAAATTCAGTTTATAGCTGAACCGCACCGAAACTACTTTCTCAACTTCATTTGTCTTTCAAATTCCATCACACGCTTATGATGGAACATCACATGTTTGTTTCCGGGGAGTTTTATGCTGAGTGCTGAATCCATCTGCCGATAATAAGCCAGGTCCTTTTCGGGACTCAGCACAGGGCTCATCCCAAAAGCAAAGTTTAAAACAACGAGAGATCCCAGGGACCCGGGGTTTTTATCCAGGAAATCTGTCTCCAGCGAACGCTGCCTTTCCCAGATTTGCCGGAACGAATGGTCGATTTTTTGGGTTAATTCGAAATACCCTGCACTGTCCTGCCGGTCGATCAGCAAGGCTTCAAGTGAATCGACCATGCGTTCATTCTGACGTGTGGCATGGAAGAATCCATTGAGCAACATGGCGTCCTGAGGACCTTTGAGCATGATGTTGTCGGGAAAGTCCCGCAGGCTCCCTTTCAACGCCACCTGGTCCCCGGCATTAAGCAGCATGACCAGGATTTTCCCGCTGGGTGCTTTCAGGAGCCAGAATCCTAATTCCCTGATGACAGGGCTGAACGAGATTTTTCCCGTGTTATCCAGAACAATAGAATCAACAGTACGTATACTGCGGGTATCCATTTCCTGCAGTATTATTTTAACTCCGGCACAATCGGAAAATTCACCCTCAATTGCTGCCCTGTTCCCATCCTGACGCTGGCACGCAGCAAAAAGAACCAGCCATGCGCACAACCCGATAACTTTTTTCATCCTTTTATTCCGTTTTACTAAATCACCTAATCCCCGCCCCCTGCTTCCCTTTCCCAGCATTTTACCATTTTACGATTTTACCATTTTACCATTTTACCATTTTACGATTTTACCATTTTGCGATTTCACCATTTCACCATCTCACCATTTCACTATTCCGCTACCTCGCTACCTCGCCACCTCGCTATGTTTTAACATCCCCACCACGAACCTGTCAATCGGAAAGGTGAAGTCCTCTTCTTGCAAGTCCTCAATTTTTACCCACCTGAAACTTTGCGCACCGTCAACAGGCGGTATGTCGTTCAGGGCGTTTGTTGTCATGAAACTATAAGGTTTCTCAGCTTTTACAAGGTAATAAATGTTGAAAAGCTGCATGGTCGAAGGAAGAAGTGTGGTGGGCTGGTAAAAGTCGGTAGTATAAAAATGAGAAACAATTTCAATTGGTGTGTTCAGCTCTTCCATGAATTCCCTTTTCAGGCAATCGATCGCACCTTCACCGAATTGCAGACCGCCACCAGGGAATTTAGTCATGTAGATTCCCAGCCTGAATTCATCGGTGACCAAAACATGGCCTACATCAACCAGAAAGCCGTAAACCCGAATATTGAAATAATTTATCTCCATTGAATCATCAAACGAAAAAGTCGATGGAAAATTTGATTGTAGCAGGAGGAAATCAATTGCAACATTCAGCTCGTTAAGCAACAATCTGAATTGTATCATCATCCAGCAGCGGTTTGCCCTTGAACCGCAAAAGCAGGTTTACAATGGTGGCAACATCCTTCTGGCAGTAGGTGACAATACGCAGGAGATCGTGTTCATGCCAGTAAACCCTTGCCACATCACTGCCTTTAATATCATCTTTCGGTGTTGGGATGCCGAATACCGTGGCAAGCAATTCAAGGGATGTATAATGCTTATAGTCGCCGAATTTCCATAAATCCATGGTGTCGAGATGATTCACTTCCCATGGCTTTTTCATGGAAAGGTCCAGGATAGCAGGTACTTCGAGTCCACATATAAGCATGCGCCTGATCAGATAAGGATAATCGAATTCCTTTCCGTTGTGCGCGCACAGGCAGCTGATGTTTTTTTCGCCGGCCTTTGTCAGCATGGCGTTGAAGCCGGAAAGCAAATCTTTTTCATCTTCTCCGTAATATGATTTGATCCGCAGGGAGCCGTTTCGAACCACTCCGGTGGAGATACAAACAATTTTACCGAATTCAGCATAGATGCCGGCACGTTCGTAAATAGCATCCGGTGAGACAGGTGTTTCATCGCTGAATTTTTCGATCCGTGAAAGCTGGCCGGCTTTCTTTTCCCATAAAGCTGCCAAATGCATGGGAAGCTGATCGAATGCTGAATACTGAGGAACTGTTTCTATATCCAGGAACAGAATGTTTTCAATGTTATACTTTTCCAGCATGGTTTATTGTTTTTTGGGTTATGCTGTAAGGATGTGCCCTTCCTCCTGTTTCATCCCTTACGGCAATTCAAAGCAAAATTTGCAAAAATCACGGTTCAATATGTTTAATCGGTGAACTTCAAAAAGGTCAGCCCTTTGTTGAAAACTTTTCTGAAAATTTTCAATAAAGAGGTGCGTGCCGGGATCCATATACCTGAATTTAGTAATCTCACAAACATTGGATAAAAAAAAGAGGCAGCATCCTTTTGTGGAAGCAGCCTCTTGCCCTCAGGAACGTGAAATGCTATCTCTCGCGGCGGAGGAACGGTTTCGGGCGTGCATCAAACAATACCTGTTGCTGCGGTGTGAGCAGGGTTCTCAGCTCCTGGTCATGTTTGATCGTTTCCTTCAGAATACTGGTCCCGATTTTCCCAAGCTCCTCGGCGATCTGGTCTGCTGCTTTAACATCAAACGGCATGGTTGTAAGCAATGTTTGCAATCGTGCTTTTTTCTCGGAAATCTGGTTATGCAGTGGGGTCATCATTTTCATATGCTCCATGTCGGACTTGAAGATCTTGTCTTTCTGGTCCTCGGTCAGCCCGGGCAGGTCTAATTGCGGGAGTGCTGGTGCGCCGGGATTGTCAAATGAAGGTGGTTCAAGCGGGGCTGGAGGTACCGGTGGTGCCGGTGCCTTGAATTCCTGGTTGATTTTTCCGGGGTGACCGGGTCTACCCTGGTTTTGGGCATATACTGCGGACGTCATCATGGCCAGCAGGATGATCATTGCAATTCCCTGTGCGATTTTTCTTGTTGCTTTCATATCAGTTATTTTTAATGGTTATTATGGTTCAATAATTTCAGGGTACTATTTTCAGGGGGCAGGCGGCGGGGGAGGAGAAGGTGGCCCCGGAGGGCCTTGCGGTGGCATGACCCGTTCAATGGCCTGCCTGAAAACCAGCCTGAACTTTTCATCCTGTACAGGTGTGAGTATTTTCCTGAGATGCATGAAATGTTCAAACGTGATCATTTCCATCTGTTTCCTGAGCATTGAAATGGAGTCGGCAAGTCGTTGCACGGCAATGGTATCGCGATTTGGCAGAAATATAAGGTCAAAAAACAGCTCGTGCAGTTTCCTGTCTTGTTCCTGCAAAACCATCAGCTTTTCATGATGGATATCGCGGTTTTTCCTGAATTCATCCTGCTGCTGCGGGGTAAGGGCGAGTTCATGCCTGAGTAATTCCGCCGCATCGCCCCGGCCTGGCATTTCTTCCGGTTTTGGCCGACCAAGCCAGAGGAAGGTGACTGCACCAAGATTTAACAGAATCAGGATGATGATCACACCTTTGTAAAAACGGACTCTATCCATTTGTTCAGAGTTTTATGGGTGACAGGTAAGAGAAATAATCTGAAGCCACGGCAGACGGCGTTGCCATGGGAGAAGCAGGTGTGTGATGGTAATAAAGTGTGACAACGATGTTCAGGGCAATAAGTAGAGCCAGGCCTGCCGCAACACGCCAGTAAAAGGCCAGCTGCCGGGAACTGCGTTTGTTTTCCGTATGATCCAGCCGGGCTTGTATTTTTATAAACAGATCGGGGGGCCCTGGCGCCCGGTGGATGCCATCCAGAGAATTCAAAGTTTCATCGATCCAGGTTTCTTTCGTATTCATATCAGTTTGATGATTTTGTTATTAAAATCCTGCGGTTAACGCTCATTTTTTTCGTAATAATCCGATAAAAGTTGCTGGAGTTTCCTGCGGGCCCTTACAATGAGGGATTCAACAGATGAGACTGAAGTATCCATGATCCGGCTGATTTCTGATTGCGAAAGCCCTTCCACTTTATGCAGGACGAAGGCTGTGCGCTGGTTGACCGGCAGCAGCGAAATAGCCTGAAAAAGGATGGCCGACCGCTCTTTGTTTTCGAGCAGGATTCCCGGATGATAAAACGGAGCATTCGCGGATAAATTCACCCGGTCTTCATTGCCGAACAGGCTGATCATGATGCCCGACCGTTTCCTGCGGCTTCCCGTCCTGATATGTTCAAGCGCTTTTTGCACGGTGATCCGGTAAATCCAGGTGGAAATGCTGCAATCGCCCCTGAAACCGGCGACCGACCTGAAAACTTCAATAAAAACTTCCTGGGTCACATCCTCGGCATTCTCATGATGTTGCAGCAACCCAAGGGCAGTATTAAACACGCGGTCGCGATACTGGTCAACCAGTTCGCGAAACGTTTGTTCATCTCCGGTTCTGAGTTTGGCAATGATGGGCGAAACCTCCATGTGTTCTTTTATAGGATAAGATGCTTTTTGATGTCAGTTCCTGCGGTTGGGGAATGCCTCACCCCCCGGCCCCGTGCAAAAGAATGCCTCACCCCCCGGCCCCCTCTCCCCGGGGAGAGGGGGAGGATTTGCGGCTTAAGGTTTGATGGCTCTCAGGATGTGCCTTTTTCCAGGGGGACCGGGTAGTTTTTCGATCAGGAACCCCGCGGATTGCAAGGCCCTTACCACGATTCCCTTGACCGAATAGGTTACCAGGATTCCACCTTGATTCATGGCGCAGGCAATCTTCCTGAAAATTTGTTCTGTCCATAACTCAGGCTGGGCATCCGGTCCGAAAGCATCGAAAAAAACAAGGTCAAATTTCAGCTCCCCCGGTATGTATTCCTGAAGCGTTTTCCTGACTTTGAAAAGCGTAAAACGGGGAGATATCGCAACAGGGATGTCCCAGGTGGCAAGATGAAGGTTTTGGTAAATACCGGCAGGGCCCGTGTCAGTATATAACTGTGGATAATTCAGCCTTCGCCAGAGGAACTCTTCCAGTGGAACTGGTTCAATGGATGTATAATGAATCGTAGCATCCAGCTTTTCCGTCTCAAGGCATGTAAGGAGGGCATTTAACCCGGTTCCGAACCCAATCTCCAGGATATTCAGGGTTACCAGGGAAATTCCCGAACCCGTCCGGTTTTTTTGAACTGCAAACCGGAGCCCGTTCTCAATGAAAATATGATTCGACTCTTGCAGTGCTCCGAAAGTGGAATGGTAGTGCTGGTCCAAATCCCCCCGGAAAATCGTGTCCGAACCATCCGCAGTATTCGTAACCTCTAACACCATTTCACCATTTCACCATTTCGCTACCTCGCTACCTCGCCATTTCGCTACCTCCAACTACCAAATCCTCGGGTATTTATTCGGATTGTATTCGTGCATCATCTCATACACTGTCTCGAACACATCTTCTGCATTGGGGTTTGAAAAATAGTCGCCATCATTGGTATATGCAGGGCGATGGTCGTTGGCTGTCAGTGTGCGCGGCTCAGCATCGAGATAACGGAAACCGTCCTGGTCTTCGATCACTTTCTGCATCATGAACGCGGTGGCGCCACCACTTCCGTCTTCGTCGAAAAAGAGGATTTTATTGGTCTTTTTAAGGGATTTCAGGATTTCGTGGTTGATGTCGAAGGGCAGAAGTGTCTGCACGTCGATCAGTTCAACCGAGATACCAAAATCGGCAATCTGGGGAAGGGCTTCCTGCGCTATTTTCACGCATGAGCCATAGGTGACAATGGTAATGTCGGAACCTTCCTGTAAAACTTCGGGAACGCCCAGCGGAACGCGGTAGTTGCCGATATTTTCAGGCATCTGCTCTTTCAGGCGGTAGCCGTTCAGCGGCTCGATCACGAGCCCCGTGTCATCAGAGGCCATCATGGTGTTGTAAAAGCCGGCAGCCTGTGTCATGTTGCGGGGAACCATAACATAAATTCCGCGGATGGAATTGATCACCATGCTCAGAGGCGAACCGGAATGCCAGATTCCCACCAGACGGTGCCCGCGTGTGCTGATGATCAGCGGAGCCTTCTGGCCGCCAACGGTGCGGTACTGCGTGGTGGCCAGGTCATCGCTCATCACCTGTAAACCGTAAAGCAGATAGTCGAAATATTGAATTTCGGCAATGGGGCGCAATCCGCGTAAAGCCATGCCAAGTCCCTGCCCGATAATGGTGGCTTCACGGATACCGGTATCTGAAATCCGTGTTTCACCATATTTCGCCTGCATTCCTTCAAGGGTCTGGTTCACACCGCCGATCTTACCTACATCTTCGCCAAAGATAAGCGCCAGCGGGTTGTTTTTAAACAGGATGTCATAGTTCGCATTCAGCACTTCGCGGCCTGTTACAACCGGTGATTTTTCACTGAATACCGGCGGGATGCCGGCAACCTTAAGTGCACTTTGTTCCGATTCGCTGTAAAGATGCGAACTGTAGCGCGCCACATTGAGCTTGCGCTGTTCCGCCATCCATACATCAAGGTCAGCTTTCATAGGTTTCTTCATGCTGCAGGAGGTACATACATCGCGCATGATCTTTTTGGCTGCCGAAATGATGTCCTTCCTGATAGGTTCTGCGATGGCTTCAAGATCGGCTACGATTTTATCGATACGTGCCTGTTTCTTACAGGGGCAGTGCGTTGTTTTAACAACGCTGATGAGGTGTTCACGTTCAGCTTTGAAAGGAGCAAGGAATGCTTTCCATCCCTTATCGCGGGCATTCTTTGCAGTTTTCACCGCTTCGGCCTCAATCAGGTCAAGTTCTTCGGCAGTGGCAATATTTTCGGCGAGGATCCAGGTGCGCATTCTCGGGATACAGTCGTGGTCGCGCTCCCAGGCAAGGCGCTCGGGCGATTTGTAGCGTTCGTGAGATCCCGAAGTTGAGTGCCCCTGCGGCTGGGTCAGTTCAGTGACATGGAAAACAACAGGAACCATCTCGTTACGGCAAACGGCAATCCCCTCTTCATACATATCATACAATGCGGCATAATCCCAACCGTTGGCTGTGTAAAGACGGATTCCTGCGCCATTTTCATCTGTAACAAATCCTTTCAGGAGTGCCGAAATGTTTTCCTTGGTGGTCTGGTATTTTTTTGGAACTGAAATCCCGTAGCCATCGTCCCAAACCGAGAGCGCGATAGGTACCTGCAGCACGCCGGCTGCATTGATGGTCTCAAAAAAGTGGCCTTCCGAAGTTGAAGCGTCCCCGATCATGCCAAAGGCGATTTCATTTCCTTTTACGGTGAATTTTTTTGCTGCCTCCCACATTTCAGGGCTGTTGCGGAAAACCTTTGATGCCAGGGCGAGTCCAAGCAGGCGGGGCATCTGGCCGGCAGTGGGTGATATATCTCCCGATGAATTTTTCTGTTTGGTGAGATCTTTCCATTCGCCTTTCTCATCAAGGCTCCGGGTTGCAAAATGAGAATTCATTAACCGGCCGCCATTATCCGGGTTGCGGGTAATGTCGGTGTCGCCATAAAGTTGGGCAAAAAAGATGTCGAGGTTCGACAGGCCGGCGGCCATCATGAAAGTTTGATCACGGTAGTAACCCGAGCGCCAGTCGCCATCCTTAAAAAACTTGGCTTTAATGATCTGGGGGATCTCCTTGCCATCTCCGAACAACCCGAAGTTGGCCTTTCCTCCTAATACCTCGCGGCGTCCGAGAAGACTGACCTGCCGGCTCTCATTCGCCAGTTTGTAATCTTTTAATATCTCTTCTTTGTTGAATGTTCTTTTTTTTGTCATTTTCTTGGGTGATTGTTTTGTTGTTGGTTAATCGTTGGTGGACAGGTGGACAGGTGGACAGGTGGACAGGTGACAAGGTGACAAGGTGACAAGGTGACAAGGTGACAAGGTGAGTTATTGTTAGCCATATGTTCTTCATTTTATTAATAGTCCCACGTTCTTCGTCCTTCGTCCTTCGTCCTTCGTCCTTCGTCCCACGTCCTTCGTCCCACGTCCTTCGTCCTACGTCCCACGTCCCACGTCCCACGTCCTTCGTTCCTCGTCCTTCGTCCCTCGTCCTTCGTCCCTCGTCAATAATTCTCCTGCATTACCTCGAAGTAGGCCATCGGGTGGTTGCATGCGGGGCACATTTGCAGGGCTTTTAGTCCGTAATGGATATATCCGCACTTGCGGCATACCCAATATGTCTTTTCGTCTCTTTCAAAGACACGGTTCTTTTCGAGGTTGTTCAGAAGTTTCAGGAAGCGCGTTTCATGATGTTTCTCCACGCTTGCAATGAGTTTAAAGGTCGTGGCAATTTTAGCAAAACCCTCGTCTGCCGCAGTTTGACTGAATTGTGGATAGAGTTCCGTCCATTCTTCATTTTCCCCGTCGGCAGCAGCTTTCAGGTTTTCTGTCGTGGTTCCGATCTGGTTTGTAGGGTAGGATGCAGTAATTTCAACCGGGCCTCCTTCCAAAAATCGAAAGAAAGTTTTGGCATGGGATTCTTCATTCAGTGCCGTTTCGGCGAAGAATGCCGCAATCTGCTCAAATCCCTCTTTTTTCGCCTGTTTTGAAAAAAAAGTGTACCGGTTCTTTGCCTGTGACTCCCCCGCAAACGCCTTTAACAGGTTTTTTTCAGTGAGGGTTCCTTTAATGCTTTTTTCCATAATGGGTTAGATTATTTAGGAAGGCCAAAGGTACTCGAAAATTCGGAAAGTAACTTTTCAATACCCCATAACCTCCAAACCACACCCCACGTCTCTCGTCCTTCGTCCTTCGTCTTTCGTCCCACGTCCTTAACGCATCTTCACATAATCCTCTTTCCCCACGCCGCAAATCGGGCATACCCAGTCGGCAGGAATATCTTCAAATGATGTGCCTGGTGCGATTCCACTGTCGGGATCCCCATATACAGGGTCGTATATGTGTCCGCAGATGGTGCATTTGTATCTGTTCATTTTGGACATAAGTAATATTTATTTGGGAATATAATGAAATCATGCACGGAGGTTACATCGGGTGGCGAAAAGCGAAATTACTTATTTTCGATCCAATTGATGATTTTATCATCGGTTGGTTTGGTCCCCGAAGGGATCACTTCGACCAGCTGACCTTTTTCATTAATAAGGAATTTTTGAAAATTCCACTTGACAGCAGCATCCGTAACACCATTCAAGCTCCTGCTGGTCAGCCAGATATATAGAGAATCCATATCTGACCCCTTGACGGAGATCTTGGCCATCATAGGGAAGGTCACATTGTACTTGCTTGTGCAGAATTCTTTAATTTCGGCGTTGGTACCGGGTTCCTGGCTTAGAAAATTGTTCGCAGGGAAACCGATGATTACGAAGTTCTTATCCTGGTATTTTTTGTAGAGTTCTTCCAGCTGCGCATATTGCGGAGTGTAACCGCATTTGGAGGCTACATTGACCACCATGACCTTTTTCCCTTTGAGTGACGACATGTCAAAAGGTTTTCCATCAATCGTGGTGACTTTGAAATCATAAAAAGATTTCTTTGACTGTGCTTCAGATAAACTGGTCATAAATATAAACGATAAAAATATTATAATGAGTCTCATTTGTATTACCTTTAGATTTTATTTGTTGTTTGACAATGCAAAGATACAAATATTTTCTCTTATTTATTCTTAGTCTAAACTATTGCCTGGCTTCCTGCCATCGCGAATCCATGCAGACCGGCAATCCTCGGAGTAGTTCCAATATAAATTCTATGACACAAAAAATTGAAGTCGGCAGTAAAGCTCCTGAATTTTCCCTGCCGGATCAAAAGGGCAAGCGCGTTAACCTGAGTGATTATTTGGGGAAGACAAACCTGGTGATCTACTTTTATCCTAAAGATGAATCTTACGGATGCACGAAGGAGGCATGCAGTTTCCGCGATAATTATGAAGTGTTCAAAGAAGCCGGTGCAGAAGTGATCGGGATCAGTTCTGATGATATTGCCTCACACCAGGCATTTGCGGCCAACCACAAGCTGCCTTTTATCCTCCTGTCGGACAAGGACAAGACGGTTGCTGCCAAATACGGGGTAGGGAAGTCGCTTGGCATTCTGCCCGGGCGTGTAACGTTTGTCATCGATAAAAACGGTGTCATCAGGATGATGTTCTCATCACAGCTGAATTTTGAAAAGCATGTCGACGAAGCGATCCAGGTATTGAAGGGGTTGTAATTCCCTGCTTTACCAAATGGTGTTTACAAAAAGGCATTCTCTTTTTTCAGGTCGCTTTCAATGGCTTCCGGGGTGAGCAGGTTCTTTTTCTCCTTCGGATAAAAGGAATCGGGCAACAGTTGTATGTTCATGCTCAGCAGCAGGTGATCCATTATAATCAGCAGCAGCGTGCCAACGAATGGCAATGGGAAAAGCATGACCGGCACCATGACGCCCGAACTTCTCAATATGTCAAATACCTGTACTTTGAATTTCTTCTTCTCTTCGCGGGTTATCTTCTCCTTTTTAATGAACTTTGACAGGATGGTGAAAGTCTCCTTTGTCTGAACGGCTTCCACCTTGATCCCGGTTGAGTACCGGCCGGCTTCGCCCAGGAATACGCGTGCATAGCCGGCGATCACCTCTCTGACGCGGGGAAGCATGAATAGGGAGAGGAAGTAGGCGATGATCTTTTTGCGGAAGGCTCTCATAATGGGTGGGTGAAAGACAAAGGTAAGGAAAATTGTGGAAGGGTGAACGGGTAAACAGGTGGACAGGTGGAAAGGTGGACAGGTGGACAGGTAAACAGGTGGACAGGTGGACAGGTGGACAGGTGGGCAAGTGGCCTGGTGACTGTGAGATAGCTCAAACTTCAAAATTCAGAATTCGTTGTTCAATTTTTGATATTCATTTTCATCCTTTCTTCATCTTCGCATATTGAACACAATTGCGGCAATCACCCCGGGGATCCAGCCGCAACAGGTGAGGATGAGAACCAATAGAATAGCGCCGCAACCGCGGTCAAGAACAGCCAATGGCGGGAAAATGATGCAGATGATCGCTCTGAGCAGGCCCATAATGATGATTTTGATATAATGTTTATTAGTCGGTTAAAAAATAACTTTGTTTAAATCCCAGCCGTTCACCCCCATCCCGAATAGCGCAAAGTCATACCTGACCGGATCGGATGGATCGAATTGCCGCAGATTCGCTGTAAGCTCTTCCGCTGCTCTCCAGTCATTGGCCTTGCGCTGAAGCAGGCCCAGCCTGCGGGCAACATTGCCTGAGTGGACATCCAGCGGACAGATCAGGTTTGCAGGATCGATCGACCGCCACAGGCCGAAGTCCACGCCATGGTTGTCGCGACGTACCATCCACCGCAGGAACATATTCATCCTTTTGGCGGCTGAGCCTGCCATTGGATCTGAAATGTGCTTTTCTGAACGCCGGAGATGATCGGTATTCAGGAAAACTTCCCTGAACCTGCTTATGGCGTGGGCAGCCCCATACTCGTTCATGGTGCTGAAGAGCGGCTCCATACTATTGTATTCCTTATAGATATTTTGCAGTGAAGTGATGAAAAACAGGCAGTCATCGCCATTGAAGGTGCGATGGACAAAATCACGGAAAGGCTTGAAATCTTCAGGACCGGAACTGATGAGGAATTTATATGGTTCACCACCCATTGTGTGGACCAGTCTTCTTGCATTTGCAACAATAGATATCCTATTCCCCCACGATATGGTGGCAGCAAGGAAACCGGCAATTTCAATATCCTGGCGGGATTTATAAAGGTGTGGTACCGACACCGGGTCGTTCACGATAAAACCGGGTTGGTTATACATGTTGTACTTCCCCTCGAGAAAAGCATGGAGTTCCGGTGTGCAGACCTTCATCGGGGTTTATTTTGAGCTTAATGAACCGGATAATTTTTTATTCATTTTGGATCGGGTGGTTGTCAAAAAACAACCCCGGACTGCCAGGGAACAGGCATTTCCGGGGTTGTAATTTCATGGAGGGCCGTATTGTTTCCCTATGAAAATAACCGTTTGTGTAGGGTGTCCTGATTAATTAACCAGGTGCACCGCCTTCAGCAAACCTTTCCCGATCTCAATGGCTTTTTCATTTTCGGGAATCAGGGCGTGGTGGCGTGCAGGAAGCGATTTCTGCAATCCTTTGTGAATGTACTCCGGGGCTACCAGTGGTTTCAGTTTCAGAAAGCCGCCCAGCACAACCATGTTGAAGATCTTTGACAAACCCTGCCGCGCTGCTTCATCGGCTGCCTCGATAGAGTAAACGTTGATATCGGTCCTTTCGGGTAACCGTGTCAGGCCGTTCGGATCATAGATGAGCAACCCGCCGGGTTTTACCGTTTTTTCGAACTTATCCATCGATTGCTGATTAAGGATGATGGCGGTATCGTACGAATTCAGGATTGGCGAACTGATACGTTCATCGCTGATGATCACCGTCACGTTGGCTGTTCCGCCACGCATTTCAGGCCCGTATGATGGCATCCAGCTGACCTCTTTATTTTGCATTACACCTGAATAGGCAAGGATCTTTCCCATGGAGAGGACGCCCTGTCCACCGAAACCGGCAATAATGATCTCTTCTGTCATTTTGTATGAATATCGATAATGATTAACAAAATTAAAATCTCTGACTGGTTTATTCCTTCTCAACCGTCTCTTTTCTCTCAACGAGTTTCCCGTCCAGCTTGATATCACCGAGCTGGTAGAAGGGGAACATGTTTTCTTCCATCCATTTGTTAGATTGCACCGGTGTCATCTTCCAGCCGGAGTTGCAGTTTGAAACGATCTCGATAAAGCAAAGCCCTTTGTTTTCCTTCTGAAGCTCGAACGCTTTGCGGATGGCTTTTTTGGTCTTTCTGACATTACTCGGGGTGTGAACCGACTGCCGCGTTACATAATAAACTCCCGGAAGCTGGGCGACCAGTTCCGTGATTTTCAGGGGATGGCCCATTGTAGGAACATCGCGGCCATAAGGCGAGGTGGATGAACGCATCCCCGGAAGGGTGGTCGGCGCCATTTGTCCACCGGTCATTCCATAGATGCCGTTGTTGATAAAAATAATGGTAATGTTCTCACCGCGGTTGCAGGCATGGATGGTTTCGCCGGTGCCGATGGCAGCAAGATCGCCGTCGCCCTGGTAGGTGAATACAAAGTGGTCGGGCCACATGCGCTTGATGGCCGTGGCCAGTGCAGGCGCGCGTCCGTGGGCGGCTCCCAACATGTCGATGTTGAGGAAGTCGTAGGCCAGAACAGAGCAGCCAACAGGAGAAACCCCGATTGTCTTTTCCATGATGTCCATTTCTTCGATCACCTCCATGAGCATGCGGTGGGCAGTGCCATGACCGCATCCGGGGCAATAGCTCAGTGGCCGGTCGACCAACAGGTCGGTCCGTTTATAGACAATATTTTCCGGCTTCTGGATATCTGTCTTTGAGAATTTGTCTTCCATAATCAACCTCCGATAATTTTTTGTTCAAGGGCTCTTACAACTTCATCCGGCGAAGGGATAATCCCGCCGAAGCGTCCGAAATGTTCGATTTTCACTTTGCAGCCTACCGACAGTTTCACATCTTCGATCATTTGCCCTGCATTCATTTCAACCACGAGAATTCCTTTCACGCGGTTTCCGACATTTGAAACCTCCGTTGCCGGGAATGGGAACAGGGTGATCGGGCGGAACAGTCCGACTTTGATCCCCTTGGCACGTGCCAGGTCGATGGCTTTCTGGCAGATCCTGGCCGAAAGTCCGAAGGCGACAAAAAGGTATTCGGCATCATCGCAGCTGATCTCTTCGTACAAAACCTCATTTTGCTCCATCATTTTATATTTTGCCTGGAGTTTGAGGTTTACCCGTTCCTGACCGGCAGGATCGAGGTCGAGCGATGTAATGATGTTGTGGTTGCGTGTTTTTGGGCGGCCGTTGGATGCCCAGGGGCATTGGGCGACCACCTCTGCATCGGTACGGCGGGGGATCTGGTCGAACAGGACCACTTTTTCCATCATCTGGCCAATAGCACCATCTGAGAGAATCATCACCGGGGTACGGTATTGGAACGCCTTGTCAAATCCAAGTTTTACATGGTCGCACATCTCCTGCACCGAAGCGGGGGCGAGCACGAGCATTTTATAATCGCCATGTCCGCCGCCTTTGACCGCCTGGAAATAATCGGCCTGGGAAGGCTGTATGGTGCCGAGACCGGGTCCGCCGCGTACGATATTGACGATCAGCGCAGGGAGTTCTGCACCGGCAAGGTAACTGATTCCTTCCTGCATCAGGCTGATGCCCGGGCTGGAAGAGGAGGTCATAACCATTTTTCCTGTTCCGGCGCCTCCGTAAATCATATTGATAGCCGCTACTTCACTTTCAGCCTGCAGAACAACCATACCGGTACGTTCAAACGGCTTTTCAGCCATCAGGTATTCCATTACCTCCGACTGGGGCGTGATCGGGTACCCGAAATAACCATCGCAACCGGCGCGTACGGCGGCTTCGGCGACAGCTTCGTTGCCCTTCATTAATCTTAGTTCACCCATTAGTATTGTTTTTTTTGGTTGTTATTCGGTTGCAACTTTAGCCCTGTAAACGGTGATTACACCGTCGGGACAAACCAGGGCGCAATTGGTGCAGCCCGTACATTCGTCATTAACCTTCATTGCGAAATGATATCCTTTGCTGTTCACTTCCTTCGACATCTGGATCACCGTAAAGGGGCAGGCTGCAATGCATACTTCACAGCCTTTGCAGCGTTCGGTGTTGATTACGATATCGCCTTTGATTTTTGCCATATGAGAGTGGTTGAATGTTAGAAAATTAACAGGGCGAAAATACGAAAATTAGTTTGAACCGGAGATACAGGGAGAGGTGGAATTTGCGGGATGCAGGCTAATTTAGAAAGGGTTTAAGTATGGAGGGGGCATGTTGGGGTTTTGGAGGTGGACAGGTGGACAGGTGGACAGGTGAATTAGAGTTTATATTTTACCATTTTGCCATTTTACGATTTCACGATTTCACCATTTCATGATTTCGCTACCTCGCTACCTCGCCACCTCGCTACTTTTATGATTCTCATTAAACCTCCTCAGCCTGTCCTCCAGGGCTGGGAACTGTTCCCTTTTCACAAGCGACACGCAGGCCCGGATGCCCTCCTTGCGCTGGCTGCCGGTGATGCTGAGGGCAATGGCGCTGATGCCGTAATAAATAAGTTCTTCCAGCAGGGCTTCCCCGTCAAAGCCGGGGTAGGAGAATGTAAAGTAAAAGCCGTCGGCAAGCGGCACGCCTTCATCTTCATCGTAAACGATCTCAAACCCGTTGTCGGTGAACATTTTTTTCATGATCTTCGCTTTTGCACCATATTCCTTCACCACCTCAACGAAATCGAAAGTACCGTCGTTGGCGGCTTTGAACATGGCTGCCAGGGCATACTGGGTTGAATGGGCCGTTCCGGCGCTGAGTGCGTAAACGGTTCCATAAATGAGCGCCCTGCCCACGATGTCGGTCGAATAAAACCGGAGCAGGTCTTCCGAGCGTGTGTTGAAGAGTTTGTTCGACACAACCATCATCCCGATACGCTGACCTGCATAACTGAATGCTTTTGAACTGGAGATCAGCATCACATAGTTTTCCGTGTATTTTGCGACAGTAGGCTGGTAGGGAGGCTGACCGGGCTTTGAATAATCCTTGCGGAAGTCCATGGCAAAATAGGCCAGGTCTTCGATGATAATCACATCGTATTTATTTGCAAGTTCGCCGATGATACGCAATTCGTGATCGGTAAAGCAGATCCAGGAAGGATTGTTCGGGTTAGAATAAAGAATTGAATGGATATTGCCTTTTTCAAAGTAACTGGTGAGTTTATCCCTTAGTTTCTCGCCCCGGTAATTATACACATCGAAGGTTTCGAATTTCTGCCCGAGGACCCTGTGCTGCTGGTGGTGCACGGGAAAACCCGGATCAATGAAGAGGGTGGTGTCCTTTTCACGGTGGATTTTCGAGAATGTAAGGAACGCAGCAAACCCTCCCTGCATGCTGCCAACGGTAGGAACACAATTAGATGCATCTACGTCAATATCGAGGAAAAGTTTGACAAACCTGGCTGCCTCTTTTTTCAGAACCGGTATTCCTTCGATATCAGGATAGATCGCGGCCACCCCGCTCCTTAACGCTTCTATTTCGGCCTCGACCCCAATCGACGTGGCGGGAAGTCCGGGAACCCCCATTTCCATACGGATGAATTTTTCGCCGGTTTCGGTTTCTATGCCATTGATCAACCGTTTGATTTCTCGTATAGTAGCCTTTCCTATGTTCCGGATTTTACTATCCAGAATATGGCGTTTTACCACTTCGTAACTGATGGGAGTATCTTTCATAAGGGCAGTAAGATAAAGAGATTGATAAAGAAATAACAAGCAGCAAAGTTGGGTAATAAAATGATAATTTCCAACCATTATCAGCAGGATACTGAGATTATTTAAAGAAAAATTTCACTGGAAAAAAACGCACCAGGTCATCTCACCAGGATGACATTTCCTGATATTGTTTTATACTCCGGAGGATTAACCGACGATTGATAGAAGATCTTGTACACATAGTTCCCTGAAGGGCATGGCCGGCCCATGAAAGTTCCGTCCCACCGGTCATTCTCACCTGAAGAGAACACAAGCTGTCCGGTCCGGTTATAGATGTAAATTGTGATCTGCCCGATATTCGAGGTTACAGGGTGGAATTTATCGTTTTTACCATCGCCATTCGGCGTGAAGGAATTTGGAACCCAGACAACGGCGTCGCATTCATGTCCACTGGTGATAAAAACTGTCGTGCTGTCGGAATTGGAGCACCCGTGGGTGTCGGTATACCAGTAAACAATGAGGTGACTGCCCGGGCCTTCACGGGCCGGGTCAAATTCGGTTTCATGGACCCCATTTACAATAAACTCTCCTCCACCAGGTGTTCCGGTTGAAAGCGGGAAGGCAGGCAAATTGTAGCAGACAGAGTCGAGTTTGCCTATTGAAACAATGGGGATGGGGTAAATGTTCAGCGCAAGATTGGAGGCCGGTCCGGATCCGCAATCTTCATTGTAGCCTGAAACAGTCAGGGTCCCTGAGGTGGCATTGTCGGAGAAATTTACGATTACGGAAGGACCGTTCCCTGTGATGGTTACGCCTGTTCCAGAGTAGGACCAGTTGTAGGAAGTGGAACTTGAATCGGCAACCACCGAAAACTGCCTGCTGGCCGTACCTGCACAAATAGCAGGATTCCCGCTGATGACGCCGGGTGGAATTGGTGTCCGTTTGAACTTAAACGATATCGGGGAGGCAGTAGAACCCGCCACATACCACCATGAGTTAATGGTGTTGACGTTGCCGACATCGATATTCCACAGGTGGCATCCAAAAAAGTCATTGCACCCTGTAAGGTTGACTGAATTATCGCCAGGAATCAGGGTATCGTCCCAGAATATGAGTGGATTTGGGCCAGGTGGGCGAACAACCTTGACAATATAACCGCTGTCATTGTACTCTATGTCGTAGATCGGAAGGTGGGTGATACCATGAATATAACTGACGGTGGCCGTAACGGCAGCTCCGCTTTTCACCGGCTTTCCTTTGCCGTCGTTCCCGTTCCAGTGTATGATGTTGAATCCGTTTCCTACTGGATTGGCAAGGACATTTGCCGTAAGTTTAACATCCTCAGGGTCAACTCCGGGATTGGGATTGACTTCGATAAAAATTTCAACCTGTCCGTCCTTGTCAACTTTCACCTTGAAATTTACATCCTCGGTGGTACAGCTCGTCTCAGCCAGGATAGGCAGCTGAATACCGGGCCTGGCCTTGCCGGTTGGGAAAATGAGGCTGTCGGGGTCTGACAGGAAAAGTTTGTACTGTGGATAAGTGTGGAAGCCGGTGCGTGACTGGCGGTCAGTGATGATGTTGCCTGTTGATGAACAACCTGTTTTATTACTGGATATCGAGAAGGTTCCGCCTACGAACCCGTTGCAGTTGACACTGGTTACAATGCTGTCGTCGGAAAGGATAAACATAGTCCCCCAGAAGCGGTTATTGGTGGGAGGGAGTTTGACCTCTCCGCTATTGAATTGCCATGCTTTTGACCAGACCCGTCCGGGGATCTGCTGGTTGGCAGGGTTCACCACAGAGATGTCAAAGAACTCAAACATAATGGCACCCGACATACTGTAATGTCCCGCACTGTCGGGGGGATAGTAAATCTCAAGCGAATAATCCCCGGTCAACAGGGGTGAACACTGGATGGGTGAGTAGCCGTTGGTTGCAGGTAAGGGGCCGTTGACTGCCTGGTTGTAGGAATCGATCCTTCCCGCTCCCGAACTGGGAATTGCATTTGGCCCGATAACGATATTGCCGGCAGGATCCTTTAACCGGTACTGCACATTGTTGGAGTCATTGTTGCGAAACCTGCCAAATCCGAACAGAATTTTTTCAGAGGTTCCGGCAACGAAAATATTGATCCTGAATTCAGGGGCGGCATCGAAAAATCCGAAATCATTGCGGTTTTTATCGATGCAAAGCCAGCCGGGTGCATTTGCAAAAGGAGACATTTGCCGTGTCCCTTCAGTAAGACCGGAAAATGCGAGTAAAAACAGGAAAACGGATAATGAGAGCCCCTTTCCCATGGATATTTTGTCTTTCAGGTAGATAAAAGTATAAAAAAAAGCAATATCAACTGAAAAATATTCAGCGATGCAACATTATCTTTTACCTTTTATAGCGGCAAGTGACAGGAGGATGCCAAGGATGACGCTGTATAATGCAGCAACGAGAATACGGGATCCCTCGGGAAGCAGGAAATTGATGGTTTGAGCGGGAATCCAGAAAAAGGGAATGGTCTTTTTGAGGACAAAATCCCAGAAGGTAAACCAGTCGCATGCTTTCACATATTTACCTGCCGGGATGGGTGAAAAGAACCCTTTTAATGTTCCGGAGGTACTCACGATATGCATGTCGGTCACACGGTGGAATGCCATGAAAACCGGGGCAAACAGGAGGTTCATCGTTATGCTGACGCTGAATGCGGCCAAAAGCTTTAACATGCTGAAACCGGGTTGGCGCAGGATATCTGATGGATTGGCCATCGGGAAAGCAACCCCAAGGGTCTTAAGCACAACAGGTGCTCCCTCGCCAAAAATTACAAACCCAGTTTTTATAACAACACCCAGGAAACCCCAAACCAGCGCCCTGGGGAGCAGACCGAATCCCGGCCTGTAATATTCGCCAGTCCTGATTCTGAGACCAAGGCATTCGCCAAATGTGGCAAGGATGGCAAACTTCAGGAAGCTCATCACATAGCCATGCTCGCCATTAAATACCTTATAGGCTGCGAATACCGGAGGAAAAATAAAGAACGGCAGTAAAACCACCAGGATCACCCCCAAAACTACAACGTCGGATTTTTTCATAAAACGATTGAACTGAAAAGGTTCAGGAAATTAATTAGCAGTGCAAAAGTAGAAAAATAAAAGAGCTTTTTAATAACCCGCCCTTCAGGACATTCCGGAACACTTCGAGTACCTCAGTATCCCACGCCCTACGTCCTACGTCCTACGTCCTTCGTCCTACGTCCTTCGTCCTTCGTCCCACGTCCTACGTCCCCCGTCAATTAAACGTCGGGTCTGCCGGGAAGTTGGCCCAGATAGCATAATCCTGGCCCATACTTTTCAGGTAATTACTCCACAGTGTTTCGGGGTGGTCGTTGATGACTTCATTGACTGTGGTTTGCGAAAGCACCCATGATTTTTCACTGATCTCGCGGTCGAGCTGCATGGGTGACCAGCCGGAATAGCCGATAAAAAAACGGATTTCCGATGGAAGTATCTCCTTGCGTTTCATCATGCCTTTGATCACATCAAGGTCGCCGCCCCAGTACAAACCCTGCATGATAGGAACACATTGATCCACATCGGCATGAGTATGAATGTAGAAGATACTGTCTGTTTTTACAGGGCCGCCAAGAAAAACCGGATAGGGATATGGAGGGAAACCCTTGACGATGTCTTTAAGCCGGGCTTCAATGGGTTTGTTGATGATCACGCCGAAGGAGCCTTCCTCATTGTGTTCGGCCAGCAGGATCACTGACTGGCGGAAATAGAAATCGCGCAGCGAAGGCTCAGAGATCAGGATACTGCCCTGTTTTGGCTTTATGCGTGGTTTTTCCATGGTGTTCTTGCAAATTTAGTAATTTTGCGTTGGCGTACCTGCAACAAATATAATACCAAATCATGGCAAGGTCAAGCAGAAACGATAAATTTCTACAATTACGGGAACAATTCCCGTATTTCGTCTTTGAAAGCCAGGAATACGAGCTCACATCCCGCGGGCTCGATATCCGCTTCTCCTTTAACCTGGCCGGCCGCTATTCATTTTCCCCGACGCTGTTCATTCCGCGAAAACCCTGGTTCCTTCCGGATGAAAAAATTGCGGGGCATCTCGACAACATTGTTTTCAACATCGGCATGATCGAACTTATAAGCTATTGGAAAGCTGCCTGTCCGCCGAGGTTGATTGTCCGTCCTTTCGGACTCTCCGCAGAACAGGTTGCCTGGTGGAAAAACCTCTATTTCCATGGGCTAGGGGAATTTTTCTACCTCAATTCCATCGATGTGAGAGAAGACAATTTCATGCAGATCGAGGTTTCTTCGGAGATCCTTCTTCCGGCAGAAATTTTTTCACTTGCTGATGCACTGATCATACCTGTGGGGGGAGGCAAGGATTCAGCCGTGACGCTCGAACTGCTGGGAGGAGCCCCGGGAGCGATCCCGATGATCATGAACCCCCGAGGGGCCAGCAAAGAAACCATATCTGTCAAGGGATTCAGCGATGAGAATTTCATCGGGGTCATGCGTACCATCGACCCCGTTCTGCTGCAATTGAACGACCTGGGTTTTTTAAACGGTCACACCCCATTTTCTGCACTTCTGGCGTTTATTACGGTGCTTACGGCCATTGTGTCAGGTCGCCGGCACATTGCGCTTTCGAATGAATCAAGCGCCAGCGAGGCTACCATCGAAGGCACCGATATCAATCACCAGTATTCAAAATCGTACAGGTTTGAAACGGATTTCCGGGAATATGTGAGTAGATGGATAAGCAATGATATCAACTATTTCAGTTTCCTGCGCCCCCTGAATGAGCTCCAGATTGCCTCCCTTTTTACCCGGTACCGGGAATTTCACCCGGTTTTCAAAAGCTGCAATGCAGGAAGCAAGACCGATTCGTGGTGCGGGCACTGTGCCAAATGCCTCTTCACCTGGATCATGCTGGCGCCTTTCCTTCCGCAGGAGGAGTTGGTGGCCATCTTCGGGAAAAACCTGTTTGACGATGCCACGCTCTTGCCATTTTTCGACCAGCTCACCGGCATTGCTGATGAAAAACCATTTGATTGCGTAGGTACGATCAGGGAGGTAAACCTTGCGCTGTGCGAAACGATCAGGCAGTCTGACGAAACCAGGTTGCCCCTTATCCTTGATTATTATTATCGTTCAGGTACCTTGGCCGCCTATAACCAGGTTGATTTTGCCACGGAATTGTTCCGGGTGTCGCAGGAACATTATCTGAGGCCGGAGTTTTTGCGGATTCTTATAAAGGAGATGACTAAATATAGCGAAACATGTTAGGGGTAGAACATGTTGTGCCCTGCATGGTGTTGGTGAAATGGCAAGATGGCAAGATGGTAAGATGGCAAGATGGCAAGATGGTAAGATGGTAAAATGGTGAAATGGTGAAATGGTGAAATGGTGAGATATGGTTGATTTTATCAGGGAGAGGTTTGTTGGAAAGTCGGTTGTGCTGCTTGGTTTTGGCCGGGAGGGACAGGCGAGTTATGCGCTGTTACGGAGAGCGTTTCCGAAAAAGCAGCTGGCGATTGCCGATGGCAATGAATTGATCGGGGAAAATCCGCTCATTGTTGCTGATGAGCATCTGGACCTCATTTTAGGAAGTGGTTTTCTTGATCGGATTTCCGGATATGATGTTATTATTCGTTCGCCGGGAATTCCTGTGTGGCAGTTAGCTTTTCAGGGGCAGATTACTTCGCAAACTGAATTGTTCCTTCAGCGTTACTCGGCCCAGGTGATTGGCATAACCGGCACAAAGGGCAAGAGCACCACGTCGAGCCTCATACATCATATATTGAAAACTGCAGGAACCGACGTTTTGCTGGCCGGGAATATCGGCAACCCGGTGTTTCATTTCATCGACCTCATCACGCCATCTACGAAAATCGTTTTCGAACTCTCGTCGCACCAGCTCGAATACCTGTCGGTTGCCCCGCATATTTCGGTATTGCTGAACCTCTACCAGGAACATCTCGATGCGTACAGGAGTTACGGTGATTACCAGCTTGCCAAGGTTAACATCGCAAAATACCAGCAGGAGGACGATTTCCTGATATACAACCTTGATGATAAGCTTGTTGAAGGGCATGTGCAAGCCTATGCAGGTATCAGGAAAAGCTTCCCGTTTTCAGTCGTTGCTGAACCACAACCGGGCAGTTTTATCCGCGACGAATGGATCTGTTTTTCTGATGGGCTGAAAGTGTTACCCGTATGGAAGATACACCAGGACCGGTTCCTGCGCGGGGAGCATAACCTGAAAAACATCCTTGCTGCCGTGAGTGCAGCCATGATCTGCGGCGTTGACCCGGAAATGATTGAAGATGGGATTGCCACGTTCAAAGGTCTCGAACACCGTCTGGAATATGTGGGGGAGTTTGGGAATATCCATTTTTATAACGACTCCATTGCCACCATCCCCGAGGCCTGCATGGAGGCTTTAAAAGCGATCCCCAATGTTGACACGCTTATCGCAGGCGGGTTTGACCGTGGCATCGATTACCGGGGTTTAGCCGATTTCCTGGCCGGTTCCAGTGTGAGAAATTTTATCCTTGCAGGTATAGCCGGCAAACGGATCGGGGAGTACCTCAAGGGTCGGAACCTGGAAGGGAAGAAGCTGTTTTACATAACCAGGTTCGATGATTTCCGCGACATCGCTTTCCGTGAAACCCGTCCTGGTAACTCCTGCCTTTTGTCCCCTGCCGCCGCCAGTTATGATGAGTTCAGGAACTTTGAAGAGCGCGGGAAACGGTTCAGGGAGCTGGTGAGGCAATAAGCGAACCTGAGATACTTCTACATGTTTCTGCACCGTACTACCTAAATCTTTACTTTTGCACCCGTGGTTTTTTGTATCCTGATCCAACCTATGCGAAAGTTTAAAATACTGCTCTTTCTTTTTCTCCTGTTGTGCTGCAGGGCCTTGGCACAGCAATCCGATTATAAATCAAGGGTAATCCTGTACATTATCCAATACAGGGAAATTGCCGTCAGGGAAATGGGGATCTCGCATATTCCCGCAAGCATCACCCTTGCCCAGGGAATCCTTGAGTCGAATGCAGGTCAGAGCGACCTTGCCAGGGATGCCAACAATCACTTCGGGATCAAATGCCATAAGGAGTGGGCTGGTGAAACAATGTACAAGGACGACGACAAGCCCAATGAATGTTTCCGGAAATATAAAACAGCAGAGGAATCTTTTCATGATCACTCCTCGTTTCTGATCCAGCGGGACCGCTACAAACTGTTGTTCCGGTTGAAAACCACCGATTATAAAGGTTGGGCCGAGGGACTAAAGAAAGCCGGTTATGCCACCAGTCCCACCTATGCTGAAAAGCTGATTAAAACCATTGAAACCTTCGGATTGGAGAAACTTGACCACGGCGATTTCGGGATTGCGTATGTGGATTCACTGAATAAAAAGGCCGATGAGAACCAGGTTAACCCCTGGGCCGACAGGTTTACCCTGGTTAGCACTACCTCCGACCGGCACCAGGTTTATACCAATAACAATCTAAGACTTACAGTTGTCCGGAAAAACGATGATCTGGAGCGAATCAGCCAGTCATTCAACCTTTCGGTAAGGAAACTGATGCGTTACAACGACATGACCAACCGGCACCTGGATCCAGGCCAGATCATTTACCTGGAATCAAAGCGGAGGAAGGCAATGAATGTTTCACACAAAGTGCAGCAGGGGGAAACGCTATGGCAGATATCGCAGGTATTTGGGATCAAACCGAAAATGCTGTACAAGCGGAATCACATACCGAAAGGGGAGGAACCAATGGCCGGACAATTAATCCTGCTCAGGTAAGTGGTAGCATTTCAGGTACTTTCCCGCACCCACCAACAGGCTTAGCTTATTTGGCGACTCCAGGTGGCCAATGTCGAACGGCGTGTTGCCGCGGATGCCCGACTCAAGTTCATGGTAGCCGTTCCGGTCGAAGAGAAACAATTCATTGGTCTCGGGCATCACAAAACCGATCATCACTTTCCCGTCGCTTCCGGGCAACAGGAAAGGCGGATTGGTAATCACATGCCGGAACATGTACGAATAGACCAGTTTGAAATTGTTGTTGTAATAATATATCTTGTTATGGTCCACAAAAATGAACTCATGATGCCCGTTCCCGTTGATATCTTCGTAAAAGAAGCGATGCGCGGGTGTGAACAGATTGAGGGTTACCTCTGTTGATCTGCCGTTGGGCTGGATAAAAATGACCTTTCCGTCGGGATCGGTGGTCAGAAACAACCCCTTTTTACCGGTCTCATTCGGGTAAAATTCCGATGCAGGAGCATGCAGGAATTTAGGCCCGGGCGTTATCCGGGGTGCACCGTCACGGTCAACGACCAGGGTATTTCCCGTTTGCGTTGAAATCAGGATGTATTCTTTATTCCCGATTACATGAACCGCCACCGGATCATTGATCTCCTCTTTCATCCCGGGTCGTTTCCAGCTGCTGACTGAAGTGCCGTCAAGCGTGAAACTGTAGATCCGGTTATCCTGGAAGGCCACGAGGATACGATAGGCTTTATCGTTATCCCAGTCGGTCAGTGTCAATCCGTTGGTGGCGTGAAGCGGGAAGCGCATGGGAAACTTCTCGGCAAAACGCCCGTCGGCGTGCAACAGGTAGAGGTGGGTATCGGTGTTGAATATCAGGAACAACGAATCACTGCCCGCAAGCTTTATGGGATGGATGTCGCCCATGATTGTTCCCATGATGTGTAGTTTCCATACAATATGACCGTCGGCATTCAGCATATACAGGTTGCCTGCAACATCGGCAACCAAAACCAAAGGATCATTACCCGGGGTTGCCTGGATGATCTTAGGTTTGCCGGAAAGGGTTGTATCGAGCCTTGTCTGCCATTCAAGGGGCCCTTCTTTGCCCAGGTTCGGGTTATACCTGAGGAAGATATTTGAGTAAAACTGCCCGTCGGTGTTGCTGAATTGAAATGCCACGGATTCAAATTTCCGCAGGCTGTCCATGACCGGTGATAGCTGATCAGCGAGATTCTGGCTCATCAGCCCTTTTAAAGAACCAAGCGCGTTGCGGGTACTGAAATAACAGAAGACATTGGATTTATCTGACAGGTTGATATCAAAATCCCTGTAGGTTTTATCTTTTGCAACCGTATTGTTTTCATCTACTGCATTGATGACTGGTTCCAGATCCCTGGGCTGCCTGGCAAACACAACATACCCGTTGACAAATGCAAAGCACTTCGCCTCCAGTTTTCCGAAAAGATCTCCAAACAGGGCAGGGATAAAGGCAGGCATGTCTATCCTGTAAATTTTATGTTTGCTGTAGACCAGGGAATCTGATTTCAAACCGAGCGTGTCGGCAAGAGAAAGCAGCATTGACGCAGTTTGCAGCGTATCGCGTGAACGGAAGGCAATATAGGTGATCCCGTCTGATGATTTCGGGTCTTCCAACACAAACATGCAGCCTTCGTTGCCCATCCATGGCAGGAAATACTCACCGATATTGAGCTGGTACCTGTCGATGAGCATATTGACCGTGGTTTGCCTTACCGAAAAGGGTTCCTCATGGGGTGTGCGGTTCTGAAACCGCTGGCTGAAACGTGAAGGATCACTCCATCCATAGGTGGTAAAATAGAGAACTTTTTCGGGGATGATCACAGTGATCTCTTTTTTTTGAGGTTTCTGGTCATTGAACAGCGCCAGGAACTGCTGGTTGCTGTCGGAAGCCACAGTGATACCGTTAAAAAGCAGTTCATCCTTCTTTATGATCAGATCCAGTCCGCTCCAATCGGCAAAGTTTGAAAACTTCAACAGGTCCGGAAGGTTCTCATCCCGGGTGAGTTTCGACAAAACCAGGGAGAAAAACCGGTAATTGACATAGATATTGGCATCCACTTTTTTCCCGGCCGAGGCTTCTACTTTACGGAACCCCGAAGAGGTAGCCATGGGGGTGTTCAGTGAAAGCCGGTCAATGGCCCTTTTGACAAGGTCAGCATGAAAGCTACCGATAAATACGCCTTTCAGGACGGAAAAATAAAATGCATCGCGGCTGCCCTTAAAGGTGATTCGCTTCAGGCTTGTAGTATAATACGGCGTTTCGGAGATGACCGTTTTTCCTGAGCTTATCTCCTGGACGAAATCGGAGATATAGGATTCGGGGTTGCTGCCGGAGACGGAGGCCAGGTAGAGGGCGCCGAAATTGGTGCGGCCGCTCAGGGTAATGGATATCAGGATGTTGTATTGCTGGAAAATTTTGTTGATCTTTTCATTTTTCCGGCTTGCAGAATCGACAAAATGCAGTTCATCTCTCACAACATTGATACCGGGAAACCGTGAAAGCGCTTTCCAGAGGAGATTTGACCTGTTGAGTTCTTCCAGCAGGTTGCCGGCTTTGTTCAGTTGAATGATAAGGGCCGTATTGCCGGGAATGGCATTAAACGGGGATTCGGCAGGACGATGAAACTTCTGGAAGAGATTGCAACTGAGCCAGGAAAATCCTGAAACAGAAACGACCACTATCAATGAAATCAGAATGATCCTGAGGTTCCTCATGGTTGGTTTTCCTTATAAAAAACCGGCGCAAAGGTATACTAAATTGACTATGTTAATGCGAAATCAACACGGAAGTTATTAACCCTTCACCCTGAAACTCATCCTGTGCCAGGGGGTAAAGCCATACCCGGCAATAACATCCCTGTGGAGTTTTGACGGGTAGCCTTTGTTGTTTTTCCAGTTGTATTGGGGGAACTCTTCATGGATCCTGAGCATAAACTCATCTCTGTGCGTTTTGGCAAGTACGGATGCGGCAGCAATTGAAAGGAATTTTTCGTCTCCCTTCACAATGCATTGGTGGGGGATTCCGGGATAGGGTTTGAAACGGTTCCCGTCGACGAGGAGGAGTTGCGGGAGGGTGGTAAGTTTCGCAATGGCAAGATGCATGGCGAGGATGGAGGCATTGAGGATGTTGATCCTGTCGATGGTTGCAGCATCCACGCTGGCAACCGCCCAGGCCAGGGCATGCGATTCGATCAGGGGGCGCAGGTTGTCGCGCTGCTTTTTGGAGAGTTGCTTTGAGTCGGTCAGTATTTCATCCCGGAAATCACGCGGCAACACGACGGCTGCTGCAAACACGGGCCCGGCAAGGCAGCCGCGTCCGGCCTCATCACAACCGGCTTCGGTGAGCGACTCGGAATAATGACTCAGGAGCATCGCATGTGCCATGGTGATCAATGATAGAAATAATCGTGGATGAAGAGGTTATTAAGGAGAATTGAGAAAAAATAGATCAGCAGGATCATCTCGGCTATTCTTGTTTTTTTCAGGCGCGTAAGGGTGGCGGTGATGATCATCGACATGGCTGGCATGGCCAGGGCCGGGTGAAAGATTGCCAGTGACCGTGAATATATGAACGAAATCAGTGTAAAAACAAGTGTCCACAGCATGATGGTTGTTTTTGCCCTTATTTCCACCGTGTTTTCAAAAGGACCGCTGCGAAACGAAATGATCCCCCAGAGGGCAAGCAACAGCGTAAAACCGCTTAGTACCCAGAAGTCGCTGTGAAACGGGTTGGTAAAAACCAGTATCCGGCTGAAAAAAATAAGGTAGGCATACACATGGTCGAGGAGCTGGTTTTGCCAGAAATACCAGACGGCTAGGTATAGGAACGGCGTTGCAAGCCCGATCATTGCAGCCAGCCACGCCCGCCAGTTGCCCGCACGGAATACAAGGAAACTGATGATCACAAAAACAAACCACAGCATGAAAGGAAGGTAAAACAGGCTGGCAATACCTGTAAAAAACCCGGAGGCAAACACCCGGTCGATATGCTCGGGTTTATTGTAGGATATTAACAGGTGATAGAGGATCAGAATCATGAACCCCAGTGAAATGTTGATGGGGTTCAGGGTAAGCTGCCCTGGCAGAAAACTCATGAAAACAACGAACACCAAGGCTGAAAGCGAGGAATTTTTCAGTACAAGCTCATGTTTGCTCAGGATCGTGGTAAGCCAGTATGTCTCCGCCATAACCAGCAAAAAACCGATCAGGGTGGCCACAAAAGGCATGGTTTGAAGCAGGTGATAAATAACGGTGTACAGGGGGACCGGGCCTTCCGGGTCAGGCATGCCGGGTGGAGCGATGAACGCGCTTATCCAAAGGCACAACCCGATGATCCCGATCACGAGGTACTGAATGAAGAAGCTGGATTTGAAAAATTTTATGAACAAGACGAGAGGGTATAATGGTAAAAATGTGGACAGGTGGACAGGTGGACAGGTTGACAGGTGGACAGGTTGACAGGTGGACAGGTTGACAGGTGGACAGGTGGACAGGTGGACAGGTGGACAGGTTTGTTTAATCGGTTAGATCGAAGCCGATGTCATGGCGGAGGGTTTTGCCTTCGAAAGTAATTTTTTCGGAGGTATGATAGGATTTTTCCAACGCTTCCTGCATGGTATTACCCAAGGAGGTCACCGCGATGACACGCCCACCGTTGGAGACGATTTCACCGGTGGCTTTACTGAACGTCGTTCCCGCGTGAAAAACCAGGCTATCGCCAACCTGATCGCTGCCGCTGATCACCCTGCCCTTTGCATAGGCTTCGGGATAGCCTGACGAGACGAGCATCACGGTAGCCGAAGTTCGGGGATCGACCGAGATGGTTGCTGATCCGAGCGACTGCTCGGCTACGTCCATGAAAAGGCGGACAAGGTCGTTCTGAAGCCGTGGGATCAATGATTCCGTCTCAGGATCACCCAATCTGCAATTGTATTCTATCACATAAGGATTACCGCCGACATTGATCAGACCGAAAAAAATGAACCCCTTATATTCTATTCCATCATCGGCAAGACCATTCACCGTGGGCCGGATGACCCGCTTATCGACGAGCTCCATAAATGCTGCATCCGCAAACGGAACGGGCGATACTGATCCCATGCCGCCCGTGTTGGGGCCGGTGTCGCCTTCGCCGATTTTTTTATAGTCCTTGGCTGCGGGAAGTATCCTGTAGTTTTTGCCGTCGGTCAGAATGAAGACGGAAAGTTCTATGCCCGTGAGGAACTCCTCGATCACCACCTTGAGTGATGCGGACCCGAACCGTTCCTCGGTGAGCATCGTGCTGAACTCATGAATTGCTTCATCGAGGGTTGGGCAAATAATGACTCCCTTCCCTGCAGCAAGTCCATCGGCCTTTAAAACGAAAGGAGGCGACAGTGATTTCAGAAATGCGATTCCGCCGGAGATCGTCGTTTTGTCGAAGGTTTGGTAACGTGCTGTAGGTATGCCATGGCGCATCATGAACTGTTTGGCGAAATCCTTGCTGCCTTCAAGCATGGCTGCCTGCCTCGCCGGACCGATCACGGGAATGTTATTAAGAGCCGCATCAGCAAGGAAAAAATCATGAATGCCATTGACAAGGGGATCTTCGGGGCCAACCACCACCATGGAGATCCCGAAAGTGAGCACGGCGGCTTTTATCTTGTTAAAATCATTCACCGGGATGTCCAGGTTGGTGCCGAGACCAGCCGTTCCTGCATTTCCGGGAGCAATGAAGAGTTGTGAAAGCAGGGGGCTTTGCGTGAGTTTCCATGCAAGCGCATGTTCACGGCCACCCGAACCAAGCAGTAGAATGTTCATAAATGATCAGGATTTTACAGCTTTTTCAATTGATTCCCAAAGCCTGTCGGCTGTTTGTTGCCATGAGAACATATCTTTCCGCCTGCGGCCCCGTATGATGAGTTCCTGGCGGATGCTTTCGTACTGGTATGACTTGTAAAGGGCTTCCTCGATCGATTCCGGGTTGAAAGGGTCGACCAGCAGGGCAGCATCGCCGGCAACTTCGGGCATGGAGGTGACATTGGAGGTGATAACCGGGACATCGCAGCGGAAAGCTTCCACAATGGGGATGCCGAATCCTTCGAAATAGGAAACATAGGTGAGGGCCAGGGCAGAACCAAGTACACCGGCAAGTTCATCAATGTTCAGCCTTCCCGTAAAGATCACATCATCTGAAAATACCATGCGGTTGAAGGCGATGTCGATTTCGCGGGTCCACCATTTCTTTGCTCCGACAATCAGCAGTTTCACTTCCGATGGGTTTGATTTCTTGAAAAGGTCAAATGCACGAAAAAGGTTTGCGAGGTTTTTTCTGGGGTGAAGCGATCCAATGAAGATAAAATAGGGGAGTCCCCCGGTAAATTCCTCCCTGACGGATTCTGTTTCCGCCAGGGTAAGCGGGTGGTATGCGTCGTTTGCACCGTCGTACACCACATCGATCTTATCGGGCGAAACATTATACTGTTTTACGATATCGTCCTTCGAAAATTCCGACACAGTGGCGATGCGAACCGCCTTGGCGGCGTATTTCGGGAAATAAGTCCGGTAATAGCGCCGGGTCCAGAAGGGGATATCCTGCGGGTAATGCTCGAAGTTCAGATCATGAAAAACTGCCATTGATTTGACCGGCGTTTTAAGCGATAAAAACCCGTCGGGTGAAAGAAAAAGGTCGGGTTTGATCCGCTCAAGCAGTTTTGGGATGGCCATTTCAAACCAGGTATAGTAAAGTACCGGGTGACGGGCGTGCGGATATTGTATGATGGGCGTGATGTTATCGGAAAAAAGAAATTCCGGGTCGTATTCACGATCAAAGATAAAATAGAAATGATGCTCAGGATGCTGGGTCGTGATCCTTTTCAGAGATTCGTAGGTAAACCAACCGATTCCTTCGAGCTTGTCGCGTATGAGCAGCCTCGTGTTAACAGCAATGTTCATTAATTTTCTTAACTTTGTAGCAAATATCTGAATATTTTTTGAGTTATAATTAAAAGTTACCATTCCCGGTCGCTTTTATTCTTTGTTCATGCAGCGGAAGTTCCTGACAAACCTGGGGTTACTACTTTTTTTAAATCTTCTCATAAAGCCTGTCTGGATTTTTGGGATCGACCTAACTGTACAACGAAATGTTGGGGTGGGAGATTACGGTTTCTATTTTGTGATCCTGAACTTTTCCTTCCTTTTCAACATCATCCTTGATTTCGGCATCACCAATTTTAACAACCGGAACATAGCCCAGCACAACCATCTGCTGAACAAGCATTTTTCCGGGATTTTAGTGCTAAAACTATTGCTGGGCCTTGTTTATGTTGTGCTCGCCTTTATCATTGCCCTTGTGCTTCGCTACAGCGCCGCCCAGTTCTGGTTGCTGGGGTGGCTTGCGCTCAACCAGTTCCTGCTGTCGTTTATCCTTTACCTGCGGTCAAATATTTCGGGATTCCTGATGTTCAAGACCGACAGCTTTCTCTCGGTGCTTGACCGGTTGCTGATGATTTTTTTCTGCGGAATCCTTCTCTGGGGACATGTTGCGGCCTCGAAGTTCAGGATAGAGTGGTTCGTGTATTCGCAAACTGCCGCTTACTCCATCACGGCCGCACTGGCATTCCTGGTGGTCGTAAAAAAGGCCCGTTTCCGGAAGCTGAACTGGAACTGGCCCTTTTTCCTGATGATCATAAAGCAGAGCCTGCCGTTTGCCTTGCTGGTATTGCTGATGACGTTTTATAACCGGCTCGATCCTGTCATGCTCGAAAGCCTGCTGCCTAAACGCACCCCGGATATCCAGATCGGTATATTTGCCACGGTAAGTCATATGAACCCGGTGATGTTGAAGAACATCCTGGTCGAAAAGACAGGAGATTTCCAGGCAGGCATCTATGCATCAGGATTCCGGTTGCTCGATGCCGCAAATATGATAGCATACCTGTTTGCGGTGCTGCTCGTGCCCATTTTCTCGAAGATGCTCAAGAAAAAGCAACCCATCGAACACATGCTCAAACTCTCTTTTACGCTGATCATTACGCTTGCGATCATTATCGCCGTAGGATCATTTTTCTACAGTTATGAAATGATCGACCTGCTTTACAACACTCACCACGGTATTACACATATAGGGTCGTCGACCAGGGTATTCCAGCTGCTGATCCTTGGATTCATCGCGGTTTCAACGACTTATATCTTCGGGACCCTGCTGACTGCGAACGGGAACCTGCGACAGCTGAATTTTATCGCAGTCTCCGGGTTGCTGATCAATTTTCTCCTGAATTTCCTCTTGATCCCCAGGTTCTTAGCATCAGGATCGGCTGTGGCAAGCCTGGTTACCCAATTTGCCATGGCGCTGCTGCAGGTACTCATGGTTCAGCGGGTTTTTAAATTCAAAGTCAACTATCGTTTTCTTTTAACCCTGCTCATTTTTGTGGTTGGTGTTGTTTTCTTCAGCATCGTGTCGCACAGTTACGTCATCCATTGGTCGTTCCTGCCTGCAACAAAAGCATGGCTGGGCAATTTTGCCCTGATGCTGATATCGTCGGTCATACTGGCAGTCGTTCTGCGCCTTTGGAGTTTCGGGTCTTTGGTGAAGATCCTGCGTGAAGACCGTTGATTATTTGGTGTTTCCCTGTAATTTCCTGTTGCCCGTTCCGTATAATTGGCTACCTTTGGCAACAATTTTGATATTTCTTCTATGACCAATGAAATGAAAAAAGGAGAAGATTTCGATTCCTCAAACCTCGTGATATTTCTCTATAAATGGCGAAAACCGCTGTTCATTGTTATGGTGGCTGCGCTGGTTGGATCGTGGTTCTTCTCCTCCCCCTGGTTTATTACCCCCAAATTCAAATCAATTGTGATCATGTTCCCTGCAAGCAGCAGTTCCATTTCCAAATCATTGCTGAATGAACAGTCGGTAAAGGGTCAGGATATCACTGCATTCGGCGAGGACGACCAGGCTGAGCAGCTGCTCCAGATACTGAATTCAAATAAGATCCGCGACCGTGTGATGCACAAGTATAACCTGATGAGGCATTATAACATCGACAGCACCTCCGAGTATAAATTCTCCAAGTTGTTCAAGGAATACGATAATAACATCACCTTCAGGCGCACAGAGTTCATGGCTGTGCAGATCGCCGTGTACGATACCGATCCCCAGGTTGCCGCCGATATCGCCAATACGATTGCCTCGCTGCTCGATTCGGCAAAGAACGACATGATGCGCCAACGGTCGGTGAAGGGTTTCAAAATAGTGGAGGCAGAATACATCGCACTCAAGGCTGAAAAAGATAAAATCGTTGATTCACTCATTACGCTTGGCAGCCTTGGGCTGAACGAAGTAGAATACCAGTCGCAGGTTTTCAACCAGCAGTATGCCATAGCCCTGATGAACGGCAATAGAACAGCACAGGCCGCATTGCAGAAAAAGCTGGATGTTTTGGGGAAATACGGCGGGATATACCTGGCGCTTAAGAACTCGCTGGAATATAAGACAGAACAGCTTACACTGCTTGAAACCAAATATAAACAGGCAAAAGTTGATGCCGAGGAGAACCTTCCACAGAAATTCGTGGTGAGCGATGCCTTCAAAGCGGAACGAAACTCCTATCCCATCAGGTGGCTCATCGTGGTGGTGTCGACGGTTGCAGCGCTCTTCATGGCAATCATCGTCATCATGGTGATGGAGAAGATCTCCGACTACAATACACACAAACAATTTCAGCTCGGTCAATCATAATCAAAAATCCAACGTATGGACAGTTTTTTCAACAGTAAAAATATCGTCGAATTAACCATCAAGTGGAAGAAGCAACTTGTGGTGGTGGTCGTAGCGGCCATCCTGCTCTCCATTTTATTCTCAAGCCCGATATTTATTACACCACTCTACAAGTCCAATTGCATGTTATACCCGTCCAACATCTCTCCATATTCCGATGAGAGTGAAACGGAACAGAGTGTCCAGATCTTTCAGTCGAGGGATATCCGCGATACCCTGGTTAAGAAATTCGACCTGGCTAAACATTGGGGAATCGACTCCAGTTACAAACACTTCGAAAGCACCCTTGTATGGGAATACAGCCAGCGGGTAAGGATTAACAAGACTCCTTATGGTGCTGTGGAAATCGAGATATGGGACCAGGAACCCATTGTTGCCCGCGACCTCATTTATGCCATGCTCGATGCCTATAACAAAAAGATCAGGACCATGCACAAGGAGAAATTCGGCGAGGTGGTCCTCAATTACAATTACATCATGGGCATTCGCAAGGGATATATGGACTCCCTTAAAGGCCGTGCACAGGAACTGGGCATCAAATTTGGCATACTCGAGTATGAGTCACAAACCCGCGAAGTGATGCGGGCATACCTGGGTACCGGTGGCGGCTCGGTGCGTTCGGCCGAAGCCAAAGCCATGAAGAAAAACCTGGAGGAAAAAGGAGGGGAGATGCTCATGCTTTCGGAGATGATGCGTGCCGAATCGGAGGCCTACAGCACCATGAAAATGGATGCCGACCGTGCCTTGCTTGATTACAACCGGAATTACACCTATGTGAATGTGCTCAGCAAGCCATTTATACCGGACAAGAAGGGCTATCCCATCCGCTGGCTTATCGTCGTATTCAGTACACTTGCAGCGTTTTTTATGGCCATTCTCATCATCGGGCTGATCGAACGGAGCAAATTCCGCAGCCTGCCAATCACAACGAATGAAGGATAAACTGCAGGAAATACGTAATTATCTGTTTGGCAACAAGCGGGGAATCACTATCCTCTATGTGCTGAGCGCGGTGTTTATCGGGCTGAACTGCTATTTCATTTACCGTGACATCTACTGGCTGCTTTTCTTTCCGGTCTTCCTGGTAATTCTGTACCTCTATTTTTATTCACTTGATAAGATCCTGCTGCTGATCACCCTGGTGACACCGATCGCTATCAACATTACCCAGTTTGAGTTCAACGTCGGCGTTTCACTTCCTTCGGAGCCACTGATGCTTGGTGTTTTATTAATTTTTATCATAAAACTTTTTTACAACAACAAATTTGACAGCCGTATTTGGTTCCATCCATTAACCTTGGTGATCATACTTCAGCTGTTATGGATGCTGATCACCAGCATGACCAGCGACCTGCCTTTGGTATCGTTTAAACATCTGCTCGCCCGCCTTTGGTTCGTCATCCCATTCTATATCCTTGGAATTCAGCTTTTCAGGAAACGTATCAATATCAACCTTTTTGTCTGGTTTTATGCCATCCCGCTTCTGGGCGTGATTGCTTATACCACCTATAACCATTCGCAGTATGGTTTTGATGAGCAGGCCGGGCACTGGGTGATGGAGCCCTTTTACAATGACCATACCGCCTATGGTGCGATTCTGGCCCTCTATATCCCGATGTTTTGCGGTTTCACTTTCAGTAAAGTTTATTCAAGGACCATCCGGTTCTTTGCATTCATCGTGCTTTCGATACTCATGATGGCCCTGGTGCTTTCATATTGCCGTGCGGCCTGGCTTAGCCTTGCCTTTGCCCTGGGGGTGCTTTTTATTGTTATTTTCCGCATCAAATTGAAATGGATATTTTTCGTTTCGGTCATCCTCGGTTTCATCTTTTATATCTTTTCCTTTGAAATCCTTGACCGGCTGGAGAAAAACCGGCAGGGCCCTTCGGCCAATTTTGTAGAACATCTGCGATCAATTTCCAATATCTCCACCGACAATTCGAACCTTGAACGGATAAACCGCTGGCAATCGGCATTGCGGATGTTTGAAGACAGGCCCGTGTTTGGTTATGGCCCGGGTACCTACCAGTTTGAATATGCCCCGTTCCAGCGGTCGGAAGAAAAGACGCTTATAAGTACCAATGCCGGCGACAAGGGAAATGCACACAGTGAATATATAGGCCCGCTGGCTGAACAGGGGTTGCCAGGGATGCTGCTTGTGATTTTAAGCGTTGTCGTGTTCATCACAACAGCCTTACGGATATACCGGCGTTCACAGGATCCGGAGGTACGGATGCTCAGCCTCTCGCTGATGCTGGCCCTCATTACCTATTTCCTCCACGGGACCATGAATAATTTCCTCGATACAGATAAGGCTTCTGTACCGGTGTGGGGATTTATGGCCGCGATTGTGGCGTTGGATATCTATACCAGGGAAACGCGTCTGGAAGAAAAATGAATATCGGATATTGGATTTTGAATAATGCAGTTTTCTTCCTTTCAGGAAGATCGTATTATTTCAGTTTTGATAGGATATCGGGCAACATCTTTAATGCCGCGACCTCGCGCCATTTTCTCCGGGCTTCGATAGCCGGGATGCCCCAATAGGTCTTGCCACCTTCCAGCGATTTTTCGGTACCAGAGCCGGCAAGCAGCACGGCACCTTTGCCAATTACCAGGTCTTTGTTGACAAGCACATTCGCCCAGAGAATCACGTCGTCTTCAATCCGTGTAACGCCGGCAATCGCGCAAAATGCGCCGATCAGGCAGTTTCTTCCGATAAACGTGTCGTGACCAACCTGTACGTGGTTGTCAAACTTGGTACCTCTGGAAATGATGGTATCGCCCGAAACACCCTTGTCGATGCTGGTGTGGGCCCCGATTTCCACATCATCTTCAATGATGACCCGGCCACACGATTCAAGTTTTTTGTAACCTTCAGGGCGACGCTGGTAATAATAGGCATCAGCGCCGATCACCGCACCAGAATGGATAATGACACGGTCGCCGATTACAGCGTGGTCGTATATGCTGGCATTGGCATGGATGATGCAATTGCTGCCGATGGTTACATGATTTCCCACAAAGGCGCCTGGCTGGATCACGGTTCCCACACCGATGTTTGCACTGGGACTTACAGCCTGCATTGCTTTTTCGAACGGGCGAAACCGTGTTGCAAGTGATACGTAAGCATCGAAGGGTTTTTCACAAACCAGCAGGGCTTTCCCCGGGGGACAATCAACCAGCTTGTTGATGATGATGGTCGTGGCAGCCGAGTTCAGTGCCTTGTCGTAGTATTTGGGATGGTCAACAAAGGTAAGATCACCGGCCTCCACCACATGGATCTCATTCATTCCGGTGACAGGGAAAGCGGAATCGCCAACCATATCAGCCCCGATCATGCCGGCAATTTCAGAAAGCCTTAAGGGAACTGGAAACTTCATAAAACAAATTTTCTGTAAACCTGCAACTTCTTAAAATCTAAAAAATCTTGTATCTACTCAAAACGTCCACGTCCCACGTCCACGTCCCACGTCCCACGTCCCACGTCCTTCGTCCTAAACCTTCACCCGCTCGGAATAATCTCCCGTGCGTGTATCTACCTTGATAGTTTCGCCTTCTTCGATAAACAGGGGAACCTTAACGATGGCACCGGTTTCAACAGTACTGTCCTTAAGCGTATTCGTTGCAGTATTGCCGCGCATGCCGGGTTCGGTATAAGTGATCTTCAGCACGACAAAAGGAGGAAGCTCGCAGGTCAGCGCTGTTTCGGTATCGGCATGGAAAAGGATTTCAACTTCCTGGCCCTCTTTTAAAAACTGAGGAGCGTTGATCAGTGTTTCCGGAACATAGATCTGTTCAAAGGTTTCGGTATGCATGAAATGATAGTCAGCATTTTCCTTGAATAGGAACTGGTATTTCCTGCGTTCGACACGCGCAATTTCAATTTTCGCACCCGAATCGAAGGTGTTGGCAATGACCCTGCCATGTTTAAGACTCTTCAGTTTGGTGCGGATGAAAGCCGGGCCTTTGCCAGGCTTGACATGCTGAAATTCCACGATACTGTACAAGTCGTTGTTAAATTCAATTACCAGACCATTTCTGATATCTGCTGTTGTCGCCATATAAATTTATTGATGATTGATTTTAAAAGGGCTGCAAAATTAGTTAAAAATCTTGAATTAAATGTGTTAATTTTGCGGCTGTTTTGAAAAATGAGGTCTTACGCCTGCTGATGAAAAAACTCCTGAAACAACTCCTTAGCCTGTTGCATATTTCTGTTACACGAAACCAGAAGTATGATGCCTATACAAAGAAGATTATCAGCCGAAGCCTGAAACCCGGATCGAACTGTATTGATATTGGCTGCCACAAAGGAGAAATCCTCGACCTGATGATCGCCGGCGCCCCCCTTGGAAAAAAAATCGGTTTTGAACCTATCCCCGAATTATGCGATTACCTTGGTTCCCGTTATAATGCCAACCCGTTGGTCACCATCTACCCGGTGGCACTCTATGATAAATCAGGCACCACCACCTTCCAGCATGTTCTTAATGCCCCGGCTTACAGCGGGATCAAGAAGCGCAAATATGACGGAAAACATGTGGAAATTGCACAAATCACGGTAGAAACCGGGCTGCTTGATCAGTTCATCCCTGCAGACTTCCAGGTGCACCTGATCAAAATTGATGTGGAGGGTGCTGAATTCAAAGTGATGAAAGGCGGAGTAGAAACCATCAGGCGTTGCAAACCGGTCATAATTTTCGAATTTGGCCTCGGTGCTGCCGATTTTTATGATTCAGGCCCTGCCGAACTTTTTTCTTTCCTCACCACCGACTGCAAAATGCATATTTCCACGCTTAAAGGTTACCTCGATAATGCGGCTCCATTAACCGAAGTAGAGTTCTGCGATGCCTTTAACAAAGGAAGCGAATATTATTTCGTGGGACATCCTTAAGTAGCGAGATAGCGAAAATGCGAGGCATCGAAATATTTTCGCTACCTCGTCACCCCGCTACCTCATTACTTGTATTCTTCAATCTGCAGCGCTTTGCTTGCAAACGCCGACTCGGTTTGGTGGAGGTTTGAACACACAATGACGGTCCGGTTCCCTGCATATCGGTTTACAAGGCCCAGATACCAGTCGATGCCCGACTTATCCAGGTTCATGGTCGGTTCATCGAGCAGCAACAGCGGCACGTCACTCAGGATGGCGGTGACCAGTTTGACCCGCTGCTTCATTCCGGAAGAGAACTGCCGGATCTGTTTGTGCTTTACATTGGTGAAACCCAACAGGTCGGTTACCCCGGTCAGGTCAAACCCGTGAATGAGTTTCTTGAATGAAAAATGGAATTCCAGCATCTCCCTGAGGGTGAAATCTTCGATCAGTTCCATGTAGGGGGCTACCATGGTCAGTTGCCTGAAAACATCGTCGCCGGAAATGTCTTTTCCGCCGAGGGTGTAAATCACCTGGCCTGAATTGGGATGGAGGTTCCCAGCCACAACCTGCAGGAGCGTAGACTTCCCCGAACCATTGCGGCCCAGGATGGCTGCAGCGGTATTTTCTTCAAAAATAAAGGACACCTTGCGGAAGATCCATTCAGTATTGAATTTTTTCCCTACATCCTGAAGTTCAATACGCATCATGGGCAGTTGCTATTTATCACGGATCTTTGAATATCCTTTCATGAGCCCGCGCTGGGAATTGGCGATAAACGACAGGATCTCATCGCGCTCAGGTGTTGCTTCCAACTTTGCCTCGATGATTTCAACGGCCTGGGAAACATTGTAGTTTTTCAGGAAGATGATCCTGTATATCTCCTGGATCTTGTTGATAACCTCAGGGGTGAACCCTCTTCTGCGAAGGCCGATCGAATTGACCCCCACGTAAGATAGCGGGTCTCTTGCGGCTTTGGTATAGGGAGGAACATCTTTGCCAACCCCGGTACCGCCCGCAATGATCGAATGGGTTCCGATATGGCAGAACTGATGAACAGGAACCATCCCGCCGATAATGGCCCAGTCGTCAACAATGACATGCCCGGCCAGCATGGCAGCATTTGCCATGATCACGTTGTTGCCGACGACGCAGTCGTGCGCTACATGAACATAGGCCATCAGCAGGGTGTTATCACCAACCACGGTTTCATAACTGGCCTTGGTTCCGCGGTTGATGGTGGCAAATTCGCGGATGATGACATTGTTGCCGATCTTGACAATGGTATCTTCGCCGGCAAATTTCAAATCCTGCGGAATGGCGGAGATGACAGCACCCGGGAAGATCTTGCAGTTTTTCCCTATGCGTGCTCCCTCCATGATGGTAACATTGGATCCGATCCATGTGCCTTCTTCAATGACGACGTTCTTATCGATCGAAACAAAAGGTTCAATGACAACGTTTGCAGCAACTTTCGCCTGCGGGTTTACATAAGCTAATGGTTGATTCATATTGCAGTTTTATTTACGTTGGATTTGTGCCATCATCTCGGCTTCCACCACGATCTTGCTGCCCACATAGGCGACGCCTTTCATGCAGATCAGCCCGCGGCGCATCGGCCCGGTGAACTGGCAGAAGAAGACCAGCGTATCGCCGGGTACCACCTTGTGCCTGAATTTTACGTTGTCGATCTTGACAAACAGGGTTATGTAATTCTGGGGATCTTCGAGGGTGCTCATCGCCAGGATTCCCCCGTTCTGTGCCAGGGCCTCGATCATGAGTACGCCGGGCATGACAGGTTCGTCGGGAAAATGTCCAACAAAGAATGGCTCGTTGATGGTCACATTTTTCACTCCCACCACATAATCCGTCCCCATCTCGATGATCTTGTCAAGAAAAAGGAACGGCGGGCGGTGCGGAAGAATGTTCTTGATCTGGTTAACGTTGTACAGGGCCGGTTTTCCCGGGTCGAACGTGTGCCCGGTTTCGGGACTGCGTTCCTTTTTAATATGCTTTTTGATCAGTTTTGCAAACTGAACATTGGAGTAATGGCCGGGGCGAGTTGCTATGATATGCGCTTTGAGCGGCATCCCAACCAGGGTGAGGTCGCCGACGATATCAAGGAGTTTGTGACGGGCAGGTTCATTGGTATACTGCAGGGCCAGGTGGTTGAGAATTCCCTCTTTCAGCACTTCAATGCGTGGCTTGTTGAAAAGATGCGCAAGGTGGTCGAGTTCGGTGCGCGACATCTCCCGATCAACAAATACGATGGCATTGCTCAGGTCGCCGCCTTTTATCAGGTTGTTATTTAGCAGGTATTCGAGTTCGTGAAGGAACACAAAGGTACGGCACGACGAAATTTCATCCTTGAATTCATCAAGATTTCTCATGGATGCATTCTGCGACTGGAGTACTTTCGACTCATAATCGATCATGACCGAAACCCTGAACTCGTTTGCCGGAATGGCGATCATCTCGACCTTTTTCTCGGCGTTCGAATAGGTAATGTTGGAAGTCAGCTCATAATACGTTCTCAAAGCTTTCTGTTCCACGATCCCTGCCGACAGGAGTGCTTCCACATACAGGCGTGCGCTGCCGTCGAGGATCGGGGTTTCCGACTGGTTCAATTCAATCAGTGCATTGTCGATGCGAAGGCCGGCCAGGGCGGCCAGCACATGTTCCACGGTGTCAATCCTGACCCCGTCCTGTTCAATGCTTGTTCCGCGGGAGGTATCCACAACATTGTCAACATCAACATCAACGAGTGTTCCCGTGTTGAGGTCGGTTCTGCGGAATTTGTAGCCATAATTTTCCGGTGCCGGTTTGAAGGTAATCACCACTTCATTGCCGGTATGGAGTCCCACACCGGATATGCTTACCTGCGACTTGATGGTCCTTTGATTTTCACTCATGCTTTTTGTTCAGTTGTTTTTCAATTGAATATACCTTCCTGACGATCTCATCGAAATTGCGCCAGTGGATAAAGTTACGTCTTGCTTTGCCGATCTCGATGGCGGGAGCACCCAGCATCATGGCCCCGTCGCGGGTGATGCTTGCTTCAACGCCGGAACCGGCCCCGATTTTTACATTGTCGGCAATGGTGATATGGCCTACGATGCCGACCTGGCCACCAATCATGCAGTTTTTTCCGATTTTCGTGGATCCGCTGATCCCGGTTTGGGCTGCAATAACGGTGTTCTCGCCGATCTCAGCATTGTGACCGATCTGGATGAGGTTGTCGAGCTTGACTCCCTGCCTGATGATGGTGGAACCCAGCGTTGCACGGTCAATCGTTGTATTGGAACCGATCTCTACATCATCTTCAAGGATCACATTGCCCAGCTGGGGAATTTTCTGGTAGTTGTTCCCGGCCACAGGGGCGAACCCAAACCCGTCGGAACCGATTACGACACCTGCATGCAGGGTACAATTGCTGCCGATCAGCGAATCGTGGTAAATGCGAACTCCCGGGTAAACAAGGGAGTTGTCGCCGATGGTAACATGATTGCCGATGAAAACCTGGGGGTGGATTACCACGTTATCCCCGATCACCGTGTCTTTTCCAATCACGGAAAATTCTCCCACCGAAACATTCCTGCCCAGTTTTGCTGATGACGCTATGGAAGCCTGTGCCGAGATGCCGGTATTTCCTGATTTCGACTGGTCGAACATCTCAAGCAGCGTTGCAAAGGCCGAATAGGCGTCGGCAACCCGGATCATGGTGCCGGGAACGGCCTGGGTAGCAGCAAAATCAGTATTGACAACGATAACCGACGCAGCAGTGGTATAAATATACGGTGTGTATTTGGGATTTGCCAGGAAAGTCAATGTTCCAGGGATGCCTTCATCAATTTTGGAGAGGTTGGAAACCTTCTCTTCGGGATTACCTTCAACGGTACCTTTAAGAAATCCGGCGATCTGGGCGGCAGTGAATTCCATTAAGCGTTTTGGATATGTTTGTGGTGGATTAAAAATCGCCGCAATTTACCAAAAAATTCATTATGGTGATGTGTAAATTTTTTAACGAACAGAATTACAGTGTATTATAAAAAATGACAATGTTCCATGGGTAAAGCAACACGGCTTATTGGACCTCTTTTGGATAGCAAAGTACATATTTGCTGACGGTAGTCGGCATCACTGCGTTGTTAAGCTGTTCGGAAGCTTCAGAGATATCGGTCAGGTCGTTGGACCTGCCTTTGATCATGATTCTTTCGTGGCGGGGGTTATAGGCTTTGTTTTCCACCTTGTCGCAGGTGAAATAGTATCCTGCGTCTTCCGGGGAAAGATTATACAGCGAAATGGTCTCACGGCGAATCTGTTCCACGTAGTCAGGGTCAAAGGGTTGGGTTTGCATTTCAACCCGCGACAGGCTGCGGTTTACCATGTTCCTGCAAAGGTCAGATAAAATGGGGTCAGCATGGCCGGCCCAAACTTTTACCGATGTAAATACATCAAAATCATCGAGTAAGGCAAATCGTTCAAGCCACTGCGGGTCGGTTTCAAAATCATGTTTGGACGGGTTGTTGCGCAGGAACGAGTCAAACGGTGGCGTGGCGAATAAGGGAACCCCTTTTTCTCCCAGGAATTTAGCCCTTCTCAGCAGGTTGACCAGCAGGAGGTCGGCGGCAATTACGGTTTTATGCAGGTAAACCTGCCAGTACATCAGCCGCCTCGAGATAAGGAATTTTTCGATGGAGTAGATGCCTTTTCCTTCCACGACCAGTTCGTCGTTGACTACCGTTAACATTTTGATGATCCTGTCATAACTGATCACTCCTTCGGCAACCCCCGTGAAAAAACTGTCGCGGGCCAGGTAATCGAGGCGGTCCATGTCGAGCTGGCTTGATACAAGCTGATGCAGGAATTTCTTTGAATAGGTGCCGTTGTAAATCGCGTAGGCAAGGCTGAGTCCATTTCCAAATTGCCGGTTTAACCCGGCAATGAAGAGTTTCGACAGGTCTTCGTGATCGAGGTCGCGCACAATGGTCTGCTCCAGGGTGTGTGAAAACGGGCCGTGCCCGATATCGTGGAGCAGGATGGCCAGGTTGGCCCCCTGGGCTTCATCATCGGTGATATCAATGCCTTTGGCGCGCAAAACAACTACAGCCTGCCCCATCAGGTGCATGGCGCCCAGGGCGTGCTGAAAACGTGTATGCTGCGCCGAAGGATAAGTGTAATCGGTAAGCCCGAGCTGCTTGATCCTCCGCAACCGCTGGAACCATGGATGTTCGATCACATCAAAAACGAGGGCGTCGGGAATGGTGATGAATCCGTATACCGGATCATTGATGATCTTTTGTTTATTGGTTGCAGGCAAAATCGCGTAAATTTGTTAAAGAAATATAAAACAGGCTCAACTGCACAATAAAAGCAAACTTACAACATTTATTAAAGCAAACAAACTCTATGGATAAGATCGCGATTTTGTGGGTGGATGATGAGATCGACCTGTTAAAACCCCACATTATTTTCTTAAAGGAAAAAGGATACAACGTTTCAACAGTCAACAACGGGCATGACGCCATTGACCTTATAAAAGCCAGTCAGTTCGATATTGTTTTCCTCGATGAGCAGATGCCTGGTTTATCCGGTATCGAAACTTTACTGCGCATTAAGGAGATTCACCCCACCCTCCCGGTTGTGATGATTACCAAGAGCGAAGAGGAGAGCATTATGGAGGATGCCATCGGTTCCAACATCGCCGATTACCTCATCAAACCTGTTAAACCCAACCAGATACTGCTTTGTCTGAAGAAAAACCTGGAAAACAGGAAGCTTGTCAGCGAAAAAACGACCCACCAGTATCAACAGGAATTCCGGAACATCGGCATGGAAATTTCCAACCGGCTGACCTTCGAGGAGTGGCCAGATGTATATAAAAAGCTCACCTACTGGGAATTGAAACTTGGCCAGCTGATGGACGATGGCATGAACCAGGTGCTGAAGATGCAGAAGGATGAAGCAAACCAGGTTTTCTGCAAATTCATCGAACGGAACTACGTGGAGTGGATCAGCGGGAAAGGTAAGGAGCGGCCGGTACAGTCGCACACGCTCATTAAGGAAAAAGTGTTTCCGCTGATGAACGACAACAAGCCAACCTTCGTCATCCTGATCGACAACCTTCGTTTCGACCAGTGGAAAGTGCTGCAGCCGATCCTGGAGGATTATTTCAGGGTGGAGAAGGAAGAGATATATTACAGTATTCTGCCTTCGGTGACCCAATATGCACGGAACTCGCTGTTCAGCGGACTGCTTCCGACCGAAATTGAGAAGAAATACCCGAAATACTGGGTCAACGAAGAAGAGGAGGGGCCAAAGAACAATTTTGAAAGCGAACTCCTTGGAGAACTGCTCAAACGCTATGGCCGGGATGTTAAATACTCGTATTACAAGGTGCTGAACCAGACCTACGGGAAAAAGCTGGTGGAACTGATGCCAAACCTGATGGTGAACAAGCTGAATTTCATTGTCTATAATTTCGTTGATATGCTGTCGCATGCACGCACAGAGATGGAGATCATCCGCGAACTGGCCGATGATGAAAAGGCATATCGTTCGCTAACGGTCAGTTGGTTCCAGCATTCACCGCTGATCGAAATCCTGAAATACCTGGCCGAGAAGGATGTCAACGTGGCCATTACCACCGACCATGGTTCAATCAGGGTGGATAACCCTGTGAAGGTGCTTGGCGACCGCAACACCAACACCAACCTGCGGTACAAAACAGGCAGGGCATTGAAATACGAGCAGAACGAAGTCTTTGAGGTTCGCAACCCATCCGATATTTTCCTGCCGAAGGCAAATGTCAATTCCTCCTTTGTTTTCTGCCGCAGCAACGATTTCTTCGCTTACCCGAACAACTACAACTACTATGTGAACTATTACAAAAATACTTTCCAGCACGGGGGAATTTCGATGGAAGAGGTGATGATACCGTTTGTGGTACTTAAGCCGAAATAATGCAGGAATGCAGATAATGAAAATAATGCAGGATCGGAGGATTTGGAGTGTTTTTTTTTGGTGTACGGGAGGGTTGGATTCTGGGTTTTGGTAAACAAAATTACTTTTAATCAGTGTGTTAATAAAATCGGAGGTGTAACCCAATGCCATTTCAAAGCAATTGGCTGTATTGATTTACTGCCCACTGCCCACTGCCCATTGCCTATTGCCTATCTTAAAAATTAACAAGTGAAATTGACCTGTTCCTCTGAATCCGACCTCGTCCCCGCTGCCAGGGAGATGCTTGCCGCCTTTCCCGAAGCCAGGGTTTTTGCCCTGTACGGGAGCATGGGTGCGGGAAAAACCACCTTTATCAAAGCCATTTGTTCGGTGCTGGGTGTTGCCGACATTG
>CAIWMX010000117.1 GCA_903913885.1 uncultured Bacteroidales bacterium | reverse complement strand
TTGGTCGGATAGGCCGTAAAGGTGACCGACGTGCCGGCACAGACTGTGGTTAGTGGAGTCGAAACAGTAATATTGACCAGCAACGGCTGATCAACGATCATGCATATCGTGTTGGACAGTGCAGGGTTCCCGGTCGGGCAATTGATATCGGAGGTCAGCTCACAGGCGATACAGTCTCCATTTATAGGCGTAAAGGTGAATATCTGGTTGTTCGATCCTGCTATTACTCCGTTGACCTTCCATAGATAAACCGGACTGTTGCCCGGATTGGTCGGAAATGCATTAAATGTCACGGGCGTACTTGCACATGCATGAGTCGAAGTTGAAGTAATGGTCAGGCTGACCGGGTGAAGCGGGTTCACCGTCATGCAGATCTGGTTGGAAGTGGCCGGGTTACCGGTCGCACAGGCATCAGTTGATATCATGCTGCATACAATACAATCACCGTTGGACGGGCTATAGGTAAACACCGGGTTATTGGAGCCTGCATTAATTCCATTCACTTTCCATTGGTACGACAGTGAATTCCCTGCCGGCTGGCCGGTGGCCGAAAATGTTACTTGAGTCCCATTACAAACCGTCGTGCTGCCTGTCGCAATGGTCACGCTGACTGCAACCGGTGTTCCAATGGAGAGCTGCACCGTATCCCGTCCGGTGCATCCGTTCGGACCGGTCACATTTACCCGATACAACCCTGGAGTGCCAGTTGTGTAGGTCTGTCCGCTGCCGATGTTCATGGTCATGGTGGTCAGGTCATCCCATTGGTAGGTGCAGCCAGTGCATGTTCCGGCATCAAAAGTCGCCGTTTGCGGGGCGCAAATGGTCTGGTCGGGGCCGAGAGCCGGTTGGGGAGCGGGCTGAATGGTGATGGTTTGCCAGGTGGTATCCCGTCGGTTATCGTTATGCCTTACGTACAGTTCAACTATATAATTTCCGGGTAACGAATAATTATGCACTGGGTTTGCAACTGTTGCAAAATTGGCTGATCCGGATGCAGGATCGCCGAAGTTCCACCGGATCGAATCCGGGGGGGGCCAGATGTCAGATGTAAAGTTCACGGGATCGAGAGGGCATTCTCCTATATGATGAAAATAGGCCTTGTAGCGCTGGATGAACTGGGGTAAATCCATTCCTGTTATTTTTCCTGCTGTAGTTATTGCATTGGGGATAGAATTGCAGCCCAAGCCCTGAATTGTCGGGTCATGAATAACGAATAGGGAATCAACCAAAAGATGCGTTCCGTAAATTTTAAAATCAGGACCCATCTGAATCTTTGAACGATGATTCAGAGTCCCTATAATAGTTTCGCTCTGAACAACCTGTAAGGAATCATGGCTACTGAGATCATATTGGAAAGTTTCCGTTTGATTCGGGTATCCCGCCCTGTCACATGAAATATACAGGTATTTTGAATCAACGGAAAATTCTGCGGAATTGGGACTACAAATATGATTGTGGAATTTTCCTGGAATAAAAGTAAACAATGAGTTGATCTGACCGGTAACGTTATTCAGATGACAGAATTCAACGGTGTCGATAGGGGTATAATGCATTGAAATCAACCAGTTGCCATCATGACTGATTTTGATCTCCCTGCACTTATAATCAATGGCGTTATTGGTGTAGGTGTAATGGATGCGGCTCGGACTTAGAACTGGTAAAGTGACAAGCCCGGAAGAATTAACAAGATAAGATGCGAAAAAGTTACTGTCGGCATCGTAGATACGGGCAACGACCCATACATCCTTATTGTTAAAATGTTTCGTTCCCGTCAACCCGCTAATTATTTTGTTACCATAAGGTACCATAATATTCTTCTTGCCCGGCTCAATATCGCCAAGCGTATTATCCAGCCTCATATTTACGACAGAGTAATGAAGCCCGTTTGTAATACCAACAAACATTTGAAAAGTGCCGACTTCAAACAGGTAGTATAAACTGTCGTCCGCAATATCCCTGAAAGAAATACTATTTTGCACCTCGCCATACCAGGTGGATAACCCGCCTCCATTCGGCATAACCTGCAAGTTCCTGTTCCAAACGTTAAAGCAATTGGTAAAAAACAAAAGAGAACCGCCGGAGTCAGAAACACACGATGTCAACCCTTCTGTATTGACAGGATTGTTCATAAGCGCAACAGGAGGGGTAACATTAAATGTCAGACCTGCTTTATAAGAAAAATACCAATTGTTAAACTCTCCTTGAGAATAAACCGGTAATGGGCCCTGGCAAAATCCCAGTACAAAAAGAATAAAAAACCATATGCCGGGTCGCTTGATCACTTTTCTTTTTATAAACCATCTTTCACACACCTCACCCCAAACGCATTTTGCCTGGAGGAGCGATAATCTGGTCTTAGCAATTAATAAACCCATGATATTACCTAGCAAATGCTTGTATCGAAGGCTACCAATTGAAGCCACAGTATCAACAGGAAAACTATTGCCCGACACCTGAACATAAATAAAAGAAAATAATGTTATAAAGATAACAATTTTGCTTTGATGGTTGCCTGACCACTTGCTCAATAAGAATGCCGCAATCTGTCCTCATGCATGCTATTGCTGACAGTTGCAACATCCACAAATTTAAACATTGTTAACATAATCAACATAATAGAAAGGTTATGAAAAACCCTGTCGTAAAGTTAAAAGGAACAAGGTTAATGGAGGGGAAAAGGGATATTTCGGAAAAATGAGGGGTAGTCTGCAGAGAAAAATGTGACATTATTTGATTTAAGTGCCTGGTATTGATTTGGATGTGATAAATACCCAAAAAATAAAATGCCGGGCATTTAAGTCAAATCTTCGGACGTTAAAGCGAAGTTAAAATTACAGATGAATGGGGTACAGAATAATTTTTTCTGAACGCTGATAAACAACTACTTGCCTATTATCGCAGAAACTGACAAGTATACCAGAATTGGAGCAGATTTTGATTGCCGCGGCAGATTTGGTTTAAGAAATATCTTAAATCAAGTCCATTTCCCGGAGTAACAGAATCAATCCTGAATTAGATTTTACATTGAATTCATTGCGCAACCTGGCCATGGTCTTTCCTACCGCCGATTCGGTCATACATAACTTGCCGCCAATTTGTTTTAATGTCAGTTCCTGCACGAAAAGGGAAAGAATGGCCTTCTCCGTTGGTTTAAGCCGGTGTTCATCATTTTCAGCAGGAACTGCCCCTGCAGAAACTTTCATCTCCGCCAGTCGCATTTTACAAAGATCTTCTCCTCTTGAAACACGTTTAATGACCTCCTTGATTATTCTTCGCTGGTCATTCTTTGTCAAATAAGCCTGAACGCCTGCTCGGCACATCTGAACTTCCCACACGGTACGTTCCTCTGAAGTGAGCACCACGATGGGTTTTTCTGGAAATGCTGCTTTTAACTTCCTGACATTTTCCGGAGGATCGGTGCCAGGGATGAGAAGGTCCAGCAATATCAGGTCAAAGGAGCCCGGATCATGTGCAAGCGCTTCCACGATCGTTCCAGCACTGCAGGTGATGGCCATATCGTCCCGGTCGCTCCTGAATCTCGCACGAAGTCCGTCAACAACCATCCAGTGATCTTCAATTGATAATATTCTGATCATCTTTTTTGTCTGTCAGTTGGAAGAATACTTGTCTTTTTTCAACGGAATGGTAATGGCATAATCCGTCCCGAACCCTGGCCGGGAATCCAGTTCTACTTTCCCATTTAAGAGTGTAACCCTTTCCAGGATGTTGCTCAACCCGGTTCCATTCCCATCAGTTTTCCCCCTGTCAAAACCCGGTCCATCATCATTGTAATTCAATGACATCCTGGTTTCGTCAAAGGCAATTGTAAGACGCACTCTGGAATCGGATGCATGTGTCATGGCGTTGGTGAGCAATTCCTGGACAATCCTGAACAGGTGGATCTTTAGCTCTCTTGACATTTCCGGGTACTTTTCAGGTGCCTGTAATTCCAGATCAAGTCCGGTCATTTTTATGCAGTCGGTGCACAATCCGCTGATGGACTCTTCAAGGGTGAATCGTTCAACCCAGGCCCGGTTCATTCGATGCGACATCTCCCTCACAGCCTGACGGATCTCCTCCAGCATTTTTAAGGCTACCTTTTTAGTCGACGGATCCTGGAATTCCTGATTTTCAAGATAGCCTGCCAACCCTGAGAATTTCTGGCCCGTAAGGTCGTGAAAATCACGTCCAATCCGGGTGCGTTCCCGATCCTCGGCATCAATGATCTTTTTCGCGGCTTTCAGCATGGCGGCATTGTACCTTAAACGGTTGCGCTGAAGTCGCCAGTTTATCATTAAGATTCCGATCGATAATATCAGCAATGAAATAGAAAACAAAACAACAATTTTGCGGATATTGGTTTCCTTTTGCCTCAAATCCCTTTCATTCATTGCCAAATTCAACTCCTTGTTCTTCACATCCAGAAGAATTGTAAGCAGCCGTACTTCCTTTGCCCCAGATTGGCGTTCAGCGAGCCCCTTGGTTTTATAGGCAAGTCTCGCATATTTCAACGATTCATCCTTCCTGTTTGCCGCTACCAAAACGTCAGTATAGGTATCGTAAAGGTTCGCAAGTTCGTAATAATTCTTTTCTTTTTTTGCCAGGGGAATAGCATTTGAAATCAGGCAACTCTCTGCACTTTTCCAATCATTTTTTTCAAGGTAGCTATATGCCTGATTATTGCAAACCACCAACGTGATTTCCGAAGAATGTATGGCATTCGCCATTTTCAACGCCTGGTGATAATAAAACAGCGCTGTGTCAGGATTTGCGTTTTGCATCCCGAGATTATTTAAAATCAACGCTATTTCTTCTTCAAAACCTGGAACCTTTATTAACAGCGAAATTGCATCCTTTCGCATCTTATCCATTACAACCGGTTTTTTTTCAAGGATTGAAAGACTTGCCAGTGCTATTCCCTCCTGCGCGGGCAATGAATGTTGTTGTGCCACATGGTAAGCGGAATCATACATGATCTTTGCTCCTGTAGTATCAGGAAGGTTACACATGATATTGCCGTAAACGTTATAACCATTAGAAAGTAAAGCATATTCTCCGATCCGCCGGGAAATTTGAACCACTGAATCAAGATAAAGAACTGCTGTCTTCACATCAGAGGCATCTATATAGAGCAAGGCCAGGTTGTACATTGTTGTTACCCGGATCTTTTCCTGGCCATTTGCCTCTGCAATTTTTAATGACTTTGATGTGAAAACAAAACTTGAATCATCATTATAATTCCGGTATGCAATGCCCATAATCATCCAGGCCTGCGCAAGGTCGGCCTCCGATTTGGTTTTACAGGCAATATCCATGGCCTGATGTGCAAACAAACGCGCCCTGGCATTATCTGATATTTTATTTGCCTGGCAGAGGGAACTAAGGATTTTCAAAGAATCAGTCAAAATTGTACTATTCAATTTATTACCGGGAGTGTCCGGCTTCCTGGACTTGGATAAACATCCGGAAATGATCAAAACTGAAATTATGATCAAAAGGGAAGGTTGGAAATATTTCATAAATATTGCTGTAAAATGCAAGGTTACAAAAATATTCGAAACCCGGGAATACCTGCTGCTGATGAAGAGAATTATGAAAAAACCCATGCCCTTGGGATTTGCTTTGGCATCTGGCACGCCGTGTGAGTTACATTGCTCCTTCGTCTGCAAACGAATAAAACCGGTTATCTCCAATAATAATGTGATCCAGAACTGCAATATCAAGCAAGGTGCCGCTGTCCTTGATCTTTTTAGTGATCTTGATATCGGCTTCGCTGGGTGTTACGGTTCCTGATTTATCTAACACTTGTTAGAGATATTCTCCGGTTAAGGACAGATTCACCGTGATATTCCTATATTCGTTATTCACCTGTTTGCCACTCCCAATTTTGTCAATCCCGCAAACATCTCGCCGGAAACGCATTTACCCTTGATGACCGGGACAAGACAACATGAAATTTGTTTGTTCGACTTCCGGCACCTATAGGCTTCTCAAAAGGTAATGCCCATTGGGCATGACTTGATGGCTTTTTTCATAAACCGTTCCCTGCAGATTTTCAAATTTATGTTAACTGTCGTACCGTTGAAAAAAACAAAAATTGCTTACGAAAGACAAAATCAGGAAAACAACAGCTACCCTTCAGGAAGAAAACCTGACAATGGAAGAAGTTGTTGAAAGATTGATACTTTTAGACAAGGTGGAGCAAGGACTGCAGGATGTACAAGATGGGAAAGTATATTCTACGGAAGAGGTAAGGAGGAAATTGGAGCGATGGTTAAAATAATCTGGACGAACAGGTCGTTGGCCGATTTACAGGAAATCGGTGATTATATTTCCAGGGATTCTGTTCAATATGCACGATTGACCCTTGAAAGGATCATCAGTATCACGGGTTTTCTGGAATAAACCCATTTATCGTGCGGAAAGTTCCCGAGATCAATGAAACCTCGATCCGTGAACTTATTACAGGAAGTTACCGTTTGATTTATTAAATCGTAAAAGAACCCCGAATCTATATTTTAACAGTACATCATTCTGCAAGATTGCTGAAAAAAAGCAGCATAAAGCGAATAAAAAAATAACGATGCTGAAACGCATGCTAACCTGCATTTCAATCCCTTAAACACCTTGCAGGATTCGCTGTTATGTGTGATTTAGCTTTAGTATGCCGCATCCCCATCGCGGCACGCGAAACTTCAACATTCAAAATTCGTTGTTCAATATTCATTATTCTCCCATAACCGCATCAGAAATCAGCATTGCCTGCATTGCCTGCATTGTTTGCATTGCCTGCATTTTTTGCATTGTTTGCATTGCCTGCATTCATTGACAAATATCAACCCAAACTTTGACATTTTCCGGCCCTCATTTCCGATGCTTCACAGTATCAAATAAATAACCTCCGCACTTATATGTTTTTGCCCTATACCCGGTTAGGTTATTTCATATTAATTTTTAACTTTGCCGCCTACATCTGTTAACTGTTTCACATTATGAGCGCTGAAAGCCTGATTCTCTTCTTCATCGTGGGGGCATTCCTGGTGGGGTTCGCCCTTGTTTTCGCCCACTACGTGGCTCCCCACTCCACCAACTCCCAGAAGTCGGAAGCCTACGAATGCGGCATCCCCACCGAGGGGCTGACCTGGCTGCAGTTCAACGTGGGGTATTACCTCTTTGCCATCATCTTCCTGGTGTTCGACGTCGAAAGCGTCTTCATTTTCCCCTGGGCGGTGGTGATGAAGGAACTGGGCATGGTTGCATTTGTTGAAATCGTCATTTTCTTTTTTGTACTCGGTTTGGGCCTCTTGTATGCCTGGAAGAAAGGAGCGTTGAAATGGGAATAAAAAATATGAAGGAGGCTGATTTTCGTGATAACGAAACCCTCGACCTGTTCAAACAATCGGGCGGCAACGTGCTGTTCACCACCCTGGATGCCGTGATGGACTGGGGCCGGTCCAATTCGATCTGGCCGCTTACCTTCGCCACCAGCTGCTGCGGCATCGAGATGATGGCCACCGGCGCCTCGCGCCACGACTTCTCCCGCTTCGGCATCGAAGTCTACCGCGCCTCCCCCCGCCAGGCCGACGTCATCGTGGTGGCCGGCACCATCGTCAACAAAATGGCGCCCGTGCTCAAAAGGCTCTACGACCAGATGTCCGACCCGAAATACGTGATCGCCATGGGCGCCTGCGCCGTTTCCGGCGGGCCGTTCTTTTATAACACCTATCACGTGATCCGCGGGGTCGACCACGTCATCCCGGTCGATGTTTACATCCCCGGCTGCCCCCCCAGGCCCGAATCACTGCTCTACGGCGTGATGCAGCTCCAGCGCAAGATCAAGCTGGAGTCGCCCCTGTCAAACCCGAGAAAAACCACAGAATTAATTTAGATATTTTCCAAAGATGGATAACACAGCACTGAAGGAGCGGATTCTGGCCCTGGTTCCGGACGCAGAATTCCAGGAAAACAAACAATTCCTCACCTTCATTATCCCGCCGGCAAAAATGCACGACCTGGCTGTTACGTTAAAAACCGACGCCGCCCTTGCATTTGACTACCTCTTCTGCCTTTCAGGGGTCGACATGGTTAAATTCCTCGAAGTGGTGTATCACCTTGAATCGACGGCGCACGGGCACCAGCTTGTTCTTAAAACGAGAACCGCCGACCGTGACAACGCCGCCCTCGACACCGTTTGCGACCTATGGCGCACCGCCGAGTTCCACGAACGGGAAGTGTACGACCTGATGGGGATCCGGTTCACCAACCATCCCGACCTGCGCCGCCTCTTCCTCGAAGAAGGCTGGATCGGCCATCCCCTGCGGAAAGACTATAAGGATGAAGTTAACATCGTAGAACTTTAAGGTATGAAAGAAGTTATCAACCTGCCTGTCAAGAACATCGAGGAGGAGGAATACCATATCAACATGGGTCCCCAGCACCCCTCCACCCACGGGGTACTCCGGCTGGTCGTTTCCCTCCAGGGGGAGATCGTGAAAAACCTGAAGCCCCACTGCGGGTACATCCACCGCGGCATCGAGAAGATGTGCGAAAAGGATACCTACCCCCAGATCATCCACCTCACCGACCGGATGGATTACCTGTCGGCCCACATCAACAACCACGCCGTGTGCCTGCTGGTTGAAAAAGCGCTCGAAGTCGATGTCCCCGAACGGGTAAAATACATCCGCACCATTGTCGACGAACTCAACCGCATCGCATCCCACCAGCTCTGGTGGTGCAGCTTCGGCATGGACATGGGCGGGCTCACCTGTTACTTTTACGGCCTGCGCGACCGCGAACATATCCTCGATATTTTCGAAGAGTCGTTCGGCTCGCGCCTGCTGCACAGCTACTACACGCCGGGCGGGCTCATGATGGATATCCACCCGAATTTCCAGAAGAGCGTGAAAGACTTTATCAAATATTTCCGCAGGAAGATCAAGGATTATGATGATATCCTCACCGGCAACATCATCATGCAGGAGCGTACCAAAGGCATCGGCATCCTGTCGAAGGAAGACGCCATCAGCTACGGCGTGACCGGCCCGTCGGGACGTGCCTCGGGCTTTGCCTGCGATGTGCGCAAGCATCACCCGTACGGCGTGTATGACAAAGCCGATTTCCAGGAGATCCTGGGAACCGAAGGTGATACCTTTACCCGTTACATGATGAGGATGCATGAGATGCGCGAATCGATGAAGATCATCGAACAGCTTATCGACAACATCCCGGCAGGCGACTACAGTGCGAAGATGAAAGCCGTGATCAAACTGCCCGCCGGCGAGTATTACCAGCGTGTTGAGGCATCCCGCGGCGAACTGGGCGTGTATTGTATCAGCGATGGCAACAAGACCCCCTACCGCATGAAATTCCGCTCTCCCAACTTCTCCAACCTCAGCGCCCTCGACCACATGAGCCGCGGGGTGAAGATTGCCGACCTGGTCGCCATTGGCGGTTCGCTTGATTATGTTATTCCCGATATTGACAGATAATAAAACTTATCTATGAACTTCAGCATTTACGACTTCACCTCATTCAACCAATGGATCGACCAGTTCCTGCGCGCCCATATGCCTGGTTTCTGGGCCGTTGCCATTGAAATGACCATCATCGGACTGGCCATCCTCCTGTTTTACGCGCTGGTCGGGTTGTTCCTGGTCTATGCCGAGCGCAAGGTCTGCGCCTTCATGCAGAACCGCGTCGGGCCAAACCGGGTCGGCCCCTATGGCTTCTTTCAAACCATCGCCGACTTCGTCAAGCTGATGCTGAAAGAGCTGATCCACATTAAAAACGCCGATCAGCTGCTCTTCAACCTGGCGCCGTTCATCATCATCATCGCCTCGTTCATGGCCATTGCCGCGATACCGTTTGCCAAGGGACTGCACGCCATCGATTTTGACATCGGCATTCTCTATGTGATCGCCGTATCGTCGCTGGGAGTCGTCGGGATTTTGCTGGCCGGCTGGTCGAGCAACAACAAGTATTCGCTCATCGGCGCCATGCGCTCCGGGGCCCAGATCATCAGTTATGAACTCTCGGTAGGGCTTTCGCTGGTCACCATCGTCATCCTGGCAGGCACCATGCAGTTCTCGCAGATTGTTGAAGGACAGGCCAACGGGTGGTTCATCTTCAAGGGCCACATCCCCGCGTTCATCGCCTTCATCATCTTCCTGATCTCCAGCACCGCCGAGACAAACCGCGGCCCCTTCGACCTGGCCGAAGCCGAATCGGAACTCACCGCCGGCTTCCACACCGAGTATTCGGGGATCAAATTCGCCTTCTTCTTCCTGGCCGAGTACATGAACATGTTCATCGTGGCCTCCATCGCCGCCACGGTCTTCCTGGGCGGATGGATGCCCTTCCACATGGGCGGCTGGGCAGGATTCAACCACATCATGGATTTCATTCCCCCGTTCGTGTGGTATATCGGCAAGACCTTCTTTGTAATCTGGATCATGATGTGGTTTAAATGGACCTTTCCGCGGTTGAGGATCGACCAGCTGTTGACCCTGGAATGGAAGTACCTGTTGCCCATCAACCTGGTCAATATACTTATCATGGCATTTGTTGTATTAATGGGTTGGCATTTTTAGAAAACTATGAACAGCTTTTTCAAATACTTTGCAGATATCTTCCGCGCGGTTAAATCTCTCCTTACGGGGATGAAAGTAACCGGGAGATACTTCTTCAGCCCCGGGGAGATCGTAACCCAGCAGTATCCGGAAAACCGGAAGACACTGAAAATGTACGACCGGTTCAAAGGCGAAGTGATCATGCCGCACAACGAACAGAACGAGCATCGCTGCACCGGCTGCGGGATTTGCGAAAACTCCTGCCCGAACGGCTCCATCGAGATCCTCCAGGATAAGATCGATATGCCCGACGGCAAGAAAAAACGCATCATCGACAAGCACATTTATCACCTGTCGATGTGTACCTTCTGCGGGCTCTGCATCAAGACCTGCCCGTCGGATGCCCTTGCCTGGGGACAGGAGTTTGAGCACGCCGTGTTCGATCGCGCCAAGCTGACCAAAATCTTAAATAAACCCGGATCATCCATCATAAAAGATATTGTAGAATGACACCAAATCAATTGATGTTTGCGATCTTTTCGGCAGTCATTATAATTTTTTCCATACTGACTGTGACCAGCCGGCGCATCCTTCGGGCGGCCACCTTCCTGCTGTTTGTCCTCGTGGCCACCGGCGGCATGTATTTCCTGCTGCGCTTCAACTTCCTGGCGGCCATCCAGCTCACCCTCTATGCCGGCGGTATCGTGGTGCTGATCATCTTCTCCATCCTCCTTACGAGCCATATCGGGACAAAACTGGAAGCGCCCTCGCTGATGAAGATCCTTCCCGCATTCCTGGTAACCGCAGTTGGGGCCATCCTCACCATCGCAACCATCCTGCAATATAAATTCCCGCAGGAGGTGGTGGCCAACAGCGATCGCACCGACATCCACGTGATCGCGAAAAGCCTGATCAGCACGGAAAAATTCGGGTATGCCCTCCCGTTCGAAGTCATCAGCATCCTGCTGCTGGCCGCTATGGTAGGCGCCATCATCCTTGCAAAGAAACGTAAAGATTAATTTTATAACACCACCACGATATGTTCGAAGGCGTTCCATTAACCTGGTTTTTGATCACCGGCACCATCATGTTCTTTGTCGGTATTTACGGGTTCCTGGTCAGGAAAAACCTGATCACGATCCTCATGTCGACCGAGTTGATCCTGAATTCGGTCAACATCAATTTTGTGGCGTTTAACAAAATCCTCTATCCGGGTCACCTGGAAGGGATGTTCTTCGCCATCTTCATCATCGCCGTCGCGGCAGCCGAAGCATCGGTGGCCATCGCCATCATCATCAACATCTACCGCAGGCTGGTGAACATCGATGTTGAGAAAATGAATGAAATGAAGTATTAATAACTTGATTCGCAATGCGTAACATGTGATCCGTTGCATGACAACCGCAAATCGTAAATCAAAAATCGTAAATCGTAAATCGCTGACATATGATCGATTTCAGTTACACCATTTGGATCCTGCTGATACCACTGTTCATGTTCGTGGTGGTCGGCCTGTTCGGGAACCGGTTTAAACCCCTGGTATCAGGCATCGCCGGAACAAGCGGCCTCTTTGTCATGTGGATCCTGTCGCTGGTGACAGCCTACAAGTACTTCTTCGTACTTGAAAAGGCCGCCGACGGCTCGTTCCAGAAATTCCTGGCAGTCAACATCCGCTGGCTGAACCTGACCGACAAGCTGCACATCGACATGGGCATCCTGCTGGATCCCATTTCGATCATGATGCTCATCGTGATCACTACGGTATCATTCATGGTGCACCTGTACTCGATCGGTTACATGGACGGGGAAAAGGGGTTCATGCGCTTTTTCGCCACCCTGTCGCTGTTCAGCTTCTCGATGCTCGGGCTGGTTGTCGCCACCAACATCTTCCAGATGTACATCTTCTGGGAACTCGTGGGCGTTTCGTCCTACCTGCTGATCGGGTTCTATTATACCAAGGATTCGGCGGTATCGGCCTCCAAAAAAGCATTTATCGTCACCCGTTTTGCCGACCTGGGTTTTCTCATCGGCATCCTGATGCTCTCCTTTTCAACAGGCACGTTCGACTTCCTGACCCTCACCGGCCAGAACAGCCCGGCCTTTTCAACGGGAGGCGGCGTCATGTTCCTCGGGTTGTCGACCATGACCTGGTCAATGATCTTTATCTTTATGGGAGGCGCCGGCAAGTCGGCCATGTTCCCGCTGCACATCTGGCTGCCCGACGCCATGGAAGGTCCCACGCCTGTTTCGGCGCTCATCCATGCCGCGACGATGGTCGTTGCCGGCGTGTACTTGGTGGCGCGCCTGTTCCCCATTTACGTGGTTGCGGCCCCTGTCGCCCTCGACGTGGTGATGTACGTGGGAGCCTTCAGCTCCATCTTTGCCGCGGTGATCGCCTGCACCCAGTTCGACATCAAGCGGGTGCTTGCCTACTCCACCATGTCGCAGATCGGGATGATGATGTTCGCCCTCGGCGTTTCGGGATACGGCGGACATGAAGGACTTGGTTACATGGCCTCCATGTTCCACCTCTTCACCCACGCCTTCTTTAAAGCCTTGCTCTTCCTTGCTGCCGGCGCCATCATCCATGCCGTGCACAGCAACGTGTTGAACGATATGGGCGGGCTGCGGAAACACCTGCCCATCACCCACGCCACCTTCCTGATCGCCTGCCTCGCCATTGCCGGGATTCCGCCACTGGCAGGGTTCTTCAGCAAGGATGAGATCCTCGCCGCCGGACACGAAAAGAGCCTGATGCTCTACTGGGTCGAAATGATTGTTTCCGGATTGACCGCATTTTACATGTTCCGGTTGTATTATTCCATCTTCTGGGGCAAAAACCAGCATTACCACCACACACCGCATGAAGGCTCGTGGACGATGACCGTTCCCCTGATGTTCCTGGCTGTCGGCGCCGCGCTGGCAGGGCTGATCCCCTTCTCCCTGTTCGTCTCTTCCGACCGTATGCCCTTTGTATCGCACATCGAACTGGGCATCGCCATCCCGGCTGTCCTGGTCGGTTTGCTGGGAATCATCACCGCAACGATTTTCTACCGGAAGGAAACCACCATCCCCGACCAGATATTCAACGCCCTCGGGGGATTTTCACGTGCAGCCTACCGCAAGTTCTACATTGATGAAATCTATCTTTTCATCACCAAGAAGATCATCTTCAATTATGTTTCCAGGCCCATTGCCTGGTTCGACCGCCACATCGTCGACGGCAGCATGAACGGGATGGCTTATGTCACCAACGAAACTTCAGAGCGCATCAAACGCTTCCAGTCGGGGCAGCTCCAGCAGTATGCCCTGGTGCTGATCTCGGGCGTGGTGCTGCTTACCTTGTTATTCACCTATTTATGGACCAACTAATTCCTTAGAAGAATGAGTATTCTGACGTTATTTATCATTATACCGGTTCTCACTGTAATTGGTATTTTAATGAGCAAAAGCCATATGCAGGTGAAATGGGTGGCGGTTGTGGGGATGAGCCTCCAGCTGCTGAGCGCCATCGCACTGATCTTTCTCTACCTGGCTGCGCGCCGGGCCGGCGATATGGCCGAAGTGCTCTTTGTGCAGGACAATATATGGTATCAAACCCTCAACATCCATTTTTACATTGGTGTGGATGGTGTTTCCGTAGCCATGATCGGGCTGACCTCCCTGGTGGTTTTCGCCGGCATCTTTGCCAGCTGGGACATCGTGGACCTTCCCCGCGAATTTTTCACCTCGCTGATCCTCCTGGCAACCGGCGTTTTCGGTTTCTTTATCTGCCTCGACCTCTTTACCATGTTCCTGTTCTATGAACTGGCCGTGATCCCGATGTACCTGCTGATCGGCATCTGGGGCAGCGGTCCGCGCCACTATTCGGCCATGAAGCTTACACTGATGCTCATGGGAGGTTCGGCCTTCATTCTCCTGGGAATCATCGGCATCTATTTCAACTCGGCCCCGGGTGGCGGACAACTAACCTTCGACCTGATCAAAATATCGAAACAGCATATCCCCATTGAGGCGCAGCGCTTCCTGTTTCCCTTCCTTTTCGTGGGATTCGGCGTGCTTGGCGCGATGTTCCCGTTCCACACCTGGTCGCCCGACGGTCATGCCTCGGCGCCCACCGCCGTATCGATGCTTCACGCCGGCGTGCTTATGAAACTCGGCGGTTATGGCTGCTACCGTGTTGCCGTATTCCTCCTCCCGGATGCCGCCCACCAGCTAGGCTGGATCTTCCTGATCCTCGCCACCATCGGCGTCATTTACGGAGCCCTTGGCGCCATCTGGCAGAAGGACCTGAAATACATCAACGCCTATTCATCCGTCAGCCACTGCGCACTCGTGCTCTTCGCCATCCTGATGTTCAACCAAACCGCCATGAACGGCGCCATCATGCAGATGATCTCGCACGGCATCATGACGGCCCTCTTCTTTGCGCTTATCGGGATGATCTATGGGCGAACGCATACCCGGTTCATCAATGAAATGGGCGGTTTGATGAAAGTGATGCCCTTCCTGGCCGTGGCTTACGTCATCGCCGGTCTTGCATCCCTCGGCCTCCCCGGTTTCAGCGGGTTCGTAGCTGAAATGACGATTTTCGTGGGCGCTTTCCAGAATGCCGACGTGTTTCACCGCGTCGCCACCATCATCGCCGCCTCTTCCATCGTGGTTACCGCGGTGTACGTGCTCCGCGTGGTGGGGATTCTGCTGCTAGGGAAAATCAAGAATGAACATTTCGAGGAGATCCAGGATGCAAAATGGTATGACAAGATGAGCGTGGTCACCCTGATTTTCGGGATCACCCTGATCGGGGTAGCTCCGTTGTGGCTGTCCGACATGATCACCGGGGGCCTTGGCCCAATCATGCACAAGCTGATCGCCGCCGCACCGGTATTAATGAAGTAGCTCCCATCCCCTGCCCCTCCCCCATGGGGGAGAGGTTAGGTTTGGGGTATTGATAACTATTAAAACATACATACAATGCTGATCATGAGACATGAATTGCTGCTGATCCTCATCACAGTAATCCTATTGATTGTTGAAATATTTCTGCCGGACACCCAAAAGCGGAAAATCATACTGCCCGCCATCATCTTAATGGCCTTGGTGACAGCCATCGGCTTTTTACCGGGAACGCCCGGCACGATGTTCGGAGGCATGTATCAGTCGACAGCCCTTTCCATGATGCTCAAGAACATCCTGAACATCGGGGTGCTGATCGTTTTCATCCAGTCGGTCGACTGGCTGAAACAGGATCAGAACAAGGAAAAGATCAGCGAATTTTTCCTTTTGCTGCTCTCGACCCTCATCGGGATGAACTACATGATCTCATCCGGCGATTTCCTGATGTTCTACATCGGGCTTGAACTCGCCACCATCCCCATCGCCGCCCTTGCCGCATGGGAACGCATGAAAGAAAAATCGGCCGAAGCCGGGGTGAAGCTGATCTTCATCTCCGCGCTTTCATCCGGAATCCTGCTCTACGGTTTGTCCATGATTTACGGCACCACCGGCACGATGTACTTTGCCGACATTGCACCCCTCATCACCGGCGCCCCGCTGCAGGTGCTTGCTTTTATCTTCTTCTTTGCCGGGATGGCCTTCAAGATCTCCCTGGTTCCTTTCCACCTGTGGACTGCCGACGTATACGAAGGTGCCCCGGTGAACGTCACCTCCTATCTTTCGGTAATCTCCAAAGGTGCTGCCGTGTTTATTTTCACGATCATCCTCTATACCGTTTTCAGTAAAATCGCCGTGATGTGGAGCGAAGTGATTTACGTGATCACCATCCTCACGATCACCATCGGGAATCTTTTTGCCATGCGCCAGCAGAACCTCAAACGGTTCCTGGCCTTTTCGTCCATCGCCCAGGCCGGCTTCATCCTGCTTGGCATCATCGGGCAGAGCCAGCTTGGCATGACCACCGTGATCTATTTCGCCATGGTGTACATCTTCTCCAACCTGGGGGCCTTCGGCGTGGTTGGCATCATTTCAAACCGCACCGGCAAGGAAAATATCGACGATTACGACGGTCTCTACCGCACGAATCCGAACCTCAGCCTGGTCATGATGCTTTCACTCTTTTCGCTGGCAGGAATCCCGCCGCTGGCAGGCTTTTTCGGGAAATTCTTCCTCTTCACGGCCGCGGCGAAGCAGGGATATTACATCCTGGTCCTGATCGCCCTTATCAACACCATCATCTCCCTGTATTATTATTTGCTTGTGATCAAGGCTATGCTGCTTAACAACAGCGACCAACCCATTGCCAAATTCAAAAGCGACGGGTACACCCGGGTGGGCCTGCTCATCTGCGTGGCCGGCATGGTGATCATCGGTTTTGCTAGTTCGATCTACGAGGTGGTTTATAATTTAAGTTTCGGTTTATATTAATTTCCCGCGTTCGTAGAGACGCCTTTAAAAGGCGTCTCTACCACGGGGTATAAAATATCGTTATCGTTATGGCAACATTAAAAGGTAAACACAACATCGCCGAAATTGGCGGCGTTCGATGCACGGTGGTTGAAACCGGCGCAACCGAGGCTCGTGCGGAGTTCCTGAAAGAGATCCTTTCCTTTAACAGGTATGAGGTGAAGGTTGAAAAAGAAAAAGCCAAGGATGGGAGTTTGCTTGACACCCTGGTAATCGGGGTGACCGATACGATTTTCAACCCGATGATTGCCGTTTACCAGAAGAAACTGTTCAGGAAGGACAAAAAGACAGTGACACCCGATTACTGGTATCAGAAAGCCGGTCAGGATGATATTCCTTACTGGCAGGTCCAACCATAACACGAATGCAAAAATTCGCCAAATACTTTTCCTGGTTTGTCATCACCCTATATTTTGTACTGGGGATTTATGTGCTTGTCAGCCCCCGGTTTTCTTATCTTTCCAAAGAGGTAAAGACCATCTTTGCCATCTTCCTTTTTCTTTATGGCGGATTCCGGATCGCACGGCTTTGGTCGAAGAACCGGGAAAGAATGGGAGAGTAGGATCTTTGGCACAACATGTCATGTTAAATGTAAGGTAGCGAGGTAGCGAGGTAGCGAAATAGCGAAACTTTGGTTTTTGTGAATAATCATGCGATTTTTGGATGGTTCAATAATAAATTTTATAAATTTGTGTTCTTTCATAAAAAGCAGCTGATTTTTAGTAATTAAGCCATGCAAAACGGTAAGAATATTATACATCGTATCATGTTAGGGTCAGGGGTGGCTTTACTCCTTTTTTTGGTTTCATGCGGCGGTGCTCCCAATCAGAAAGATGTGGATACCCCCACATCGGGCCATATCAAAGTGGGTGTTGATGATTCCTATCGTTTGCTCATTGAGGCCGAGTCATATACGTTTGGTTTCCTTTATAAATACGCCCATCCTGAAATTGTCTACCAGAATGAAGCCGATGCCTTCAACGATTTCATGAACGATACCGTACCCATGATCATCGTCAACAGGAAACTTTCTGATGCCCAGGTTAAATACCTGAACGACAAGCAGTACATCCCCCGAACGACAAAAATCGCCATCGACGCCATGGCCCTCATCGTGAACAACGACAACCCGGATACCACCATGTATTACCAAACGGTGAAGGAGATATTCCAGGGCAAAGTAAATTCATGGAAACAGGTCAACCCTAAATCAAAGCTGAAGGAGCTGAAGGTTGTATTCGACAATTTCAAATCGGGCAACCCCCGCTATTTCAAGGAGAAATTCTCGCTCGACTCGTTTCCTTCCAATTGCTATGCCGCCCAGAACAACGAGGAGGTGATCAAATATGTCGAAAATAACAAAGGTGCGGTAGGGGTGATCAGCGTAAACTGGATCAGCGATCCGCAGGACACCGTTTCGCACAACTTCCTGAGGCGATTTAGGGTAGTAGGCATTGCCATGGAGGGCGATCATACCACGGAGACAAAGTTTTACAAACCCTTCCCGGGCTATATTTATGAGGGGTCCTATCCATTCACGCGCGATGTTTACTGCATCAACCGCCAGTCGTATACCGGGCTGGCTCATGGTTTTTCCTCATTTATCGCCGGGGAAAAGGGTCAGTACATCGTCCTCCACGCCGGACTGGTGCCCGCTGCCATGCCTGTAAGAACTGTTGAAATCAAACACTAACAAAAAGGAGATATTTTATGTCACGAGTTACTAAACCGATTGTTGTCGTTGTTGCGCTGATGCTCTTTTTTCCTTTCCTTGCAAAAACTTTTTCCCAGGAACTGAAGGACGCTGTAAAACTAACCAAGAGCGAACAATTTGCGAAAGCCACTTCCAAGTTCAAGGAGTTGATCAGGCTGACACCGGGCAATGGCGATCTGTATTTTTTCTATGGGAAAAACTTCCTGGATAAATACTATTCCGACACCCTCAACATCTCCTTCCCCGAAATGGCGGATTCCGCCAAAACCGTTTACGAACTCGGACTAAAAATGGATCCTGCTAATCCGATAAACTTTGTCGGCTTGGGAGCTATCGATTTAATAAATAACAAGTTGCCTGAAGCTAAGGCCGAGTTTGCCAAAGCCATTGCGTTGCTCCCTTCAAAGGCGAACAAGCAGATCAAGATGGATCCGGGAAAACAATCGGTGGTGATGATCGAGATGGCCGAATCGTATGTGACTGCCGGGGTTCATGATACCGGCAGTGTTTTCAGCCTGTTGCGTTCAGCCGAGAAACTTGACCCCAAAAACCCGATCCTCTATATCGTCAAGGGCGATGTCTATTTTTACCTGCTGAACGACGGTTCAAAGGCGATTGCCAATTACAACATGGCCCAGACACTGGACCCAAAATCGCCCGAGGCCACGCTGCGTTTCGGCCAGTTATGGCTGCGTGCCCGTCAGTACACCACGGCCCTGAAATACTACCAGGATGTGGTAAAGATGGATTCGACCTTCGCCCCCGCTTACCGCGAACTTGGTTCGCTGCTTTCACGCGCCGGCCGGCAGGAAGAGGCTAAAAAGAACTTCTATAAATTCCTCGCGCTCACACGCAACACCGCTGCCCGCAAGCAGTTTGTGAATACGCTCATCGAACTGAAGGACTATAACGAGGCTATCAACCAGCTCAATGAGATCCTCAAGGTCGACAATACCGACAATGATGTGAACCGGGCCCTGGCCTATTGCTACTTTGAGACCCAGCAATATGACAAGGGCCTTCCCTATATTAAAAAGTTCATTGCCCAGGCCAGGCCGGAAAAGGTCAGACCACTTGACTATACCTATTACGGGCGGCTGCTGTCTAAACTAAAACAGGATTCACTCGCCACCGAACAGTTGCTCAAAGCCTATTCAATGGATACTTCCAAAGCCGAACTTATTTCCGAAGCCGCTTTGTGCTACACCAGGATCAAAAAGTTTGACAAAGCCATGGAACAATATGAGCGTAAGATCAAGCTGAAAAAAGGGGGTTCCCATGGATTACTACAACCTGGGCAAGGTCTATTACAGCCTCCTGGATTATGTAAAGGCTGATACCAACCTGGCGATTTTTAACAAGATGCAGGCCGATTATATTCCCGGCTTCACATGGAGAGCCAGAACAAAATCCAACCTCGATCAGAAGGATCCGAAAGGGTTTAACACAACCGGACTGGCCGCGCCGGTGTACGAAGGACTGTTACTGAAAACGCAATCGGACACGGTAAAATATATGAAAGAACGTTTTGAGTCGTTTGATTACCTCGCATTCTATCATTACAGCCAGTATATGAGGGATCAGAAACTCAAGGATGAGGCAGAAAAAGCGCTCTTTTACTATATGAGAATGAGTGCAGTAAATCCGAACGATGAAAAAGTGGCTGTAGTAAAACCGGTCATCGACGCACTTAAATCGAAGGTCAAATAACAACTATTTGATTTAGGAGATAATTTTTTTATCTTTGTGGGCCTTAATAACAAGAAAATCCAATAATTCATTCAATCTTAAATTTAAAACTTATTAACGATGAGCAAGACAACTAGCAAAGGCGGATCATTGGGTGAAGCCTTAAGGTCAGTGTTTACGGTGGGCGTTATGATCATAGCATTCGCCTTTTCCTATTTTCTCTACAAGGTCGTGTTTGGCAATCCTTTGTTTTTTGAAGGTGGTAACCCCGCAGGCCATCCGCTTCCAGGCAACTATCTTGCCATTATCTACAAAGGGGGGGTTATTGTTCCTTTCCTGATCACACTGAACCTTATCCTGATCATTTTTGCAGTTGAACGTGGTATTGTACTGTTCCGTGCAAGAGGAAAAGGACGTATCAATGTATTTGTAAAGAGCCTTCAGGTCGCCCTGGATACCAACAAGATCGAAGATGCCATCGTTTCCTGCGACAAACAGCGCGGATCACTCGCCAACGTAATGAAAGCCGGCCTGCTCCGCTACCGTTCGCTGCAAAACGACGCCACGCTTGAAAAGGACCAGAAAATTCTTGCTCTTCAGAAAGAATTCGAAGAAGCTTCGGCCCTCGAACTTCCCATGTTGTCGCGCAACCTCGTCATCCTTTCAACCATTGCTTCCATCTCCGTGTTAACCGGTCTTATGGGAACAGTTATCGGTATGATCAAGGCATTCGCCGCTCTGGCCCAGGCCGGCGCCCCCGATGCACTTGCTCTCGCCAACGGGATCTCGGAAGCCCTTATCAACACTGCATTTGGTATCTTCGGTTCGTTGATGGCCATCGTGTTGTACAACTTCTATTCCACCCAGATCGACAGCTTTACCTACAAAATCGATGAAGCAGGTTTCAGCCTCGTACAGTCATTTGCCGCTGCTACCAAGTAATTAAAACACAATCCTATGCCTAAAATTAAACATCCGGCAAGATCTCCGCACATAGACATGACGCCTATGGTGGACCTGTTTTCCTTGCTGCTGACCTTCTTCATGCTGACCACCTCGTTCCGTCCACAGGAAGCTGCGCCGATCGAAACACCGAATTCGGTGTCAGAAAAGCAGGCCCCGGATAATGATATCATGACGATCTTCATTTCCAAAGAGGGCAAGGTGTTTTTTAACTTTGACAACGGTA
>CAIWMX010000116.1 GCA_903913885.1 uncultured Bacteroidales bacterium | reverse complement strand
CCTGTTAACCCAGGACTACGCCCTGGGTTATAGGATCACGCCCTTTCAGGGCTTACGGCGAATGGATACCTGTTAACCCAGGACTACGCCCTGGGTTATAGGATCACGCCCTTTCAGGGCTTAATGGCTAAGATACCTCTTAACACAGAACTGCGGCCTGGGTTATAGGATCACGCCCTTTCAGGGTTTACGGCGAATGGATACCTGTTAACCCAGGACTACGCCCTGGGTTATAGGATCACGCCCTTTCAGGGCTTATGGCGAATGGATACCTGTTAACCCAGGACTACGCCCTGGGTTATAGGATCACGCCCTTTCAGGGCTTAATGGCTAAGATACCTCTTAACACAGAACTGCGGCCTGTGTTTTCTGGTACTCAAAAAATATCAAGCCCTGAAAGGGCGTACTCTTCCAGCACAGGGCGCAGCCTTGTGCTACCGTGGAAACGCAAATACCCCAAGCCCTGAAAGGGCGCAATATCAAGCACATGGCATAGCCTTGTGCTAGCATAAATGGCGAAACCCGCAAGCCCTGAAAGGGCGATATAAACAATCAAAATATTGTTAACTAACAGAATATAATGAATATAAGTAACGACAGACTCTCACTACTAAAAATAATAGTTAAAAAACTACATAAAATAGTTGACAAACTAAAAAATATAGTTATATTTGTGAAAAAAAATACGAATGAAGCGGATTACCGTCAAGGAAGAGGAGATCATGAATTTTTTCTGGGAGCGGGGAGAACTGTTTGTCAAACAGATCCTTGATTTTTTCCCTGAGCCAAAACCTCATTACAATACGGTATCCACCATGGTGAGGGCATTGGAGGAAAAGGGTTTTCTTGGTTATCATTCTTTTGGAAATACTTACCAGTATTATCCTTTGATTTCAAAGGAAGATTACAACAACAAGAATCTCCGGAACATGATAAAAAAGTATTTCGGGAATTCTTGCAAAAGGGTCGTTTCCACGCTAATAGAAGAGGAAGATCTGACCATAGAGGAGTTGAAGGAACTGATCCTGGAAATTGAGAAAAAGCGTAAAACACCTGCGTGATGGAAACTTTCATTTTATTTACGGTAAAATCCTCTCTCTGTCTTGCATCAGGATACCTTTTTTACTATCTGCTGCTCCGGCATGAGACATTTCACAGGCTGAAGCGCTTTGTCCTCCTGGGTATCATCCTGGCTTCCCTTATGGTCCCCCTGGTACGATTGAAAGTGGCGCCTGCCGTGATGACTTTCCCGGTACAACAAATCGAATCGGTGTTGAAAAGTGACCCACCTGTTCAGCTGGTTGTAAAAAACGTGGTTCAAACCCCGGTTAGGCAGGAGGAGCGGGACAGGGTGAGCCTGGTTGTCCTGTTATACCTGTTGGGAGCTTCCGTGCAGGTGTCCATGATTTTGTATTCCCTGTTCAGGATCATCCTCATCCTCAGGAAGTCGAAAAAGGTTTATTACCTGGGTACCCGTGTTGCCGTGGTTCAGTTTGATATTGTTCCATGCTGCTTTGGCCGCCGCATCATCCTTTCAGAAAAAGATTTCAGGAAGCATGGCAGGGAGGTGATCCTCCATGAACTGACCCATATGGAGAAATTTCACAGCCTCGATCTATTCATTTCCGAATTGTATATGGTCATGACATGGTACAATCCATTGTCGTGGCTTATCAGGCATGAAATGAAGCAAAACCACGAATTTGAAGCCGATCGCAATGTGCTCAGACAGGGTGTGGACGTATCGGATTACCAGCTGTTGCTGGTGAAGACAATCGCGGGCGAACCCCGTTTTAAACTGGCCAATCAATTCAATCAAAGTAACCTTAAATCCCGAATTTCCATGATGAACAAAAGAAAATCAAATCCGGGGGCGATTCTGAAAGTCCTGATTTTTATCCCGCTCGTTGCGCTGATGGTGCAGGTGTTTGCGCAAAAAGAGGTAAAAGCGACAGCAGCTTCTTCCGGGGAGCGCACCCACACGAAATACCTTGAATTCACAAAAGACCAGCTCAGGATCCTTGGTTTTGAGACGACTTCCTCCGGACTGTATTATAAAAACGTCCGTTTTGGCAACCCGGAGAAAGGGATACTCTGCCTTTATTTTACTGAAAAAACTTACAGTGGAAGCATCATCCTCAAAAAGGGAGAACCATTCCCTACGCATTCACCGGCCGAAAAAGTCCTGATGAAGCAGGCGCTGCTCAATTATGACTATTACCCGGTAGTTGTTGCAGCGTACAATGATTTTCGCACGCAGGACATGATGGCGGCTGAAAAGGATCCCAACGCAAAATTGTTACCGATCCAGGTCAATATGGCTGAACTGAAACTGGGAAAGAGATCCGATACCCTTGTTTTCTGGTTTACGCCGACTCCAGCGTTAATCCATGCGATTGCACCCTTTGCAAAAGCGGCCGATTACCTCCGGCCGTGTCCGCCCAGTCCGGTCAAACCCGCGCTGAAGCCGAATAAATGACCTCTCCCCGGACCCTTATAATGACCTCTCCCCTGACCCTCCCCTTGGAGGGGAGGGAGATTGGTTATACGGTTTTTTTTCGGTTTTTTGGAGGGGGGATGCTTAACCCATTGCTTTTGCATACATTGTTTTGTTTTCCTGTTACCATGATAGAAACCTCCCAAATGGTTTAAAAACCTGCTTCAGGGGATGATTCACTTTCTGCCTTACCTCTTTCTCAGGAGGTTTTCAACAAGATCAGCGGTTATTGGCAAACCTCGACAAACCTTCTCCCTCCCCTCTAAGGGGAGGGTCAGGGGAGAGGTCATTTACAAGATGAATATCTACAGGTATGATTCCGATCAATCAAATTATTTTATCTCGCCTTTAAATCCGGCAGAAAATTCGTCAAATTTCTTGGTCAGATAAGCATCTTCGCCGAACCAGGAGACAACCGCTTCGAATTCTTTGGCACCATGGTAACCGGGTACAACCGATATCGACTGGCCCTTTTCATTTAAAAACACATACGAAGGATAAGACATCTGATTACGCAGCAACTCATTGGTCAGCTGGTGGGTGCTGCGTTTTCCCGTTGGGTTGGGGTTGACGAACTTCTGACCGTCAAGCACGATGGTATCCTTGCGTTCGGCATCGAATTTTACGCAATAGAAATGGGCATTCATGTATTTAACGATCGTCGGGTTGGTGAAGGTTTCAGCATCCATTTTCTTGCACCAGCCGCACCATTCGGTAAAGATGTCGACGCACATTTTCTTTGGTTTCTTTTTAGAGAGCGCATAGGCCTCTTCAAAGCTGTACCATTTGATTTTCGCCTCTTTTCCCGTTGATTTCTCGGGGGCCTGCGCATTCAGTGCCGACGGAAAATACAGTGCGAAGGATATTAATATAAGGATGATCAGATTTTGCTTTTTCATAAAAACATTTATTAATAATGGATAATATCTTTCCGCCTCAGAAACCCCCAAAGGCCGGATTTTTAATTCTCAATACATCTGCAAAGATCACAAAGTTTTTCCAAACTCAAACAACCCAGCCCCACCTTTCTTCCCCACGTCCCACGTCCCACGTCGTTCGTCCCACGTCCCACGTCCCACGTCCCACGTCCCATGTCCCACGTCCTTCGTCCCTCGTCCCTCGTCCTACGCCCCCCTCTCCATCTCCCTCATGTGGTCTTTCTGCTTGAGCGTTTCCCGCTTGTCATACGCATGTTTCCCGCGTGCCAGGGCAATTGTGAGCTTGGCCAGCCCGTTTTCATTGATAAAGAGGAGTACCGGGATGATCGTGAAGCCCCGTTCCTTGACTTTGATGGCCAGTTTTTTCAACTCGCGTTTGGTTAGCAACAACTTGCGGTCGCGCTTGGGTTCGTGGTTGTAGTGCGTTCCCAGCGAATATTCGGCGATGTGCATGTTCCTTACAAACAGTTCGGTACCCGTGAAGGTGCAGTAACCATCGGCAATGGAAGCCGTGCCATCGCGTATTGATTTGATCTCTGTTCCGGTAAGCTGAATGCCGGCCGTGATCTCCTGGACCAGGAAATATTCGTGCGAAGCTCTTTTATTCCGTATGCTGATCGATTTTTCCATCTACTTTTTTTCAGGCATCAACACCACGCGAACATAATGGTCGGGGTTGAGATACATTGAGGCAACTTGTTTGAGATCTTCAATGGTCACTGAATTCACGCGGTCTTTGAAGCTGCCGATTGCGTTGGGTGAATCATGGTTGAAATACAATGACTCGAGTTTACGGAGCCAGAAGTCATTTTTTTCGAGATCGGTTTCACGGGCGCGGACCATGGCTTCCTGCGCTTTTTTCAGGTCGACCTCCGTTGGCCCCTTTTTCCTGATCTTTTTAATTTCCCCGAAAACCGCCTTTGTCAGCTTGTCGGTCATTTTGGGTGAACATCCGAACATCACCACCATGGCAAAACGGGGATTGGGGTATTGTTCAGGGTTCAGCATCACCTGCGGAGAGTAGACACCACTCATTTTCTCGCGGATCACCTCGATCAGCTTGATACTAACAATTTCCTTGATCATGTTGAGGCAAAGGATGTTCTTCTCATTCCATTCGATTTTTTCGGACATCACCAGGCCTACCATACCCTGGGGGTCGGTTCCCCTGTTAACGGTCAGGTTTGTGGTGCCTTCCGCGAATTTCGGGGAGGTGTCGAGCCAGGTTTCGTTGCGGTTCAAGGCTGGCAGGCTGCCGAAGTAACGTTCAACGAGCGGGGAGATGGAGTCGACCGAGAAATTGCCCACCATGAAAAATTTAAAGTCGCTGGCATCGGCAAAACGATCCTTGTAGATATTGAAAGCCTTGTCGAGGCTGACCTCCTTTATCTGGGCCGGTGTGGGAAAGGTGATCTGCCGCTTGTAACCAGGGTAAACCGTTTTAAACAAGGTATCGTAAAAAGTAACGATGGGATTGCTCTTCATGAACTTCATCTGGTTTTCCATCTGCGACATGAATACTTTGAAGGCCGTGGTATCTTTCCGTGGCTGTTCAACATAGAGGTAAACCAGTTGCATCATCGATTCAACATCTTTGGGCGTACTGTTCCCCCTGAAACCTTCCTTGATTTCATCAATATAGGGCGATATCTGCAGATCCTTTCCCTTCAGCTTTTTCTGCAGTTCGACATTGTCGAAATTGCCGGCGCCGCTCATATCAATGATCTTTGCGGCATAGTTGGCCGACAGGAACTGATCGTCGGGGCAGTGCGATCTTCCTCCGGGACTGTAAGCCGAGACAAGGATTTCATCATTTTTAAAGGTGGTTGGCTTCAACACCACGGTGATCCCGTTCGACAGTTTCAATTCAGTAAATCCCAATGCTGAGTTTTCCTTCCGGTCAACGATCTTTCCGGGCTGTATGGTCCCGGAAACCAGCGCTTCCGCCTTGAAATTGTCGACATACGCCTGCAAAGGCAGTGTTTTTGATTGTGCGATGATCGAGAGCACCTCTGTGGAAGAAGGTACCCTGACATGCTCCTTTTCGGGGGCCGTGATCACGAGACCCATATTGTTATCGGTCACCCACTTCTTTGCCAGGTCGTTGATTTCATTCAGTTTTATATCAGGCAGCAGGTTCTTCAGGTATTTGAATTTCTTCTGGGCGCCCGGGATGGCATCGTGCGACAGGTAATTTCCGACATATTCGTTGCTTAGGGCCATTGATTCGGTTTTGTCAAACTCCCTGGCATCCTTTTCGTACTGACTGAGGATATCCTCCTTCTGCCGGTCAAGTTCTGTTTGCGTGAATCCAAAGCGCTTTACCCGTTCGTTTTCGGCCAGCAAAACCTCCAGGCATTTATCGATGAGGTTCTCTTTGGCCATGGCATCGATCATATAGGCATCCTTGTTCCTCGAAAGAAACTGGCCATAGCCGGAACTGGCGTAAATGAAAGGGGATTCAGGCTTCTGGGCAATCTCGCTGAAGCGGGTGTTCAGCATTTCCGTGTATAATTCAGCCTTGATCTTTTCGCGGAAATCGCCCAGGGTTTTATCATCGCTTAACGGGTGTTTGTAAAACACCATGACACCATTGTTGGTCGCTTCTTTGTCAGTGGTGATTGCGATCAGGGGTTCCGTATTATCCGGGATGTCATATACCGGGCGTGGTTTAGCGGGTTCCGGGTTCCGCAGTTTGCCAAAATGCGCCCTGATGCTGGTTTCGGCCTTGGCCACGTCGATATCGCCAACCAGGACGACGGCCTGCAGATCGGGCCGGTACCAGTCATGGTAAAAATCACGCAGGGTTTCGTGTTTGAAATTCTGAATGACCTCCACTTTGCCAATGGGGACCCTGGTGGCATAGCGTGAATCCTTGAAGACCACGGGGAAGTATTTCTTCATCATCCTGTCGTTGGCTCCAAGGCCCATCCTCCACTCTTCGGTAATAACCCCGCGTTCCTTGTCGATCTCCTTGCCATCAAGCAAGGCTGCATGCGCCCAGTCCTCCAGCACCTGGTAGCCTTTTTCAACCAATGCGGTGTCGTCGGTGGGAAGTTGCAGCATGTACACCGTTTCATCGAAGCTGGTGTAGGCGTTGATGTCTCCGCCGAACTTCACGCCGGTTTTTTGCAGGAAATCGATCAGCTCGTTTTTCGGGAAGGTCGCGGTACCGTTGAAATTCATGTGTTCCATGAAATGAGCCAGTCCCTGCTGGTCATCGTTTTCGAGGATGGAACCGGCGTTGACCACCAGCCTGAGTTCAACCCGTTTCTCGGGTTTCTGGTTGTGCCTGATATAATAGACAAGCCCGTTGTCGAGCTTTCCGATCTTTACGTTGGGATCAATGGCAAGGGGCGTGGTCAGATCCACAACCGGCTGCTGACAGTATACGGCCAGGGTGGTGAACAACATACTGGTTATAACCAGCAGGCTAATGACAAATCTTTTCATTTCGCGGACTTTTAGGTTAACCGTTTTAATCAAATGCAAGTTTACCAATTTTTTCCCAAACACCCAAGGATTATCATCCAACGTTTTGAACGACAGGAAAAAAGATGAGGAGATTGTTGGGCGGTTGAAATTGCCCTAGATTTTCAACGAGATCCCGAACAGGAAGTTTACCAGTGCCTGAGGAAAGAACCCGTTCGATTCATTATACTGTTCTCCAACGTAATAGGGATATACCCATGCATTGGTCTCGTATTTCCTGCGGAAGATGTTGTTGACGGTCAGGTTGAAACAGATCTCCCTGAAAATGCCGGGCCTTACAGTATATCCTGCGGTGATGCCGTGTACCAGGTAGGGCTGGAGCGAACGCCCGGCATTCCCTGTATTGTCGATGTATTGCCGCCCGACATATTTTGAATTCAGGCTGAACGACAGTTGCGGAAGCGGTTTATACGACACCACACTGCCAAGGATCACACCGGGGGAAAAAGAGAGATCGGTCTCCCCTAGATAAATGGCTTTCTGTCCTTCTGATTTCTGGATCGGGTAATAAACATCCACGTATTGCGTAAAATCTTTGATTTTATTCCTGCTGAAGGTGGCATTAACATTCCAGCGCAGTTTTTTACGGAAGAAGTCGACGCCTGCCGAAAGTTCTATTCCGGCGCGGTAACTGTGCGGCACATTCACCATGACAGCCTCGCCCACGTTGTTGATTTCCCCGGTAAGCACCAGCTGGTCCTTATAATTCATGAAATAGAGGTTGGCCGAGGCGGAAAACACTGCATGGCTGAAGGTGTATCCGAGTTCGTAATCGTACAGGGTCTCTGCTGCCGGCATCCGGTTGAGATCGGCGTCCTTGTAGTTATCCCTGCTGGGTTCGCGGTTCGCGATCCCGAACAAGAAATAAAGGTCGTTGTGTTTGTCGAGGGTCAGGTACAACCCTCCTTTGGGGTTGAAAAAGTTGAAGACGTGCAACTGGTCCAGGGTTCTCGCGTCATCCAGCGTTCCTTCCATTTTATACCGGATGCAGCGGTATTGCAAATCACCAAAGAGGCTCAGCTTTTTCAGCACCTGCCAGTTCACCTTCCCGTAGAGGTTGAAATCGGTTTTCAGGCCTGTGTTGTAATACCAGTTCCGGTCGTTGTCGCCGTTTGAAGCGTACTGAGCCCAGGTCACCTTTCCGAAGTTCCTGCCGTAATAGCGGTTCCATGCGCCGCCTACCGTAACCTTCAGTTTGTCGGGAAGTGAATAGTTGGTCGAAAAGGTGATCCCGTAGAAGTCGTTGTCCATCATCTTGCGGTTGATCAGGTCGGTTGTTCTGATGGTGGTGTCGCCAATGGTAACGTTATTGAGCCCGTAATCAGCCAATGAGGCGCCCTGGACGTAGCTTTCATAATAACCACTGCCTTTGGTATAGTGGAGTGCGGCATTGACATTCCACTGTTTGGTGAGCAATTGCGAAAAGATCAGCTGGTAGTGGTCCTGCTGGTAGTTATCCGTTTGGTTGTTGTAATAATGGCGGACGTTGTTTTTATCGTAATATTCGCCTGCCGGATTATAGGTGCGGTTGGTGGCCAGCGAATCCCCGGGAACGCCTTCCCATGCCTGGTAAGTCCGTTCAAACCCTGAGAAGGTGATAAGTTTGAGGGTTGTTTTCTTTCCATAGTATCCACCACAGAGGTAGTACGATTTGAGGTTTGAAAAGGCGCGGTCGATGTAGCCGTCGGAATGGATGTACGACAACCGGCCGTCAACGCTGAATTTGTTGGTGAGCAGCCCGGTTCCGAACCTGAGCGTTGTTTTCACGGTGTTGAATGATCCGCCCGACATGCTGAGTTCGCCGTAGGGATCCTGCTGAAGGTCGGAGGTCATGAAGTTGATGGAGGCCCCGAAAGCGCCTGCACCGTTGGTGGACGTTCCAACCCCCCGCTGGATCTGGATATCAGCGGTAGAGGAGGCCAGGTCGGGCAGGTCGACGAACCACACGCCCTGTGTTTCCGCGTCGTTGAGCGGGATGCTGTTCACGGTCACGTTGATACGCGTGAGGTCGGTGCCCCGGATGCTGATGCCCGAGTATCCTACACCGTTCCCGGCATCGGAAGTAACGATGGTTGAAGGGCTCCCCTGGAGCAGCGAGGGGATGTCCTTTCCGAGGTTGGCCGGTTGCAGTTCGCCCGTCGACAGGGAGGTGTAGGCGACCGGGTATTTGTCGTGCGCCCTCGTGGAGATGATGTTGACCTCGTCCCCGAGGATGGCGGCCCCCTCCAGCGCAACCTGCAGGGTGGTGTCGCGGTTGAGCGAAAATAGCTGCTTCACCGTTTTAAACCCGATAAATGAGATGGTCACCGTGTGATTCCCCGGTTTAAGACGCGGAAGGATAAAGCTGCCCTGCTCGTCTGAAACGGCGGAAGCCGAATTGTTTTCAAGGGAAATGTGGGCGCCGGGAAGGGGTTTCCCCTGTTCCTTATCCGTAATTTTTCCGCTGAGGGCAAACTGCCCGAAGGTGTTGACGCTAAACAGGAACATGCCTGTAAGCACAGCAAATGCAATTGTTTTCATGATGTTTCATTTTTCCTACGCCGGCATTACCCGGATCAGGTTATTGGGGTATAATCTCAGCCCTTGTGTTTCAGGCACCCCCTGAGGAGAAGTATCGAATGCAAAAGTACGAAATAGCGAGATAGCGAGGTAGAGAGGTAACGAAAATTTTAAATAGCAAGGTAGCGAGGTGGCGAAAATTTTTTGCGGCCAAAGTGACTCCATGACTTCCGGTTTTTTTTTGTAACTTTGTTTTTCAACTGGCGGATATGAAAATACTGATTATTAATGGGCCTAACCTGAACCTGCTGGGAACGCGGGAAAAAGAGATTTACGGCAACCTGAGTTTTGAGTCGTATCTGAAGAAGCTGCGGGCACATTATCATGCGATCACAATCGAGTATTACCAGAGCAACGTGGAGGGGGAGATCATCAATGCGCTGCAGAACGCCGGTTTGCTGTACGACGGGATCATCCTCAATGCCGGGGGGTACACGCACACCTCAGTGGCCATTGCCGATACTGTGAAGGCCATCAGCACGCCGGTGGTGGAAGTCCACATCTCCAACACCTTTGCACGCGAGCCGTTCAGACACACCTCTTTCCTGGCTGCGAATGTGAAAGGAAGCATCATTGGTTTCGGGATGGAATCATACAGACTGGCCATCGAAAGTTTCGTGACCGGAATGGTGTAAACTGTTATTCCGTGTAGAAATTCTTCATATTGAGTTGTGAGAACTTCCGTTTTCCCCTGAGGTAATATTCCACCACGATATTTTTTCCGAAAACATGTTGCATGGAACCGTGTTTCAGGGATTTCCGCTTGAGTTGTGTTTTACGCAACGATGTGTAAAAACTCATGTGCGCGCGGGTCACGGCCCAGAAGTCCTTGAAACCTGCCTGGAAAAGAAACTTTACCGCGGCGATGCCATCGAGGAACAGGCGGACGGCAAAAACCGGGTAGAGGCGGTCGTCCGGCAGGTTTTTATAAAGAAGGTAAAAATTGTTGCGGAAATTCAGGTAGGTTTTCCGCCAGGAAGCTTTAGGCAAGGTACCGCCGCCAATGTGAAACACGGTGGAATCGGGGCAGTACATGATCTTGTACCCGTTGTTCTTCAGCCGCCAGCAAAAATCGATCTCCTCCATGTGGGCGAAAAAGTCTTCATCGAGCCCGCCCATCAGGTGAAACAGGTCGGCCCGCACGAACATGCATGCGCCCGTGGCCCAGAAAATCTCGCAAACATCGTCATACTGGCCGGTATCGTCCTCGATCGACAGGAAGATCCGTCCGCGGCAGAAGGGATAGCCGTATTTGTCGATAAATCCGCCGGCAGCGCCGGCATATTCAAATTTCTTGGGCTCGTCGAACGACCTGATCTTGGGCTGGCAGGCGGCGATCTGCTTGTCCTGCTCCATCAGGGTGATCACTGGGCTGATCCAGTTCTCGGTTACTTCAATGTCGGAATTGATCAGGATATAGTAATCGGCTTTGACCTGGCTGAGCGCCAGGTTGTAGCCCTGGGCGAAGCCGCAGTTGGTGGCATTCTGAATGATCCTGATTTCGGGGTAGTTGTTCCTGAGAAAGGCGATGGAATCGTCGGTGGATGCATTGTCGGCCACGATGATCTCGGCCTCATGCCTGCTGTATTGAATTAAGGTAGGCAGAAACTGCTGAAGGTACTTCCTGCCATTCCAATTCAAAATGATAACAGCAACATGCATCAGAAGGTAATTAAAAATTAAAAATTAAGAATTAAAAATTACTCAAAATTCCAACCGCCTCCCTCGTCTTTCGTCCTTCCTCCTTCGTCCCTCGTCCCAGAACCCGTGGTAAAATTACAAATATTACCCCATCCGTAATTTTTAATTTTTGATTTTTAATTTTTAATTCCTAGTTAGGCAGGTCCCAGTAGTCCTGCTGCATGTTTCCCCACGACTCAATGACCTGTGTATCCTGGATGTCGTGCGTGGAATAGATCCGGTTGCGCAGATCGATCTTCCAGCGGGGGTTGTTTATCTCGCCGGTGGCGTCGGAATGGAGGAGGAAGAAATCGCTGGTGACCATGTCGGGCGAGTAAAATACGAATTTCCGGTTGCGCTGGTTGTTGTTGAGGGTGTAATACTGCCAGATCTCGTAGGGATAGTTGCTCGGCTCGCTGTACTGGGTGCTGCGCGTGTTGGGCGGGCCATATTGCAGGTACACCCTGCCGCGGTCGGTCTGGTATCCCTTTTTGATAGGCGTGCCGAAGTTCACCTGCACCTTGTACACCTGGGCTTTGTAGAACATCCAGGCTTTTTCGGGATCGTTCGCATCGCGCTGGTACCAGTAGCTGTAAAAGAACTGTTGCATCACCCTGAGGTCGGCCTTTTTAAGTGATTCCCTGATAAAGGCTTTTTCAAGGCCGGAGGCCACGGGATAGGTGCTGTTGATATACTCTTTCAGGGTGTCGCGGTTGGTGATCTTCTCGGCGAAGGTATTGGCGATCTCGGTCGCTTTGATGTCGTCGATGGCAAGTTGCGCCTTGGGGTTCATCCGCTGGAAAAACAATTTTTTCGAGGTGATGACCTCATTTTTCTGGTTCCGGGCTTCGATCACGAGGTTGTAATTGCCGGAGGCCAGGTTCTCGATGGAGATCTCGGCAAGGGCAACATTCACCGCCTTGGGCGTCTCCTTTTTCATGTGGGCGTACTGGTTGAGCCGGAGGTTGCTTTCAAACGATTCGATGTAGTACGACATCAGGAACTTGTCTTCCTTCACGGTTTTATCCATGTTGTACAGTTCGCTGTAGAAGGTCATTTTTGTCTCGCTTTCAGGGAAAAAGGTGTAGGTATAAGGCACCAGGTCGTATCCGCTCTTGGAGAGGATCGTCGGGGTGGTTGATTTTGTATACGATTTTACCAGTTCAACCCCTGAAAAGGAGGGCTTGTCGGCCGGGAAATCGATGGTGATGTTTTGGTTGTAGGGGACGGCCGCGGTTGTTTTGTTTTTATCCGACAGCTGGATCTCGAAGTCATAGCTACCGTTGGGGATGGCGATCCGTTGCTGATCGACGAAGTACATGCTGCGTTTTGCCGTATCGTCGACTTCGGCGCTGAGCAGCTCATATTTTTTAAAGGCCTTGATCTCATTATCCTTTTTAAAGGTCATCAGGATATTGACCGATGCCTGGAACTTCCCGTTATCTTTTTTAACATAGATCACGCTGTTTTCGGCCACCGAGAGGTAGGTTTCGATGTAGGGGCCGTCGGGGGAGTTGAAGGTGGCATAGGTGAGGAACGCCCAGAGGTTCCTGGCTTCGGCGCTGGTTCCGGCGAGGGTGAGCAGGAGGGTGAACAGCAAGAGAGACAGTTTTTTCATAATGCAGCAGGATTTATGTTGTTGACAATGCTTTTACAATTTACAAAGATAGGGCCGGCGGGCTGAATTTGCAAGTGAAATCGGTATAACCGGGGTTTCATTAGGCAAAACGGAAATGAGACAGGTGTATTGTTTTTTGGCGGTTATTAAAAAATGTGTAATTTTGCCCCCGGAGAGATGGCAGAGCGGTCGATTGCGGCGGTCTTGAAAACCGTTGACCTGCAAGGGTCCGGGGGTTCGAATCCCTCTCTCTCCGCTCTAAACCTTCGCTGATGTACTGTTTACAGGCTTTAGCGGAGGTTTTTTTTATACACCTTATAGGCCTACTCGCTTAAGTGGGGTATTTTTTTATTGGATCGAATCATTTAGTTTTGTTTTCAATATTCATTCTCTGATGCAAGATTCTGACAACTAAAATCTTCTCGTCATCTTATTTTCTGTAAAAAATCAAATGAGACTTTATTTTAGATGACCGGTACCCTTCTTTAATATAATCAACAGGTTTTCCAGTAAGTGGGTTTGATGCGATGAACTCGATTTCATCAATTATTAAATGATAATACTTGTCCGCTTGGTCGACAGACCATTTCTGATAAGAATAAGACCAAATTTCTTCAAGATCTTTTACTGCTTCATTTGTTAACCGGTAATTGTCCATGCTTACAATTGTTTTGCATGAATTTCTTTTAACAGTGTTTTTGCATTAAAATCAATTGCAATTCCACTGGCTTCGCCCAGCTCAAGTGCTTGATTTAGTGCATCAATCCTCCTCTCCTCTTGTTCAAGTAACCTCAATCCCGCACGTATAACCTCACTGGCGGAGTTGTACCTTCCTGATCCAATTTTATTAGAGATGAAGCTCTCAAAATGGTCGCCTAATGAAATGGAGGTATTCTTTCCCATAATGATTTGTTTTTACAAATGTACCAATTTTTGGTAACACCTGTTGCTGTTTTTTAATATAATCCCACAAAGCCGGGTCATGCAGGGGAGTTTTGTCGCCCCTTGGATAATAAATCTTCTATTATTAATGCAAACATTTTGGTCAAAACTTCTATTACGAATGGAAAGCTTTATTTATTTTCACTGGAGAAGTCCTGGCAGCCGATTTTGTTGACCGATTCATCAGCTTAACAATCAACAACTGATTGACCACAATTATACCAGCGACTGGAAAAGTAGAATAAACACGTTTAAGGAATCCCGGATCCTAACATTTATTCTTAGCGTATTGGATTATTTGACATCTGCATCTGCTGCCAACTTAAACATAGAAATTAACCTTGACACTTCGGCTGTGGGGCCATGCCATGGCATGGCCCTACCATGCAACCGGCGATTGTGCCGTAGGG
>CAIWMX010000115.1 GCA_903913885.1 uncultured Bacteroidales bacterium | reverse complement strand
TGTAAGCATTCGGTGAACCCCGTCTTGTTTTCGCGATAAATCCGGCTAAACTTTCAAAGTTCTCCTAATATGTTCGGAGAACTTTGATAGACTTCAGAGATAGCTTTGTTTTAATTCTGAGTTTTCAGCTTAAAGTTGTGCGGGAGCAGTTCTGCCAGGTCTTTGCTGTAATCGTTGTCGTATTGATGGATGTTATTCAGGAAGAATACAAGCCAGTCACGGAAGTTCACACCACATGCCTTGCAACATCCCAGCATGGAATATATAATGGCTGCATTTTCCGCTGCTTCATGATTGCCACAGAATAACCAGTTCTTCCGACCTAAAGCGATGGGTCTGACAGCATTTTCGGCAAGATTATTATCCATTTTTAGCCGGCCATCAAGGTGATACCGGGTCAACTTGTGGTAAATTCCATACGTGTATTTGATCGCTTGTCCAATACGTCCTTTGGGCAAAACTTTGGGAAATTCATTGACCAACCATTTTTCAAAGGCGACCATAATGGGGTAAGAGAGTCGGGAACGTAAGTCAGAACGCTCTTCATAGGAGAGGTTTTCCTGGTCGGCACGTCTTTCCACGTCATAGAGCAGGCCTATCTGCTCCAGAGCATACGTCGCCCTGGCTTTATCCTCCTTCAAAGCCTCTTCAAATCGTCGCCTACTATGGGCCCAGCAACCAATGGGCAGAACTCCCTTCTTATTCTCGTACATATCATATACGGCATAACCGTCCGTCTGGATTACTCCCTGATAATCCTTAAATAATTCCAGCGCCACTTTTTGTGCCCGGGAACCATGATCGTAATGGAAGAAGACCAGGTCCCGCATCACCGCCCGGACTAACCAGATATATCCTTTAACTGTCTTGTGCTTTTCATTATTTATAATTGGAATCGTGGTTTCATCACTCTGGATATAGTCAGAACTTAGTACCATCTCCATAAGCCGGTAATAAGTCGGTCTCATCATGTCGGCCACACCCTGGAACCACCCGTTGATTGTAGCCGGGGGAAGAATTATGCCTTGTTGCACAAACATCTGGTTCTGGCGGTAAAATGGAAGATGGTATACGTATTTGTCAATGGTGATATCGGCTAAAACAGTTGCTCCGGCGTAGCTTTTGGCTATTGGTAGTACAGGCATTGGAGCTGTGATGATTTGTTTCTCCACATCCAGGCTCTTATCCTTTAGTGCATATTTGTGACGAATGATCCTGCGTACATACCATCTGGCCTGCTCGCGTTCCAATACTTCGGTGATCTCCGGTTCCAGCTCCGACCACTTTTCAAAATCAATATTATCCGGATAAATGTGGCATTCCTCCCTTGGAAGACTTTCGGGAAGGGGTTTGCGTACAGGATGGTTCACTTCCTTTACAGGAACGAAGATCTTCTTGTACCGCTCGATCTCCTCTTTGGCGCTGGTGGCAAGTTCTTTTTCTTCCGGAAGCAGGTCAAGTCCTTCAAAATCGAGGCGTCTTTGCAGCGGATCCTCATTGATGAATCGTTCACTGGATTTGCCCCAAATTTTCCGCAGAAGCATCTCGATCTGTTGTTTCAGCTTCTTGATGGTCTCATCCTTTTGATTGATCAGTTGGCCATAAGAGGCTCTTTCTGACTCGAAGTTTTCATAGCTGATAAGATGGCTTTTAAGCTTGGATGTCTCCCGGAAAAGCCTGTCACGCTCCTCCAGAATTTGTTGCAAAAAACCATCTTCCTCAACTGTCATTTTCTCTTGTTTTTGTTGAGTCAAAGATAGTAAATATCAATATTTTAACCTAATAAAAAGCAAGATATTATCTATTATTTTAAAGGTTTTTTCTCCTTTTTTTATTCCCCTTTTCATCGCTCATAACACCTTGTACCATCATCATTAAATCCTGCCAGCTGGTTTGAAACGTATTGGTACTTTGATCAAAAACAGGCAGTTTGAAACAGCCCGATTCCAGCTTCATATGATAGATTACAAGACCACCGCATTCCATGTGCAGGATTTTCATGCTGGTACGAGGGCGGTTGATAAATATGTACACGTCTCCGTCCTGAACGTTACGCCCCATTAGATTAGTTATCATTCCGCTGAGGGTATAAAAGCTACGGCGCATATCTGTAGAATAAGAATACAGATAATACTGCATTGCAGATGTGAGGCTGAACATCCTACTGATGTGTTAGAAGTAACAGTGACCGCAACATCTCGGGGTCTGTCAGACCGTTCAGTTTCACACTAACACCGTTGGGGTAGTTGATCTCACAGGAAATCGAATTGTTTGCTGCCGCCGGATCCGGAAAGGCCTTCGATCGCTTCTGTGCTGGCACCGGAACCTGGGATGACCGTATCGATTTCCCATTTTCAAAAACCACGGGCACGAATCCTCTTTTCGGTGGTAGTTGTCCTTTCAACTTGTTCTGCCAATAAAAGAACTGTGATTCTTTCATGTGCTGGTTGGCGCAATAATTACGAACGGTTAGACCGGATTCCAGGAACCCGTCATAGATGGATAGAAATTGTCTCGCTTTTAACATCGCTTGTCTTTAAAATGAAGCCCAAACTTAAAAACCAAAAAGACAATTTAAAATACGGGGTTCACCGAATGCTTACCTTACATGCGTACTTTTTTATTGTTCCACTCTATAATTCCGTCGATATGAACCGGGGTTACATGACCAGTTGCCTCGTTTTGTGCATCAACTGGCAGAATACCACAATAAGAACCGAGAATATTAAAAAGTTGGCAAACGGTGGAACAGGCCTGGGT
>CAIWMX010000114.1 GCA_903913885.1 uncultured Bacteroidales bacterium | reverse complement strand
CGGGGGAGATACTGGAGAGGATAAATGGGTAAACAGGTGGACAGGTGGACAGGTGGACAGGTGGACAGGTGGACAGGTGGACAAGTGAACGGGCGGCGCCAAAAGGATTCTTCGTAATTTTTAATTTTTAATTTTTAATTTTTAATTATCAAGCATAATGGACCATATCAGGAAGGTTGGAGTTATTGGCGAGGGTAAAATGGGCTCCGGCATTGTTTTATACCTGGTGGATTTTCCTTTTGAGCTTGTATGGGTTTGCAGCGAGGGTGCCGACATGGAAAAAACTGCACGGATGGTAAGCAAACGCGCCAGGAAATCGCTGGATGCCGGGATCATTGACCGGACCCGGTTCGAAAGCCTGCAGGTATCGCCCGTTACACAAGATATTTCGTTGTTGCGCGATTGCGACCTGGTTATTGAGGCAATCCCGGAAAACCTTGAACAAAAGAGGGCACTTTTCAATCGGCTGGATAAAATCGTAAAAGGCGATGCTATTTTTACGTCGACCTCCTCCTCTATCAATCCCTCTGAAATAATGCCCGGGCCGGAAACCGGCAGAAAGTCGGCAGGACTTCATTTTTACTATCCTGTCCAATCGAAGGATATGGCGGAAGTCACACTTTCTGCATCAACCACTGATGGGACACTGGAACTGATCGGGTCCTTCCTGGATTCAGTTAACCGGACATTTATCACCCTCGATGAACAAAACAGTTTCATCCTGAACAGAATCTTCCTCGACTTTCAGAATGCAGCATTCCGCATCGTACATGACGGCGAGTGCACCTATTTACAGATGGACCAGCTGGTGAAAGAGCAGTTCTTTTCGTTCGGGGTGTTCGATTATTGCGACAGCATCGGGCTGGATATCATGCTCGCGGCGATACAGAGATACATTCAGGATTACAGGGACCAGGAAAGCTACGCGATTTTCACATCCGCCCTGGCCCGGCTGGCAGGTGCAGGAAAACTTGGTGTTAAAACACGCGAAGGGTTTTATAAATACCCCATGCCGGATCAAACTCCGGAATCGCCGGAACATGCAGGCGAGATCGAGGAACATATGCGCCAGACGTGGCTCAATGCTTGCAACAGATTTACCTCCACCGCATTGGTTTCACCTGAACTGATGTACTATGCGATCGATGAATTCTTTGGAATTGAACTAAGTCCGCTGGACAAGTTACTGCTCAATTTCCAGTAGCCTGCTGGTGGTTCAAAACCGGCCGCATGCCTGCCTGCCTGAACTAATCCTTTTTCCCTGTGAAGGTGATGAACGACCGGCGTTCATTCCTTACAGCATCATCTGTATTGGTGCTTTTTTCAAGGGTAACAATGGTGGTGATGGTAAGGCTGATCTCTTTGGTCTGACTCTTCGAATCGGTAACTTTGTAGGTCCATTTTTCCTGCCCGACGGTTGTACTTGTCTTTGCCATGATGTCAATGGTCAGTGCACTGGTTGCAATCACGGTGTCCTGGCTGTTCGAACTGCCGCCGAATAACCTGGTGATAGTCAGTTTCGTAAGTTTCGCCCCGGAATTGGTGTTGGAGGTAGCCACGATCCCAACTTTGAATGAAGTGTTTACGGGAAGGGTTACATCAGTTGACACATATCCGTTGATCGTAACAAATTTGATGGTCGGAGTCTGATCGACGGTGGTTGAACTGCTTTTACTGCAGGATGTCATAAAAGCAAGGCCGGATAAAATTACGGCTGTAAAGAAAAAACTTAGCTGTCGCTTCATTGTTATCAATTTTAAGGTTAGTTTTCGAACGTCAAAGGTAAAAAAAATGATCATGAAACAGGGGGCGGGCCCGGTAAAGATTTCGGGTTTATGATACCCGGGGCTGCAATTTCTGATTTTTTCAATTGATATCTTGGTTATCTTTGTAAAAAATAAATATCTGGAAAATGAAAAAAACTGCGATAGTAACGCTCATGATGATGAGTGTATTGTTTGCCTTTGTTCTTGTTTTCAACCCCCAAAGGGCATCCGGCTCGAAAAACCCGGTATCCGCTGCAACCGGAACGCCGCTTCCCGACAGCGTGCAGCAATTTGTTAAAAAGACCTGCATGGATTGCCATGCCGACGGGGGAAATTTCCTGGCCAAAGGGAAGGTGAACTTTTCCGAATGGGATAAATATTCTCCGGAAAAACAGAAGGAAAAAGCAGTGTCGATCTGCAAGGAACTTACCAAACACGGCATGCCGACAGGCAAGTGGCGCAAGAACAACCCTGATAAAGTACCCGTCCAGGCCGACATCGACATGATGTGCCGGTGGGCCCTGAGTCTGCAGAAATAAAAACCACGGACACAACAAATTTTCATCGCGGCGATGGGCCTGATCTCATCACCGGGTTTTACTTTGGCTGAAAAGCCACCAATTCACCCTCCTTCCGTTCACCTGGCAACTTCCGGGGAATTGATGAATAATTCTATCTTTGTTCCATGATACTGTCTCAATTTATTGATGGATCCAATGGCTGATTTACCCGCGGTGCGTCAGAAATTTGCAGACCTCCGGTGCTGCATCGTGATCCCTACTTACAACAACGATCACGCACTGGAAGAGGTTATCAAAGGGGTGCTGCAATATACGGATGATGTGATCGTGGTCAACGACGGCTCAACCGACAATACACCAGCGATCCTGGACCGGACTCCGCTCCTCAGGGCTATCAATATTCCGGTCAATACCGGCAAGGGATGGGCTTTACGCCAGGGTTTCGCATGCGCGATAGAACTGGGATTCAGGTATGCCATTACCATCGACAGCGACGGCCAGCATTTCCCCGACGACCTGCCGTTATTTCTGGATCTCATTGATAAGCAACCTGATTCAATGATCCTGGGGGCACGCGACATGACACAGCAGGAAGTTCCCGGCACCAGTTCCTTCGGACACAAATTCTCGATCTTCTGGTTTAAAGTTGAAACGGGAATTACAGTGCTCGATGTTCAGACCGGGTTCAGGCTGTACCCGCTCAACATGATCAGGGAGATCAGGTGGGTTGTTTCAAAAAAATACGAATATGAGGTTGAAATCCTCGTCCGGCTCGCGTGGCGGGGAGTGAACGTTATTTCAGCGCCCGTGAAGGTTTATTACGCGCCAAAAGCGGTTCGGGTGTCGCATTTCAGGAAAGTCACCGACTTTACCCGGGTGAGCATCGCCAACAGCATCCTGGTTTTTATGGCGCTTCTTTGGGTCCGCCCACTCTCATTTTTCAGGGGATTACGGAAAAAATCGATCCGGGAATTCTTCAACGAATATATTCTGAACAGCTCTGATTCCAATGCAAAACTTGCATTTTCTATAGCCCTGGGGCTTTTTATGGGCGTCACCCCGATCTGGGGATGGCAGATTATTACCACCTTCTCCCTGGCACACCTGCTCAGGCTGAACAAGTTTGTCGCAGTGACGGCTTCGAACATCAGTCTTCCGCCCATGCTTCCCTTTGTTATTTTTCTCAGTTATTTTCTGGGAGGATGGATCATGGGGGTTAAAACATCAAACCTGCATTACATCCATGGACTTGGTTTGCAATGGATCAAAGACAACCTGCTGCAATACCTGATCGGCAGCCTGGTCCTCGGATTGCTGCTGGCCCTGGTATTTGGCACGGTTTCCTACTTTCTCCTGGCTATTTTCAGAAAAAAGGATGGCTGAATCCGGCAACAATAACTACGATGCGATCATTATAGGCTCGGGTCTCAGCGGGTTGCTTTGCGGTTATATCCTTGCGAAGGAAGGATTCAACGTGTGCATTCTTGAAAAGCACCATCAACCCGGCGGAAACCTCCAGACATTCACCCGGGATGGCCACAAATTCGAAACCGGGGTGCATTATTCTGGCGGATTGGGACCTGGTAAAACATTGAACCGGTACTGGAACTATTTCGGGCTTACCCATTCGTTAAAACTTCAACAGCTTGACGTTGATTGCTTTGACAAGATCAGTATTGGAGATTGCGAATTCCCGCTTGCCCAGGGATCAGAAAACTTTATTGACCGGCTGCTACCATACTTTCCTGGTGCAGGTGCCGAATTAGCTGACTACCTGTTACAAACAGCCGGGGTAGTGGCCGATTTCCCCTTGTATAATCTGGAATTGCCCGCCGGTCACAACGAACAGCATCACATGACCCGGAGTGCGCCTGAATTCTTCGATAAATTCAGCCGTTGCCTGAACCCGGCATCAGGCATCCCCTTATCTTCCATTCTAGCCGGTAACAACTTCCTGTACGGTGGAAGTCCGCTGGCCCCATTGCATGCTGCTTCCCTGATAAGTCATTCTTTGATTTCCGGCGCATACAGAATTATCGGCGGCAGTGACCAGGTTACCCGCATCCTCACCGACGGAATCAGGGAACAGGGTGGCACTGTTCTTACCAGGCAGGAGGCAATTTCGATCACGCGATCAGGCGCGACATTCACAACCGGAACCTCAAAAGGAGAATCTTTCAACTCCGGCATGATTATTTCCGGTATCCATCCTGCCGCCACCTTGTCAATGATGCCAGCCGACTTGGTGCGCCCAGCCTACCGGAACCGGATCGCATCGCTTTCCGACACTGTTTCCTCCTTTATTTTGTATTTAACGCTGAAACCCCGGTCGTTTCCCTATCTTAACTACAATTTTTATCACCATGAATCCCATGAACCATGGAATGAAACCAGTCTCAAGGGATCTTCCTGGCCGGGGATGTTCCTGCTATCGACAGCCTGTCATGAACCTGCGCAGGAATTTGCTGAAACTGCAACCATCCTGACCTACATGCAGGCTGAAGAGGTGGCTCGCTGGAATGATACCTCAACCGGGAAACGAGGCATGGCGTACCAGGATTTCAGGAATGAAAGGGCTGAAAAACTGATGCAGCTTGTTTTATGCCGGTTTCCTGCTTTGAAAGGGGCCGTCAGCCATATGGAGATTTCCACTCCCCTCACCTACCGCGATTATACAGGTACTCCGGGCGGTTCTTTATACGGGATCCAGAAAAGTTACCGGGACCCGGTGATGACCACCGTGTTGCCCAGGACAAAAATACCCAATTTCTACTTTACGGGACAGAACACCAATCTGCATGGTTTACTGGGGGTTACAATTGGCGCTGTGATAACCTGCGGTGAAATCCTTGGTCTGGGATACATCCTGAAAAAGATCAGGTCGGCATAACTGAAACCTGCTGACACGCCTCCATGACATCGTCCTGCCTTTCCGCTTAGCACGCTGATTGCAACATGTCAGGCCTTTGGGAAAATTTTATAACTTTGCTGCACTTCTAACGCAACGGCGCATTGGTTAATGTCAATGACCGGATAAATAGTGATAATGAAATTTAAACTGATATATCCCAGATGGGAGAAACTTGAAGGTCAGACGATTTTCAACCTGCCCCCGCACGGCCCTGTTGTTATGGCAGCGGAAATTCCGGAACATGTGGAGGTTGATTTTACCGATGAGAACGTTGAGAACCTTGTTATAGATGAAAGTCCTGATTTTGTTGGCATATCCATGATGCTTACCACCCAGGTGAAACGGGGCTGGGCCATTGCCGACGAATACAGGAAACTTGGCAAAAAAGTTATTTTCGGCGGGATCTCAACGATGCTGCATGCCGAGGAGACCATGCTGCATGCCGATTCGATATTTCTTGGCGAAGTGGAAGGCCGGCTGGGCGAAGTTTTTAAGGATTTTTCAAGGAAAGACCTTAAAAAGATCTATAACTTCATGAGCAAGCCGCCTGAAATGAACCTCATCGGACCTGCCCGGAGAGATATCCTGAACAAAGACCTTTATTATCACAAGGGCTTCCGAATGGTCGACCTGTTCCATGCTTCCAGGGGATGCATTTATGATTGCTATCCCTGCGCCGTTCGCTATCTTGGCGGACGCGGATTCCGCCCCCGGCCGATCGACCGGGTGGTAGAAGAGTTGTCGCAGATGGATAACAACCGGCTTTTTATCGTCGATAACTCCCTTGCCCTTGATACTCAATGGGAGAAAGACCTCTTCAAAGCCATGATCCCGTTAAAGAAAAAGTGGGTGAGCCATACCATTGAAGACAAGGATGAAGTACTTGACCTGGCCGCCCAGGCAGGGGCGTGGTATGTATATCAGGCAGTGTTTGATACATCAGATTACATAAAGAATCGCATTAAGCAATATCATGAATACGGCATTGCTGTTGAAGGAACAATTCTGCTGGGGCTCGACAACCAGACTGAAGATGATATAAAGCGCCTGGTCGACTTCTTGCTCGAAATCGAACTTGACCTTGCCGAATTTACCGTACTTGCACCTTTCCCACACACCAAGGCCTACAGCGACCTGCTGAAACAGGGACGTATTTTCGATACCGACTGGAACCACTACAATGCGGGGAAAGTTGTCTATCAGCCCAAACACATGTCACCCGAAAGGCTGACCGAACTGTTTCAGTATGCCTGGGATACGTTTTATAAAGACGAACCGCAGTCACAGAAAATGTTCAACCTCATAAGCAGGGTGGTAACCCGCGAACTCGCCGATGGCACACATACCCCCCGCCGGCGTGACCTCGCTGATCTGAGCTTTGGCAAACAAGTTCCCAAACTCAGCTGATATGGAGACAAATCCCGACTTCAACAAATACATGGACCAGTATTTTCATTACCTGGGCCAGTGGGAAAGCCCCTCCAAATGTGGTTTAAAGGTTGTTCACCGGAAAGATGGCAAGACACTGATCATTGTCACCGAAATCTATCGTCAGAACCCGGGAACGCCTGTCACTGAATGGTGTGCACCATTAGCCACCCGGATCATGGCTGAGTTTCAATGCCCTTCCGACCGTTGTATATTCATAGAACACACCCCTGATCTTGGCAGCAAACTGACATTTTACGGGGAGACCTTTGATCTTGTTACTTTTCAGCCGGAAGGAAAAGACCTTGTTATTTCAAAATGGACCCGCCTTAATCCCGAAGAGGTTGATTCATTGATGGATGAATAATATCAGTTAAAAATCAGTATCTTTGCATCTCCTTATACCATATAATGAATAAAGCTGCTCCGCATTCATTCCACATTCCCGTATTGGGAATTGGCTATTCCATTGATACGCCTGTGAAGGTTGCTCATCTGGGAATCTCATCGGTGATATCGCTCCTGGATGATATGCTGATGGAAAAACTGAGGGAATTTTACAGCAGGAAATTTGACCTGCCTTACCAGGCGATTACAGAAAAAATTGATGATTTCAGGGCCAAGAGAATCACAGCTTACCTCAATATGGTTGACAAGATTGCACGGGATAAATTCGAAGAGTTAAAAACCACCTACGACCAGAAAAGCAGCGAATTTTCGAAGTACATCGAAATGCTCCATGAATCTTCCCACCTCAGGCAGAAATTCGAACAGATGAAGCAGGACTGGGACAACCTGGATGTGAAGCAGTGGATACAGGAAAATCTCACCATGGGCAGCATTGATGTCAACATCATGACCAAGGTGGATAAGGAGAACTTCCGCAACCACGAAAAGCTCCCTATCGAATACAACGACGGCCATGCCGCGCTGCGCGGGTTTGTCAGAAGCGACCTCACCTCTTCAGTTGTCTTATCGGCAGGCATGAGCCCCCGCCTCTACAATTACCTGGAGACCTTTGATGAGTTCTATCCTGACAAGGATTTCAACCTGAAAAAGAAAATCACCCTGAAGGTAAGCGATCACCGTTCTGCGCTGATCCAGGGGAAATACCTGGCAAAAAAAGGGTTATGGGTTTCTGAATACCGTATTGAATCGGGACTTAACTGCGGAGGCCATGCCTTCCCGACGACAGGTTACCTTCTTGGCCCGGTATTGGAGGAAATAAACCGCCTTCGCGAAGATCTGGTTAAGCAAACCTTCGACATGCTTACCACCGCACTCAAGGCAAAAAACCGACCCTGTCCTCCCGAACCACTTGAAATGAAAATCACAGCCCAGGGTGGCGTTGGAACTGCCGAAGAACACCAATTCCTCGCCGACCATTACCAGCTTGATTCCGTTGGCTGGGGAACCCCCTTCCTGCTGGTTCCTGAAGTAGTCAACGTGGATGACAAAACCCTCGACCTGCTTTGCAAAGCCACCGAGGAAGATCTTTTTCTCAGCGATATCAGCCCGTTGGGCGTCCCTTTCAATAACCTCAAGGGGAATACCAAGGACGTTGAAAAAGAGGAGTATATCAAGCATCACACACCGGGCAACCCCTGTCCGAAAAAGTACGCCGCCCTTAGCACCGAATACGGTGAACCGGGGCTTTGCACCGCTTCCAGGAAATTTCAGAAACTGAAAATCGATGAGTTGAAGGCCAAAGGTCTCAGCGAAGATGAGTTTCAGAAAGAATTTGATAATATTGTCGTTAAGGCATGCATCTGCGTTGGCCTGGGAACCTCCGCACTTTTGGTAAACCACCTTGATACAAGGGTTGAAAAAACAGGCGTTTCTGTTTGCCCTGGTCCGAACATGGCCTATTTTTCCGAAGTGATGACCCTGAAGGAAATGGTGGATCACATCTATGGAAAACATGATGTCATCAAAAGAAAAGACCGGCCTAACATGTTCATCAAGGAATTGATGATTTACATCGATTACTTCAAGAACAAACTTGATGAAACAGCCCAGCCATGGACCGAAAAACAGCAGGAATATTTCTCCAATTTCAGGGATAACCTCGACAAGGGAATTCAATATTACAAGGAATTGTTTTCGACCGTAAAGATCAATCTTCAGGATAAAAAGGCAAAGCTGATTGCCGACCTTGAAAAATTCGAGGTTCAGCTGAAAAACCTGCCTGTGAGGTAATATCACCCGCTGAAACCAGAGGGAACCTTCAAATTCCGGCTATGATGAAAAAAGGATCTGCCACGAAACTGCCTCCTGCGTGGCTTATTAATACTATCAATCATTTTCGTACTTTCCTTATCAGGCTCAACAGGAACATGTTCCCCGGCAATGTTGTCCTTTACGAGCAGTTTCAATACTTCTGGCTGCTCCCTTCCCTTTATGTTTCCGCAAAACTCGATATTGCAGCCCTCCTTGAAAATCACCCCATGACCGCCGGTGAAATTGCAGAACGTGTCGGCGCCGACAGCGCCAACATGGCACGCCTTATGCGCGCACTGTCAAGCCAGGGCGTTTTCAGGCAGCAACGCGATGGCCGGTACGCCTTGAACGCGATTGGCAGCGCGTTACTTGATCAGCCCGGCTCACTCAGGAATATGCTGCTCCACCTCCTTGGTCCGGTGAACTGGAACCTGATGAGCAACATGGAATACGCGGTCATGACAGGGAAGGATCCGTTTTCAGAAAAATATGGCAAAGGGCTGTACGAATTTCTGAATGACCACCCGGATGAAGGCACCCTGTTCGATAAATCAATGACCAGCCATTCAGACCTGGGGCTTGCTCCGATCCTGAAGGCCTATGACTTCCCCGTAACTGCTGAAATCGCTGATATTGGCGGCGGAGAAGGTTACCTGCTTGCCAACATCCTCCAGCGCAATCCAGGGTGCCGCGGCATTCTTTTTGACCGTGCCGAGGCACTTGAAAAGGCCCAGGACATGCTGGCGGCATACCAGGTTGAAGACCGTGTAAAAGTGATCCCCGGCGATTTTTTCGATTCGGTTCCTTGCCCTGCAGATATATTCCTGCTCAAAAATATCATCCATAACTGGGACGATGAGAAATCTGCCGTGATTTTAAGGAATGTCCGACAGGGCATGAAGCCAGATGGTAAGATCCTTATCATTGAAATGGTCGTCCCCATGAGCAATGGACCCTCCATGGCCAAATTACTGGACATCCAGATGATGCTTACAATGACCGGAGGCAGGGAACGCACGGCAGACGAGTACCGAGTACTCCTGGAAAAAGCCGGGTTTTCAATGACCCGCATTATTCCTACCATCGCCCCGATCTGCCTGGTCGAAGCAAAAATGAAGGAATCGTAAACAGAAATTTTCACACCCTGGTTCTGCCTTGAGAACACCCCCACCCCTGATTTGTTAAAAAATTCATTGGATTAGGTAAAATTAATACCTTTGGAAAAAAAAAATCAATCAAACGTCTTTTTCTATGAAACGAACCATATTTATAACTATTTGCTTGTTTTCAATCATTTCGAACCTGCTTTATGCCCAGGAGACAAATGCCACTTACCAGAAACCCATCCCGGCACATGAAAATCAGATCAGCAGCGGGTTCTATTTCCAGTTTGGACCTGTTTTCCCACAGGGTGAATATGCCACTGACCGGTTGGTTATCAACAGCGCCAACGATTCGCTGAACTACCTTGCTGCGAAGATTGGCGGTGCCCTCGATGTGGGGTTTCTTATCTATATCGGCCCCGCCTTCGCCAACAAACGCATCCGGGCCGGCCTTGATGCCACGTTCCTCAGTTTTTGGTTTAACTCTACGAAACCCATCAATGCAGCAAACGTCACTGACAATTATTATTATTACGTCGGGCAGAAATACGGACCGGTCATTACAATCAACCCGGTTGACCACCTGCTGATCGATATTTCCTACAAACTGAATATCAACCTGGCTTACCATTACGATGAACAATGGAAGGCAAATTACAGCGATGCAACTTATTCGAAATATGGCGCTAACTTCTCCATGAGCGAAATCAGCGTGGGTGTCCGATACCTGATCATGAAGTTTGCCTTTCAATATGATTTCGGGAAACAGAAATACGATAACATCGGGAGTACGCATCCTGCTGTCAAAGTGGGCAGCAACAGCATGCGGATCATGTTTGGTTTGTTTTTATAACGATGTCGGATTCGTTTTTTCCGGAAATTGAAAAAGAGTCGCAGCAAACAATTTCCGGTTACCAGGACCGGCGTCTCCGGGAAGCCCTTTCATACCTGTTGCTGAACTCCCCCTTTTACCGGGAATTGTTCAGTAAACAAGCCATTGATATAAGAAATATCAAAACGACGGCCGACCTGGTTCATATCCCGGTAACCACCAAAAATGATCTTCAGATTCGGAATGAGGATTTCCTGTGTGTTCCCAAAAACAAGGTCATCGACTATATCACCACTTCAGGAACCCTGGGTAATCCTGTCACTTTTGCCATGACTGACAAGGATCTTGACCGGCTTGCTTACAATGAAGCCATATCCTTTACCTGCGCCGGCGGTAGTCCGGGCGATGTTTACCAGCTCATGACCACCATCGACCGCCGGTTTATGGCCGGCCTCGCCTATTTTCTCGGGATCAGGATGCTCGGGGCAAGTGTTGTAAGGGTTGGCAACGGAATCCCTGAACTGCAGTGGGATACCATTCAGCGAATCAGGCCCGGTTCCATCGTGGCGGTTCCTTCCTTTATCCTGAAAATTATTGAATATGCCGAACAACATGGCATCGATTACAGGAACAGCAGCATAAAAAGAGCCATCTGCATCGGCGAACCCTTGCGGAAAGTTGACTTGTCGCTGAACACCCTGGGCCGGAAAATTGTTGAAAAATGGCCACTGAAACTTTTTTCCACCTATGCTTCCACCGAAATGGGAACTTCGTTCACAGAATGCCTGGAAGGCAATGGCGGACATCATCATCCGGAACTGATCATCGTTGAATTTCTGGATGACAACGACAAACCGGTCGCCGGGGGGGAACCTGGCGAGGTCACAGTCACGACACTCGGCGTGGAAGGGATGCCGCTCCTGCGCTTTAAAACAGGCGACATCTGCCATCATTACACGGCCCCCTGCCGTTGTGGGCGCCAAACAACGCGTTTGGGACCGCTGATCGGCAGGAAAAACCAGATGATCAAGTACAAGGGAACCACCCTGTTCCCTCCGGCGTTGTACGATATTCTCGACAATATCGATGCGATTTCAGGCTATGTCGTGGAGGTTTATACAAACCAGATCGGAACGGATGAAATCCTCATCCACCTGTGTGGTGAAGGAATTGGTGAAGAAAAAGAGAAAGATATCAAGGATCATTTTCGTGCCAAACTGCGCGTGGCCCCGATGATCTCTTTTGTATCTGAAAATATCATTCAACAAATGCAGTTCCCGGGGACCAGCAGAAAAGCCGTCAAATTCATAGACAACCGCGACAAGAACCTGAATCTTACCTGAACACGCTTTTTCCCCTGATGAACGTCTGATGTACTTTAACCTCCGGGACTTTCCCGATCGGTATGGTCATGATGTCCTGGTCAAGAACGACAAAATCAGCATCCTTCCCTGCTTCAAGGCTCCCCTTTGTTTTTTCAAGGAAACCCGCTTTGGCTGCCCAGACTGTAACGGAGTGCAGGGCTTGTTCACGGGTAAGCGCATCGCCCGGCTGGAATCCTCCGGCAGGAAATCCGGCCAGGTCCTGGCGTGCAACAGAAGCGTAAAAAGTGAGCAACGGCGAGATGTTTTCAATAGGAAAATCGGTTCCATTGGCAATCCAGCCATTTTGCATCATCAGGGTTTTGTATGCATACGCGCCTTTGATCCGTTCAGCGCCCAGCCGCTGTGGGGCCCATCTCATGTCGGAGGTTGCATGCGTAGCCTGTACGGAAGGGATCACCGAGTAATCTCCGAAAAAATGGACATCCGCAGGATCAACCACCTGGGCGTGCTCGATGCGCCAGCGCAGATCATTCCTGCCCTTCAGCCAGGAAGCATAGATGTGCAGGATCATGTCGTTTGCAGAGTCGCCAATGCAATGTGTGTTTACCTGGTAACCATGCTCCATCGCCAGCTTGCATACCTTGTTGACCGAGTCAGCGGTTGTAACCCCGATGCCCGACGTAGCCGGTGCATCGCTGTATGGCAGTTTGAGCCTCGCAGTCCTGCTCCCCAGGCTGCCGTCGGCATATACCTTGATGGATCTGACGACCAGCTTATCGGTCACATATATGCCCTTCATGAGAAAATCGCTGATGTTCCGGGCATTCGGTGTCAGCATCACATAAATATGCATTTTCAGTTGCCCGGCTTTCTGCATCGAATCCAGTGCCATAACCTGGTTGTAATCAAGCCCGGCATCACTCACGCAGGTAAGTCCAACCGCAAAACACTGCTGTTCAGCGCGCCTGAGCAGTGCTGCCAGTTCCTCACCCCGGGGCTGCGGCACAGTTTCACGCATCAGGTCGGCTGCAGTTTCACTCAGAATACCAGTCATCCGCCCATTTTTCATCCCTACCTGCCCGTCACCGAACTGATGTTTTGTACCAATCCCGGCGAGTTTCAACGCCGTCTCATTAGCAAGCACCACATGCCCGTCGACCCGGATCAGCATGACAGGAGTTGCCGGGAACATCCTGTTAAGCTTTTCATTATCGGGAAACACCTTTTTTTCCCATAAGTTATGATCCCATCCCCTTCCCACAAGCCATTTTTTAACTCCCCGGTTATCGGCTTTCTGTAGTCGTGCCAGTACCTCATCAAACGATTTAAGGCCGTTCAGCTCCACATATTGCAAACCCAGCGCGAATCCAACGAAGTGGCAATGGGCATCGATGAACCCGGGAAATACGGCTTTGCCTTGCAAATCGAGGATTTCAGGAGCGCTGAAACCGGAGGAAATCATGTCGCACGTGCCGGTTGCCAGGATCTTCCCGTCCCTTACCGCGAGGGCCTGTACATGGACGCTTACAGAGTCAGCGGTGTAAATAACACCATTTGTGATAATTAAATCAGCTTTTTCTTTTTTATGCATACAAGCAGTTATTAAAAAAAAAGGTAACAGCAAACCGGCAATAATCGTGCTTTTCATTTTAAAACCTTGGTTTAATGATTGTTCTTCAAAAATAAAAACTATTTTTCAGGATACTTGACTTTTATTAAAAGGATTTACTATTTTTGTTCCATCCTAATCTTAATATAATAAATGAAATATAAATCTATCAATCCTAGATTTATCATTGTTTTTTCAGTTATTCTTGTTGCAGCCCTTTTAAGGCTGCTGCCGCATTGGCCAAACTTTACGCCGATTGCAGCCATGGCTCTTTTTGCCGGTACCTATTTCGACAGAAAGCAATATGCTTTCGCCATTCCGATCGCCGCGATGTTCATAAGCGATCTCGTTATAGGTCTGCATGCCAATATGCCTGCTGTCTACCTTGGTTTTGCCATCACGGTTCTTATTGGTATGGCAATCCGGAAAAAAGTCAATGTTGGATCTGTCGTGCTGGCTTCCTTATCCTCTGCCGTTATCTTTTTCCTGATAACGAACTTTGCAGCATGGCTTGCCAGCCCGTTTTATCCGCAGAATGCCGCCGGTCTTGCCGAATGTTACCTGGCAGGTCTGATGTTCTTCCGGGATACGACCAATGGATTTTCATTCTTCATGAATGACCTTCTTGGAACCACCTTTTTCAGTGCGGTATTCTATGGAGCCTTCTACCTTGTTGAAATGAGGTTCCCTGTCCTGGATAAATCCAGGTTCTAACTGAATGACTCTTTCCCCGTTTTCACGGTGAAGAAATGAGTTCTGAAAAACAAATAAATCGCGTTTCTCATTGAAAATCTTCGATGGGTCGAATTGTGCATGTATGTCAGGTGTTCCCTCCTTCGGGATTTGATTCACTTCCATCCTGATTGTCTCATTACAAAAATGAACATGGTGGTTGGTATTTGCAGATGCAAAAAGTGCAGTTGAACATTGAAAAATTATGGGTACTTTTGTGATATGCATGACATCATTCGCCTCTTACCTGATTCTGTTGCAAACCAGATAGCTGCCGGAGAAGTAGTACAGCGGCCGGCATCTGCCGTTAAGGAATTATTGGAAAACACCATTGATGCAGGTGCCACGGATATCAAACTGATCATCAGGGAATCAGGTAAATTGCTCATCCAGGTAATCGACAATGGCTGCGGGATGTCGGAACGCGATGCCAGGATGTGTTTCGAACGGCACGCCACCTCCAAAATCCAGAACGCCGGCGACCTGCTCTCCATCCGTACGCTGGGATTCAGAGGAGAAGCCCTGGCCTCCATCGCCTCCATCGCCCAGGTGGAACTTAAAACAAAAAGATTTGAAGATGAAATCGGGACCTGCCTCCTGATTGAAGGTACGGAATTCAAGGAACAATACCCGGTGAATTGCCAGAACGGAACATCGGTCAGTGTCAAAAACCTTTTCTTCAATGTTCCGGCACGCCGCAATTTCCTGAAATCAAACACGCTTGAACTCAAGTACATCATCGAGGAGTTCTTCCGCGTTGCCCTGGTGCATCCCGACATTGCATTTACATTCTACAACCAGGAAAAAATACTGTTCCAGGTTGGTGCCGGAAATCTTAAACTACGGATAACCAATCTTTTCGGTTCATCATACGGACAGCGCCTCATCCCTGTTGAACAGCAAACAGCGCTGATTAATATTTCAGGGTATATCGGCAAACCAGAGTTTGCCAAGAAAACACGCGGTGAGCAGTATTTCTTCACCAACGGGAGGTATATGAAAAGTGCCTATCTCCACCACGCGGTTGAAGGCGCCTTCAAAGAACTGATCCCCGATGATTCGGTTCCCTCCTACTTTATATACATGGAGGTGGATCCCCAGACCATCGATGTCAACATCCATCCGACCAAAACGGAAATCAACTTCCAGGATATCAAGAGTATCTACGCTATTTTGCATGCTGCCGTCAAACAGTCCATCGGAAAATTCAACCTCTCCCCATCCCTTGATTTCGATGTAGAACAAAGCATGAATTATACACCCATTCCTGAGGATCAGCCTGTAAAGCAGCCTACGATTACGGTAAACCCCGACTATAACCCGTTTGAAAAGCGAACAGACCCCCAAACCAGGTTCACCTTCCCGTCAAAACAACTTCCCTCCATACAGGGTTGGCAGGATTTGTATGCAAAACCGCCATCACAGGCTGATATAAACCCATTTCCTGAAAAGCCAGGTGATATTGCAGGCGGAGCATGGGACCGCAAACATGAAGAGGTGCAGCCTGAGCGAAAAAAATGCTTCCAGGTGAGGGATTCATTTCTGGTTACGTATACACAGACTGGAGTTATCGTCATCGACCAGCAGCATGCGCATGAACGCATCCTGTATGAACGCTTCCTGAGCCGGGAACCATCCGAACCCAGCCCTGGCCAGCATCAACTGATCCCTCAGACGATCTCCCTGAGCCCCGGCAACGCTCAGTTTTTCAGGGAATGGCAGGACCAGTTCAGGGAAATGGGGTTTGAAATAGACGATTTCGGGAAAGATACATTTGTGGTCCATGCCATCCCGATGCACTTGGAAAACCTTAATATCGGCCTGTTTATCGAATCGCTGCTTGAATCACTTAAACTGCCGGGGCATGAGCAAAATATTTCACAAATCCAGTTAATGGCTAAATCCATGGCCATGAAACTCACGATAAAAAGAGGCAGAAAATTGCACCAGGAAGAAGTTAATTCCCTGGTTGAGAACCTTTTTGCCTGTAAAGTTCCGGATGTTTCCCCTGATGGCAAACCCACCATGGTGATGATGTCATTCGATGAACTTAACAGGAAATTTAAAATTTAACCGAATAACAAAACATGTCACAACAATATAGTCCGGCAGGCTTCAACCTGCTTCCCCCTGTCGTTAAAAACCTGTTGATTATCAACGGCTTATTTTACCTGGCCTCGTTCACCCTCCGAAGCTCCTATGGCATTGACCTGGATAACTACCTGGGATTACACTACTTTCAGTCGGATCTCTTCCGCCCGTACCAGTTCGTCACCTATATGTTCCTGCATGGCAGCTTCGGCCATGTGGCCATGAACATGTTTGCCCTCTGGATGTTCGGCTATCTGCTGGAAAATGTCTGGGGACCGAAAAGGTTCCTGACCTATTACATGATCACGGGTATTGGGGCAGCCGTGGTTCAGACTTTTGTGAACTGGCTGGATATTTCGTCAATTCAGTCAGCGGCACAGGCGTACGGCACGAATCCGACGCTCGATGGATTCATTTCTCTTGTCAGACACCATTTTCCGAGGTATTATGATTCAGAAGGAACTGTGAAGAGTTTTATCAACGAATGGTCAATGGCCAGGCACAGCCCGGGCTACGCCGGCCAGTCGCTTGACTATATCAGCCAGTTGCTGAAACTTCAGATGGATGTCCCCACCATTGGCGCGTCAGGTGCAGTTTACGGCATTTTACTTGCCTTTGGCATGATGTTTCCGAACATGCTGGTATATGTCTACTTCCTCTTTCCTGTAAAAGCAAAGTGGATTGTGATCCTCTATGGCGCCCTTGAACTATTTTCAGGGATTTCGAACAACCAGAATGACAACGTCGCCCATTTTGCGCATCTCGGGGGCATGATCTTCGGCTTCTTCCTGATCCTGTACTGGAAGAAAAAAACAGGTTACAATACATAATAATGAATTACGCATATAAACAACCTGCAAACCCACTGGAAGAGATGAAACGGTTCTTCAGCCAGGGGTCTGCCCTGTCGGTGCTGATACTATCGAATATTGCAGTTTGGTTTCTCGTACAGGCACTGAAAGTCATCCTGTTCTTTTTCAACATCTCTGACGCCACGGCTGCCGGCGCCCTGGTAATGCACCTGCTGGCCCTCCCTGCCTCCCTGCCCCTGCTGGCCGAAAGGCCGTGGACCATCATTACCTACATGTTCCTGCACGTCGAATTCTGGCATATCCTCTTCAACATGATTTGGTTGTATGGGTTTGGCAGGATCTTCCTGGAATTCCTGCCTTCAAGGCAACTCGTCCTGGTTTATTTTCTCGGGGGAATCGCAGGGGGGCTGGTCTACATCATTTCATTCAACATGTTCCCGGTTTTTGCCGGCATGGTGCCGGTAGCCTTTGCCCTTGGAGCCTCGGCCTCGGTAATGGCGATCGTGACGGCCGTTTCATTTTATGTCCCCGGATACACCATCCAGCTCTTCATTTTTGGAAGGATCAGGATCCTCTACCTGGCCATCATCCTGTTCGTTTCTGATTTTTTCATGATCCCGTCGGGGAACCCGGGCGGCCACCTGGCTCATATTGGCGGGGCGCTGTTCGGCTTTTGCTTTGTCCAGCTTTACAGGTTCACTGGAAGACAGCTATCCTGCAAGTCCATGTTCTCCTTTTTCACATTCCCGAAAAAAAAGAGGAAGGAAAATCCATCAGCTGGAAGGCCTGATTATTCGGGCAGACCGGTTTCTGATGAAGAATATAACCTGAAGAAAAAGGACAACCAGAGAAAAACATTCTTCTGACATTACCTATGATCAGGAGAAAACAATCTGCAAAGGTTCTGCAGTAACCCTTCATGCCGGTGGTGGTATAACATACTCGTG
>CAIWMX010000113.1 GCA_903913885.1 uncultured Bacteroidales bacterium | reverse complement strand
GCGCCAAAGACCTGCTCGACAAGAGAATCTGCAACTGGTCCTATTCCCGTGCCGTGGAAGGGGATGCCTGGATTCTCTCGCCCAGCATCTGGCAGGATAGGTCGGAAAAACTCTTTAAACTGGCGGGTGAAGTGGAGAAGAAATTGGGAAAGTGACAGGGGACAAGGTACAAGAATACAAGAAAACAAGAAAACAACCCTCCTGAGGCGGGCTGCTTCGCAGGATAAGAGAGCAGAAAATAAATAGGCTTTTCCTTGTTGCTTGTACTGGGGTAGACCATGAACCATTCAATATTTCAGGTTCATGACCCTGCACCTGAACATAGTGAATGGTACAGGGTCAATGGAACAATAGAAAATAGATAATAGATGGAAGAAAAACAAGATGAATTATGAGAAGTTGAGCCTTGTGAAATCCGCCAAAGCTTTGTGGCGGAGAAACTGATAAGGAGAGAGCTATGCTATTAAAAATAACGGCGAAAACTAAAAATAAAGCTTCCGGAGTTTTTTGCCTGCTTGTGATATTATTGGGAACTTTTCTCTTGAACGGGTTGATAGCTGCAGAAAGCGGAGTTGAAAGTGTCACTTTGGTGGAGAAAGGAAAAGTCAAGTGTGTGATTGTTGCCTCAGAGGGCTTGAGTATTTCAGAAAAAAATGCCATTGTTGAGCTTCAAAAATATATCCAGGAGATGTCGGGAGCGGGCAATATTGAGGTTAAGACCCCGGAAAACCTCGGCTCTGATCCGGAACGGGCGAGGATCGTGGTCGGCAATCAGACGGTTCGGAAACTATATCCTGACGAAAAATTGGATGACCTCGGAACGGATGGCTTCATACTCAAGACTATCGGAAACTCCGTGCTGGTGGCGGGCGGTGAAAAACGGGGTACTTTATATGCGGCTTTTGCGTTGTTGGAAACCTTCGGTTGCCGGTGGTGGGCGACCGATGCCACGCATATTCCCAAACTGGATACTCTGACGGTTCCGCCGGTGAACCGGCGTGAAATTCCAAAAGTTGAATACCGCGACATGCTTTATGGGGACAGAGATTCGTCTTTATATTCGCACAATAAAGTTAATGGTTTCAACTTCTCTAAAAACCCGGAAGAATTTGGCGGCCGTTTCAATTTCACAGGCAATCTGGTTCATTCTCATATGGCTTTGATGGAGCAGGGTGGCTCCTACAAGGAACATCCGGAATACTGGGCGCTGGTAAATGGCAAACGTAACCCGGGGCAGGTTTGCCCGTCGGAACCCGGTACTTTTGAAGTCATGAAGGCGAGCGTGATCAAAATATTAAAAGAACATCCCGAAGATAAGTTTGTCGTGGTGGGGCAAAATGATAATAGCAATTACTGTCGTTGTGATGCCTGCAAAGCTCTGGCCGCAAGTGAGGAGAGCCCGGGCGCGCCTTACCTGGTTCTGGCTAATAAAATCGCGGAAGTGGTGGAAAAGGAATTTCCCGGTAAATGGGTTCAGACACCTGCCTACACCTGGTCGCGCAAACCGCCTAAAAATCTCAAACCGCGCAGTAATGTTGGCATCACCCTTTGCTCTATAGAATGTGATTTCAACCGGCCGCTGGAAGAGATGAGCACGCCGGCAAACAAAGCTTTTGCCGAAGATATAATAAAATGGAGCAAAATCGCACCCAAATTGTATATCTGGGATTACACCACCGACTTCTGGCATTATCTGATGCCCTTTCCGAATCTGGATGCAATTGTTTCCAATATAAAGTTTCTGGTCAGTAATGGAGCGAAAGGAATTTTTGAGCAGGGGAGCCACAATACACAAGGGGCTGAATTTGGGCCGTTACGCGTTTGGGTTATGGCCAGGGCGATGTGGAATCCGGATAAAGCCGACGGCAAAACCTTAATCAAGGAATTTCTTGATGGTTACTATGGTTCTGCGGGCACTTCTATTCAAAAGTATATTGATATTATGCATGCTCCCGGGCGGGCCAATCCCTCAATGGCTGTCCGTTGCGGAACAGCGCTTAATTCAGCCTGGCTTAGTCCCGAGAACATCGCTGACTCTGAAGCAGTCTTTCTGGAAGCTGAACGAGCGGTTGCAAACGACCACGTTTTGCTGACAAGGGTCCGGCATGCGCATATGCCCATTTGGTATATGTTGCTGAAAAGAGGCACGCAGAGTAAAACCTGGGCAACGACTGTCGCAAAAGTCGGGAAACTGGATGTTGTTGATATCGCCGGAAAATTTGCCAAAACAATCGCAGTTTCTAAAGCCAGCTTGATGAACGAACATGATCCGGTTAAACCGTTTGTCGAATGGGCGAAGGATTATGCGGCGAAAGCGGCTCAAACTCCTCCGCTTCCGCCGGAGTTGAAGAATGTGAATCCCGAATCCTATTGTCTGTTCCAGGCCTGTCAGATGGAGGGGCGTTCGTCGGACTGGAGCCGGGACGCGGAGGCGTCGGATGGCTGGGTTTCCGAGATTACCCCGGCATCCTGGGCAACTTCCTTCAGGCGGGGAATTTTTATGGGGCCATTTGACAATCTTGGTGCGGGAAAAATCTATAAACTTTTTGCCCGGGTTAAGGCGCTCGAAAAGAACGGGGTTGCGGTCGTTAGCGGAAAAACCAATAAAAATAGCATCAAAAAAAATATACCCGCCTCGGAACTGGCCGACGGAAAATTCCATACCATTGAAGTGGGGGAGATAGTTTACACCGGGGAGACTCTCTCGTTTGGGCCCCAGCCAACGACGGCCCCCGGGAATATAGTGATGGATTGCTTTTGGCTTCAAGAAAAAAAATGAAAGAAATAATTACTGATCCAAATAGCAGAAAAAAGGGGTAATATATGAAAACATATATATGTATTGCGGCCATACTTTTCTGCATCCGGGCTAATGGACTTGTGCTTAAACCTTAAATAATGATATAAAACGGGTAGGATTTGATCTAACATAACAGAAAAAAGAGGTAGTATATGAAAAAGTATATATGTATTGTGGTCATACTTTTCTTCTCCAGGGTCTATGCCGAAACTTATTTCATTGATTTTAACAAAGGCAAGGATTCTCAACCGGGAACATCCGCTGAGGCGGCTTGGAAACATGCCCCGGGCGATACCAATGCGACGGAGACCGTGAAAGCCGTTAAGCTCAAACCGGGCGATGTGGTCTTGTTTAAAGGCGGAGTTATATACCGCGGTTCCATTGAAATCCCCGCCTCGGGAGAAGTGGGGAAGTTGATCACTTACAAGGGAAACGGATGGGGAACTGATAAAGCCATTCTTGACGGTTCTGCGGTCGTTGGTTCCAAATGGACCCAATGCACTTCGGCGGAGCAACTGCGGGGAAACACGAACTACCGGAATGTGTACTATACAACTACCGCAGAGGAAAAGTATTACACGATCGACAAGGACGGAACATTGGCTTTATCGGGTGTTTATGAAAATCATGAATTCATCTATGCGTCACAAGATCCACAACCTGCGGACAGGGTTTTCTCCGATCGGGACGATCAACTGCGAGTGCTACCGGTTGATCCTGCTGTATCGCCAAACGACGGCTCTATCATGGACACCCGGTATTTTACACAAAAAGATCCGGCTTTTTACGAAGGCGCCTATATGGCGATAAGGCAAGGCGGTTATACAAACTTATACAAAATCATCGGTTTTGATTCCGCCACGCATACCGTTTCCCGCGAAACAACCAAAAATTATGATGTGAAAGGGCAGGTACACTATGCCATACTGAATCACCCCGCATATTTAAATGCACCCGGGCAATACTGGCTTGACCAAAAATCCAAGCGGCTGTATGTGTGGCCGCGCAGTTCAACGAACCCGGCCGATAACGAGTACAGTGTTTCGCTGAACAGCAAAGCGGTGGTAGCCGGAGGCAAGCACCTCTTGATCGAAGGTTTCGTGGTTGAGAAATTTGGTGGTCGTGAGGTCATCACGGCTGGGAATAGTGATGTGGAAATCAGAAATAATGTGGTGCGCAACTGTAAAAGTCACCTTGGGATCCATACCAGAGGGGCAAACATGCGGGTGATCAACAATCAAATAATCCAATCCGCCGCCCACGGGATTTGGTGTGAATATGGCACAAACATCTTTGTGAAAAACAATCTGGTGCAACACAGTTTCGTAAAAGGAATTATGTTAATGGGAGTCAATCATGGACTGATCATTGACAATATCGTTGACGAGGTTCGTGGCCAGCATGCTCCCTCCGGCATCATCGTCAGTCAAAACTCCAAAGATATTCTTGTGGCCGGCAACAAGGTGTTCAAAACCGATCGCGCCATGGTCTATGGTGGCGGTAAGGAACCCTCGGGGCAGGAGAATGTCTATATTTACAATAATCTATTTTGCGGATCCATAGAGAATATCACGGCAAAAATGTCTTTCGATATTACTCTTTTGAATAACACCAGTTTAGGTGGTACGCAGGATGTGGGCATTGGAAAAGGACGACAGATTTTTATCAACAACATTGTGCATGGGAGTGTCAGCAGCAATGTCCGGAGTCACAACCTTTTTACTGCACATAAGAGTGGTGACCTCAAGTTGGCCGAGGGGGAAATGGATTGGTCAACGAAGGATAAAAATGAGATATTTGTTGATATGGCCAAAAACGATTGCCACCTGAAAGCGGGTTCCCCGGCCATTGAGGCCGGCATCGATCCGTCCCAATATCTGCCGGTCGCGCTTTTCCCGGAATACGATTTCTACAAGGATATCGAGGGCAAACCCCGTCAAAAAGGCGGGAAATGGTCCCTCGGCGCGTACGAATATTCGCCTGCGAAGAAATGAAAAGTTAACCAAGCGAAAAGGAGAAAGTTGTGCAAATAAAAATGACAACTAAAACTCAAAAGAAGGTTTCACATTTTACCTCTAAATTCACAACACTGAGTCACTATATGCGCGTGGCGTTTTTCATTTCAGTCATGTTCATAACAGCGATTCCATTCTCCAGGTGCTTCGGTCAAAACAAGACAGATGTAACGGGTATAGTGATTCTCGACACGGCAAGTTTCTGGCGGATGCATAACACGCTCAAGCCGCCGGTGATTGAAACCGGAAATGGACTCACACCTATATTAGTCCAAAAAAATCCTGCCAAATGGAAGGACATGGAAACGCCTGAGCCGCCTAAGACCTGGATTGAACCTGATTTTGACGACAGTTTATGGGGGAGATTACCGGCGCGGCGTGAATGCAGTGTTCCGAGCCTGTCACGGCTCTGTATGCGGGGTAAGTTCCAGGTCACCAATATTGCCAGAGTCAGTGAGCTCCGGCTATCACTTGAATACTTCGGCGGAGCTGTTATTTATCTGAATGGTAAAGAAGTGGTGAGAGGAAATGTGTCTGTGATTCAGAATGAACTTGCAGATTCCTACCCGGCAGAGGCCTTTGCGGGAATAAATAACAAAGGTAATACCAATCCACTCCTTCTTCGGAAGCTCTCAAATCTTAAAATACCTCTTGAAAATTTACACATCGGTGTAAATGTGCTGGCCATTGAGCTTGTGCGCGCACCCTATAACAAGGTGCTCCTGCCTAAAGCACCGTCCGCCGATCCCGATTTACAGTGGAGTACCTGCTTTCTTGATAAGGTACAACTTGTGACATCAAACGATGGAATTATTTCCAATACGACGCGTCCAAAGGGCTTTCAAGTCTGGAACAGCGATGCCATGGGAAGTGATTTTGATCTCGACTGGGGCGACCCTTGCGAGCCCGTTCGTCCGGTCAAACTATCGGGAGCACGGAACGGTTCTTATTCCGGCAAGGTGGTGGTCGGTTCTACAAGTCCCATTCAAGAGATAAAGGCGACGGTCTCCGACCTTATTGGAGAGAGTGGGAGCATCCCTGCCGGTGATGTACATATTCGCTACAGCCTGCCATGGGGTGAAGAGGAAATTGTACAGCCAAATAGAGGACTCCCGAATCCCTACTCTGCAAAGGCGGATCTTCTTGGTGCGTTGGTTGAAACACCGCCTAAAGATATTCCGGTTTATCAGAAAACTTTGGCGAAAGGTTTT
>CAIWMX010000112.1 GCA_903913885.1 uncultured Bacteroidales bacterium | reverse complement strand
TCAGCATCGTGTATAACCGGCAACCCGGCCTTGTCGAACATTCTCACGATGACGGTCAATACCAACCTGCCGGCGGGGGTAACCATTTCAACACCGACGAATCCGTTCTGCCCGGGAACGGCGGTCACCTATACCGCCAACCCGACCAACGGCGGAGGGTCGCCATCGTATCAATGGAAATTGAACGGGGTGAATGCCGGTAACAATTCAACCACGTTCACCTGCAACCCGGTCGTGGGCGACAGCATCCGGTGCATGATCACCTCCAATCTCAACTGTGTCACGGGCAACCCGGCCAGTTCCGCCAAGATCATTATGAGCGGCAACCCTGTTCCGCTCGTTTCCTTTACCATGTGTTTCGACACGGTAACCCTCCTAAGTGGCAAGCCATTCAATTTACACGGAGGATTGCCGCTGGGTGGCCAGTACAGTGGTCCGGGAGTAAATTCGATTACCGGAACTTTCACCCCTTCTGTCGCCGGAACCGGGCTGAAAACAATCACCTATGGTTACTCCAACGTTTTTACCTGCCTTGCAACTAAAACAAAAACCATCATGGTTCAGCCCAACCCGTCGTTCACTTGCGGCAACAACCTGACGGACATCCGGGATAACAAAGTTTACCCGACAGTACAAATCGGTTCTCAATGCTGGATGGCTTCCAACCTGAATTACGGAACGGTACTGAATTCCTCACAGGTTCAGAACGACAATTGCCTTTCAGAAAAATATTGCTACAGTGACGTAACAGGCAATTGTACCAAATATGGCGGACTTTACCAGTGGGATGAGGTGATGAAGTACGACGATACCCCGGCCGGACAGGGCTTGTGCCCACCGGGCTGGCATGTTCCCACGGAAGCAGAATGGACCACCTTGTTCAATTTTTACCTGGGTAATGGTTTAGCCGGCAAACCGTTGCAAGATACCATCATGGCAGGATTCCGCGCGCAAACAAGCGGCGTCTTCTATCTGAATTCAAGCTGGAGTTTCAACGGGTTTGCCACGCTATTCTGGACTTCCACGCCTTGGAATGCCGTCAAAGCGATCTCGCACGGGATGAATGTGTATGATTTTTCGGTGTCGCTCTATCCGTCGAGCCGGGCAAATGCGTTTCCGGTGAGGTGTTTGAGGGATTGATACAACCAATGTTAGATGATGTTTTCTGAATAACTGAATGAGAGTTAATTTAATAACCGGATTAATATTGTTGTTGCCATTCTTTGGGTTTTCCCAGGGAGAATTCAATAATTGGTATTTTGGGTTTACTCCCCCAATAGGGACTGGGGTCACTTTTAATTCAGGTAATCCAATTGTAATTCCTAATGGGGTTATGATGAGTTCTGCTGTCACCATCAACATATCTGATTCAATTGGAAATATCTTATTTTTTTCCAATGGGAATCAAGTTTGGAATAAAAACAAGACCATCATGCCAAATGGCGATGGATTAAATTATGGTGGAACTAGCGGATTTAGGCAACCTGTACTTGCAATTCAAAAACGAGATGATGATAGTTCATATTATATCTTTACTGCAGGTCAGCCTTCACTTACAACAACCTATGGTTTGTTGTATTCAATAGTAAATATGAGACTTGATGGAGGTTTAGGTGACAT
>CAIWMX010000111.1 GCA_903913885.1 uncultured Bacteroidales bacterium | reverse complement strand
CGGCAAATGCACCACGATACCTTGAGTTACAATCAGTTTTTCTTCAAACAAACACCATGATCGACTTTTAATCCTTACTTCACCACGAACTTACAAATTGCTGTTGCCCTCCCTATCACATTGATAAACAGGCGGCTTCGTTCAACTCGGATTTATCTGCAATAAAATATCGTTTCAACCGCAATGTTTGTTTTTTTCGTAATTTGCAGATGAAATCCTTAATTGTTAGGGGCAATTTGCAAGACAAACAATATGATTGACAACATTAAAATTACAGACAGCAAAGTTCTTTCCGACAATTGGTATGTGTTACGGAAATTCACGTATGAATATTCAAAAAAAGATGGCACAAAATTGACCCAATGTAGTGAAGTATATGACAGAGGCAACGGGGCATAAAACTTAATAATATTCTTTGACATAAAACAATTTGAAATTATGATGATTCTTATTGCAGGTCCGTATCGAGGTGGAACCAACGATGACCCAGTTCTCATAGGGAGAAATTTAGATAAACTTGAATCTGTGGCCTTGCCTTTGTTCCGTAAGGGACATATTCCAATGATTGGAGAGTGGGTGGCCTTACCACTGATGCACTTGGCTGGTTCAAAGCATATTGGCGACAGTGTCTGGGATGAAATTCAATATCCAGTTGCACATAGACTTCTTGAGAAGTGCGATGCAGTTCTTCGCATTGAAGGAGCATCAAAAGGAGCAGACGAAGACGTAAGAATTGCTAAAGAACGAGGTTTGAAAATCTATTATAATTTGGACGAAATTCCTGACTTGACACAGAAATAAACTGCCAAATTCGTGAAAATTTGTGTATTAGTAACTTTTCAGTTAGATTCGCCCACAACTTATTGATTTGGCAAAGATTCGAACTATCGTTCAAATATGAATTCATGGACGCAGATAAAAGATGATGTCTGGTTACACGACAACCCATAAAAAAGTAATTATGAAAAAAATAATTGGTTTTGTTTCGTTCATTATCATTTCTCTCAACTTTACTGTAAGTTTTAATCTGCAAGCCCGGGAGACGAGCAAAAAACCAGGATTGGATAGTTGTATTTCGAACATATTCAGAAGGCTGCAAATTGACACCATGCCGGGAGCTTCGGCATTGGTTTCCCAAAACGGAGAGATTATTTTCCAAAAAGGATTTGGGTATGCCAATATTGAAAAGAAAATCAGGGTTACACCGGATACCAAGTTCAAAATTGGTTCAATTTCAAAACAATTTACAGCTGCTGCCATTCTCAAACTCCAGGAAGAAGGCCGGATAAGCACAGCGGATAAATTATCAAAGTACATACCCGATTTTCCGCGCGGCAATGAAGTGACCATTTATCAGCTTCTTACACATACATCAGGAATTCATGATTATGATTTTCAACCAAATTTAGATGTAAGCCAACCTGTTACACCCCAGGCATTGCTGGATGTCATTAAAAAAAACTCGTACGATTTTAATCCCGGAGAACGCTTTCAATATGATAATTCCGGGTATTTCATTTTAGGTTATATCGTTGCAAGAATTTCAGGAAGGACTTTGGGCGACTATCTTTACGAAACATTTTTCAAACCACTGGGAATGACGAATACCGGTATTTATGAAACAAATATTGTGCTGGATAATGAAGCGCAAGGATACAGCATGAAGGATGAAACAGTTAAAAAGGCTGACTTTCAGGAAATGTCGTGGGCTTTGGGGGTTGGGAGTATTTATTCCACTACCGTGGATTTATTTAAATGGAACGAAGCTGTCTTTAATGGAAAAGTGCTGACTGATGCCACGCTGAAAACAGCTTTCACACAGGCGGCTTTAAATAATGGCGGCAAGGTTGACTATGGATTTGGCTGGTTCTTAAGTATTAACAGGGGCGTCAGGTTTATTCAGCACTCAGGGGTTTCGAGCGGTTTCTTTTCTTATCTCGAACGGCAGCCGGAAAATAAACTTACAGTTTGTGTTTTGTTAAACGCACTTCCGGCACCCAAAGGGATTAATCCAATATTAAATGGCCAGGCGATATCTGAATTTATTCTTGCGGATAAAATGGAGAAGCAAAATTCAGGAGTATCTGACACAACAGTAAATGAAAATAATTTGAAAAAATATGCTGGCAGGTATGATTATGGTCATGGCATGGCCATGCTGATTACGTTGAAAGGCAAACAACTATTTGGACAGGTAACTGGCCAGGCGCCAAATCCATTGACCGCGGTTTCTGCAAACGAATTTTATTTCAAAGCGATGAATGCAAAGATTAAATTTGTATCTGACACCTCATCAATTTTTGAGCGATTAATTCAATATCAGGATGGTGTGTCTTTTGAAGCCAACAGGTTAAAAGATGAAAAGCCTGTAAAAATAAATCCGGACTTTTTCGATAAATTAACCGGCAGGTATGATTTTGGAAATAATTACGTAATTGAGATCATAAGAGAGCATGACAAATTATTTGTATTAACGCCTAACATGCCTAAATACGAGTTGCTGCCCACGAGTGAATTGGATTATTTTATGATGGAAGCTGCAAGCCGGCTGTCATTCACGTTAAACAAAGATGGAAAAGCAGCATCATTAACTTCAACATTTGACGGAATGGCCATGCCGGGTAAAAGGCTAGGTGACTGATAGTTGTTTTGAAGTCATACATTTTTAAAACGATCTCCAGCAATCCGGCAGGGCTTTGTCCAAAATACCTGTCACCCATGAAACATTTGACCCTTGTTGTTTCGGTTTAATAATCTTTAACTTTGTCATACTAAAAAAATGAAGAATATCTTTTTATCGTTTCTGTTCGCCTTAGTCTCTTTCTCTTCACCTGGCCAGGGTAGCGACCCGGTTTCTGAACTGCGGGTGCCCAAACATTTCATTTCGGTAAACCCGGCAAACCTTTTATTTTGGCAACAGGCCGGGATTTCCTATGAATTTAAACCTGGAAGGATTGGCCTGGCTGTGTCGGCAGGGTACATGTATGCAAATAACTGGAATATAAGCTACTATTTTATAGGCGGACCAATAGATTAAGGCGCGCTTGGTTATTATTCAGGATTTTATGCGATACCGCAACTGAATATCTACGCTGTTACAAAAGTGTCAGGCAAAAAGGTCTGGATGTTGTATGCGTCGCTAAGAGGCGTTTACAGGTATATGACTGTCGATTCAAAGAATTATATTCCGTGGTTGAATGATTTTCAGCGGGAGGAGGGGGATTACAGAAAAATGGATGATGTGGTAAACATTCGCGCAGCTTTCATAAATATCGGCATGAAGTTCGTTAACCATTATCTTTTCATGGATATAAACGGTGGATATGGAATTTTGGATGTTTATCATGACATGACCGTTTATGGCTCTTCTTATCATCCTGGCCCGGGTGGGCTGTACCCGGTGCCATTGCATGATACCTACTATAACTGGCACATGGCCGTGAATTTTAATTTTAATGTGGGTGTGGCGTTTTGAATGCTAAAGCATGAGTGATAATTTCATCTGAGTTCGTATCGAAAAGAAAATATTGATGAAACTTAAACTCCTTCTCTGTTTATGCCTGATGCCTGCTCTTTTTACGTCATGTAAAAAAGAGTTGCCGCATTATGCAATATCAGATGAGATGAAACAAATGTTTGTGTATCAAAAAGACAGTTACTGGATTTATCAGAATGATTCAACCCACTTATTAGACAGTACTTGTGTGAGCTCTTATTTTTCAAATGCCCACGACAATTTTTACCCTGGCATGACGCGGGAAATCATTGCCATGTATTTTAAAAGCCAGTTTCTGAGCGATTTTGAAATCGGGTATTTTTGCCCGGGCCCTAATTGCCTGACGATTGCCAGGAAAGTGAAAGATACCGGCGATACGCTGCAACATGAAATCCAGGGACCTGTTGCATATGTTTCAGGATGGGAGCCAAATACGAAGATTTATTCACCAAACTGCCTGGGCGGCTGTGTCTTTACATGCAGGGCTATTCCCACGGATACAATAAACAATGTTATTTATTCCAATGTTTTGTGTTCGAAAATGATCTCAATCGACAGCACTGGCCCCAATCCGGAATTCTATTTCCGTGAAATTTACTTTGCAAAAAATATAGGGATTTTGAAATATGTTGAAACCATGAAGTATTATAACATCCACAGATCGTGGAGTTTAAAAAGATACCATGTTGTCCGCTAGAAAGCCTCGTCTGCCTGCGGGCTTTCAAAAGGAATTTCAGATAGTTTTTGAAGGTGAACTTCAAAAAAACTGCAGGAAAAATTTTTAAATTCGTAATGGATGGAGAGATCTTTTAAAGCGATCATTATGCGCCAAATTCTAATCGTGATATTTTCCCTGTTCTCCCTGGCAATATTCGCCCAATCTATCAAGGAAATGGAACCGGTGCTGGGGCGCCTGGTTGACGTAAGCCCGGAAGGAGAAATTGCATTCATCAAACAAATGGAACAATGTGAAGGTATCTGGAAAAAAGTCAACAACCAGAAGGACTATGACAAACTTTCACCGGAAGAGAAAAAAATATACGACAACTGTGATGATGCCCACGAGAATTATTGGGACATTTTAAGCCAGGGTTGCAGTTGGTATTGCGGCGGCGGTCGCGACACTGCATCTGCTTCCTCGGAACTAAAGCCTTTGAAGGGAATAACCTATTCGGCGCGTAATTCTCACGACCTGAGTTACAAGACTGCCTGGATTGAAGGTGTTCCCGGTTATGGCATTGGCGAATACCTGTTGTACAGTTTCCCGCCCGAAAACCCGCGCATCACCAAGGTGATCATCGTGAACGGGTACGTGAAGAGCGCGAATGCATGGAAAGAAAACTCCAGGGTTAAAAAGCTGAAAATGTACATCAACAATAAACCCTTTGCCATCCTGAACCTGGCGGATACCCGGCGGGAGCAGTCCTTTTCATTTGCCCCGATCGGAAACGGCGACCGGAAGAACTTTGAGATGCTGAAATCCAAACCCTGGTGGACCATGAAATTTGAGATCATGGAAGTATACCCTGGCGACAAGTATGACGATACGGCAATCACTGAAATATATTTTGACGGGATTGATGTGCATTGAAGAATTGAAAATCAACAGATGCCTGGTTCATAATCTGGCATTCCCGGCACGAAAAATGACAGACCCATCCTTTACCCCGAACGAAGTGTCATGACTTTGGAGATGCTATACAAAGGTTTAATCCTTGGGTTCTCGGTTGCGGCGCCGGTTGGGCCGATCGGGATACTTTGCATAAACCGCACAATCAATAAAAACTTTGCTGCAGGGTTTGTCAGCGGATTGGGGGCAGCGACAGCTGATTTACTCTATGGCCTGATCGCAGGAATGGGGCTATCGATAGTTTCAAATTTCCTGATCGGCCAGGAAATATGGATCCGGCTTATTGGCGCGGCATTCCTGGCCTGGATCGGGACGAAAACGATCATGAAAAAGGATCGTGAAATTGGGTTTGATCCGGCTGTAGGGCAGGGATATACAAAGGATTATTTGTCCACGTTCCTTCTGACTGTTACTAACCCAATGACAATTTTGTTCTTTATCGCGGTTTTCGGCGGCCTTGGGTTGTCCGGTTCAACGGGCCGGTTATTACCCGTACTTCAACTTGTACTGGGTGTTTTTATCGGGTCATCTGCCTGGTGGCTTTTCTTGTGCGGACTTACCTCAAGGCTTAAAACGCGCATCGGTAAAAAGTGGTTGAAAATGATAGATCTGATTTCCGGCGGTTTGATATTTTTCTTTGCATTGGTAATTTTAATCAGTTCTATGAAGGTGTTATTTTAAACAGGCTGTGGAAGAAATCCTGCTTTGGTGCATGGGAGCGCAGTCGTGAGATCTTTTTCCCGGAAAATAATCGTGTTTCAGCGATACGTATGCCATAAATTGGTTAATTTTAAAAGTTGCAATAAATTTGACCACAAAGGCGAATAAAGTACACACGAAGGCGCACGAAGGTTTTATTATCCGGCTTTGCCCCTTTAGCGCCTTTGTGACTTCCTTTGCCAGTATGACAGTGTTCAATCGGGTTAAAAGATGAAATCAGCAGACAAAATCGGGTATGTTACATTCTGTATCAGCATTGCCGCGGTTGCAGTTTTTTTACTGTTATTCCCTGCTTTTATTGTATTCCCCGGACTGATTAGAAAAATAGTTGATAACAACGGGCTGAATGCATACAACATAACAGTTTGGCTGATTTTTTTTGGAGCCGCGGTGAACTGGTTTTATTGTATATGGTTCCTGCTGCGGTATGACCGGTACTCCTTTTCAATAATTCTGTTGTTTCTCCTTGGGATACTTTACTCCCCCGTCTATTATTACAGGGTGATCATTAAAAAGAGGCCGCTGAGGAATACCATCGGCAGGAACAATGATGAATATAACCACGGGAATAAGATCAATGAGGAACCCCCGGCAAAGGGAAATGACAACTAATATATGATTATGAGTGTTCTTCGGATTAAGGGCAACCTGGTTTTAAGGATTTTGATTTCCATGAATATCCTGCTGGTCGTGTGCATTTTTTTTCTTTACCGGCCCGACAATTGGCCGGTGGGACTGGAGTCGCTTGGTTGCCTGGTATCCTTCATCCTGCTTGCAATCACGTTGTTTCTGGCCTGTAGACTCAGGAAAAAGCTGATAGATGACCGGCAACAAAGAAATGTAACCATTGGCCTTGGTCTAGGACTGTTGTGGACGGTTGAGATCAGCATCAACAACTTCATCCACCCGGAGCTGCCGTTGCGCGATCACATAGATAACCTGTTTCTTTTCGTCATTGAATTCCTGGTCCTGGGCAGGGCAGCCATGGATGCCTATTATGGCGGCAAAATACTTCCGGGCCTGAAATCGGGATTCTGGACCGGCATGGCAAGTGGCGCGGTGGCCTGTTTTACTGCACTTGCCCTGGTAGTTTGCGGGATGCCCTTTCTTTTATCCGATCCGCTGAATATTAAAGAATGGGCCGATGTAAGGGCAACGGCAGGCACTCCCGACATGGCGGTTTACTTTGCTTACCAGACCTTCGCCGGGGGGCTGATGCACTTGTTTGTCCTGGGGATAATCGTGGGTTTGATCCTCGGTTCGGCGGGCGGGTTGATGGGATGGGCTGCCAGGAAAATAGCAGGCGTGCGTGCGTGATGAATATGATTTGAAGAAAAACAAGGTTAAAACCAGGTTATATGTTATCAAGGAGAACAATTGTGCTGATCATTTGCCTGTCAATACTACCATTTTTGACCTTCTCTCAATGGTCATGGCAAAACCCGCTGCCCCAGGGACATTACCTCACCACCATCAAAGGAATCGACAAACTCCACGGTTGCGCCGGTGGGGTGAACGGCACGATCATGAGCACCCGGAATGGTGGTGCGAACTGGATCCTGTTCCATGACAACGCCCGGCGATCTGTCAGGTCGGTCGACTTCAGCGATTCGCTGAACGGGTGGGCCGTAGGGCAGTATGGCTTGCGGTACCACACCATCGACGGAGGCCAGTCCTGGATTGACCGCAGTACAGACTCAACCGGGTGGTATTCATCAGTCACTTTCCCCGATGCCCTGCACGGCTGGATTTGCAATGAGAGCGGATCAGACAACGGTCCCTGGAAAATAATGAGGACCGCCGATGGCGGCAACACCTGGACGCAGTGCCCAACCCCCCAGTTTGTATATGTCACCATGGTGAAGTTCATTGATTCGGTTCACGGCTGGCTGGTCGATGACAACTATGGGAATTTTTATGCTACCTCCGATGGCGGGAATACATGGGCCGGGAAGTACGCCGGGGCCTCTGTCCTGGATTTTTACTTCACCGATCCCATGCACGGTTGCGTCGCGCTTGACACACATGTCATATACACCGCCGACGGCGGAACAACCTGGATCACCTCCGCCACAGCCAATATGTATATCTCCGCCGTTACCATGACCAGCCCGGACGTCATATACTGCACGGGTATGCATTACGATTACCCGGCTAACCCATATTCACATGCCAGGATCGGGAAATCCACCAACCGCGGGGCGACCTGGAGCTATTCCGATTTTCCCGAACCGCCCTATCTTGCCGCCATCTCCTGCGGAACGGATGTCATGACGGATTACCCGGTGATATGGAGTGCCGGGGAGGGCGGCGCCCTGTTCAGATCACAGGATGAGGGCGGGTCGTGGCAGTCGCTGGTAAATTCAAAAAGCTTTGCCGATATGGGGTCCATCTTTTTCGACAAGACCTTCCCCGTGGGCTGGGTTGCCACGCACAACGGCTATCTCATGAAAACTTCCGACGGGGGGAACAACTGGCATAAGATGATGACCGGGATCAACTCGCCGCTGAATGCCGTTTGGTTCCTCGACACCCTCAGCGGTTTTGCCGCCGGCGACCAGGGAGTGCTGCTGCGAACCACCAACGGCGGGGCCAGCTGGACTTTCCCGCTGCCGGTCTATGCCGGTCATGACTATATCGGGCTCTGTTTTTCTGACCCGCTGAATGGCTGGACCATCACCGGGAACGGACATGTTTTTCACACAGGGGATGGCGGAAACAACTGGAACGCAATAGGTTCAACAGGTATTGAGACCTTTGGCTTTACCTTTCCCGACGACACACATGGCTGGGCCGTTGGACAATGGGGGGCCATCCGGGAGACCCACGACGGGGGAAAGCACTGGAACAGCCAGGAGTCGCACGTTGAAATCACGCAGATATGGGATGTCAGCTTTACTGATTCGCTTTACGGGTGGTGCGCTGTTGGCCGCGGTTATAAGATCCACACCACCGATGGCGGGAAAAACTGGCTCGTGGACGGTTCCATATACCAGGATGCCTGGGACCACTACGCAGTGAAGTTTCTCGACCATAACACCGGTTACATGACCGGGGAGTACTACTGGGATTACGACGGCTTCGTCCTGAAAACAACTGATGGCGGCGCCACCTGGAACGAAATGCCAATGACCATCGGGAATACGGCCAATCACATTTTTGCCAATGACACCTCTGCTGTTTACGGGACAGGCCGGAACGGCACGATCTTCAAATATACCGGCGGGCTCCTTCAACCAATTGAGGATAAGCAGGGCCGGGTGCAGGCATCCTGCCGGCCAAATCCCTTCGCGGAAGGCACGATGTTGTCATTGAACCTGCCAGCCAGTCAGTCGGTTTCGGTGCAGGTATTCAATGTAAAGGGCAGGCTGGTGCTGCAGTTGGACGAAAAGTCATATCCTGCAGGGAATGTTGAAATCCCGGTAAGCCTGGAAGGTTATCCGGCCGGCGTTTACCTTTATCAGATGAAGGCAGGCAAGTCAGGGTTTTATGGAAAAATGGTCAAATGTTCGGCCTCGCCCTGAATATGGAATTAATTCCGTGTACAGGGTCCGTAGGGCATGAACATCACCGGCAAACCGACGAACAAAATCCAGTTGAAAGCCACGAAAGATTGAAAAGTTGAATCACACAGGTCCCAGCGGGACCGGATATTGGTAGAAAATGTGGTGAGGAAAACCATTTCGTCCCTTACGGGACGAAATAAAGATTCCTGGCCTCTGTCTGCTACCCGGATGTTGTGCCTCCGGCACAAAGCGGTTGTGTTCCGGTTAAAAAGTGCGTGAAAATTAGCTCAAGCACAAAGATAATCATCGTTCCTGATTATGTTTTATTTAAAAAGTTAACTTTACAGGAATGTATCCAGGTGGGTCATGCTGCAAAATATCGGGTATGAAGCTGACAGTGAAAGTGAAATTCTTCTTCTCCCTGCTCCTGGCGGGTTGTTGCGGAATAGCAGCAAAAGCCGACGTTATCATTGCATCATTTTTTGGTAAGTCTGCCACTGGTGACTGACAGTGTGCTCAATGCCTGCGTGCGGTATGCCATGCTTTCGATGGATTTTGAGCAGGCTTTCAGCAATTATAAACAGGGTACCTATATCTGGTATGGTGTCGCAAAGAACGATATTGAAACCTATGCCGGGATCTACTATAAAAATGTGGCGGATTCAACGAGATTATATGTACTCACCACCTTTTCCCTTGAGCGGAAAAGCAAGGTCAACATGTCGGAATTAATTTGTTTCCGGATTGGGAAGATCCTGGCTCAATACCTGGAAAGTAAAACCAGGCAGGGAGCCCATTAACATGACAACACGGTTTATCTCCGTATTTCCGTTTTAACATAGTAACAATGACACAACTCTATTCAACCCTGGCAACTGTTTATCATGAAATGTACCAGCACGTCTTCGATTACGACCAGGAATTCGAATTTTATGATAAACTGCTGAGAAGGAATAACTGCCGGAAAATCCTGGAGATCGGCTGCGGTTCCGGAATGCTGGCGCGCAGGTTTGTCCTCAACGGGTATGATTATCTCGGGCTCGACCTTTACGATGAAATGCTGGCGATCGCAAGGGCCGAAGTCCCGTCGGGCAGGTTTATCCAATGCGACATGCGCAACCTGGCATTTGACGGTGAATTTGATGCGGTGCTGATCACCGGGCGCTCCATCGCATACGTTACTGAAAACAAGGGAATCCTCGATACGCTGAACGGGGTGTGCCTTGCCCTCAGGGACCACGGAATGTTCGTCTTTGGCGTGTTCGAGGCAAACGGGATCTTTGACAATTTCAATGATTTCGAACAGGAGATCCGGCACGGGAATAAAACCATCCGGAGGATCAGTACGATGAAAATGAACCTGGCAACAGGCTGGACCTATGACTGGCACGCAAAGTACCTTATTGGCCAGGAAGGAGTACAAACCGAATATGAGGATTTAACGACCCTGAGGGCCTTCACCGGGGATGAGATCCTGTTGTTTTTAAAACTGACTGGTTTTGTCACGACGGAGGTGATTAATGAAGCAAAAACCATGACCTTTATTGCTGAAAAAAAGTAATACCCAACATATGAACCGGCACCTTGTTTTTTCGATCATTTTCCTTTTGTTTTCGGAGCTGTCGTTTTCCCAATGGCAATGGCAGAACCCGTTGCCGCAAGGCAATGACCTGTATTCCACATTCTTTGTCGATCCTCTAAACGGGTTTTCGGTAGGGGACTGGGGAACAATCCTGAAAACCTGGGATGGCGGGAACCACTGGCAGATGATGGCTTGTCCCGTGCATACCGACCTGAAAAATGTGTGGTTCGCCGATGTCTTCAATGGATGGGCCGCCGGTGGACCGACTGCTATCATCCTCCATACAGCCGACGGGGGCATTGCCTGGGACATTCAATACGATGCAGGAGCGGGCAACCAGGTTTCGGGTGTGGCCTTCACCGACCCGCTTCACGGGTTTGCCGTGGGGGATCTGGGCGGGGGCATCCACCTGCTGAAGACCTCCGACGGCGGCGTGAACTGGATCCCGCAAACAAATCCGCCGTTCAATGAAATGCTTAACGCCATCCATTTTGTGAACAGTTCTATGGGCTGGATTGCCGGGAGCAACGGTATTTACCGGACAACCGACAGCGGCAATACCTGGCTGAAACAAACTTCGACGGGCGCCATGGGTCTCTGTATTCTGAATGATTCGGTCATTTTTGCGGCAGGCAATTCCATCCAGCGGACCCTGGACGGCGGGCTTAACTGGGAGTTGTTACAAAGTAATACCGGGGAGGCATTCCAAAGCATCGCTTTAATAAACAAGGATACTGGCTGGGTCGTAGGGAGTTGGTATTCCAATGTGTGCTGGAAGACAACGAATGGCGGTCTTAACTGGATACCGCAGACCCTGTGGACCGGCAATTACTTCCATGCAATCTCCTTCACGGATGACCACACGGGTTGGATAACCGGCACAGGAGGACTCCTGCTGAAAACAGAGAACAGCGGTACAACCTGGGTTGACAAAAGGATTATGGCAACAGACAGGAATCTAAACAAGGTGCAGTTCACCGATCCCAACAACGGCTATGTCGCCGGGGATGGCGTTGTCCTGAAGACCACCAACGGCGGTGCAACCTGGGATACTGTCATTGCCAACTCTGCCAGGTCTTTCACGGACCTTCGGTTTATCAACGCCTCCACCGGGTGGGTCACTGCATCAGGTACTTCAGGCATGTCACCCGGCACTGTTTTTAAGACAACGGATGGCGGGGCGCACTGGACCGTCCAGGGGAATTCTGCCATGAAGGGCTTGTTCAGCTGCTGGTTCCTCGATCCGAATACCGGTTGGGTTGCAGGGAATGGGGCTTATGTCTATGGTTCCGGGCAGATCTTTAAAACTTCCGATGGCGGGACCACGTGGAACCTCCAACTCAGCGACAGCCTGGGCGAGGTCACCAGCCTCAATTTCACCGATGCCAGCCACGGATGGGCGCTCCGCCTTAACGACAAACTCTCTAAGACCACCGATGGCGGAAACACCTGGACGACCAGCTACATAGGTTCCGGCCAGTACCTTTACAAAACCCAGTTCCTCAATCCCGACACCGGCTGGGTAGCCGGCTGGTATACCCTCGCTAAGACGACCAATGGCGGCGCTTCCTGGCACTGGCAACTGCAGGTGGATGTGTACGACCTCTGCTTTATCAATGCCGACACCGGGTGGGCCGTTGGCGGTTTTTCACCCGGGATGGTGATGAAAACAACCGATGGCGGCACCATCTGGACCTGGCTCGATTGCCTGACCGGGAACATCCCCAACGGGGTCTGTTTTACTGATGCAAGCAACGGCTGGATCATCGGGTACAATGGCATGATCCTAAAAACCGGCAACGGCGGCGGCTTCACCGAGGGAATTGATCCTGCTCCCGGAACAAAAAAACCGGAACATGGTTTGTCCATTTTTCCCAACCCTGCCGGTGCCAAATGTTCAATGTTATTCACGCTGGAAAAACCCGGACCCGTGGAGTTGCAGGTATTAAACTCAAAGGGTGCTGTGATTCTTAAGAAAAACCTCGGATGGCGGGCCGCCGGGGAGAACCGTTATATTTGCGATCTGTCAGGATTTGCCCGGGGGCTCTACCTGGTGAAAATTGTAACGTGTGAAAAGGTGATCAAGAAGAAATTATTGAAAAATTGAAATGTTTCAAAAAGGTGATTTGAAAAACTAAGTATAAAGTTGAAAGGTTACAATCATATATATTTGATGAAGGAATGTGGCAGACAAATTTACAAGCCATGCCACAAGGATTTCGGGATATTCCATCAGGTGGGGCCATGCCATGGCATGGCCCTACGTGCGACCCGGAATGGCATTGTAGGGACACGCCATGGCGTGTCCCCACCAGAAGGGTTGTCCCTGCTACAAGAAATACCCCCGCCGCAAGGGTTGTTCCAATTACAAGGATTGCCCCCAAATCAAGGAATGCATCCATCGGAAAGGGTATTCCCAATACCTTGTATTTCCAACTCACAAGGCATTTCAGTTCCGAATTGTATGCAACCAAATTACAAATTCCTGATGAAGAACACCGGGATGAAAAGCAACAGGAGCCGGTTTGCCATGATAGCCATGGGCCTTCTTTGTGTTGCACTCCTGTTCATGATGTTCCCGGGTGATCTTTCAGCACAGGATTTCCTGCCGCGGTTTGATCGTTTCAGGGTCATCCAGACTGATACCACCCATATCAACTTCAGGGAAATCTGGCTGAAGTCGAAGGATGTAAACAAGGACAATGCTCCCGGTTTTACCAAACGCGCCTTTGAAAAAATCGAAAAAGGATTTTTTGCGGAGGCACTGGCAGACCTTGAACGGTCGGTTAAGCTTGATTCCATGATCGCCGGAAATTACACCCTACTGGGATTTTTAAAATTCAAACAGGATTCCATCACGCAGGCCATGATGTATTTTAAAAAGGCCCTGTCGATCAACAGTTCAGACCCTGCAAATTACTTCTGTCTCGGTGATGTTTACATGAAGCTGAATAAGCTGGAGGCGGCCGATTCCTGTTATAAGATTTGTACCACACTGGATGGCGAATATTACCAGGCTTATTTTAAGCGCGCCAACATGGCCTTTGCCGGCAACGACATAAAAACTGCTGAAACGCTCTACAGGAAAGTGATTGAAGTGAATCCCGGCTACGGAATGGCTTATTTTAACCTGGCCCTGGTTTTCCTTTATACCAATCCCGATAAAACGATAAGGTATCTGAACAAGGCCGTCGCACATGACCCGGGATTTGCCGGGGCCTGGTTTTTCAGGGGATACCTCAACCTCCTGATGAATGGATCAAAACGGGCGGCCCTGGACGATTGGGGCAGGGCGATTGAACTGGAGCCGGCAAATGTAACGTATCATATGTTCCGGGGCTTTTTTAATATCCATATGGAAAAGTACCAGGAAGGTGTTAACGAGATTGTCCATACGCTGAATGCAAGGGGATACCACGCAGGAATCAGTGATTATGAAGAATCTCCGCTGACACAAAGGATCGTTGATTTCTTTTCCCAGCTTGAACAGGTCGGCCGCGATTCAGTCTTTCTGGCACCCGGAGAAAGGGCCAAAATCAGGGAAGCGCTTGGCTCTTTTTATAACAAAGACCACGATCGTGCCTACAAGGTATACAGGAAACTTTTGCCAGTAAGTTCCCGGAAAGGACTGATCTGTTATCTGACAGGATATAACCTGGAATACATGAAAGATGCGGCCGGGGCTGCCGGGTACTATCAGAAGGCAGCAGCAAACGATCCTTACCCGGTTGAATCGTTGCTGCGTGAAGGGTATTGTCTCATGTCTCTTGAAAAATACCCGGAGGCGATCGGTATCCTGACGAGCTATATCCGCAGCAGGGATTCTGTAAAGTTTGCCTACCGGTGCCGCGGCATTTCGCGTGTGAAGGTGATGCAATATGATTCAGCCATACTGGATTTCACCCGCTTTATCAGGCTCGATTCCACAGTGGCAGATATCTGGTTCAACAGGGCCATTTGTTACAAGGAACTGGGGGGGTACCCGGAGGCGGTTCGCGATTTCTCCCATATTGGTAAGCACATCCATGCGCTGGATGCTGAATCGGCAGAGTTGCTGGCCGAATGCACCTATCTCACGGGCGATACGGCCGGCGCCTTGAAAATTCTCACCTGCGGTCACCAGGATGAAAAGGGAACAGTGGCTGCAGTTAGTTTGAAATTCGATGGCGGGGGCAGCGGAAAGGTGATTGTCACGACCGATTACCTGGTGCCTGCCGGGCACCTGCTGAGGGGGATCATCTACCTTGATTATGCCCGGTATGATTCGGCGATCCTTGATTTCAACTGGTATATCAATTATAATAAGACGAATGAGCTTGCTTACATGTACAGGGGAAAAGCACATTTTGGAAGCCATGATTATGACAGTGCGGTCATTGATTTCACCGCCGCGATCGCACTTGATGAGCATGACATGAATGCATGGTATAACCGGGGGCTGGCCTGGTTCCGGCTGAAAAAACCCGAAAAGTCGTATGCCGATTTCAAGGTTGCGCTTTCGCTGGGTCATACCCTGGCTGCGAAATTCATAGAGACGTACCTGAAAGATTACAAACATGATTAAACGAAAAGGGCCGGAGCCGGAAAGATGCATTGGTCCTGTCACATGCCCGGCATTGCGGATGTAAATTTATGACCTGATATGGAAATTACACTGAAACGAATCGGGGGTGCCACGTTTATCTTATCGTTAAACGACCTGCGGATTGCCTGTGATCCCGCATTATCCGCGCGAGGCACAGTGCATGATTTTTTCTGGTTCAGATCCGAACGGATTGAGGAACCGGTCTATTCCCCCGGGGATTTTGACGGGATCGATCTCTGGCTTGTCACCCACAACCACCTCGATCATCTTGACCCGCAGGGGCTGGCCCAGATAAATGAAAATTCAGAAGTGGTTTCCAACCGCAATGCAGCCGGGCTGCTGGTCAAACAAGGGATCAAATCCCTTGCGGTGCTGGATTGGGGCGAAACAAAGGGTTTTCATTTTCGGGAATACGATATCCGTGTAACCGCAGTCCCTGCTGTTCACGGCGTGAACCCGGTGAGTGCTTTTTTTGCAGGCAGGGGCAACGGGTATTTCCTGGAGATTTCAACGGGTGGAGAAAGGGTTGGGGTGTATATTACCGGGGATACCGTTTATAAGCGCCGGTTTCGTAAAATCTTCCGCGACAGGAAAACCGATATCCTCATCCCCAACATGGGGGCGGCCAAACAGGGAAGCTGGATCATGACCCTGACGCTGAATGCGAAAATGCTCCGGAAATTAATGAACGACGTTGATCCTGCCTTAGTGGTTCCGGTCCATTACGGAACTTTTGAACATTATGTTGAACCTGTTACGGAAATTGTTGCATTTAATGATCAAAGAATTAAATTTGTGGCACCGGGAGAGACCCTGTGCATTCAAAGGCCTGCATGATAAATAATCCTATTAGGAACAAAGAGATTCGGAAAAAATGAACAAGGGAAGACTGGAAGCCTTCAGCGACGGGGTCCTGGCCATTATTATCACCATCATGGTGCTTGAACTGAAAGTGCCGCAAAGCAGCGAATGGATCGAACTGAAAAGGCTGATCCCGGTTTTTGTCAGTTACCTGCTGAGTTTTCTCTTCATCGGGATCTACTGGGGGAATCATCATCACCTGTTGCATTCGGTGAAGCAGATCTCAAGCGGGATGATCCTGGCCAACCTCAACCTCCTCTTCTGGCTTTCGCTGGTGCCCTTTGTCACGGGCTGGATGGGGGAGAACCATTTTGCGCCCAACACCGTTGCGGTGTATGGCGTCATATTGTGGGCCGCCGGCATGGCCTTTTTTATCCTGCAAAAAACCGTGGAGCGCAATTCACACGACATCGAAGCCCTGCGGGAAGCTTTTGCAACCCTGAACAGGAAGGGGATCGCATCGCAGGTCGGTTACATGTGTTCCATCCCGCTGGCCTTCATCAACCCATTGATTTCCTGGATAATTTTTATCGTTTTATCCATTGTCTGGCTCATCCCCGATAAAAACATAGAAAAAGCCCTGAAAGGAGAACACAAACCATGAAAACAGCAACCTTCATCACCATGATCATCCTGGTCATAGCCTGCAACAGGCAATCTGAAAAAACAGCCGGCGCCGGCAACGATACCCTGGTGATCAACAACAAAGTTTATTACCTTGACTCGATTCCCGAGTCGGTCTACAATTCAGTAGTTTACAGCTTCCCGGGTAGAGGCGACACCGTGTCCCGTGATACATCGGTCGTCAGCATAACTGTTGACCGGATCATTGTTAAATCAGCAGAAAAACCGGTTGTTTTCAGGAACGACACCTCCGATACCGACACCACTGCCAGGTATGAATATAAACATACTTACGGGCAGCTTGGATTTGTCCATATCCAGGGACTTTTTTACGAATGGTCATCCGAATTTCTCATAAATTTAAAATCGGGAACAAAGTCGGAGTTCTGGCAGGCTCCGCTGTTCTCGCCGGGACATAAGCTGGTCCTTTCCTATTCGGCCGACCTGGAAGGTGAAATGATGGCCAACGGAATCCAGTTGTACAAACTTGAGAACGGCGAAATCGTGAAGGTTTTTGAAAGAGAGCTGGATAAATGGGAACCCGAGGAGATCAGGTGGGAATCGGATACCAGCATTGTTATCCGGAGAGCAAAATTAGATTCACTTGACAACAAACACATTGATTTTGTCAGGATGAGGCTGAAGGACTAAACAAGTTGATTATCAGGCCAAATTTCAGAAATATGAACAGCAAACTTTTATTTGCCGGTGCTTTAATCCTTGTTGCCGGGTTATTGCCGGGTTGCGGGCCCAGCGCCAAAGAAAAAGAGATCTTCCGGGTTGATGACTCAACCAGGGTGGCCGATTCCCTGTCAAGGCCGGGCCTTGTCAACGAACTTAAGCTGGGAACCCGGACACCTGAGGATAAAAAATTCATCAAAACGGCTGAAACGAAATTTCTCACGGGCAATGTGCGGGCCGCCACCGAGAAGATCGAAGACCTGGCAGCGAAGTATGGCGGTTACCTGACCTACTCCAAACTCGGCAACCATGAAAGCGATTTTTCAAGGACGGAGATCAGCCTGGATTCAGTTATCCTCTCGAGGAAGATCGTAGTTGAAAACTTCATGGTATTGCGCATTCCAAACGATAAACTTGACAGCCTGGTAAGGGAATTGAACAAACTGATCCTGTTTCTCGATTACCGAACGGTAAAAATGGACGATATCAGCTTCACCCTCCTTGCCGGCCAGAAAGCCCGGGCCACGCTGAAGGGCTTTGAAGAGCGGCAGAAAAAGAACATCGGCACCAAGGCAGGGAAACTCAAGGAAACCACTGCGGCGGAAGAAAGCCTGCTTAAAAGCAAGATACAGTCGGACACCCTGGAGGTAGAAAACCAGTCCCTGGCCGACCAGGTTAAATACTGCACACTTACGATCATCATTTACCAGAAACCGGTGCTTTACAGTGAAACGCAGCCTCAATTGAAAACCGATTCATTCGAACCCAACATGTTTGTGCGGATCGGGATTGCCATTTCCATCGGGTGGGGCATGTTCAAAACCATGATCGTTTTTCTTTTTGAGATCTGGTGGCTTATCGTTGTGGTGGCCGGAACCGTGGTTTTGTACCGGGTGATAAGGAGGAGGAAAAAAGTATAGCCAGGCATGAATTGCCCCGGGTTTGGTATGTATTGCCCCGGGCTTTAACCCGGGGCAATGTAATCTGAAATTACAAAATGGAACCAAACAACGATATTGAACCCGTAGAAGTATTCGCTGGCACCACCTGGGAAGCCGGGCTGGTGAAAAGCCTCCTTGAAGACGCAGAGATCGAAGCCTTTATGCTGGATGAAAACACTGGGACACTGGCGCCCTGGTACACGGCCGGGGGAGGAGCCGGGTCGGTGAGGGTCGTGGTCGCGAACATAGACTTCATTCCTGCTAAGACCATTGTGGATGAATTTGAAGGTAACATCCGGAAGACCGGTGGAGATTGATTGGCTGTGACATTGAATGCCGTGATCGTGCCGGTTTATTGCGCCACCAAGGCGTTTTTCCACTAGAAACCTTCGCCCGGATGAACCCGGCCTGACAACCGGTTGTTTAATCGTTTTCGTTATCACGGAAGCAGCCTTTTTATTTCCTTGTTGGAGATGAAAAAATAATTTTCGGTGTAATATTATTTTTCAGGGAAATTTACCGCGTTATATTACTTCCGTCACTCTATTTTCTAGAGATTCAAGATGTTTTGCCAGGTTTTAGTCCGAGATTATCTTTGGGAGTATTGGCTAGATTTAGAATATTATTTTACATTTGTAAATAATTGTTTTTATTCTGGTCTTAACACGAAGTAATTTCAACTATCCTCCCGCGCATCAAAAGGCGGGAGGTTGTGATGAACTTCCCGGGTACTCGTTTTCAGACTGGGAACTTCCGGACATCCCGGTAAAACGCGGGGTGTTTTCTATTGGTAGCAATACCATGCAATTTCTATGAGGCCTCAATCGTTTCAGTATGAAAAAAGTAAAGAAGTCGTTAGAAGCCAGTTTGCGAAAAAAGGCGGAGGAGAGGTTGAAAAGCAGGCCATCACAGCCGGGTTCGGATTATCAGGAATCCGATATGCTAAAGCTGGTCCACGAACTGGAGGTTCGTAAGGTAGAGCTGGAGATACAGAATGAAGAACTTCTGCAGGCACAAGTTGACTCCCGCGAAGCCCTGGAGAAATTTTCAGAACTGTACTATTTTGCGCCGACAGGCTATTTAACCATGTCAAAAGAGGGTCTGATTGCCGACCTTAACCTTGCCGGGCAGCATATACTGGGTGCCGGCAAGTCTCAACTAACTCATAAGCCATTTAATTTCTTTGTTTCGATCGATACCAGGCCGATTTTTGTCCTCTTTCTCGCGAATGTTTTTAACGGCAGCAGGAATGAGACCTGCGAGTTGACTATTTCCACACCAGGCAACCTGCCGGTGTATGTTCACCTTTCCGGTGTCCTGAGCCAAAATGGGGCGGTATGCATGGTCACCATGACAGATATTACTTCGCACAAGCACCTGGAAAACAGCCTGGTTGAAAGCGAAAGCCGCTACAAGTCGCTGTTCCAGGGCAATCACTCCGTTATGCTGATCATCGATCCCGACACGGGGGAGATCAGGGATGCCAATCCCGCAGCGTGCCGGTATTATGGCTGGTCGCATGAAGAGATCTGCCAGAAACTCATTACAGATATCAACACGCTGTCTGACACCGAGGTGGATACGGAAATGCAACAAGCCATCAGGGAAAAACGCAACCATTTCCTGTTTCAGCACCGCCTGGCATCGGGTGACATCAGGGATGTGGAAGTCTTTTCGGGCCCTATCAAGTTCGGTAACAACACCTTGCTTTACTCCCTTGTTCATGACATCACCGACCGGAAACAGGCTGAGAAGGCGGTAAAGGAGAATGAGGAGAAATACCGGCACATGTTTTCCTTTAATCCGCAACCCATGTGGATTTACGACCTGAACACCCTTGCCTTTCTTGAAGTGAACGATGCTGCCATCACGCATTACGGGTATTCACGGGATGAGTTCCTGGCGATGACCCTGAAGGATATCAGGCCGGCCGAAGATATTCCCGCCTTGCTGAAAGATGTTGAAAAAACAACCCTGACCTGTAATCCTGCCGGAACCTGGCGGCATTTAAAGAAAAACGGGGAAATGATATTTGTTGAGATCACTTCTCAATCGATCAGTTTTAACGGCAGGGAGGCCCGGCATGTCATGATCAGCGACATTACTGAAAGGAAAGTGGCGGAAGAGTTGCTGAAGCAGAGCAGCCAGAAATGGCATGCCCTGATCTCTGCTTCTCCCGACGGCATCGGGCTGGTAACCCTCGACGGGAAGTTGAAGTATATGTCGGATAAACTGGCCGAAATGTATGGCTATTCCGTGGCTGAAGCACAGCGTTATCTGGGAGCGCCGGTTCTTGATTTTATTGACCCATCCTGCCACCCGACGCTGCTCAGCAACATCGGCAGACTGATCTCGGGCGAGATCAATTACCAGATCACCGAGTATCTCTGCATTAAAAGGGATGGCACCCGGTTTTATGTCGAATTATATTCAGCCCTGTTGCTCGACAGCAACGGCAATCCTGAAAGCATCCTCTACATCGAACGGGATATCTCGCAGCGGAAACAGGCGGAATCCACCATTCGCGAAAGCGAAGCGCTTTACCGGGCAATTCTCAATGCTTCGCCCGACGACATCACCATCACCGACCTCGAAGGACATATCCAGATCGCATCGCCAAGCGCCTTGAAAATGTTTGGATACGATAACATGGAGGAGCTGAGGAAAATTTCCATCCAGGATTACATAGATCCTGCCGACCTTCCCAGGGCACAGGTGGTGATCGAACAGATGCATGCCGGGATCTTTGCCGGTTCGGGAGAATACAGGGGAATACGGAAAGATGGCAGCGTGTTCGACATTGAAGCAAACGGGGAATTTATCAGAAACGACAAAGGCGAACCGGTCAGCATGGTCTTTATTGTCAGGGATATCTCGGAACGAAAGCACGCGGAAATCTTGCTCGCCAATAAAACTGCCATACTTTCGAACCTGATCATCAACATGCAGGAAGGGATTCTGCTTGAAAATGCAAACAGGGAAATTGCACTCACCAACCAGCTTTTTTGTGACATGTTCGGCATCCCCGCACCGCCTGAAGCGCTTGTGGGAGCCGATTGCTCCCAATCAGCCGAGCAAAGCAAAGGGATGTTTAAACACCCCGGCAAGTTTATCGCCGACATCAACCTGTTGCTGGCGAATAAAGCGTCAGTTTTTAACGATGAACTGGAACTCACTGATGGAAGACATTTTGAAAGAGATTATATACCAACATACATCGATCATGAATACAGCGGTCACTTGTGGAAATACCGGGATGTGACTGCCCGCAAACAGGCTGGCAATGCATTAAACGACAGTGAAATAAGATACCGTAACCTGGTCGAGAACATCAGCGATGTTCTTTACGAGATCGACCCGCAGGGCGTGATCAGGTATATCAGCCCGACAATCGAAAAAATCCTGGGGTACAAGGCGCAGGATATCATAGGGAAAAATTTTATTCACTTTGTCGGGGTCACGGACGAGTTTCTTATGGAAAGACTGCAGAATCTGGCGGTAAATCTTGCCCTCGAAAATGAATATCAACTGCTTACAAAATCCGGGCAGCCTTGCTGGATACGCCTTTCAACCAAGGCGTTGTTCCGCGATGGGGAATATGCGGGCGGTTCAGGAACCCTGATCGATATCACCGAACGCAAGCTGGCAGAAGTGAAACTGAAAAAAAGCGAGGAGGGATTACGCAAGCTTTCCAGGGCTGTGGAACAGAGTCCGGTGATGACCTGCATCACCAACCTGGAAGGGATCATCGAATACGCGAATCCCAAAACCATCGAGTTGACCGGTTACACCTGGGAGGAACTGATTGGTCAGAACCCGGGTATCCTGAGTTCCGGTGAAACGCCGGCTGAGGAATATCGACTGATGTGGCAAACCATCAGTGCCGGTAATGAATGGAAAGGCGAGTTTCATAACAGGAAGAAAAACGGGGAACTATACTGGGTCACGGCCTGGATATCTCCCATACTCAATTCATCCGGAGAGATCTCGCATTACGTTTCCATTGAAGAGGATATTACCGAACGGAAGCGCGCCGACGAGATCCTGCACGAAAGTGAAGAGCTTTACCGGTCGGTACTCCTGGCATCACCCGACAATATTACGATCACTGACCTCGATGGCCATATTCTCATGGTTTCGCCTGCAGGTCTTTCCATGTTTGGATATGAAAGCCTGGAACAACTGATTAACCGTTCTCTGAATGATTTTCTTTACCCGGATGATCATGAAAAGGCCATGGTAAATATTAATCTGATGTTCACCGGGGTGCTGGGTAAACCTGCCGATTACAGGGCTGTGAGGTCAGACGGCGCGGTCATGGATATCGAGGTGAATGGCGAGTTTATCAGGAATTCCAAAGGGGAACCATCGAGGATGATCTTCGTAATCAGGGACATTACCCGACGCAAACGGACTGAAGAGAAAATCAGGGAGCAGAACGAAAAATTGAATGCCATTATCACGGCAATTCCCGATCTGATCATCGTCAGCGATCAATATGGAACGGCACTTGAATTTCATTCCGAGGTTCCCTCGTCGTACATCCCCGACGGGGAGAACAAGTATTCGGTAAATGTTAAATCGGTATTTGATGAAGAAGTAGTCAGGCTTCATTTGCAGCACATCGATGCCTGTATCCGGAATAAAAGCCTCGAAACCTACGAGTATTCAGCAAAAAGGAACGGGATGCCATGTTATTATGAAACCAGGATGGTTCCGGTTGGTGATGATAAGGCGCTGGTTTTTGTCAGGGATATCACCGTACGCAAACAATCGGAGGCTGAAATTCACAACCTGAATGTCACCCTGGCACTTACGGTTGACGAACGGACTGCCCAGCTGGCGGAGACCAACAGGAATCTTCAGCAGGAGAATACAGCGCGCATAAAAGCTGCTGCGGCTATGGAAGAAGCGCTGGACCGGCTGCATAAGATCGCCGACAGGCTCCCGGGTGTTGTATACCAGTACAGGCTAAGACCTGATGGCAGCTCCTGTTTCCCCTTTGCCAGCGAAGGATTAAAGGACATCTACCAGGTAAACCCTGAAGATGTTGCAGACGATGCAACTCCCGTTTTCAACATCCTGCATCCGGATGATGTAAAAGAAGTGACTGCTTCGATCATTGCCTCGGCAACGGATTTGACGCTGTGGCGTCATGAGTATCGCGTGAAATACGACGACGGTACCGAACGATGGCTTTCGGGGAATGCCATGCCACAGAGGGAACCCGACGGGTCTGTCCTCTGGCACGGATTTATATCCGATATAACCGCACGAAAACACTCGGAAGAGCAATTACACGAGAGTGAACAGCGGTTTTCCCTTTTCATGGACCATCTACCAGTAATCGTTTTTATTAAAGACGCAGAAGGACGCATGATTTATGCCAACCGCACCATGGATGCAGCATTGGGCGCATCGCAGTGGCTTAACATCCTGCCTCACGATATTTTCGACAAAGAAATCGCCGACCGGATCCTGGCTGATGATCAGCTGACTTTCCAGTCGGGTTACCGTAAAATTGAAGAGAGTTTTCCCAACCTGGATGGCAGGATACATCACTATGAAACCCAGAAATTCATCCTCCCACAGGTTGGCGGGAGTCCGCTCCTGGGGGGCGTCGCGCTCGACCTGACCGAACGCAGGGATGCCGAAGAGGAGTTGAAAAAACTCTCCGCGCGGCTCACCATGGCTGCAAGTGCCGGGAGGATCGGCGTATGGGATTTTGATGTGTTGAACAACGTCCTTATCTGGGATAACCGGATGTATGAACTCTATGGGATCGAAAAACAGGATTTTGGCGGAGCATACGACGCATGGGTTGCCGGCGTCCATCCTGACGACCGCCAACGGGGTGATTCGGAAATCCAGGCGGCTATATCGGGTGAAAAGGAGTTCGACACTGAATTCAGGGTGGTATGGCCCAACGGAACCGTCAGGCATATCAAAGCCCAGGCAAGTGTACAACGCGACCAGGCCGGCATGGCGTTACACCTTGTAGGCACCAACTGGGATATTACCGACCAGGTTCGTGCCATGGCATTCGAAAAGGAGCTGCTCCAGTTATCCATGAGCCTGACCGGGATCCGGGGAGTTGAAATTTCAGAGGCTTTAAATCGTGCCATGAAACGTATCGGATCTTATCTCGATGCCGATCGTGTTTATCTTTATGAGTTTCACCCCGATCGCTCCACCATGACCAACACCCGGGAATGGTGCAACGAAGGGATTAGACCCAACCTGGGGACATTCAACGATATACCGATTGATTTTTTTCCGTATCCACTGGATCTGTTGCAGCAGCATGAGAACATCATTGTCCCGTCGGTAAAGGACCTGCCAGATTCCCGGCGCCAGGAACGGGAAGTGCTGGAGTTGCACGGAATTAAATCGGTTCTGGTACTCCCGCTGCTAAATGAAGACCAGCTGATCGGATTTGTGGGATTGAATGGTGAGAAAAGGGAGCGGGAATTTGATTCCAATGAGATCGGCAACCTCAGGGTTTGGAGCAATATGCTCGCCGGGCTGCTTAACAAGCAGCGGAATGACCTTGCACTTGAACAAACCCGGAAGAACTATGAAACTTTTTTCAATACCATCGATGATTTCCTTTTTGTGCTCAATGAAGATGGCACGATTCTTCATACCAACGATACGGTACTTCAACGGCTCGGGTATTTAACCGGAGAACTCATGGATGAATCGGTGTTGATGGTCCATCCGCCCGAGCGGAGGGAGGAGGCCGGTCGTATTGTAGGTGAAATGCTGGCCGGGACCACCGACTTTTGCCCGGTACCCCTGATTTCGAAAAACGGGATGCTCATCCCGGTCGAGACAAAGGTCAAACGCGGCTATTGGGACAGCAAATCCGTTATTTTCGGGGTCAGTAAGGATGTTACGAAAATCAAACTATCGGAGGAGAAATTTTCAACGGCCTTCCATTCGAATTCGGCGCTCATGGCCATTTCAGATTTCAAGGGAGGTGCCTATGTTGACGTAAATGAAACGTTTTTGAAAACGCTGGGTTACCTGCGTGAGGAGGTTGTTGGCAAAACCGCCGGCGAACTCGGACTTTTTACCGATGCGCGGATCAGGTCCATGCTCATGGAAAGACTGCAATTGCATCAGCCGGTCCGGGATGTTGAAACACAGGTAAGGACAAAAACCGGGCAATTGCATACCGGTTTGTTTTCTGCCGAGTTGATCTTTGTCGGAAATGATCAGTGTTTGCTTACGGTGATGGTTGATATCACCGGGCGTAAACAGGCGGAAGCAGAGTTGATCAAGGCCAGGAATGAAGCAGATAAGGCGAACCGTGCAAAGAGCGAGTTTATTTCGCGTATGAGTCACGAACTCCGTACCCCCATGAATTCCATCCTTGGGTTTGCCCAGTTGATGGAGATGGGGGAACTCAACCCAGCTCACCGGAAAGGGGTAAACCATATCCTCACCAGCGGGAAACACCTGCTCAGCCTGATCAACGAAGTGCTTGACATATCAAGGATCGAGGCCGGACGGCTGACCTTGTCGCTGGAACCTGTCCAGGTAACCGGCATGATGATGGAAATTATCGATGTTGTTTCCCCTGAATCCATGAAGATGCATCAAACCATGGAGATTGTGCACTCGCAGGCCGGCCTGCTGTTTGTGAAGGCCGACAGGCAACGGTTGCGGCAGGTACTGCTCAACCTGGTGACCAATGCCATAAAGTATAATAACGAGGGCGGCTCGGTAATGTTAAAAACAGAAGCGACACATATTGGACCGTCCGGAACTTCAAAAATCCGTATTTCGGTCATTGATTCAGGCCCGGGAATAAATCCCGATGACATCGGCAAACTTTTTCTACCGTTTGAACGTATCGGGGCGGAGAAGACCGGAATTGAAGGAACCGGTTTGGGCCTGGCCCTGGCGAAGGAGCTGACTGAAGCCATGGGAGGAAAGCTTGGCGTTGAAAGCATCCAGGGTACAGGAAGCACATTCTGGATCGAACTGCCGGTAGTTGAAGACCTCAGGGTCAATACAGCACAAACCGGAATGGGAACCAAGCCGGGCATAATTAAAAAAGGACAAGCCGGAACCATTTTGTATATTGAAGACAATATCCCGAATGCAGAATTGGTTGAAAGCATCATCACCAGTCATCGGCCTTTCATACGACTGATAACGTCCATGTTTGGGAAGTCAGCCGTAAAATATGCCTCCGAAAGCAAGCCCGATTTGATCCTTCTCGACCTTGACCTGCCCGACATGGATGGGAGCGAAGTGCTGGCAAACCTGCGGGAAGATCCTGTCACATCGGCCATTCCTGTCGTCATCGTCAGCGCCGATGCTACCGCACAGAAGGTTGAACTGCTGATGAATGCCGGCGCCCGCGATTACCTTGCCAAACCGCTTGATGTCATTTCATTCCTCGACGTGGTGGATGAGTGGCTGGACAAAGCGGGGGAGACGGAATAATCGTTTTATCGTTACTTTTCAGCCCGGATGATGGAGTTTTTAACTAAATTTGATGACGTTGTCACATGCCGACCATATTTCACCATTTCACCATTTCGCTACCTCGCTACCTCAAAATTAACCATCAACCCTACACCCCATGATTGACTCAACCTATAAAAACGCCAAAATCCTCATCGTCGATGATAAGGAGGTAAATATTGACATTCTCACCGGTTTGCTTGACATCCAGGGCTATCACAACCTGGCCTCGACCACCGACCCGCGTTTGGTCGTAGGCTTGTACCAATCATTCCAGCCCGACCTGATCCTGCTTGACCTGATGATGCCCCATCTAACAGGCTATGAGGTTATGGATCAGTTAAAGGAGATTGCCCCTGCTGATGTTTACCTTCCAATCCTGGTCCTTACGGCCGACATTACAACGGAAGCCAAACAAAAGGCACTGCGGCACGGGGCGAATGATTTTCTTTCAAAGCCATTTGACCTGATCGAAGTCGGGCTGAGAATTGAAAACCTGCTTTTTACCCGCTTCCTGCATCAGCAATCGCTCAATCAGAACCAGATCCTCGAGGTAAAAGTAAAAGAGCGGACGGCCGAACTCGAGAAATCGAATGCTGAACTGATTGTTGCACGGGAGAAAGCCGAATCAGGCGACCGGCTGAAAACCGCTTTCATCCGGAATATTTCCCACGAAATACGCACTCCGCTGAACGGAATCCTCGGGATGTATCAGGTAGTGTCCGACATCGGGCTTACGGAGCAGGAAAAAGAAGAATACTTCGTTCATTTGCAGGCAAGCAGCGATCGTCTTATCAAAACCGTGAGCGATTACATGGATATTGCGTTGCTCGTTTCAGGAAACATGGAGGTGGAGAAAACAGAGTTTGCACCCGGTATGTTGCTGAATGAGCTTTATCAAAAGAGTCAGGCCGGGTTTAAAAAAAAGAACCTGGAATTTACACTGCAACTGCCACCCCAGGCAGAACGCCTGGTAATTGTTTCCGATCAGAAATTGTTGCGGAAAGCTTTGTCGCACCTGGTCGACAACGCCATGAAGTTTACCCCGGCAGGATCTGCCTCGATCGGTTTTAATGTGATAGAAAACGGGCTCGGGTTTTTTGTTTCCGACACCGGCGTGGGTATCAGGGAAGACGCTTATGAAACCATTTATGAGCAATTCATGCAGGAGAATGTTTCAGACACCCGTGGTCATGAGGGGAATGGGCTTGGGCTGACGATAGCAAAAAAAATGGCGGAACTGCTTGGTGGCCGTGTTTGGTTTGAATCTGTAAAAGGGATTGGTTCCACTTTTTATTTATACTTTCCGTGCAATACCTCCGCCTGAGTAGAAAATCATTTGTTTTAAAATCTCGATGAAACAACGACAGCCCGGGTCCGGATTTTTTAGTTCCGCCTCATTCCTGAAAAAGGGACTGCCCGGGTTGGCTATTCTGGTCACTGGCTTATTGCTGACGATGGCAGCCGGGCTTTATACAAGGCATGAAGAAGAAGAAAAGACGAAGAAAGAGTACGTTTTTCATTGTACTGAAATAAAGACCAATATTACTGACCGCCTTCACTCATATGCGCAGTTGTTGCGGTCGGCTACCTCCCTTTTTGCAGCATCTGACACCATTACCCGGGTTGAATGGAAAGCGTTCAACGATCCGGGAAGGATCAGAAGGAACCTGCCTGGCATCCAGGGCGTTGGATTTGCAATGCTGATCCCCCGGAATCAGCTCCCACAGCATATCAGCCGCATCCGGAAGGAGGGTTTTCCCGGGTATGCCGTTAAACCCGAAGGAACCAGGGAGGTTTACTCTTCTGTTGTTTTTCTGGAACCATTTTCCGGCAGGAACCTGCGCGCATTTGGTTTCGATATGCTGTCAGAGCCCATTCGCAGAAAGGCAATGGAACTCGCGCGCGATTCAGATATCGCTTCGCTTTCCGGCAAGGTGACCCTGGTCCAGGAAACCAGCAGCGATCTGCAGGCAGGAACGCTGATGTATGTTCCCGTGTATAAAAATGGCATGCCGTCAACGAACATCCGGCAGCGCCGCGCAGCACTTACAGGCTGGGTGTACATCCCGTTCCGCATGAACGATCTGATGAAGGGCATCCTGGGTCACTGGGATGCAGAGCAGCAGGCCGGGATTCACCTGAAGGTTTATGACGACAGCGTTTCCGCAACATCACTCCTGTTCGACAGCGAGGGTCATGCCCTGCCGGGTCATAATGACCTGGCATCGAGAACAGTAACACTCCCGGTTTCCTTCAATGGCAAGAACTGGTTGCTGAGGTTCTCCGTGCCAACTGAACAAACGACTTTTATTACAAGCAAAGTGCTTATCGTCATTGGCGGCGGTTTTGTGATCAGCATCCTGCTCATGGTCCTTTCATGGTCACTGGTTAATACACGTTACCGGGCCCAAAAAATCGCCGGACAGTTGTTGTCGGAGCGAAGGGACAGCGAAGAACGGTTCAGCACGCTGCTGAACTCAACCGCAGAAGGTATTTATGGCATCGATATGCACGGCAATTGCACCTATGCCAATTCTTCCTGCCTGCAGATGCTGGGGTATGCCGGCACCGGCCAGTTGCTGGGTAAAAACATGCACGATCTTATCCATCATTCACATGCCGACGGAAGCAGGTTTGATGTAACAGCATGCAAAATATTCAAGGCGTTTCAGGAAGGAAAAGGATCGCATGTCGACAACGAGGTGCTATGGCGGGCCGATGGCACCAGTTTCTCTGCCGAATACTGGTCGTACCCGGTTTTTATCAGCGGGAAAACCGAAGGCGCAGTGGTTACCTTTTTTGACATCACCGACCGTAAACTGGCGGAGGAGGAAACGAGAAAAGCCAGGCTGGAAGCGGAAATGGCCAACCGTGCGAAAAGCGAGTTCCTTGCGCGCATGAGCCATGAGTTCCGCACCCCCATGAATTCTATCCTGGGCTTCGCCCAATTGCTGGAGATGAGTACCCTGGACCACTTACAAGGGAAGGGTGTTCGCCATATTCTGACCAGCGGGAAACATCTGCTAAACCTCATCAATGATGTGCTGGATATTTCGCACATAGAATCCGGAAGGCTTTCACTCTCGCTGGAAATGGTCAGTGTGAACATGGTGATTACGGAAGTTCTCGGGATTGTTGCGCCGATTGCTGCTGCCCGGAACCTGAAACTGGAATTTCAGCACCAACCCGGGCAGGATTCCGGAAACCTTTATGTAAAAGCCGATCTCCAGCGATTACGGCAGATTTTGCTGAACCTGGTCAGCAACGCGGTAAAGTACACCCGTGAGGAGGATGTTGTCATTTTAAAAACTGAATTACGAACCCGCGGCGGGGATGGCGCAGATATGGTCAGGATCTCAGTTACCGATACAGGATCGGGGATCAGTGCCGAAGATATTGAAAAACTTTTTCAGCCTTTTGAGCGCATAGGGGCTGAAAAATCGGATATTGAAGGCACCGGTCTCGGACTGGCTGTGGTGAAAAAATTAACCGAAGCCATGGGCGGGGTAGTCGGCGTTGAAAGCAATCCAGGCCAGGGCAGTTCCTTCTGGATTGACCTTCCCTTTTGCGAAAGACCTGAAGTTTATTACAAGGGAACTGCCGGGGAGCCAAACAATGTAGCGGCAAACAATCACATCACAGGGACCATCCTGTACATTGAGGATAATCTTCCGAATACAGCATTGGTGGAAGAAATACTTGCCTCGCACCGGCCTGGTGTGCGGCTAATAACTTCCGCACTCGGGAAATCTGCCCTACTCCTTACAAAGGATTATCATCCCGGGTTAATATTGCTCGACCTCGACCTTCCCGATATCCGTGGTATTGATGTGCTGGCGCTTCTTCAGGATGACGGCGCTACAGCATCCATCCCGGTAGTCATCATCAGTGCCGATGCGAATCCCCGTAAGATCGAAGAACTCAAAATTGCCGGTGCTAAAGATTATCTGTCGAAACCGATTGATATTCCACAATTCCTGGCGATGGTTGATAAATGGATCAGCCGTACCTAAAACATCCTCCATTTCCCCTGTTTCAACATGTTACCATTTTACCATTCTGCCATTTTACCATTTTACCATTTTGCTACCTCGCCACCTTTATACTTTCTTTATCTCCCCCCGCATTATCCGTATAAAATCCTTATAGTTCCCGTCGCACCTTTGTACCGGTCTTAAAACGAGATGCTATGAATGCTTTTATTTTATCGGTTGTACCAGCGATTACAAAGTCGAATCAGGCGCTAGCTTACCTCGCCGGCGCTATAATAGCCCTGGCTGTTTTCGGATATCTTATTTATACCCTCGTCAGGCCCGACAAATTCTAATTCGGGACATCCAAAATTCAAATGAAAAATGACAACACTTGATGTGATCCAGGTAGTCCTGTTCTTTGTCCTTTTAATTGCACTCACACCCGTTTTGGGAAAATACATGAGCAAAGTGTTTACCGGGGAAAAACACGTTATGCTGCCTGTGGCAGGATGGCTTGAACGCCTGGCCTACAGGTTCTCGGGCATTGACCCGGAAGAGGGAACCAACTGGAAAACCTATACCTTCAGTTTGCTCGTGTTTAACCTTGCCGGGTTTATTTTCGTTTTCCTCATCCAGCTCGTCCAGGCGCATCTGCCACTGAACCCGGCACACCTTGCGAATGTTTCCTGGGATTCGGCCTTTAACACGTCGGTGAGCTTTATGACCAACACCAACTGGCAGGGGTATGCAGGGGAGACCACGCTGAGCTATTTTGTCCAGATGATGGGGCTTACTGTACAAAACTTTGTAAGCGCAGCAACCGGGATTGCCGTGTTAATGGCATTGATCCGCGGCATCGCAGGAAGAAATGCACAAAACCTGGGTAATTTCCGGACCGACCTCACCCGTGCAACCTTGTATGTCCTGCTGCCCCTGTCGATCCTGTTTGCCATTATACTTACGGGCCAGGGTGTGGTTCAGAACTTTAAGCACTACGAAACGGTTCAAACCCTGCAGGGAGCAAAACAGGTGATCCCCATGGGGCCTGCGGCCTCGCAGATCGCTATCAAACAGCTGGGTACGAACGGGGGAGGATTTTTCAATGCCAACAGTGCACACCCATTCGAAAATCCTACCCCCTTCAGCAATTTCCTCGAAATGCTGGCGATCCTGCTTATCCCGGCAGGATTGACCTATACCTATGGTAAAATGGTCGGGTCAACACGCCAGGGCTGGACCATCTTTACCGTGATGCTCATATTGCTGCTCGCCGGGCTTGGGATCTCCCTGTATGGTGAATACGCATCCAATGCGGTTTACGGGCACCTGGCGTTACTTGAGGGGAAAGAGACCCGGTTCGGGATCACGAACAGTGTGCTGTGGTCGACCATAACAACGGCGGCCTCAAATGGTTCGGTCAATGCGATGCACGACAGCCTCACACCCCTTACGGGCATGATCGCGATGATCAACCTGATGTTGGGAGAGATCATCTTCGGAGGAGTGGGCGCCGGGCTTTACGGCATGGTCATTTTCATCATCCTTACCGTTTTTATCGCGGGCCTCATGGTCGGGCGCACGCCTGAATACCTGGGTAAAAAAATTGAAGCCTTCGAGGTGCAGATGGCCATCATCGCCGTACTGGCGCCAAATTTCATCATCCTGGTCTTTACCGCGTGGGCTTCGGTGAGCCCTGCCGGGCTACAGGGCCTTAACAATGCCGGTCCCCACGGGTTTTCCGAAATCCTGTATGCCTACAGTTCGGCTGCCGGCAACAATGGCAGCGCGTTTGCCGGGCTGAATGCCAACACCGTGTTCTATAATTTAACATTGGGACTGGGTATGCTGGTTGGCCGCTTCGGGATCATACTCCCGGTAATGGCCATCGCGGGGAGCATGGTCAAAAAGAAGATCACGCCGCTTTCGTCCGGGACGTTCCGTACCGACAACGGGCTGTTTATAGGCCTGCTGATCGCCGTGATCCTGATCGTCGGGGGATTGACCCATTTCCCTGCCCTGTCACTTGGCCCGGTGGTAGAGCATCTGCTGATGAACCATGGCATAACCTTTTAATAGTTGCAGAAAATGAACATAAAATCAAATACAGGCCTTTTCAATAAAAAGATATTGTTCCAGGCTTCCAGGGCCAGCTTCGCTAAATTGCATCCTGCATTGCTGGTAAAAAACCCGGTCATCTTCATCGTGGCCATCGGCTCCGTTCTCACAACGGTCATTGTGTTTGCCGGTATTTTTCAGGGGAACTTTTCCTCCTTTAATTTCCAGATAGCCATCTGGCTGTGGTTTACCGTACTGTTTGCCAACTTCTCCGAAGCGATCGCCGAGGGCAGGGGAAAAGCACAGGCCGAAAGCCTCCGGAAAAACCGGACGCAGACCAAAGCCCGCAGGATGGCAGGGGCACTGGAAGTTTCGGTACTTGCCACCGATCTGAAAAAAGGGGACATTGTGGTTTGCGAAACCGGCGACGTGATCCCTTCTGATGGCGAAGTGGTCGAAGGTATTGCCAGTGTTGACGAATCGGCTATAACGGGCGAATCGGCCCCGGTGATCCGTGAAAGCGGGGGCGACCGTTCTGCCGTGACCGGGGGCACCATGGTCATCAGCGACAGGATACTTATCCGCATAACAGCCGACCAGGGAAATACCTTCATCGACCGTATGATTGCCCTCGTGGAGGGAGCCAGACGGCAGAAAACACCCAATGAGATAGCGCTCTCGATCCTGCTGTCGGGGTTGTCAATCATTTTCCTGCTGGCTGTGGCAACCCTCCCGGCATTTTTCGGATACAGCCTGGCAGCCTCGGGGTTGCCTGCGTCACAAAACCTCACCATCCCGGTTTTAATTGCATTGCTGGTCTGTCTGATCCCGACCACCATCGGGGGGCTGCTGAGCGCCATCGGCATTAGCGGGATGGACCGGCTGATCCAGCGAAACGTGATCGCCACCAGCGGCCGTGCCATCGAGGCTGCCGGCGACGTGGATGTGCTGCTGCTCGACAAAACCGGCACCATCACCCTGGGCAACCGGATGGCAAACGATTTTATCCCGGTGGAGGGAGTTACAGCGGAGGAACTTGCCGATGCTGCGCAACTGTCATCGTTATCGGATGAAACGCCCGAAGGCCGTTCCATTGTCATCCTGGCAAAAGAAAAATTCAACATCCGCGGCCGCGAGGTCCACCAGATCAATGCAACGTTTATTCCGTTCACGGCGCAATCGCGCATGAGCGGTGTTGACCTGAAGGCCGGCGATGGTGGCGTTCATAAGATCAGGAAGGGATCTTCCGAGGCGATACGCACCTTCGTGCAAAACAACAATGGGTTTTACCCGCACGATATTCAAACTGTGGTATCCGATCTTGCACGCCAGGGAGCTACGCCCCTGGTGGTGGCTGAAGACAGCAGGGTCCTGGGTGTTATTCACCTGAAGGATATCGTGAAAGGCGGGATCAAACAACGATTTTCCGAGTTGAGGCAGATGGGGATCAAAACGGTGATGATCACCGGGGATAATGCCCTGACGGCTGCAGCCATTGCCGCTGAGGCCGGGGTGGATGACTTTATGGCTGAAGCAACGCCGGAAGATAAACTGCGGAGGATACGCGAAGAACAGGCCAAAGGGCACCTGGTGGGGATGATCGGCGATGGCACCAACGACGCCCCGGCCCTGGCCCAGGCCGATATCGGCATTGCCATGAACACGGGAACCCAGGCGGCCCGCGAAGCCGGCAACATGGTTGACCTCGACAGCAATCCCACCAAACTGATAGAAGTTGTTGAAGTAGGCAAACAACTGCTGATGACGCGAGGCGCCCTCACTACCTTCAGCATTGCCAACGACGTGGCCAAATACTTTGCCATCATCCCGGCCATCGCCATTTCATTGTATGGCGGGAAAAACGGCGTCGGGCCACTTTCGGTGCTGAATGTGATGAACCTGGGTTCGCCCCAGAGTGCCATCCTGAGTGCGGTGATCTTCAATGCCATCATCATTGTGCTGCTGATCCCGCTTGCCTTAAAAGGCGTCAGGTACAGGCCTGTTTCAGCCAATGCCGCCCTCACCCGCAACCTCCTGATCTTCGGGCTGGGAGGGCTGGTCGCCCCGTTTATCGGGATAAAAATCATCGATCTGATCATCAATATGTAGAACTGGTGCATAAAACGAAGAAAATGAAAACCCTTGTCATATCAATAAAAATATTCCTCTTTTTCACCGTGTTAACCGGGATTATTTACCCGCTCCTTGTAACCGGTATTGTGCAGGTGATCTACCCTTCAAAAGCGAATGGCAGCATGCAGATGAAGGGGAAAATCAGTACCGGTAGCTTGCTCATTGGCCAGCAATTCGATTCGGCCATATATTTCACTTCGCGCCCGTCGGCTGTTTCTTACAATCCCTTACCCTCAGGAGGGTCAAACTATGGGTTGACAAGTGCAAAACTCAAAGCCCTGGTTGAGGAGAGGAGAAAGCAGTTCATCGCCTTCAACCATCTCGACAGCCTGACCAGTGTTCCCGGTGAGATGCTCTTCGCTTCGGCCAGCGGGCTTGATCCCCATATTTCGCCGCAGTCGGCATTCCTGCAGGCAGAGAGGATCGCCAGCGCACGGTGTTTCAACCCGGTCCAGGAACAGAAACTGATGCAGGCAATTGATTCCCTCACCGAGCCCCCGCAGTTTTTCTGTCTTGGCGAACCGAGGATCAATGTATTATTGTTAAATTTAGAGACTGATAAAATCCGATGAACAGTTTCGAAGATAACCGGCCGGATCCCGACGAATTATTAGCCGCCCTGAAAAAAGAAGAGGAGAAAACCCGGAGGGGCAGGCTGAAGATATTTTTCGGCATGTGCGCGGGTGTCGGAAAAACCTATACCATGCTGGAAACCGCGCATGCCGAACTACTGAAGGGCAGTGATATCATCATCGGGTACGTCGAAACCCATAACCGCAGGGAGACGGCGCAATTGGCTGAAGGTTTTGAACTGATCCCGTGCAAAGCCATTGACTACAAAACCACGATGATGCAGGAGATGGATATTGATGCCATCATTGCCAGGAATCCGCAGATTGTGCTTGTCGACGAACTTGCCCATACCAACGCCCCCGGAAGCCGGCATTCAAAGCGGTACCAGGATGTTCTGGAAATCCTTGAATGCGGTATCAGCGTTTACACGACACTGAACGTTCAGCACCTTGAAAGCCGTTCCGAGACCGTTGCCCAGATCACTGGCATTGTCGTTCGCGAAACACTGCCCGATGAGATCTTTGAAAACGCCGACGAGGTGGAGGTGGTCGACCTACCCCCTGACGAGTTGCTTCAAAGGGTGCAGGAGGGGAAGGTATATGCGCATGACCGATCGCGGGAGGCCATGGAAAATTTTTTCCGCAAAGGGAATATCACGGCCCTGCGCGAAATGGCCCTGCGCATTGTGGCCGACCGGGTTGACAGACAGTTGCACGATTACATGCAGCACAAACGGATACGCGGCCCCTGGAAATCAGGGATGCACCTCCTTGTGGCCATAGGGCCAAGCCCGTATTCCGGCAAACTCCTGCGCTGGGCCAAAACCCTCTCTTATTCAATGGGTGCCAATATCCAGGCGCTGTATGTTGAAACGCTGCATGTCATCACACCGAAAGAACATGACCAGCTGGAGAAAAACATCGCCCTTGCCAGGCAATTGGGCATTAAACTCAGGATCATTACCAGCAATGATATTGTAAAAGCAATTGTCGATTTTGCCCAGAAAGAAAACGTTACCCACATCATTGTCGGTAAGCCGCGGGTGAGGAACCTGGTTTCAATGCTCCGGCTCGGACGGTTCGTAAACCGGTTGATACGTTACAGCGGGAACATCGATGTGTATATTCTGGGTTCCGACAACCTGGCAAAGGACAAATTCAGGGAATGGGTTTCCATTCCTCCCTTTACCTCAACAACCGGCCAGTATCTGGTTATCCCGCTCTTTGTGTTTTTGTTGTCGTTCATCTCCTATTTTGTCAAGGATTATATCGGATACCAGGTCATCTCATTTATCCTTTTGTTCCAGGTCTCCATCCTGGCGCTCTTTTATGGCACCGGCCCGATTTTGCTTGCTGCAACGCTGAGCGCCTTTATCTGGGATTATTTTTTTATCCCGCCCCAGTTTACCATGTACGTGGGGAAACCCGAAGACATGCTCATGCTGATCATGTTCTTTATCATCGCCCTGCTCAACGGGATACTGACCTCGCGGGTTCGCCGGCAGGAGAAAAAGATCAGGATCCGGGAAGAAAGGACCCATGCATTATACCAACTCACGCGCGATGTCAACATGGCTACGGGGATCGATGAGGTTTCGAAAATTGCCCGGATTTATATTAAAAAATCGTTCGGCCTGGAACCTGCCTTTTTTCTGAAAAACGAGCTGGACAAATTGGAAAACAGTGCATGGGGCGATACAAACCTGAAATTTTCCGAAAACGAATTCAGCATTGCAGCCTGGGTCTTTAAACATTCGGCAAAGGCAGGGAAAAACACCGATACGTTGCCTTCCACCGATTATACCTTTTACCCGCTCACCGGAACCAGCAGCAACATGGGGGTGATCGCCGTTAGGCAACCCACCGTCTTCACCCAGGGTGAGGAGCAGTTCTGGGACACCTTTCTTTCACAGATCTCGGGAAAATATGAACGGGAATTCCTACGGATCACCGCCAGGAAAGCCTATGTCCTCAATGAATCAGACAAACTTTATAAAACCCTGTTCAATTCTATTTCGCACGAGCTGCGCATCCCTGTTACCACAATCCTTGGTGCCAGCGATACCCTGCTGTCGCAAAGTCACCCGGAGGAGACGAGGCTTAAACTCTATACCGAGATCAACACGGCTTCAATCAGGCTGAACAGGCTGATCGGGAATCTGCTGAACATGTCGCGCCTCGAATCCGGCCGCATCACGCCCCGTTCCGACTGGTGCGATGTGCATGACCTGGCGAGCAGCGTATCAGCGTCGCTGAAACAGGAACTGCTGCCATTCACGCTCTCAGTCGTGATCCCCGCCAACATGCCGCTGGTGAGTATTGACTTCGGGCTCATCGAGCAGGTACTGCACAACCTGGTATTGAACGCAACACAATATGCACCACCCGGCACCAGTATCCGGCTGAAGTTTTATTATGAGCATGATACCCTGTCGATCCAGGTGATGGATCGCGGTAAAGGATTCCCGGAAGCTGAATTGCCCTCGGTATTCAATAAGTTTTACCGCGGTCAGGATGCCACTGCAGGGGGAACCGGGCTCGGATTGTCGATCGTAAAAGGGTTTGTGGAAGCCCACCATGGGAAGGTTGTTGCTGGGAACCGTAAGAACGGAGGGGCGATCTTCACTGTTACCATTCCTGTCGAAATTTCCGGACCCGACCAACTTGCCAACCTGAAAATAAATTGACACAGATGGACACGCTTCTGATCATCGACGACGAGGTACAGATACGCCGGTTGCTCGAAATAACCCTGTCGGCAAACGGGTATAAGATTGCCGAAGCGGCCACAGGGAAAGAGGGGCTGGCCCTCGCGGCTTCGTTACAGCCTGTCCTGATCATCCTGGACCTTGGCCTTCCCGATGCCGATGGTCTGGATATCCTCCTGAAATTCAGGGAATGGTTCATGAAACCCATTATCATCCTGTCGGTGAGGAATTCGGAGGAAGATATCGTCAAAGCCCTTGACAACGGCGCAAACGATTACCTTACCAAGCCCTTCAGAACGGGCGAACTGCTTGCCAGGATCAGGGTTGCCATCCGGCAAAGCCAGGGAGCACCCGATAAGCAAATACTGGAATGCGGTCCGCTTACAATTGACCTGGCCAGCCACACCATTCGCAGGCATAACGAATTGCTGAAACTCACCACTACCGAGTATTCCCTGCTGGTACTGCTTGCCAAAAACGAAGGCCGCGTTCTCACGCACCAGTATATCCTTAAGGAGGTCTGGGGCATGGCATACATTGAACAAACCCAGTACCTGCGCGTCTTTATTGCCCAACTGCGAAAAAAGATCGAAGAAGATCCAGCCACCCCGAAGTTTCTTGTCACCGAATCAGGCATCGGTTACCGTTTTGGCAGCTAACCGGCATTTCACCATTTTGCCATTTCGCTACCTCGCTACCTAAAGGTGTTCCCCCTAATCCTTCTCCTGCGCATCAATTTTCTTGTTCTTGGTTGCTCTACTGGTATACCAGATACAGGCAATGGCAATTGGGACAAGCAGTGAGACATAGCTCATGACCGTAAGGGTGAGGAGGCTGGAGGAGCTGTTGCGGATGGTGAGTGAACTCTGAATATTGGAAACCGAAGGATAATAGGCAGTGTTGTTAAGCCCTGCCACGCAGAACAGGGCAAAAATGGTAAGAAAAGCGCCGGTGCCGGCGTACCAGATTCCTGAACCGGCATTCTTCGAAGTGTCGGTAAGGGGTAGGGCGACTCCCAGCAGGACGAACACCACACCCGAGGCAAGGATCATCAGCACGATGGGCATCTGCACCAGGTTGTGGTAATACTTGTTCATTTCACCGTAAATGGATCCATCGTAGGGTCGCACGGCAAATCCCGGCCTGATGAGGAGACCGTAGAGAAAAACCAGGAAACACAACAGGAACGGGATGGCGTTGTAGAACAGTTGTTTCTTTGAACGGGTAAGTATTTCTTCATCGTCAACGGTTTTCATAAAATAGAGCGTGCCAAGCAAGCGGGCAAGGAAAAACAAGGCAAGCCCGAGGGATGCATTTTGCCATTTCAGCAGGGCTTCGAGGCCATGGGCGGGATTCATCCATCGTGAACCCGCCGGGTCGGCCAGGTTGCTAAGGGCTGGCTTGTTGACTATGAATTCAGAACCGGTAAAAAAGGTTCCAATGACAGTTCCCAGCAACACCGTGCCAACCAGGCCGTTGACGATCAGGAACCATTCATGGACCCTGGCCCCCGGCAGGTTAATGGGATTGACTCTGAATTCAAAGGCCACGGCCTGGATGATGAAAGAGAAGACGATCGCCATCCATACCCAGCTGGCACCCCCGAAACTCGTCGAACAGAAGAGGGGAAACGCGGCAAAAAAGACACAGCCGAACGTTACCAGGGAGGTGAAGGTAAATCCCCATTTCCGGCCCAGGGCATTCACAAGCATCTTGCGCCCGGGCTCGGTTTTTCCGATGGCATAGGTGAGGGTCTGGCCACCCTGAATGAACAACAGGAATACAAACAGGCTTCCAAGGATGGAGATGATAATCCACCAATAAACCTGGAGTGTTTCAATGGAAAAGGTTTCAAACATCAGTTGGTTCCTCGTTTAGCGTTTTGGGATGGCAAAGATACCCAAATATCAGGTTGGGGCCGGAAGGAAATGTTGATTTTTGACTTCTTTCAAAGCAACGATATTGTGAATTGATTTCTGTAAAGTAATACTGTTTTGTTTAATTTTGCCCGGCAAACAGAAACTCTGACCAATGGGGAAAATTGATGAACCCCCTTTGTTTAAGGGAAGCGCTCACCCGAACTAACAAGCTATGCCAGACTACTCACCACACCGCGATTCAGCAGCAAACTCAAATGGATGTTATCATTGCGGGGAAGATTGCGGGGCCGTTCCCATAATTTTTGATGAAAAACGGTTTTGCTGCCAGGGGTGCAGGATGGTCTTTGAGATCCTGAGCCAGAGCAATGCCTCAGAATATTACAAATTTGAAGTCCATCCCGGTCTTACAGCCAGAAACCGCGAACCCGGCAGCCAGTATGCCTATCTTGACAATGAAGAGATTCGCCGCGAGTTGCTTGAGTTTTCAGAAGATGGCGTAAGCAAAGTGAAGCTCTTCATCCCTGCCATTCACTGCAGTTCCTGTATCTGGCTGCTTGAAAACCTGCAGCGGCTTAACGAAGGGGTGATGCATTCAACCGTGAACTTCGTGAAAAAAGAGGTGATCATTACCTTTCACGATGCGCAACTGTCGCTGCGGCAGCTTGTTGAAATGTTGGTCTCCATCAATTATATTCCACAGATTACGCTCGATTCGGTTGATAAGGGGGCCAAACGTAAAGTCAACAGGGGGATTTACTACCGGCTCGGCGTCGCAGGATTCTGCTTCGGGAACATCATGCTCTTCAGCTTTCCGGGTTATCTCAGCGTCGACGACAGCATTGAGCACCTGCTCAGGCAGAATTTCGGTCTGCTGAACATCCTGTTTGGCATCCCGGTAGCCTTTTATTCCGGTTCTGTATTCATCATCGCAGCATGGAAAGGGCTGAAAAAACGGTTCATCAGCATTGATGTCCCGATTGCCGTGGGCATCCTCGTTCTTTTCTTCAGAAGTGTTTACGAAATCACGTCAGGCACAGGCAACGGCTTTATGGATTCACTGGCAGGACTGGTCTTTTTCCTTTCCATCGGGCGATGGTACCAGGACAAGACCTACCAGGCGCTCTCCTTTGAACGCGATTACCGTTCCTACTTTCCTGTTGCGGTTACTGTAATTTCCGACGATGGCATTGAATCAATCATCCCGTTGAAAAACCTCAGGACCGGGATGAGGATCCTTGTCAGGAACCAGGAGCTCATACCCGCGGATGCACTTCTTGTAAAAGGAGAAGGTTCGGTTGACTATAGTTTTGTGACCGGTGAGTCGACGCCGGTCACGAAAAAAGAGGGCGATCGCATTTTTGCTGGTGGCCGCCAGGCAGGAACATCCATCGAACTCATCGTTGAGCGTGAAGTAGCCCAGAGCCGGCTCACCGAATTATGGAACCAGGATATTTCGGGCGGTGAAAAACAAACGAGGTGGGACTCCATACTGGATGTGATCAGCCGCTATTTTACGGCAATCATCCTGATACTCGCCACTGTTTCGGGGGTTGTATGGTGGTTTATCAACCCTTCACAGTCTTTTCTGGTTGTCACTGCGATCCTGATTGTCGCCTGCCCGTGCGCACTGGCTATGACTTATCCGTTCTCGCTGGGTGGCACCATGCGGGTTTTTGGCAAGAACAACTTTTACCTCAAAAGGACCGGGGTGGTCGAAACCCTTTCTAAGATTGACACCATCGTGTTTGATAAAACCGGAACCATCACCCGAAACAACGGGCAGGGCGCCGATTTAACCGGGCTAAGGCTTTCACAGGAGAACCTGCAGCGGCTCTCGGCCCTTGTGCGACAGTCAACGCATCCTTCAAGTGTCGCGATTTACCGGCAACTCCAGGGTTTCCAACCGCTGAATGTTGAGAGTTTTTCTGAATTGCCTGCCAGGGGGATAGAGGGGGTTGTTGGAGGACATTTCCTTCGGGTGGGCTCTGAAGAATTTGTAACCGGAACCAGGTCAGAGGCTCCTGCAGCCGGACGTGTTTTTATTTCAGTTGACCGGGAACAGGGTGGTTTTATTGGCATCAATAACCAGTACCGGGAAGGCATGAAAGAAGTGTTGCAGGAACTCGCGCTGCGATATGAGCTTCACCTGCTCTCGGGCGACAATGACGCGGAATTACCCAACCTCCTTGCATTTTTCCCCTCGAAGGACCATCTGCATTTTAATCAGTCGCCAAAAGATAAACTTGAATATATCCGCAACCTGAAAGCTTCGGGCAAAAGGGTGCTCATGATCGGCGACGGCCTGAACGATGCCGGTGCTTTGCGGGAAAGCGACTGCGGTATTTCGATTGCCGACGATATTTACCATTTTTCCCCTGCCTGCGATGCCATCCTTGAATCAAAACAGTTTAAACACCTCCCCGGTTTCCTATCCTTCAGCCGGATAGGTATGCGCATTGTTTTCATCAGCGTGGTGCTCTCCTTTTTATATAATGTGGTGGGCTTGAGTTTTGCCATTACCGGCAATTTGTTGCCGGAGGTTTCGGCCATTCTCATGCCCCTCAGTTCCGTATCAATTGTCGCTTTTGTTACGGTATCTGTTTCTCTTTCAGCCCGTTTTAGTACATTTACTGAGAAATAATTTATTCAGACTGTATATAAATATATTGTTTTCTCCATATTTCCATGTTGGTATTTTGGAAATATGATACTTTAATCTTTATTTTGCGAACAGGTGTAAAAATATGAGCGTAATTCTTGTCCTTGTTGCCTTTAGCGTAGTCCTTGCCGGTGGTTTTCTGATCGCCTTTTTCTGGTCGGTGAGAACCGGCCAGTACGATGATCCTTATAGTGCCTCTGTCAGAATCCTTTTTGATGACGAAAAACCGCGCGAGGCCTCAAAAACCGACCCTGCACCAGCCAGCCCGATTGAAGAACCCTCACCAAACCAATAACATATGGAAAATCAGACATTTTACTATGACAACAAAATTGTAAAGAACTTTGCCTACGCAACGCTGTTCTGGGGCGTTATCGGCATGGTTGTCGGACTCTTACTGGCATTACAATTTATCTGGCCGGCGCTCTCTTTTGGTATCCCGTATACCACGTTCGGCCGCATCCGTCCCATCCACACGAATGCCGTCATCTTCGCATTTGTCGGCAACGGGATGTTCACCGGGATTTATTACTCCCTGCAACGGCTTTGCAAGGCAAGGATGTTTAACGACCTGCTGAGCAAGATTAACTTCTGGGGCTGGCAGCTGATCATCGTTTTCGCGGCCCTTACCTTTGCCTTCGGGATTACCACAGGCAAGGAATACGCTGAGCTTGAATGGCCCATCGACCTCCTTGTGGCTGTCATCTGGCTGGTATTCGGCGCCAATATGATCGGAACGATCATCAAACGCAGAACGCAGCATATCTATGTTGCCATCTGGTTCTACATCGCCACCTTCGTAACCATTACCGTGCTGCATGTTACCAACAGCCTGGCCATCCCGGTCAACATCTTTAAAAGTTACCCCATTTACGCCGGGGTTCAGGATGCACTGGTTCAATGGTGGTACGGTCACAACGCGGTTGCATTTTTCCTCACAACCCCGTTCCTTGGCCTGATGTATTACTTCCTGCCGAAAGCCGCCAACCGCCCGATCTATTCGTACCGGTTGTCAATTGTTCATTTCTGGGCACTTATCTTCCTTTATATCTGGGCTGGCCCGCATCACCTGCTCTACAGCGCATTGCCCGGCTGGGCCCAGTCGCTGGGAGTCGTTTTCTCCGTCATGCTGATTGCCCCATCATGGGGTGGTATGGTGAACGGACTGCTCACCCTGCGTGGCGCGTGGGACCGTGTTCGCGAGGACCCAGTTCTGAAGTTCATGGTCGTTGCCGTGACCGCTTACGGTATGTCAACCTTTGAAGGACCCATGATGTCGACCAAGACGGTTAACGCGATTTCACATTTTACCGACTGGACCGTGGGCCATGCGCACATCGGCGCTCTCGGCTGGAATGGTTTTCTCACGTTTGCTGTTCTCTATTACCTGATCCCCAAAATGTTCCAGACCCAGTTGTTTTCAAGAAAACTTGCAAACCTTCATTTCTGGGTTGGCACCCTCGGGATCATTTTCTATGCCGTTCCTCTTTACTGGGGCGCCATCACCCAGGCTTCCATGTGGAAAGAATTCACCGCCGACGGATTTTTGAAATACCCGAATTTTCTTGAAACCGTAACCCAGCTCCAGCCCATGTATGCAACCCGTGCCATTGGCGGGTCATTATATATTGTTGGTATTCTCCTTGGGGTTTATAACCTGATCCTGACGATTAAAGCAGGCAAGTTTGTCCCGGAAGAGGCTGCCTCGGCACCGGCACTTGTAAAGACCGCAGTAAAACGCGAATCAGGCGAGGGCATGCACCGCTGGCTCGAGCGTCGCCCGGTCCAGTTTATCCTTTTTGCGCTTGTTGCCATCCTGATCGGGGGGCTCATTGAGATTGTCCCCCTGTACCTTGTGAAAACCAATATCCCCACCATCGCGAGCGTGAAGCCATACACCCCGCTCGAACTGCAGGGACGCGACATCTATGTGCGCGAGGGATGTTATACCTGCCATTCGCAGGAGGTGCGCCCGTTCCGCTCGGAAACAGAACGGTACGGCGAATATTCAAAAGCCGGGGAATATGTCTATGACCATCCGTTCCAGTGGGGTTCAAAACGCAACGGGCCAGACCTTTCGCGCGAAGGCGTCGTAAGCGGCCGCCAGTACAAGCCCAATTCATGGCACTATAACCATATGCTAAACCCGCAACGGTTGAATGAGCAATCCATCATGCCTGTGTACAAATGGCTGATCTCCGATGACCTTGATTTGACCACGACAGCGAAGAAGATCCGCGTGATGCAGTTCCTTGGCGTTCCCTATCCCGAAGGATATGACAAAATAGCCAATGAAGAGCTCATGAAACAGGCCAAAGGCATCGCCGATGACCTGAAGAGCCAGGGAATCCAGGTGGAGCCAGGCAAGGAAATTATCGCCATGATCGCATACCTGCAACGCCTTGGCGTGGATGTTCACGCAGCCGGTGCAGTTAACCCTTCACCCGTTAAATAATTCCGGCCATGCTGCGCGATATTTATAAATCAATCGGGGGCTTTGAAAGCTACGGATTGATCTCCATGATCATATTCGTGGTTTTCTTTGCCCTGCTGATCCTTCATACCATCTCCATTCGGAAGAAAGACGTGGAGGATTTCAGCCGCATGCCCCTCGATGACGTTTCAAAGGAATCAGACAAATTTCAAGACAGTTAAAAATATTTTCTATGGAAATGAATGGACATAATACCGTTGAAAAGGATGAACTGACCGGTGATATACTGCTGTCGGGTCATGAAAGTGATAATATCCGGGAATTGGATAACAACCTTCCTAAATGGTGGGTGTGGTTATTTATTATAACCATCATCTATGCGGTGGTTTATATCTTTGTGTTTGATGTGATCAAGGTAGCGCCATATCAGCAGGAAGAATGGACAAAGGAGATGGCTGCTGCCGGAACCCTCGCACCGGGGCAGCATGCTCCGGCTGCCGCCGGCCTTATTGCCTTTACCGATAAGGCGAATCTCGACGCCGGCAAAGAGATCTGGCTGAAAAGCTGCAAGATATGCCATCTTGAAGGCGGCCAGGGTTTGGTAGGACCGAACCTCACCGATAAATTTTCATTGCACGGTTGCGGCTATGCTGATGTTGTGAACGTCATCACTATCGGTGTTCCGGAAAAGGGGATGATCTCCTGGAAAACCCAGCTTACCGACCTCCAGATCAAACAGGTCGCAAGCTTTGTCATGACGCTCATGGGCACCAATCCTCCGAATCCAAAGGCCCCGCAGGGCGATCCCTGCAAGTGATATGCAACCACAGGATGATTCTTCAGGCAGCTTTCGCGACAGGCTCTATACCATCGACGAAAGTGGCAAACGGCTTTGGGTTTTTGCAAGGAAGCCCAAAGGGAAACTAACAACTGCAAGGAATATCACCGGCATTTTGCTGATGATATTCCTTTTTACTGCCCCGTTTATAAAAATCAACGGTCAGCAACTTTTACTCTTTGATTTTTTTCACCGCAAGTTTGCCATCTTCGGCGTTCAGTTCTGGCCCCAGGATTTTAACATCTTTTTTATCGGGATGATTGGGGTGATGGTCTGCATCATCCTGTTTACAGTGACCTATGGAAGGATCTGGTGCGGATGGGCATGCCCGCAGACAATTTTCATGGAGGTGGTCTTCCGCCGGATCGAATACTGGATCGACGGTGATGCCCATCGCCAGAAAGAACTTGATGCCCGGCCGTGGGATGCTGACAAAATCTTTCGCAGGGTATTGAAACACGGGATATTTTACCTTATCTCTTTCATCATCGGCAACTATTTCCTGATGTATCTCATCAGTTCGGATGCCTGGATCAAACTGGTTACCGAAAGCCCGGTCAACCATGTTGCCGGATTAACAGGGATGGTGGTTTTCTCCTTTGTTTTTTACTTCATTTTTTCGTGGTTCCGCGAACAGGTCTGTACCATTGTGTGTCCTTACGGAAGGTTGCAGGGTGTGTTACTCGACCGCGAAACAGTGGTGATATCCTACGATTATCCAAGGGGAGAGGAGCGGGGGGCACTCAGGAAAAGCGAAAACAGGAGCGAAACAAAAAAAGGCGATTGCATCGACTGCAACCAGTGTGTTGCAGTTTGTCCTACCGGGATCGACATCCGCAACGGCACGCAGCTGGAATGCATTAACTGTGCCTGCTGCATCGATGCGTGCGATGATATGATGATCAAAGTCGGGTTCAAACCCGGGCTCATCCGGTATGCTTCGGAAAAGATGATTGCAGATAAAAAACCATGGCATTTTACGAAACGCTCAGGTTTCTATACAATCGTGCTGGGCCTGTTGCTCGTTGCCCTGGGTTATTTCCTGGCCACACGCAACCCGGTTGAAGCAACGGTACTCCGGTCCCCGGGAATGCTGTTCCAGGAGCAGGAGGGAGGCATGATCAGCAACCTCTACAGTGTGAAAGTCGTTAACAAGACCACGAATGATCTGCCCATTGAAATCCGCATTCTTTCGGGAAAAGGTACGGTTAAACTTATCGGGGATGCGCCCCGAGTTGCAAAACAATCACTGGGAGAGGTCGTCTTTTTTATCCTGATGGATCGTACACAAATTACAAATGGCAAGACCGAGGTTGAAATCGGCGTGTTTTCCGGAGGAAAGCAACTCGACCAGACACGCGCAACCTTTGTCGGGCCCTTTAAATAACCTACTATGAAGTGGAACTGGGGAACCGGAATTTTGATTGTAATCTTATTGTTTATGGGAGCGTGTTTTGCATTCCTCTATTATGCACAGCATCAGACCTTCAGCCTGGTTGAGGAGGATTATTATCCGAAGGAACTCAGGCATGAAGAGAAGCTGGTCAAAATGAGGAATGCAAACGGCCTTTCGATGCCGTTGCAGGTGAAACTGGAAAATCCCAATCTTGTCATCCGGTTTCCTGGTGATTTCAGGGGTCGGCAGCTTGCCGGTAGCATCGACATCTACCGGCCTTCCGATGAAAAGCTTGACATCGTGCTTCCGGTTGCAGCAGATACCTCGTTGACACAGTCTGTTCCATTGTCCAGGTTGTCAAAAGGCCGTTACATAGTCAAGGTCGACTGGACCTCCGACGGAAAAGCCTACTACAAGGAAGTAGATGTTTTTATTCCCTGAGATGGATTTCTGGCAGCCGTTGATCATTGGTTTACTGGGCAGTTTCCACTGTATGGGTATGTGCGGCCCCATCGCAGTTTCATTACCGCTGAAGGAGAATTCCTGGGAAACCCGGGTTCTCAGTTCGCTGTTGTACAACCTGGGCCGCGTGTCCACGTATGCATTCCTTGGCTTGGTTTTTGGCTCGCTGGGGCTGGGCATCCACATCTGGGGCATACAGCAGTGGGTTTCAATCGGGATCGGCACCCTGATGATCCTGAGCGTTGCCTTTCCGGTGATTTTTCACGGGGCTCAACTAACAAGTAAACTCGACGGCCTGTTTTCGGGGTTCAGGAAAATCTTTGGCCGTTTCTTCGGATTTCGCACCTACCTTTCAACCTGGGTCATCGGCCTGCTGAATGGCTTCCTGCCTTGCGGCCTTGTATATATTGCGCTTGCCGGTGCCCTGGTGTCGACAAGCCCGCTCAACGGCTCCTTATATATGATGGCGTTCGGACTGGGAACCCTGCCCGCCCTGCTGATGGTTTCATTGCTGGGAAATGCCATCGGTATGGCCTTCCGGAGGGGAGTGAAAAAACTGGTCCCTTTCCTGATTCTTATCATCGGCGTATTGTTTGTGTTGCGCGGCATGAATCTTGGAATTCCATATATCAGCCCGAAAATGGACAAACAGCAACATAAAACAGAAGAATTGCAAAAACCCAAATGTTGTCATTGATCTTTCGGATGAATTGAATAATTTTGCAAAAAAAATAACCTAGCGATCATAATCCAATCAATAACACAGGCACCTTTGTCACAACAAATACATGAGCACCTTCAGCCTGGCACTTTTCACTTGCCCACCTGGTCACCTTGTCACCTTGTTACCAGTCTCCTGTCCATCCCTAACAACTAAATATTTCTCTAACCCAACAACCAAACCCCAAACCTTTATGAAAAAAACTGCCTTATTCCTGATTTCCTTATTTGCGATTACCTTCTTTATCACCTCCTGTGGCGGTGGCAGCCAGCCTGCTGCAGAACAAACCGCGGTAAAAGCCACCGGTCCCTACGCCAGTCTTCCTGCCGATGTTCAGGCTATGATGCCGCGCGGGGAAGAGATTTACAAGACCAAGTGTACGGTTTGCCACCAGGTTACCGGTTTAGGCATTGAAAACGTATTTCCTCCATTGGCAAAAGCTGATTACCTGCTGGCCGACAAACCGAGGGCCGTTGCCCAGACCCTGAATGGCTCGAAACTTGAAATGACCGTAAATGGCAAGAAGTACACACAGGAGATGGTCCCCCAGGTCGAGACCAAGGAAGATGCCGTTGCTGTTATTAACTATGTGCTGAATAATTTTGGTAACAGTGGTGGATTTGTCACCCTGGCCGAAGTTAAGGACGTTGTGATCAAACCCAGGGCAGCTGCCCCGGCAACCAAGTAAGCTTGCAAACAATAAAAAGGAAGGCTGTCCCGCAATGGTGACAGCCTTTTTTATTTTCTTTGGATCAGTTGTTTCCTGACGTAATCGCCCCGCTCTTTTTCAGTTTTGAATCGGGATTTCAGGAAATCTGGAAAAAACAACAGCCGCAGGATAAAAAACAGGATGAATATTTTAATGAGAATAATAGCCCAAAGCCGCTTACCAACCTTCATTCCCCGAAACCCATCATAATAAAACCGCCAAACCTGCTTAACAAATTTCACCATTTCACCATATCACCATTTCGTCATTTTGCCATTTTGCCATTTTGCCATTTTGCCATTTGGTTACCAGCTTCCCCCGGCTCCTCCACCGCCAAAACTGCCGCCTCCAAACCCTCCGAAGCCGCCTCCGCCTCCGCCTCCGCCAAATCCTCCTCCTCCACCGCTGAAGTCATTCCATGAACCGCTGTGGCCGCGACCCATTGATCCAAGCAACCAGAAAGCAGTCCAGAAGGGGATGCTTTTCCCTACCGACATGCCACGTGCCCTGCCGCCGCGGATCATCATGAATACCACGAACAGGATGACCAGGGGGATGAGCATTCCGTAGGGGCTCGCTTTGCCGCCTCTGCGTTTTGTGTACTGGTCGGCGGTATACTCCCCTTTGGACAAGGATATCATGGTGGTAACAGCAGCATCAATCCCGGCGTAATAATTCCCGTCCCTGAAATTTGGTACCATCTCGTTGTTAATTATCCGTTTGGCAAGCGCGTCGGGGATCACCCCTTCAAGACCGTACCCGGTCTGGATTTCGATCTCTCCTTTTTCATTGGGGTATTTGGGTTTGACCAATACCACAGCGCCGTTGTTTTTTCCCTTGATTCCCACGCCCCATTTCTTACCGATCTGGTAGGCAAACATTTGTTTGTCGGCGCCATTCAATGATTTGACAATCACAACAACAATCTGGGTTGAGGTGGAATCGCTGAAGGCGACAAGTTTGTTTTCCAGTCGCTGAACCTCATCCGGCTGCAAAATTCCGGCAAAATCATTCACCAACCTCGGTGGATCCGGCAGTGCAGGGACCTCCTGCCCGTAAACCCCGGAAAACCCGCAAACGAAGACCATCCAAAGCATCAATGTGCTGAAACCTTTAAGTACTCTCATGTTTTTTTGCATTATCAAAAACCCCCATCCACAAATTCCTAAATCTTCAAATCCTCAAATTATTTTAGTCTTTTCCAAACGACAACTCATCCGGGAGTTCGTTCACATCATCCTTCTGGTGGGGAAAATGGGCCTTCAGATGCTGGCCGGTGGAGGCGATCGCCCTGATCAGGCCATCAGCAAAACGGCCTTCCCTGAACTGGTTCAGCATTTCTGACTTGATGTCGTCCCAGAAATTTTCCGGAACCACTTTATTGATCCCACTGTCGCCAAGGATGGCAAACCTGCGGTTCTTCACGGCCAGGTATATTAATACTGCATTGCTGCGGGCAGTCTTGTGCATGTTCAGTTGTCGGAACACGAACGATGCCCGGTCCATCACATCCCCGGAACAGGTGTTTTCAATGTGAACCCTTATCTCTCCTGATGTGTCGAGTTCAGCGTTCATAATGGCCTGCCTGATGTCATCCTTATCCTGCTTCGAAAAAAAATCTTGGGCAGTTGTGCTCATTGGTTAATTATAAAATTGTTTTAAAAATACTTACGAGATTGGTTTGCAAGAATGGTTCACGCGGATTTGCGTAAATCTGCGCGAAACCGATCCGATATCATCGGATAAGGTCATGAACGGCCCATGCCAGATTAAAACTTCACTTCCGGCGCTTTTTCCGAGCCGGCCTGTGCCTGGAAGTAGGCCTTTTTCTGGAATCCGAACATCCCGGCAAACATGCTGTTGGGGAAGCTGCGCAGGTAGGTGTTGTAAGTTTGTGCCGATTCGTTGAACTTCATTCGTTCAACCGTGATGCGGTTTTCAGTCCCCTCAAGCTGTGCCTGCAGTTCGGAAAAATTCTGTGTGGCCTTCAGTTCAGGATACTTCTCAACCACCACCATCAGTCGGCCCAGGGCAGAGCCAACCCCGTTCTGCGCTTCCTGGAATTTCTGGAGCGAAGCTTCGTCGAGGTTCTTTGGATTTATCTGCACGTTTGTGGCTTTTGCACGCGCTTCAATAACAGCGGTCAGTGTTTCCTTTTCGAAGTTTGCAACCCCTTTCACGGTGTTGACCAGGTTCGGGATCAGGTCAAGCCTGCGCTGGTAGACATTCTGCACATTGGCCCAGGCCTGGTTTACGACTTCTTCCTTCGTTACCAGGTTGTTGTTGATTCCGGTTATCCATGCAAAAAGGAGCACAGCCACGCCAACAACGACAATAAGTATAATCCAGCCTTTACTTAATTTCATGACTCAATAGATTTAAAGTTATTTTTTGCTAAATTAGTGATAAAAAATGCTACTGTTAAAAAAGAAAGATGTTAATTAACTTGGTATTAGACGCCTTGTTAGGGAAAGGTTACAAGGGGGTAAACAGGCTTCTACCTGTCCACCTGTCCACCTGTCCACCGTCCACCTGTCCACCTGTCCACCTGTCCACCCGTTTACTCATTCCCCATCTTCTCCGCACTCCTCCTGATAAACTCCGCCAGGTCCTTCCCTTTTAACATATTTTGCGCGAGCAGCGCCAGGTCGAATAGCTGGCGGATGGTGGCGGTTTGCCTATCTCCGTCATCTTCCGCGATAAGTTTCCCAATAACAGGGTTGTTCGAGTTCACGATGAGATTGTAGTTCTCGGGCATCTCACCCATAAAACCGTAGCCTCCGCCGCCCCCGAGGGCCGACATGTCCTTCATGCGGCGCATAAATTCATTCTGGGTGATCATCAGGGGTAATTCAGTTTCGCTGAGGCTCTCAAAAGCAATCGAGAATTTTTTACCATCGATCTGTTTTTCCATGATCTCTTTCAGCGTTTTCTGTTGATCCTCATTGAGTTTCGAAGGCAGGGCATCTTCTTTTTTGATGAGCTTGTCAACCACATCTGAGTCAACACGCGTGAACCGTATCTTTTCCAGTTTTTGTTCAAGGGTGTTGATAAAATGGGCTTCAAGGATCCCATCCATCATCAGTACATCGTAACCCCTTGCCTTGACCGATTCAATAAAGCTGTACTGTTCGTGCTGGTTGGTGGCGTAAAGGTAGATGAGCTGCCCGTCTTTATCCTGCTGGGCAGGTTTGACCAGGTTTTCATACTCCTCGAATGTGAAATATTTATTGTCTACATTTTTCAGGAGGCAGAATTTTTTAGCCCGGTCATAAAACTCTGGTTGGGAAATGATCCCGTATTCGATGAAAACCTTGATGTCGTCCCATTTGCTTTCGAATTCCGGGCGGCCGTCCTTGAACAGTGATTCCAGTTTGTCGGCAACTTTCTTGGTGATGTGGTTCGAAATCTTTTTCACGTTCGGGTCGCTTTGCAGGTAACTGCGCGACACGTTGAGCGGGATGTCGGGAGAATCGATCACGCCATGGAGCAGGGTGAGAAAATCAGGAACGATGCCTTCAACCGAATCGGTTACAAACACCTGGTTGCAGTATAACTGGATCTTGTCTTTCTGAACTTCCAGGTTCCGTTTCACCTTGGGAAAATAGAGAATGCCGGTCAGGTTGAACGGGTAATCCACGTTAAGGTGGATCCAGAACAGGGGCTCATCAAAGGAATAGGGATAAAGTTTATGATAAAAACTCTTGTAATCCTCATCTTTCAGGTCAACCGGTTTCTTCTTCCAGATCGGGTTCGTATTGTTAATGATGCGTGGTTTTTCAACCTCTGCCTGTTTATCATTGCCTTTTTCATCCTTTTCACCTTCAACTGTTTCCCAACTCTTTTCGGTCCCGAACTGAATGGGGACAGGCAGGAATTTGCAATATTTTTTCAGGATGCCTAGCAGGGTTTGTTCTTCGAGGTAATCTTTCGAATCTTCGGCAACATGCAGGATCACCTCGGTGCCGCGCTCTTTTTTATCGGATTCGTCCATGGTGTAATCCGGACTTCCGTCGCATTCCCAATGAACAGCGCCTGCATCCTTTTTCTGGTAACTCTTGGTGATGATCTCTACTTTCTCTGAAACCATGAAACTGGAGTAGAACCCCAGTCCGAAATGACCGATGATGGCGTTCATTTCTGATTCCGACTTGGTTTTAAATTTCTTGATGAACTCTTCCGCACTGGAAAAGGCAATCTGGTTGATGTATTTATCAACCTCTGCATTGGTCATGCCAATCCCCTTATCTTTAACGGAAATGGTTTTATTTTCCTTATCCAGCGTTACCTGGATGGTAAGGTCGGAAATATCGCCGCTGAATTTTCCAAGGGCTGCCAGGGTTTTCAGTTTTTGCGTGGCATCCACGGCATTGGAGATCAGTTCCCGCAGGAATATCTCATGTTCTGAATAGAGGAATTTCTTAATAATCGGAAAGATGTTCTCGGTCTGAACGTTTATTTTACCTTTTTGCATATCGATAAGTTTTATTTTAACGAGCATTCATTATCAAAGCAGGTGCCAATCGGCACAGACTGACAAAATGGCAACAGACACCCAATATCTTTTTTTTTGCGGAGATTTTTTCAATACGGAATTTTCCTAACTTTACAGGGTATTTCGCCCTGAAACACAAACTAAAAACTTACTGATATGAACACGATAGATTGGAAAAACCTGCCGTTCGGCTATTTTAAAACAGACTATAATGTCCGTTGCTACTTCAAGGACGGGAAATGGGGGGAGCTTGAAGTAACAGATTCTGAGAATATTACCATGCACATGGCTGCTACCTGCCTGCATTACGGCCAGGAAGCTTTTGAAGGGCTGAAAGCCTTTACCGGCAAGGATGGCAAGATCAGGATTTTCAGGTTGGAGGAAAATGCAAAGCGCTTGATCAACTCAGCAAAGGGGGTGATGATGGCCGAAGTACCGGTAGAACTTTTCACCGAAGTTGTTCTCAAGGCGGTTAAACTCAACCTGAAGTATGTTCCTCCTTACGGCGAAGGCGCGTCCCTGTACATCAGGCCTTTGCTTATAGGTACGGGTGCCCAGGTTGGCGTGAAGGCAGCCAAAGAATATATGTTCATGGTCTTTGTGGGCCCGGTTGGTCCCTATTTCAAGGAGGGTTTTAATCCTGTCAAGATGCAGATCGTACGTGATTATGACCGTGCGGCGCCCCTGGGCACAGGCAATATCAAAGTAGGTGGTAATTATGCAGCCAGCCTGCGTGCCGGCGAACGCGCCCATGCTGATGGCTTTTCTTCCTGCATCTTTCTCGATGCAAAAGAGAAGAAATACATCGACGAAGCCGGCCCGGCTAATTTTTTCGGAATCAAAGACAATACCTATATAACACCGCAATCCACCTCGATTCTTCCCTCCATTACCAATATGTCACTGAGGATTCTGGCACAGGAGATGGGCATGAAGGTCGAACAACGACATGTGCCGGTTGAAGAATTGAATGAATTTGAGGAAGTAGGCGCTTGCGGCACTGCGGCAGTGATTTCACCCATCTGCATGATCCACGACCGCGACACGGGCAGGGAATATAAATTCTGCAAAAATGGTCAGCCGGGTACGGTCTCCGCAAAATTGTATAACAAACTCAAGGGGATCCAGGAAGGACTTGAACCCGACACCCACGGTTGGATTACTATTGTAGAATAAGCAATGCGCTCATCTCCTGCTGCATTTTCAGTGCCTCAGCCCTGGCCTTTTCAGCGAAGTCATGGCCAGATGAAGCATAAATGATATTCCGCGAGGAATTGACGATCAGTCCACATTCTTTTGTCAGCCCATATTTCGCAACCTCCTGCAGGCTGCCTCCCTGTGCTCCGACACCCGGAACGAGCAGGAAATGATTGGGAACTATTTTCCTGACGTCAGCCAGCATTTCGGCCTTGGTGGCCCCGACCACGTACATGAGGTTCTCATCTGTTCCCCATCGCTGCGAGGTTGTGAGTACCTGCTCAAACAGGCGGTTGCCGTTGTTATTGAAAAACTGGAAATCTTCAGCGCCTTTGTTCGAGGTCAGCGCCAGCACGATGATCCATTTTCCCGGATAAGTCAGGAAGGGTTTCACCGAATCTTCACCCATGTATGGTGCCACAGTCACCGCATCAAAATTCATTCCCGACGAGGAAGCATCGAACATCGCCCGGGCATACTGCTGCGATGTGTTGCCGATATCCCCCCGTTTGGCATCAGCAATTGTATACAACTGCTCAGGATAGGCCTGGTTTATATATTGGATGGTTTTCGTCAGACTTCCCCAACCGTTGGTCCCGTTGCATTCATAGAAGGCGAAATTGGGCTTGTAGGCAACAGTAAGGTCGTGCGTAGCATCAATAATGGCCTTGTTGAATTCAAACACCGGGTCTTCCAGGTCAAGCAGGTGCCGGGGAATCTTCGTAAGATCGGTATCCAACCCGATGCAGAGGAATGATCTTTTGGAAAAAATAAGACTGACAAGCTCGGAACGGTTCATTTTAATTAAAAATTAAAAATTACGAATTACGAATTTCACCATTTCGCTACCTCGCTACCTCGCTACTTTAGCTTGTTCCCGCCTCCTTCAGCCTTTCGGCATTCTCAGCCAGCTGCAGCGCTTCGATGAGGGGTTCGACCTCCCCGTCGAGCACGACCGGCAGGTTGTAGAGGGTCATGTTGATGCGGTGGTCGGTTACACGACTTTGGGGATAGTTGTAGGTTCTGATCTTGGCCGAGCGGTCGCCGGTGGAGACCATGGTTTTCCGTTTCTTGGATATCTCGTCAAGGTATTTTTGGTGCTCAAGTTCATACAACCTGGTGCGCAGTACCTTCATGGCTTTCTCGAAATTCTTAATCTGCGATTTTTCATCCTGGCAGGAGACAACAATCCCGGAAGGCACATGTGTGAGCCGGATGGCAGAGTAGGTGGTATTTACCGATTGTCCGCCGGGGCCCGATGAGCAGAAGGTGTCTTTGCGCACATCCGATTGCTTGATTTCAACGTCGAATTCGTCAGCTTCGGGTAAAACGGCCACTGTTGCCGCCGATGTATGCACACGGCCCTGGGTTTCTGTTTGCGGCACACGCTGCACGCGGTGTACGCCCGATTCATATTTCATGAGGCCGTAGACATTTTCACCCATGATGTTGAAGATGATTTCCTTGAATCCGCCCATGGTACCGCCGGTGAAATCGACCAGTTCTACTTTCCAGCGCTTGGCTTCCGAGAATTTACAGTACATCCGGTATAGGTCGCCCGCGAAAATACTCGCCTCATCGCCACCGGTACCTGCGCGGATTTCTATCACCGCATTCTTGCCATCCTCAGGGTCGGCAGGGATCAGCATCATCCTGATCTCTTCCTCGAGGTTGTCTTTCTCAACAGTCAGCGTATTTAACTCCTCTTTCGCCATCGAGCGGAACTCCTCATCCTTTTCATTATAGATGATGTCCTTGGCGTGGTCGATGTTCGAGAGAATATTCTTGTAGATCTCAAAAGCCTCCATGATGGGTTGAAGCTCTTTATAATCCTTGTTGAGCTGGATATAATTCTTCATATCGCTCATCACCGAAGGTTCATTCATCTTCGCCTGAATGTCCTCGTAACGCAGCTTGATTGCCTCTAATTTTTCTAACATGGATCAAATTGAAATGGGAGTGCAAAGTTAATCAATTTGAGGGAATTATTTCAGACGGCATCTCCCTTTAGTATTGGAACTCCCCGAATTCGGATTGTATCGTGAGTTTCCTTGAAGTGCTCTCTTCCACACGGCCGGTAATCCGGCCTTCGATTCCAAACCCGGCGGCGATGTCAATAACCTGTTGTGCAAGCCCGGAAGGGATGTAAAATTCCATTCGGTGTCCCATGTTGAATACTTTGTACATCTCATGCCATGGCGTGCCCGATTCTTCCTGAATAAGCCTGAAAAGATGCGGGACAGGGAAAAGGTTGTCCTTGATCACGTGCAGGTTTCCGACAAAGTGAAGGATCTTGGTTTGTCCGCCGCCACTGCAATGTACCATGCCATGGATTTGGTTACGGTATCTGCCGAGGATCTCCTTCACCACGGGTGCGTAGGTGCGGGTGGGAGAGAGGATGAGTTTGCCGATGTCAACACCGGGAATTTCCGACTCATCGGTGAGGCTCCGGCTGCCTGAATAGATCAGCGAAGGAGAAAGCTGGTCATCAAAGCTTTCGGGATAGCCGACCGAATAACGGTTATTCAACACATCATGCCGCGCCGAAGTAAGTCCGTTACTGCCCATCCCCCCATTGTAGGATTTCTCATAAGTAGCCTGCCCGCTTGAAGAGAGACCGACAATGACGTCGCCTGCCCTGATATTCCCGTTATCAACAACATCTTTCCTCGGCATGCGGCAGGTGACCGTTGAATCGACGATGATCGTGCGCACCAGGTCGCCCACATCGGCCGTTTCTCCACCGGTTGACCATATCCCGATGCCAAGTTCACGCATTTCGGCCAGGAATTCTTCGGTTCCCCGGATGATATCCGTTATTACTTCACCAGGCACCAGGTTCTTATTGCGGCCGATGGTCGATGAAATGAGGATGTTTTCGGTAGCGCCGACACAGAGCAGGTCGTCGAGGTTCATCACAATGGCATCCTGCGCGATGCCGCGCCACACGGAGATATCGCCGGTTTCTTTCCAGTAAAGGTAAGCCAGCGATGATTTAGTACCGGCGCCGTCGGCATGCATGATGTTGCACCAGGCGTCATCGCCACCCAGGATGTCGGGGATGATTTTGCAGAATGCCTTTGGGAACAATCCTTTATCCAGGTCCTGAATGGCGGCATGTACATCTTCCTTTCCAGGGGAGACACCGCGCTGCTCATATCTGGTTTTACCGCTCATTCGAATATGATCTCTCCATTTGCCTCATCGATGCTGAACTTCCCGAATTTTTTCAGGATGGTCTCGCCGAATTGGATGGATGTGATTTTCCTGTTTACGGTGGCCTTCAGATCGGTTACCACATTTTTGCCGATGCGGATCTCCTTGATTGTGAGCACGGCCTTGTCGGCAACTTTACCTTCCCCGATGATCTTTGAAGGGTCTCCATCAAAACTGGTTTTATCGATCACGCCTTCTTTTAGAAGTTTCAGGGTCGTCTCCGGTGAAATCAGGAGCTCTTTTTCCTTGGCATCGTAGGTGAAAGGCGTGGTCATCCCGTTGATATAGGCATTTCCCTGGAGCAGGCCATCCTTGGTTTTTGTGACCGGAACGTTGTTTTCTTCCGGTTTTACAACAACTTCAATTTTGGGTGCAGAGGCATTTTTGCTGATTTTTGTTTTCGGCACGTAATCGTTGCGCAGGATGGAGAATTCGGTACGCCGGTTGAGACTGTGGGCAGCTTCTTTTATGGCCGTACCCGGCAGTCCGTTGATCAGCGAATCGGTCAGTACAGAGCCGGCTTTGAAGGTATAACCCTCTTTGATAATATCTTTGTTTAAAACCCTAGAAACGCGTTCCCCGTAACCTTTGGCGACAAGGCGGTCGGGATCGATGCCGCGCGAAATGAGATAATCGACCACGCTCTGGGCTCTTTTTTGTGAGAGGATGTCGTTGCGCTCCTCGGAGTCGCGGGTATCGGTGTGCGCGGCAAGTTCAATCACAATCGTTTCGTTGGCGTCGAGGGTCTCAATCAGGCCTTGCAGTGAATCCTGATATTGCGGTTTCAGGTCCCATTTAGCCAGGTCATACAGGATGTCAGGGAGTACTACCGGCTTTTTCGGGATGGGCCTGATGACGAAATTGCGGGTAAGGTCTTTGCTGTGTTCAAGGCCAACCGTGGTTTCGCGGCCCTTTTCATTGAAATAGTCCTTTTTGGTTACCAGGATATCATAGGTGGTGTTGATGGAAATTTGCATTTTATTGAAGCCATAATGACCCTTTTCGTCGGTTTTGGTTTCGATGGCGCGACCGTTGGTGCCGGTAATCCTGACTTTTGCAGCAGGAACAGGCTGGAGCGTGCGGTCGTCGGTAATGATCCCTTCAAGCGTGAAGTAAACAGGCGGGATCACGAAGGAGTATATATCATCGCGGCCCTTGCCGCCGGCGCGGTTTGAAGAAAACAACCCCTGTTCCGCTTCTTCGCCGTTGAACACAATGGCAAAATCATCGCCTGCCGAATTGATCGGCGATTTCATGTTTTCCGGTTTGCTCCATTTGCCATTCGAAAAGGTGGTTTTGAAAATATCGAGACCGCCCATGCCGGGAAGGCCGTTGGAAGCAAAATATAAAATGCTGTCGTTCCTGATAAAGGGGAACATTTCGTCGCCTGCTGTGTTGATATCGGGTCCAAGGTTTGACTTAAGGTATTTGCCGGTTTTCTTATCCTTATGTGCTACCCAGATATCTTTTCCGCCATTGCCTCCAATGAGGTTGGCCGAGAAATAGATGGTCTCATCGGATGCCACTGTGGGGTGCCCCATGATGGTGGTGGAATCGCCGCCCAGTTCAACCCGTTCGGGTTCCGACCAGGAGGTTGTTCCCTGTCGGCTTGCCTTGTAGATGGAACAGCCGTTCTTTGCTTTCAGGTTATTGTAGCAGCGGGTAAAGTAGAAGGTAGAAAACCGCGGGTTGAATTGCCCTACGCCGTCGCTCGTCTTGGAGTTGATGGTGTTGGCGGCATCTGCCAGAACCGGTTTGCTCCAGTCGCCCTTGCGGTCGATGCGCGAAAGGAAAAAGTCGGAAAATCCAAGGCCGGTCCAGTTGTCAACATCCCGACCCTTGGCGCCGTTGCGGTCGGAAGTGAAAACGATGGAGCCGAATTTTTTATCGGCATATGCGGCGGCAAAATCATCTTCCTTGGTATTCAGCATCTTTTCCCACTTCACCCCGTATTTTGTCGGGTTCGCTATCCACTCTTTCGCGAGCGTGCAGGTGGCAATGCCGATATCAGCTTTTTTATCAGACGGGACGTTTTCCTTGTAGGCGGTATACTGCTTGATTGCCTCCTCGTAGTTCCCGTTGACCTTGAGCATATCAGCATAATTCAGGATGATAATGGGGTTGTCTTTAATATATTTGGCATTGTTCATCAGTCGTTTGTACGACGATTCCGCTTTTTTCGTATTGTTCATCATGCGGTAGCATTCTGCAATGCGAAGCGAGATCCTGTCACGTTCCGATTTGTTGTTTTTAACGCGGGAATAGGCCTTCTGGTATTTCTGAAGGGCCGGGAGAAACATCTGGTCGGCAAATGCATCATCGGCCGCCTTGGTGAGTTTGGTTTGGGCAAACGAACCTTGCGACGCAGACAGGAAAAGCAGGATCAAAAGGGAAAGAAAGGGATAACGCATATCAATGCAATTTGGATTGCTTAATGAACGTACAAATATAGATAAAAGTCTGATGATGGTCGTAAAAAAAGGCCGTCCCAAACGAATGAGACAGCCTTTTTAAAATGGAATATCCTGGAAACTACTTGCTTTTGCTTTTAAGTTCAGGTTCTTTTGCTTCCTTGCGGCGGCGCTGCCACATTAAAATATCATAGGCGATTGGCGTGGCATTGAACACAGAGGAGTAAGTTCCGGAAACAACCCCCACGATGAGTGCGAAGGTAAACCCGCGCAAAACTTCACCGCCGAAGATAAAGATGGTGATCAAAACAACCAGGGTTACGCCCGACGTGTTGACGGTACGGCCAAGGGTGCTGTTGATAGCGCCGTTGATGTTGGCAGCCAGGTCGCGTTTGGGGAACAGTACCCTGTATTCACGGATCCTGTCAAAGATGATAACCGTATCCATGATGGAATACCCGATGATGGTAAGGATAGCCGCAATGAACGACTGGTCGATTTCCATGCCGAATGGGAGTATGCCGTGGAACAGGGTGAACATCGTGATGATGATGAGGGAGTCGTGGAAGAGCGAGACCACGCCGCCGATCCCGAACTGCCAGTTTTTAAAACGGATGGCAATATACACAAAGATGATTACCAGCGAGAAGAATACGGCCATGAACGCTTTCCAGATCAGGGAGTAGGAGATGGTCGGGTCGACTCGTTGAGAACTCAGTTCCCCGACGATCTTTCCGGGGGTATTCGCTTTAAAATCGGCATAGGTTATCGGGGTCTTATAGAAGCCCTTGATCCCTGTAAAAAGTTTACTGTTGACTACCGAGTCGGCCTTTTCATTGCGTTCGTTGATCAGGTACTTGGTGGTGATCTTAACCTGGTTTTGCGACCCGAAGGTCTTTACTTCGGGTGATTCCCCGAAAGTCTTGCGCAGGGATTCACGCACATCGCTGGTCGAAACATTCTGGTCGAACCTGACAATATAACTGTGTCCACCGGTGAAATCAAGGCCCGGATCAAGACCACGGACGAAAATACTGATGAGGCCGGGAACGATGATGGCAATGGAAAGGATGTACATCTTTTTACGCAGCCCGATGAAATCGATGTTCATGTGCTGGAAGAGGTTCATCGTGTATTTGTTGCCCGTAGTGATGTTCATGTTCCGGTCGAGCATGAATTCAAAAACAAGGCGGGCGATGAAGATCGAGGAGAAGAGCGACAGCAGCAGGCCGATGACCAGCGTGGTGGCAAAACCCTGAACCGGGCCTGAACCGAAGATGTAGAGGACGATACCGGTGAGGATGGTGGTTACGTGACCGTCGATGATAGCGGATAATGCATGGTGGAAGCCGTCCTTGACGACAAGCCGCATGCCTTTCCCCGCCCGGATTTCTTCCCGCATTCGTTCATAGATGATAACGTTCGAGTCGACCGCCATAGCGAGGGTCAGAACGATGCCGGCGATGCCGGGGAGTGTGAGAACGGCTCCGATGGAGGCCAGAACGCCGATAAGGAAAAATACGTTGGCGAAGAGGGCGATATCAGCAACGTGGCCGGCTCCGTTATAATAGAGCGACATGTAGAGAAGTACCCCGATGAAGGCGATGATGAAGGAGATCATACCTGCATTGATGGATTCCTGTCCGAGTGATGGTCCTACAACTTCTTCAGCTACGATGCGGGCCGGGGCCGGCAGTTTACCTGCTTTCAGGATGTTTGCAAGGTCCTGTGCCTCTTCTACGGTCATATTACCGCCGGTGATGGATGAAGTTCCGTTGGGAATTTCGCCATTGACATTGGGATAACTGTAGATATAGCCGTCGAGCACGATGGCGATCTGTTTCCCGACGTTGTCGCCGGTAAGGCGTTTCCAGATCCTGGCGCCTTCGCCGTTCATCGACATGGAGACTTCAACCTGGCCCGTCTGGCTGTAATCCTGGCGGGCATTGGTAATCACGTCGCCTCCAAGTGCCGGTGAGCCGTCGCGTGAAGTAACTTTCAGTGCAACAAGTTCAAGCACATCCTTCGAAGCCTCTTCACGGGGTTTAACAGTCCAGGCCAGTTTCATATCCCTGGGGAAGACGTTTTTCGTAAGGCGGAGCAGGTTGTTGATGCGTGCTGTATCCTTGATAAAGGCCCGTCCAACAAGTGCTGTCTGTCCGGCAACATACTGGCCGTCCTTATTCTGGTAGATGGCAGGGTTCAGGTAGGCGAACAAGGGATTCTTTTTTGCATAATCTTCAAATGATTCCTTCTGCTTGCTGGCAGCGGCTGTTTTTGAAGTATCCTTGCCGATCTTTTTCAGCAGGGCATTGCCTTTGGAAGTGTCTTTTGCAGCAGGTTCGTTCTTAGCGGCAAGCACCTGTTTGGCGGCGATTGCTTTCGCGGTGGCGGCCGTGTCGGCTTTAAGCGTGCTGTCTTTTTTGGTTGTATCCTGGCTGACTTCGAGAATGGAGGTCAGTTTTTTATTTGCTTCGGCAAAGAATGGCTGCAATTGCGGGAACTGGTAGGTTTCCCAGAATTCGAGCTGGGCGGTTCCCTGCAGGAGTTTGCGTACACGCTCCGGATCTTTGATACCCGGCAATTCGATCAGGATGCGCCCTGCGGTCTGAAGACGCTGGATGTTCGGCTGAACAACGCCAAAACGGTCGATACGGGTAGTAAGAATATTGTAGGTGCGGTCGATGGCTGCATTGCTTTCCTCACGGATGACTTTGATGACTTCATCGTTCGTGGAGTTGTAATTGATCTTGTCTTTCAGTTCTACTGTATTGAAAATCGCAGCCAGTTTGGCATTCGGATCTGTTTCCTTGAATGATTCGGCAAAAAGATCGACGAAGTCGCGGGTACTCGTCTTTTCCTTGTTAATTGCCTTTTGCAGGGATTTCATGAAAGTCGGATCCTGGTTATATCCTGAAAGTGCGCGGATAACATCTGGAACCGAAACTGCCATGGTAACGTTCATACCCCCTTTAAGGTCAAGACCGAGGTTGATCTCCCGTTCACGCACGTCCTTCAACGTGTATTTCTTCAGAAGAATGTTGAACACATTGACAGAGGCCATGGAATCGTTGAAGTATTCCAGCCGGGATTTCGAAATAGAGTCATATAAGACCTCTTCTTTCAGGGGATTACCCTGCGCCATCTTCTTGGCCAGCTCTTTCACCTGGGGTGCGGTTGAGTATTTGTCTGCTTTGCCCGAATAGTAGTAACTTATGAAGGTGAAGGACAATTGGAATAAACAAACCAAAATGAATGTGACCGCGAAAAATTTAACAACGCCTTTGTGCTGCATGAGATTTTAAATTTAAATGGATTGTATTGCTAAGCCTTTTTTTTGAGGGTGCAAATTTATAAAATTCATTGGAAATAACCAATAGAATTATAAATCAAGATGGAAATGAATGGAAACAAGGGTGGATTCAGGGTTTTTTGAGGTCATTCATTTCGGAATAGAGCTTCTTTAGCAATTTCCGTCCCCTGTTTTGAACCCCGGCGGTTTCTTCATCCAGGTGCAATTCGATTGAATCGGCGAGTTCTTTTTTCAGGTCAGGTTCAATTTCAGAGACGCGGTAGAGTATTTCCATGCTGTAAACTTTGACGGAGACCGATTCAGGCCTTGACATAAGCCATTCGAAACAACAATTCACCAGGATTCCTGACATTTCGCCTTCAGGCAGGGGCGAACGCGTAAGCATGCGCAGGGAGTGCCTTTTCAGCGCGTCATGATTGAAAAATGGCAGCATGCGTATCATTTCGGGAATATGCGGGACCAGCAATTCCGGCAGTTTTTCCGAAACGGTGTCAATCACCCACGCGGAACGCCGGCTTGCAGGCTCTTCATTGCTCATGAAAACCCTGAAAAGTTCTTCGAACAGGCCGGGCTTCTGAAAGATCAGGCCGGCGACCAGGTCGGTGTTGCGACGGGAGGTTTCGGTCAGCAACAGGTCGTTGATTTCCTGAAGGTTGTTCATTTTTGATCTTGGGTAGGTGGTTGGGTTTTTTGGTGACAAGGTGATAAGGTGACAAGGTGACACGGTAACAAGGTGACAAGGTAACAAGGTGACAAGGTGACAAGGTGATAAGGTGATAAGGAACCTGCTGACGCAAAATTATAAAATCTTTGCGCCTTCGTGTGTCCTTTTTCGCCTTTGTGGTTAAATTACTGGAAAAAAATGATTCATCAAAATTTTCATATTATCCTGTGAATTTCATTTTTAACTGAATTATTGATTTAAATTTGCAAAATATTTCACATCCGTGTGATTTGGATTGTGATAAAATATGTAATCCGGGTGATTTACATTTAATATATCTGCGATGAAAAACAAATATATCGACCTGATCGAACAAACCTTCGACTTTCCCCAGCCCGAGTTTGAGGTGATCGACAACGAACTCTATTTTCATAAAGTTCCGCTGATGGATATCATTAAGCAATACGGAACTCCGTTGAAAATAAGTTATTTGCCTAAGATCAGCTCGCAGATCCAGCGTGCCAAAAGGCTGTTCAACGTGGCCATGGCCAAGGTCGATTACCAGGGCGATTACCACTATTGTTACTGCACCAAAAGTTCGCAGTTCAGCTTTGTGCTGGAAGAGGTGCTGAAGAATGAGGTGCACCTGGAGACCTCTTCCGCATTCGACATCAACATCATCGAGGACCTTGCCGAACGCGGTTTGTTCGCCAAGGACCGATACATTATCTGCAACGGGTTTAAACGGCCGATGTACATTGAAAATATCGTAAACCTTGTTAATAATGGCTTTCCAAATGTAATTCCCGTGCTTGACAACCTGTTCGAGCTTGAAAAGTATGAAGCTGACATCAAACAGAAACTGACCATCGGAATCCGCATCGCGTCGGAAGAAGAGCCAAAATTCGATTTCTATACTTCACGTCTTGGTATCCGGTATAACGACATCCTGCCTTACTACCTTGAAAAAATAAAGAACAACCCCAAGTTCGAATTAAAGATGTTGCACTTCTTTATCAACACAGGGATAAAAGACAAAGCCTACTACTGGAATGAACTCACCAAGAGTGTCCAGGTATATTGCGACCTCAAGAAAATATGTCCCGAACTCACTGCCCTGAACATCGGGGGCGGACTCCCGATCAAGAACTCCCTCGATTTTGTATATGATTATGAGTATATGGCAGAGGAGATCATTGCACAGATTCAAAGTATATGCGAGCGTAATAAAGTTGCGGAGCCCGATATATTTACTGAATTCGGATCGTTTACAGTGGGTGAAAGCGGGGCGGTTTTATATTCGATAATTGACCAGAAGCGGCAAAATGATCGTGAAATCTGGAATATGATCGACAGTTCGTTCATGAATACCCTGCCCGATACCTGGGCAATAAACCAGAAATTCATTCTCCTGGCAATAAATAACTGGGATGTTGAGTATGAGCGCATCTTCCTGGGCGGCCTTACCTGCGACAGCGAGGACTTTTACAACGCGGAAGAGCACAGTAACGCGGTATTCCTCCCGAAATTCAACCAGAGCGAACCGCAATATATCGGAATGTTCCATACCGGGGCATACCAGGAAGCCATCGGCGGTTACGGAGGAGTTCAGCATTGCCTGATCCCTGCTCCTAAACATGTTTTGATCGACATCGACGAAGAAACCGAGGAAATTACCACAAAACTCTGGTCGAAAGAACAGAGCTTCAAATCGATGCTGAAAATTCTCGGGTACTGATTCATTCGGTCAGGATAGCACCGGGTATTATTTGAATAGAATTCTTAATTTTGAAAAAAAAACAAATACCATGAGCACAAACAAAAAAGCGTTACTCAACCAGGAGGTTAAACACATCGACATCAAGGAAATAAATGCCACCCCCATTATCAACGCCATGCGCGATATGTCATTCACATCGAGGGATACCGCCATTGCGGCCGATATCCTGAACATGATGATCGCCGACGACGGATGCACCATTTTTCTGACCCTGGCGGGCAGCACCAGCGCCGCAGGGTGCATGCAGGTTTATGTCGACCTGGTAAAAAACAACATGATCGATGCCATTGTTGCCACAGGCGCCTCCATTGTGGACATGGATTTTTTCGAAGCGCTCGGGTACAAACATTATAAGGGTACCCCTTATGCCGACGACAAGGAACTCCGGAACAACTACATCGACCGGATCTATGATACTTATATTGATGAGGAAGAGCTTCAACAGTGCGATGCAACCATCAAAATTATTGCTGATTCGCTGGAGCCGCGTCCCTATTCCTCCCGTGAATTCATCCGCGAGATGGGCAAATGGCTTGTCACCAACTCGGTGAAGAAAGATTCGCTGGTGCAGGCCTGTTATGAACACAATGTGCCGATCTTCTGTCCGGCCTTCAGCGACAGCAGCGCGGGTTTCGGATTGGTGAAACACCAGTGGGATAACCCGGGAAAACACGTTTCAATCGATTCCGTCAAGGATTTTCTCGAGCTGACCAAAATCAAGATGGAAGCGAGAACTTCCGGTCTCTTCATGATTGGCGGCGGGGTGCCAAAGAACTTTGTCCAGGATACGGTCATCTGCGCCGAAGTACTTGGCAAGGATGTGCCAATGCACCAGTATGCCGTTCAGATTACAGTGGCCGATTCGCGCGATGGCGCCTGTTCAAGTTCCACGCTTAAAGAAGCATCCAGTTGGGGTAAGGTTGAGACGATCTATGAAAAGATGGTATATGCCGAAGCCACCAGCGTACTTCCGCTGATCGCGAGTTATGTTTATCATAAGGGCGATTGGAAAAACCGGACCAAATACGAATGGACGAAAATGCTGGATAAATAGATTCCTTTGTTCAGGGGCGTATCGCGATGCGTCCCTGCATCCGGGATTATTTATACCGGATCCATTTCCACAACTCCAGGTAACTGGCCTTTTTGCCGTACATCAGGATGCCGGTGCGGTATATTTTTGCTGCGATCCAGGTGGCAAACAGGAATCCTAAGATGAGCAGGCCCATCGACAGGGCAACCTGGTAATAGGGAACCCCGAAAGGGATCCTGATCATCATGGTCACGGGCGAAGTAAGCGGAAAGATGGATAACCAAAAGGAGATCGGTCCGTCCGGTTCGCGGATGATAAACTGTGCCATGACCAGGGAAAAGACCAGCGGGATAGTGATGGGCAGCATGAACTGCTGCGTGTCGGCTTCGCTGTCGACTGCTCCGCCCACGGCGGCGAACAGCGCAGCGTACATGAGGTAGCCCACCAGGAAAAAGAAGATAAACGAGCCGATCATAACGGGAAAATTCACCGAATTGATCGCTTCCATCACCACGGAGGCACCTCCAGGTCCCTGGTCTTTCTGTTTCATCAGCAATTCGGCGCTGGCCGGGTTCAGGGCTTTCTGCTGCTGCATGATTTGTTCTACAGGCGGTTTTTTAACATCCTTATTGAGTGACATTACCCCCGTGACCACACTCACAATGCCAAAGGTCAGCCCTACCCAAAGCAGGAACTGGGTCAGCCCTACGAGTCCTACCCCGACGATCTTGCCCATCATCAGCTGGAAAGGTTTGACCGACGAGATGATCACCTCCACGATGCGGCTGGTTTTCTCTTCGATCACGCCGCGCATTACCTGCGCCCCAAAGAGGAAAATGAAGAAATAGATCATCATCCCTGCAAAAAACCCAAGGACCATGTTCAGTTCGGTAAAGCTTTTCGACTCCCTGCCATCCTGGCCGATCTTCAGCGTATTGATGTCAACGGAGGTCTTGACCGACCGCATGATGTCATCGACCGGGATCGGCTTGTCCTTGTCGGTCTGGTACTCCTTCAGACGGGCCTGAAGCTTGAGTTCCTCGAGCCGTTTGCTCATCACGCTGCGCACATAGGAGGTGATGTTGATGTTAACCGTGTTTTCCGAATAGAGGATGGCATTCGACGGCAGGTTCACGTCGGGCTTCGGAATGTAGAGCAGGGCATCATCGCCGCTTTTGGAAAAGTTGGTTTTAGCAGCCGCGATATCCTTGTCAAGATAATGGAACATGATGTTCTCCGAATCCCTGAATTTTTCAAGGAAAATGCCGCTTTCGTCGACCACGGCGACATGCTTTGTATCCTCGGTGCGCGTGGCCATATAGATCGGCACCACGATGATGGCTGCCATGAGCAGTGGTCCGAGGACCGTCATAACCAGGAATGTGCGTTTTTTTACGCGTGTGAGATACTCACGTTGAATGATGAGGAAGATCTTTTTCATGTCAGCTTATCGTTGCCGTTTGAGGGTTTTTTTGTGTAACTGCCTGGATAAAAATATCGTTCATCGACGGGATCCGTTCATTTACGGCGTAGATGGTCACCGATGGCATCATGGCCTGAAGCAGGTCGTTGGGGGTGGCATCGTCAGGCAGTTTAACCTGCGCATGGCGGTGATCCGTGTCGCGGCTCTCCTCAAGGACGAGGAACGACGAAGGGAGCAGTGACTGCAGTTCGCCTTCAAAGGTGTTATAGCTGACACTGAAGGTGTTGGTCCTGAATGTTTTCTTGATATTCCTGACCGTTCCCGACAGGATTACTTTAGAACGATTGATCAGGGCAATGTCATCGCATAGTTCCTCGACCGATTCCATGTTATGGGTCGAGAAAATAATGGTGGCGCCGTTCTCCTTCAGCGCGAGGATCTCTTCTTTAAGCAGGCTGGTGTTGATCGGGTCGAACCCGCTGAAGGGTTCGTCGAAGATCAGCAGTTTCGGTTCATGGATGATGGTAACCAGGAACTGCACTTTTTGCTGCATCCCTTTTGAAAGTTCTTCGACCTTGCGGTTCCACCATGAGTTGATCCCGAATTTCTCAAACCACATCCTCAGCCTTTTGTTGGCGTCCTGGTGCGACAGCCCTTTCAGCTGGGCCAGGTACATGGCCTGTTCGCCGACGTTCATTTTTTTGTACAGGCCTCGTTCCTCGGGCAAGTAACCTATCATGGAGATATCGTTTCGCTGCAACGGCCTGCCCATAAAAAGCAATGCTCCTTCGTCAGGAGCAATGATCTGGTTGATAATGCGGATCAGGGTGGTTTTTCCCGCGCCGTTGGGACCTAGCAGCCCGAAAATGCAATTTTCAGGAACGTCGATGCTGACTTTATCGAGGGCTTTGTGATGCGCATACTGTTTGGTAACCGATTGCGCGGAGAATATATTCATAAAGCGTGGTTTTATTGTTCAAAAAGATCCTTCATCCGGGAGAAGATGTTTTTGTCGTGTGTTCCCGGACCCGGTTTGAAATTTTCAGATTTCCCAAGTTTTTCAAGGATGATTTTTTCCTCCTTTGAGAGTGTCTTAGGGGTCCAGATGATGATGCTGATCATCAGGTCTCCTTTGCCTTCATAACCGTTGATGCTGGTCAGTCCTTTTCCGCGCAATCTGAGAACTTTTCCGCTCTGGGTACCCGGGTCGATTTTGATTTTCACCTTCCCGTCGATGGTGGGGATTTCAGCGCTGCTTCCAAGCGCAGCTTCCGAGAAGGTGATGTAATGGTCATACAGCAGGTTGTTGCCATCGCGTGCGAACAGTTCATGCTCGATTTCCTCGATCTGGATGAGCAGGTCGCCGGCAATGCCGCCACGGGCTGCCGCGTTTCCCTTGCCGCCCATCGACAGTTGCATACCATCCGAAACACCCGCGGGAATCCTGATTGAGATGACCTCTTCTCCCTTAACCACGCCGTTGCCTGAGCAATCGATGCATTTGTCGGTGATGATCTGTCCCTCGCCGCCGCAATTGGGGCAGGTCGAAGTTGTTTGCATCTGGCCAAGGAACGTGGAGGTAACCCGCGATACATGCCCGCTGCCGCGGCAGGTCGAGCAGGTCGAATAGGCGCTTCCGCCTTTGGCCCCGGTACCCTTGCAGGTATTGCATGCAATATACTTATTAACTTTGATCTTCTTCTCAACGCCGTGGGCGATCTCTTCCATTGTTAGTTTGACCTTGACACGAAGGTTTGATCCGCGGTTCACTGCCTTGCCGCGACGTCCTCCGCCACCGCCGAAGAATGAACTGAAAGGGTCATTTCCGCCGCCGCCGCCGCCAAAAATATCACCGAAGTGGCTGAAGATATCATCCATGCTCATACCGCCGCCGCTGAACCCCGAATGGCCGCCATTGTTGCCCAACCCGGCATGGCCGAACTGGTCGTAACGCTGCCTTTTATTCGAATCGCTGAGAACCTCGTAAGCTTCGGCCGCCTCCTTGAATTTGTCCTCCGCATCTTTCTTCCCCGGATTCTTATCGGGGTGGAATTTAATGGCTTGCTTGCGGTAAGCCTTTTTCAACTCATCGGGCGTTGCATCCTTGCTTACCTCCAGAATTTCGTAAAAATCGCGTTTTGACATAATCAGTTTTTAGCTTCCAACAACCACTTTTGCATACCTGATTACCTTCCCGTTCAGGAGATAACCTTTTTCAACTTCATCCATGATCTTACCCTTCAAGTCGGGTGAAGGCGCAGGGATATTGGTAATGGCTTCGTGAAAATCGGTGTCGAACTTTTCGCCCGATGTTCTCATGCGCTCAAGCCCCTGTTGCATGAGGGTGGCAAGAAATTTATTGTAGATAAGCACGATGCCGTCCTTCAGAGCCTGTCCTGATTCGGAACTTGCGTCAAATGCCTTTATGCCGCGTTCAAAGTCATCCAGAACAGGCAGTAATTTAATGATGATTTCAGCCGATGCGCTTTTGCTTAATTCGATTTTTTCCTTCAGCGTACGCTTCCTGAAATTGTCGAAATCAGAATAGAGCCTGAGGTATTTATCATTGAGTTCTGCATATTGTGCTGCCCCCTGTTCCAGGGACTGGCTGGCATTGGTTTCTGTTTTCTCAAACCCTGCGCTGCTTTCCGGCATTTCCTGTTCCGGGGTCGTTTCACGGGCATGATTCTTCACTTTAGTATCATTCATTTTTTTTCTCTCTTCCTTTTTTCTTTTCTGCATCATAATATGATCGTATTCGAATAAATCCGGTTAAGGTTGATATCAAAAAACTTGCCAGTTGCTATTTTACGACAAAATGTCAGCTATCGGTCCGGCGAATATCGGCGCCCAGTTTTTGAAGCCTGAGGTCAATCTGCTGGTATCCGCGGTCGATCTGTTCAATGTTGTCGATGATGCTTTTTCCTTCGGCCGATAAGGCGGCTATCAGGAGCGCGACTCCGGCCCGGATATCGGGGGATGACATCCGGATACCCCTGAGCAGGTATTGGTGGTCAAGGCCGATCACCGTTGCCCTGTGCGGGTCGCAGAGGATAATCCTGGCGCCCATGTCGATGAGTTTGTCCACGAAGAAGAGCCTGCTCTCGAACATCTTCTGGTGAATCAGCACGCTGCCTTTTGCCTGGATGGCGATCACCAGCACGATGCTGATGAGGTCGGGCGTGAAGCCGGGCCAGGGGGCGTCGGCGATGGTCATGATGGAACCGTCCATGAAGGTCTCCACTTCGTAATGTTCCTGGGCCGGGATGAAAAGATCATCATCCCTTTTTTCCATTTTGATCCCCATCCGTTTGAAAACGTCGGGGATCAGCCCCAACTGATGATAGTTGACATTTTTAATGGTGATCTCCGACCCTGTCATGGCGGCAAGTCCGATGAAACTACCCACTTCGATCATGTCGGAAAGCAGCCGGTGCTCGCATCCCGAGAGTTTTTCAACCCCGGTGATGGTAAGCAGGTTTGACCCGATGCCCTGGATCTTCGCGCCCATTGATACCAGCATGGAACACAGTTGGGAGACATAGGGTTCGCAGGCGGCATTGAAGATGGTTGTGGTTCCTTTAGCCATTACCGCAGCCATCACGATGTTGGCAGTTCCGGTCACCGAGGCTTCATCGAGCAACATATATGTGCCTGTAAGTTCCGGAGCGGTAACGCTGAAGAGTTGTTCCTGCTGGTGGTAAACGAAATTTGCTCCCAGTTTCTGGAGCCCGATAAAGTGGGTGTCGAGGCGACGCCGGCCGATTTTATCGCCGCCGGGAATGTAAACAAATCCTTTTCCGTACCGTGCGAGCATGGGACCCAGGATCATGATGGAGCCTCTCAGGCTTCCCACTTTGTCGCGGAAATCTTTAGTGCCAAGGTAGGCGAAGTCAATATCACCTGCTTCAAAGGTGCAGGTGGAGGGTGCCGGTCTTGTAACCGTAACCCCAAGCGATTCCAGCAGGCCAATGAGCTTGTTGACATCACGGATATCGGGAATGTTGTGAATTGTGACCTTGCCGGGGGTTAGCAGACACGCGCAGATAACCTGCAATGCCTCGTTTTTGGCGCCCTGGGGTGTTATTTCACCGTGTAATTTCTTACCTCCGATGATTTCAAAAGAACTCATTGAGGCTTGTTCCTGCCGCGCTGGTTGACGAAATTCGGCTTTGTGAACGCCTGCTGCTTGTTGAAATTCCTGTCAGGGCCCGAGCGGAAGGGTTTCCTTTTCTGGTTCTGGGCAAGAATGTCGTTGGTATGGGCAAAGCGGAAATCCTGGTTCAGTTTCAGCTGGTCTTTTGAGAGGATGGCAAGATGTTTCTCGATGAGTTCGTCGGCTACCGATTCGCGGTTCCAGTTGAGGTACGATTTCTTCATGTGGTTGGCGATCGCGTTGACCAGTGCATCCTTTTCAACGCCATCCTCGTATGCAGCTGCCTTTTCAATCATCAGGGCGATGTTCTTGCCGTAGTGCTTGAATTCGATCTCCTTATCATGATAGGAGAGATGTTCAGGTTTTGTGCTGAGCGAAAGGGGAGGGGGAGGGGGGTAAGGTGCATCCACATCCAGGTTGAAATCAGCAATGATGAAGAGGTGGTCCCACAGTTTGTGCTTGTAATCGCCCGCTTCTTTGGCAGCCGGGTTGAGCTGTCCCATCACATTCACAATAAATTTTGCAGCTTTGGTCCGCTGTTCGCGGTCTTCTATGGTACAGCAGTATTTGATCATACGCTGTACATTCCGGCCATATTCCGGTATAAACATCAGCTCGCGCGTGGTGTTGTATTCCATTAGTTCGTTCACGTGTAATTTTTTGCAAAGATACAATAATAAGGCGAATTTTATGCACCCCTTAAGATGAATTGGGTTACGGAGACTCTTTTTCCCCCTCTCCGCGCGGAGAGGGGGTCAGGGGGGTGAGGTATATCCCCGAAGGGGAGTGGGGTCAGGGGGGTGAGGTATATCCCCGAAGGGGAGTGGGGTCAGGGGGGTGCTGAATATTAAGTCACAATCCTCAATTTCGCAAACCTTAACAACAACTGCTTCTGCCCGATCGCCGGGAAAAACACGGTTGCCTTCTTGTTAGGTCCAACTCCTTCGAGATTCACCACCTTCCCTTTTCCAAAGCGTTCATGGATCACTTCCATACCAGTCTGGATGTCATCCACCTCTGAAGGAGGCCCTTCGCTCATATTAGCAGGTGTATCGGGACCGGCACCCTGGCTGACCGGCGGGGGTGACGAAGGCAATTTCCTGAAATTACCGGGCATGACCGGTTTCTTTTCCGGCATCTTCACGTTAGCACCGGGCAGCGAGGCCGACCAGTTGTTCTCCCTCGAAAAGCTGGCGCGCTGGGCTGCAATCTTCTTGGGAAAGTCAATATAGGCATCAGGGATCTCGCTCAGAAACCGGCTGGGCTCGCACATGGTGGGCGTTCCCCAGCGGTAACGGTTCTCGGCATAAGAGAGGGTGAGTTTCTCCCGGGCACGGGTAACAGCGACATAGAAGAGCCGGCGCTCCTCTTCCAGATCGGCACGCGAGTTGAGCGACTGGATCGACGGGAAGAGGTTTTCTTCCATGCCTACCACATATACATAAGGGAACTCCAATCCCTTGGCCGCATGGATTGTCATCAGGGTAACCCGGTCGACATCATCCTTGTTGCCTTTGTCGGCGTCGGTAAGCAGCGCGATATCCTGCATGAACTCGTCGAGGGTGCGCACCACGTTTGGCTCGATCTCACCGGTTTCGATGTTTGTCCGAGGCGATTCCGAGAACTCCTTGATGGCATTCAGCAACTCTTCGAGGTTTTCGAAGCGGCTGACCCCTTCAGGCGTTTTATCATCATACAATTCCTTCATCAGACCAGAAGATCCGGCAATGTGTTTCGCCAGTTCGTAAGCGTTTTTTGCATGGAGCAGGGCCGTGAAACTCTTGACCATCGTGACGAAGCCATACACTTTCTGCGAGGTTGCCTCAGGCAAACGGAGATTGCTGGCCACGGGGTCTTCGATCAGTTCGAAAATGCTTTTCTTCTGTTCCTCGGCCGTGTAAATAAGTTTCTCCAGCGTCGTCTTGCCGATCCCGCGGGCCGGGAAGTTGATGATGCGCAGCAGGGCATCCTCGTCGCGGTTGTTGATGGACAGCCTGAAGTAGGAGAGGAGGTCCTTCACCTCCTTGCGCTGGTAAAAGGAGAGCCCGCCATAGATCCGGCAGGGGATGTTGAGCCGCCGTAGGGCTTCTTCATGCGCACGTGATTGGGAGTTGGTGCGGTAAAGGATGGCAAACGCCACATTCTGCAGCTGGTGGTTCATCTTGTTTTCAAAGATCGACTGGGCTACCAGGTTCGCCTCTTCATTGTCGGTTGAGGCTTTGATAAGCTGGATGCGCTGGCCTTCTTCGTTTTCGGTCCACACCTCCTTGAACAGCTGGTTCTTGTTGTTTTCGATGATCTTGTTGGCGGCGTTGACAATGGTTCTCGTGGAGCGGTAATTCTGTTCCAGTTTAAAAACCTGGTGGTCGGGATAATCGCTTTTGAAATTCAGGATGTTCTGGATATTGGCGCCCCTGAACGCGTAAATGCTCTGGGCATCGTCGCCCACCACGTAAATGTTTTCATTGTTGGCAGCCAGTTGCTTGATGATCAGGTATTGGGCGAAGTTGGTGTCCTGGTATTCATCCACCAGGATGTACTCGAATTTCTGCTGGTATTTGTACAAAACATCCGGGAAGTCGCGCAGCAATACGTTCATGTTGAAGAGCAGGTCGTCAAAATCCATGGCTGATGCGCGTTTGAGCCTGGCCTGGTATTGTGCGTAAAGTTGCCCCGTGAGCGGTTTGCCGGAAGTGATGTCATATTCGCGTAATTCCGGGCTCTCGTTATATTCGGCGGGTGTAAGCAGGCTGGTTTTGGCACTGGAGATCCGGTGGAGGACATAACTGGGAATATACACCTTGTCATCCAGGTTGTTTTCCTTGATCAGGTTTTTCATCACCCGTTTGGTGTCGTCGGTATCATATATGGTGTAGTTCGACGGGTATCCGAGCAGGTGTCCTTCAATGCGGAGCACCCGGGCAAACACCGAGTGAAAGGTTCCCATCCAAACGTTGGCAGCTTCGGGGCCCACGAGGTGGATGATGCGTTCCTTCATCTCCCTGGCTGCCTTGTTGGTAAAGGTGAGGGCCAGGATGTGAAAGGGGTCAACACCCTTGTCGACCAGGAAGGCGACGCGATAGGTGAGTGCCCTTGTTTTGCCGGAGCCCGCGCCGGCTATGACCATCACCGGTCCCTCCGTGGCCTCAACAGCCGCGCGCTGGGCTTCGTTCAACTCGTTTAAAATATTTTCAGACATGATATGATTTAAACCGCAAAATTAGCAGATATCTGCATATGCCTGTATGATATCAACCTAAGGTTATTAACAACATGAGATGAGGTGGATGGTTCCGGGAAAATAACTACTTTTGCGGCATGCAGGAACACTTTGGGATATCCTATTTCAATCTCGCGAATATCTTACTGGGGATCACTTTGGTGGTGCTGTTCATCCGCTACCTGTGGCTCTTCTATTTCAGCCGGCCGGTGACGCCGGTATCGTGGGAGAATGCGCTGAAAACAGGGAATATCACAGCCAGGCTTCAAAAGATGGAACGGAGGTACCGCGACCGTCAGCGATTTTTCGCATGGTGGCTGCACATCGGGCAGTTGAACCGCGACCGGGTGCCCGGGGCTTTCGTGGAACTGGGGGTCTACAAGGGTGATAGTGCAGCTGTTTTGCATGCCATGGATCCTGGCCGCCCGCTGCACCTGTTCGACACATTCTCAGGGTTCCCCGCGGGCGACCTGCTCGTGGAATCAGGGGAGGCTGCAACCTACACACCCGACAATTTCGCCGACACAAGCGTTGATTCGGTACTTAAGAATATTTCCGGCAACCACAATATTATTATACACCAGGGATATTTTCCCGATACCGTTTCCGGGTTCGTCTCACCGGTAGCCCTGGTCAACATGGACCTTGACCTGTACAACCCCACCAAAGCGGGGCTTGAATTCTTCTACCCGCTTTTATCTCCGGGCGGGATCATTTTCATCCATGATTACAATTATAAGTGGCCGGGCATTATCCGGGCAGTTGACGACTTCATGACCACCATCCCTGAGAACCTGATTCACCTTCCTGATATTGACGGAACCGTTATGATTATCAGGAACAAATGATTTTTCACTTTTTTTTCACTTTTTTCTTGTTTGGGTCGAAATTAGTTTTACCTTTGCACCCTCGAAAACCATTTTATGTTTTCGATTGAATTACAAGCCGGAAACGGCAAGGAAACCTGATAAAGTGAAACAACTATAGGTTTCAATCGCAGTCAAACCGATGACCACGATGGAAAGTTTCGCGAACTTCATACCCTTCCTTATTATTTCCGCCCGTAATTCTTGGTGATACGTCTTGTGGAGACGGGTTTAAAACCCGTCTCTAACGAAAAAGATTATCGTAAACGTTGGTGGTGTAAAATTAATTTGTACTTTTGCACTCCCGTTTTCAGGGAAAATTTGTTAAAAAGTTTATAAAACCATTGATATGCCTACGATTTCGCAACTGGTTCGAAAAGGAAGAAAAAAATTAGTTGATAAAAGCAAGTCGCCTGCTCTGGACTCCTGTCCGCAGCGCCGTGGCGTGTGTGTTCGTGTTTATACCACAACACCTAAAAAGCCGAATTCGGCCATGCGTAAGGTTGCCAGGGTTCGTCTCACCAACGGGAAAGAGGTGAATGCTTACATCCCCGGTGAAGGCCACAATCTCCAGGAACACTCCATCGTGATGATCCGCGGTGGTCGTGTGAAAGATCTCCCCGGTGTTCGTTACCATATCATCCGCGGCGCACTCGATACCTCAGGTGTTGAAGGCCGCAAACAGCGCAGAAGTAAATACGGAGCCAAACGCCCGAAAGAAAAAAAATAGTAAGTAGCGGCGTATCACACGCGTCACCCCAGCAATAAGGAAAAGCTTAAGTCGCACCATAGTGCGCCTCAACAACAAAAACCATCATGAGAAAGTCAAAACCAAAAAAAAGACCCATTCTTCCCGACCCGAGATTCAGTGATGTACTTGTCACCAAGTTCGTGAACAACGTGATGATGGCTGGAAAGAAAAACATTGCTTACGAAGTCTTTTATGAAGCCATCGACACTGTTTCGGAAAAGACAAAGGAAGATGGTCTTGAGGTATTCAAGAAAGCCCTCGCCAATGTTACTCCTTCGGTGGAGGTCAGAAGCCGGCGTATCGGTGGCGCTACTTTCCAGATTCCTTCGGAAATCCGTCCCGGCCGTAAAAGTTCGATCGGCATGAAATCGCTGGTAAACTACGCCCGCAGACGCCACGAGAAAAGCTTTGGTCAGAAACTGGCCGCCGAGATTATGGCAGCCTATAAGGAAGAAGGCGCTGCTTACAAACGTAAAGAAGATACACACAGGATGGCTGAAGCCAACAAGGCTTTCTCCCACTTCCGTTTCTAAAAAATATTGAAGACATGGCATGCCATGTCTAAACAAATGTCGCAGGACAGAAACAAATTATGACCGGTAAATTAGAAAATGCAAGAAACATTGGCATCATGGCGCACATCGACGCGGGTAAAACCACGACGACGGAGCGTATCTTGTATTATACCGGCATCAATTATAAACTCGGTGAAGTTCATGATGGCACTGCCACGATGGACTGGATGGTGCAGGAGCAGGAGCGTGGTATCACGATCACATCCGCTGCCACTACCGTTTACTGGGAACACAAGAATGAAAATTACCGCATCAACATCATCGATACACCGGGTCACGTTGACTTCACTGTTGAAGTTGAGCGCTCGCTGAGGGTACTTGATGGTGCTGTCGCTATTTTCTGTGCCGTCGGCGGTGTTGAGCCCCAGTCGGAAACAGTATGGAGACAAGCTGACAAATACAATGTCCCCAGGCTTTGCTACATCAATAAGATGGATCGCACCGGAGCTGATTTTGGTCACGTCGTTGAACAGATCCGCGAGAAGCTGGGTGCGAAACCGGTTGTCGTTCAGTTGCCCATCGGCGCTGAAGATGATTTCACTGGCATCATTGACCTGGTGGCCAATAAAGCTTATGGTTGGGACGAATCAACCTTCGGCCGCGAATATTTTGAGATCCCCATCCCATCGGATATGAAGGAGATGGCACACGATTACCGCATGCGGCTCATTGAAGGCGCTGCCGAGGAAAGTGACCAGCTGCTCCATAAATTCATGGAAGATCCCAACTCCATTACCCCCGAAGAAATTATCGCAGAGATCCGCAAGGCTACCATTGAAGGAAAAATTACCCCGGTGATTTGCGGCGCTTCCTTTAAAAATAAAGGCGTTCAGCTGCTCATCGATGCAGTTGTGAATTTCCTTCCCTCCCCATACGACATGCCTGCCGTACTGGGCGTGAATCCGTTCAGTGGTAAGGAGGAAGAGCGTCATCCCGATCCCAGTGAACCCTTTACCGCACTCGCCTTTAAAATTGCAACCGATCCTTTTGTTGGCCGAATTGCTTTTTTCCGCGTTTATTCAGGTAAACTCGAAGCAGGTGAAGTGGTTTTAAATACCCGTACCGACAAGAAAGAGCGACTGCTGCGCATCATGCTCATGCATGCCAACAAGCAGAATCCGCTGAAACATATTGAAGCCGGAGAAATTGCAGCTGCCGTTGGTTTTAAGGATATCCGCACCGGCGATACCCTCTGCGATCTAAAACACCCGCTCGTGCTGATGCCAATGGCATTCCCCGAGCCGGTTATCAACATGGCTGTTGAGCCCAAAACCCAGGATGATTTTGAAAAATTATCCATCGCCTTGCATAAGCTCACGGAAGAAGACCCTACTTTCCAGGTCAGGGTTGACAATGAAACCGGCCAGACACTGATCAGCGGCATGGGTGAACTGCATCTCGATATTATTGCCGACCGCCTTCGCCGTGAATTCAACATCGATGTGAACCGCGGCAATCCGCAGGTAGCATACAAGGAAGCGATTATCAATACGGTGCTGCACCACGAAGTTTACAAGAAACAAACCGGTGGTAAAGGCCGTTTTGCCGACCTGGTTATCGAAGTCGGTCCTGCCGACAGTGGAGTCAAAGGCCTGCAGTTTATCAACGACATCAAGGGTGGCAACATTCCCAAAGAATTTATTCCTTCCATTGAGAAGGGGTTGAAAGCAGCCATGACCAACGGGCCGATCGTAGGTTTCCCGATGGACAGCGTTAAAGTTCGTCTCATCGATGGTTCGTACCACAGCGTTGACTCAGACCAGCTTTCATTTCAGGTAGCAGCCGGCATCGCTTTCAGGGAAGCGAGCAGGAAAGCAAAAGTGGTTATCCTTGAACCCATCATGAAATTTGAAGTTATCACACCCAGCGAATACATGGGCGAGGTAACAGGTGATATTACCAAACGCCGCGGCCAGGTGGAAGAGGTGGATTCCCGCCTTGGTAACCAGGTGATCAGGGGGCGTGTACCCCTGGCTGAAATGTTCGGCTATGTTACCACGTTGCGCAGTCTTTCATCCGGCAGGGCGACAGAAATGCTGGAGTTTTTAAAATATGATATAACTCCAAGGGAGATTCAGGACGAAGTATTATATAAAATCCGGGGATATGTTCCCGCCTATTAAATTTTAATATGAGCCAGAGAATTAGAATTAAACTGAAGTCTTACGATTACAACCTGGTTGACAAATCAGCTGAAAAGATCGTAAAAACCGTGAAGGCTACCGGTGCTGTTGTTAGCGGACCGATCCCTTTGCCAACGGATAAAAAGATCTTCACCGTGCTGCGTTCGACCTTCGTTAACAAGAAGTCGCGCGAGCAGTTTCAGCTGTGCACCTACAAGAGGTTGCTCGACATCTACAGTACGACGTCGAAAACCATTGATGCCCTGATGAAACTTGAGCTTCCGAGTGGTGTGGAAGTTGAAATCAAGGTTTGATGATGGTAGCGCCATGGCATGCCAGGGCTGTTTACAGATTGTTAGTTGAATTAGAAACGCAAGAAAAATAAAAAATGTCTGGATTAATTGGTAAAAAAATCGGGATGACCAGTATCTACGATGTGAACGGGAGAAACATCCCGTGCACCGTGATCGAAGCTGGTCCTTGTGTGGTAACACAAGTCCGGATAAAGGAAAAGGACGGGTACGAAGCCATCCAGCTGGCTTTCGACGAGAAGAAGGAAAAGCATACAACAAAGGCTGAGATGGGCCATTTTGCCAAGGCAGGGATTACTCCCAAGAAAGTGGTTGCTGAATTTACCCGCTTTGAGCCCGGTCACATGAAACAGTTCGGGGATGTGCTTCAGGTCGATATCTTCGTCGAAGGTGAATTCATTGATGTGGTTGGTGTATCGAAGGGCAAAGGTTTCCAGGGTGTTGTTAAACGCCACCATTTTGCAGGTGTCGGCGAAGCTACCCACGGACAGCATAACCGTTTAAGAGCTCCCGGTTCAGTTGGCGCATCATCATGGCCTTCAAGGGTTATGAAAGGACTTCGCATGGCCGGCCGCATGGGTGGCGATCGTGTAAAGGTTGTCAACCTCCAGGTTTTAAAGATTATCCTCGAGAAGAACCTGATTTTAATAAAAGGTGCAGTACCGGGTCACAATGGTTCATATGTAAAGATTGAGCGATGGAAGTAGCAGTATATAACATAAAAGGAACAGCGACCGCCAATACGGTTGCGCTGGACGATTCGATCTTCGGGATCGAACCTAACGACCATGCTATCTATTTGGATGTGAAACAATACATGGCAAATCAACGCCAGGGTACACATGACACGCTTGAAAAATCAACAATTTCAGGCAGTACCCGCAAGCTTCACAAACAGAAAGGTACCGGTGGTTCACGCAAGGGCAGTATCAAGAGCCCGCTTTTCAGAGGTGGCGCCCGGGTTTTCGGACCTCATCCCCGCGATTACAGTTTCAAACTCAACAAAAAATTGAAACGCCTTGCACGGAAATCCGCTTTGAGTTATAAGGTAAAAGATAACCAGTTGATGATTCTTGAAGATTTTAATTTCGATACACCGAAAACCAAGAACTTCACGGAACTTTTGAAGAACTTTCAGCTGACAGGCAAAAAGACCCTGCTCGTGGTTGCCAAAACGGAGGAAAATGTATTACTCTCCTCACGCAATCTCAAAAGAGTAAAGGTTGTACATGCCGCCGATCTGAACACGTATGAGATCCTTGATGCCAACCATCTCCTGATCACTGCAGGTTCGATCAAAGAAATTGAAAAAATCCATCAGAATTAAACCGATTAATTCGATACGACAATGACAGTTATTATAAAACCGATCATAACCGAGAAGATGACGCATTTGGGCGAAAAGCTCAACCGTTATGGGTTCATGGTTGACCGGAGGGCAAACAAACTTCAGATCATGCAGGCGATCAAAGATCTGTACGGAGTTGATGTTGCTTCAGTCAACACCATGATCTTCTCCGGAAAAAACAAGTCCCGTTTTACGAAGAGTGGCGTTATCTCGGGAAGGACCAATACTTATAAAAAGGCCATTGTGACTTTGGCCAAAGGTGAAACTATTGATTTTTACAGCAATATTTAAATAAATGGCGCTTAAGAAATACAAACCGACAACACCCGGTCAGCGGTTTAAAGTAATCAGTACCTATGATGAAATTACTGCCGACGTTCCCGAAAAGAGCCTGCTGGCTCCGTCGAAGAGATCCGGTGGCAGAAACAACGAAGGGAAAATGACCATGCGCTACCTTGGTGGTGGTCATAAACAAATGTACCGGATCATTGACTTCAAGCGGGACAAGGAAAATATTCCTGCCGTGGTAAAGACCATAGAATATGATCCGAACCGGACTTCACGTATTGCCCTGGTAGTCTACAATGATGGTGAAAAAAGATACATCGTTGCCCCTCACGGATTGAAAGTTGGCCAGACCATTGTGTCAGGCAAAGGAGTAGCGCCGGAAATAGGAAATACCTTGTATCTGAGTGAAATACCTTTCGGTACCGTGATTCACAATGTCGAACTTCGCCCGGGTCAGGGAGCCAAGATGGTTCGCAGTGCCGGCGCCCACGCCCAGCTGATGTCACGCGATGGCAAAATGGCCATCCTGAAGATGCCCTCCGGTGAAACGCGCATGATCCTGCAAACCTGCAAAGCTACGATTGGTATGGTCTCCAACATTGACCACAACCTCGAATCGTACGGTAAGGCCGGACGCACACGCTGGCTCGGACGCCGCCCAAGAAACCGCGGTGTTGCAATGAATCCGGTTGACCATCCCATGGGTGGAGGCGAAGGCCGCGCATCGGGAGGACATCCCCGCTCACGCAAGGGTACCCCTGCAAAGGGATATAAGACCCGCGCCCGCAAAAACCAGTCGAATAAGTACATCATTGAACGCAGGAAGAAGTAATCGATAATATATCAAACTATGAGCCGATCGCTTAAAAAAGGTCCTTTTATCCACTATAAGCTGGAAAAACGAGTAATGGAATTGCTGGAATCGAAGAAGAAAACGGTCATCAAGACCTGGTCACGCGGTTCCATGATATCCCCCGATTTTGTTGGCCAGACGATTGCCGTTCACAATGGCAATAAGTTCATCCCGGTTTACGTAACCGAGAACATGGTGGGTCATAAATTGGGCGAATTTGCCCCGACCCGGATTTTCCGCGGTCATGCAGGTAACAAAGATAAAGGTAAGAAATAACGTCTTAACAAGATAGATTATGGGAGTTAGAACCCGAACAAGAGCCGAGAATCGTAAAGAGGCAAAGAAGAGTGTGGCTTTCGCCAAATTGAACAATTGCCCTACATCACCCCGTAAGATGCGTCTTATTGCTGATCTGATCAGGGGACAACGTGTTGAAAAGGCACTGCATATCCTGAAAACGAATGCAAAGCAGCCCTCAGAGCGTCTGCGCAAGCTTCTCCTTTCAGCCATTGCAAACTGGCAGGCTAAGAATGAAGGATTGCGTATCGAGGACAGCGATCTTTTTGTAAAGGAGGTCTTTGTTGATGCCGGACGTCAGCTCAAGAGGCTGCAGACCGCACCCCAGGGCCGTGCTCACCGCATCCGCAAACGTTCAAACCATGTTACCATTCTTCTCGATGCCCGCAATAAGCCGGAACCGGAAGTTGAAGAAACAGAAGAAGTTGAAGAAAGCAAAAGTTAACAATAATTATTAAGCAATTATTAAAAGAAAGTTTTAATGGGACAAAAGACCAATCCGATTGCTAACAGGTTAGGCATTATACGCGGCTGGGATTCAAACTGGTTCGGCGGTAAGAATTTCGAGTCCAAGCTGGTCGAGGACGACAAAATTCGTAAGTATCTGAATGCCCGCCTCGCCAAGGCTGGTATTGCGAAGATCGTTATTGAGCGTACCTTGAAGCTGGTAACTGTTACCATTCACACTGCACGCCCGGGGATCATCATCGGGAAAGGCGGTCAGGAAGTTGACAAATTAAAGGAAGAGCTGAAAAAGATCACCAAGAAGGAGATCCAGATCAACATTTCTGAAATCAAACGTCCGGAGATTGACGCCGTGATCGTTGGCAATACGGTAGCAAGTCAGATTGAAGGGCGTATCTCTTATCGCCGTGCAATTAAGACCTCGATCGCGTCGGCCATGCGTATCGGCGCCGAAGGGATCAAGATCATGATCTCAGGCCGTGTCGGAGGTGCTGAAATGGCACGCCGCGAGCAATACAAGGAGGGACGTATCCCATTACATACTTTCCGCGCCGACATTGACTACGCGACAGCCGAAGCTCACACAACATATGGTATCATCGGGATCAAGGTATGGATCTGCAAAGGTGATGTTTATGGACGTCCCGACCTGGTACCTGATGCCGCAACTACCAAACTGAAACCGTCGCAGCACCGCGGCAACGACCGCCCCGGCGATCGTGACCGTGACCGCGGAGGACGTGGCGAACGCGGTGGAGACCGTGGAGGCGACCGTGGTGTAGACCGCGGCCAGGATCGCAGAGGCGACCGCGGACCTGCAAGGGACAGCGGAAAACCCCGCGGACCGCGCAAATAAAAAGTTAAGCCGTTAGTGGCTCAAATATAAAAATACCGCCGTAGGCGATACATTCAAATTGCACTGTAACCTATAATATATCTGAATAATGTTACAACCAAAGAAAACAAAATACAGGAAACAGCAAAAGGGAAAGATGAAGGGCAATGCCCAGCGCGGCCATCAACTTGCTTTTGGCTCATTCGGTATTAAAACGCTCGAAGAAGCATGGATCACCGGTCGTCAGATTGAAGCGGCCCGTCAGGCAATCACCCGTCATATGAAACGTGAAGGTCAGCTCTGGATTCGCATTTTCCCCGATAAGCCTGTCACCAAGAAACCTGCCGAAGTACGTATGGGTAAAGGAAAAGGAGCTCCCGAGTATTTTGTAGCCCGTATCAATCCCGGTCGTATCATGTTTGAAATCGAAGGCGTTTCGATGGTTACCGCCAAGGAAGCTTTACGCCTGGGTGCCCAGAAACTCCCGGTTCAGACCAGGACCGTGATGCGTAAAGATTACGTTGAAGAAGCAATATAAGTCGTAAAGACGGCTTTCAAAGCCGTCTCATAAAAAGATACAAATGGAACAGAAAGTCATCATTGAATTAACAACGGCCGAAATCCTGGAAAGGATGGATGAAGAAAAGCGCCAGCTTACCAAGCTCAAGCTTAACCATGCTGTTTCGCCTTTGGAAAACCCGAATAAAATCAAGGCCTATCGTAAAACGATCGCACGTCTTGAAACCGAACTCCGCGTAAGGGCAAGGAAGGGTGAGGACATCACTAAGGCGGTAAAACATTAATAACTGTAGAGACGGGTTTGAAACCCGTTTTTACGGAGATGGGTTAAAACCCGTCTCCACGGGACGGAAATAACACCCGACTCATCAAACAAAACAATATGGAAACGAGAAACTTAAGAAAGGAAAAAACCGGCATCGTCGTCAGCAACAAGATGGAGAAATCCGTTGTCGTTTCAGTCGAACGCAAGGTGAAACATCCGAAGTACGGAAAATTCGTAAAGAAATCTTCCCGCTTCATGGCCCATGATGATAAAAATGAATGCAGCGAGGGCGATAAAGTTCGCATCGCGGAAACCAGGCCATTAAGTAAGAATAAGTGTTGGAGACTTGTCGAAATCATTGAAAAGGTTAAATAGCCATGATACAACAGGAGTCAAGATTAACAGTAGCAGATAACAGCGGAGCCAAGGAAGTTCTCTGTATCAAGGTCCTCGGCGGAACGCGCAAGCGGTATGCCCGGGTAGGCGACCGGATCATCGTCACGGTGAAGAACGCGCTTCCTTCCGGGAACATCAAGAAGGGAACCGTGTCGAAAGCCGTGGTTGTCAGGACCAGCAAAGAAATGCGTCGTGCCGACGGTTCCTACATCAGGTTTGACGACAACGCCGTGGTGTTGCTCAACAACGCCGGTGAAATGATCGGAACCCGTATCTTCGGACCGGTAGCCAGGGAGTTACGCGAAAAACAATTCATGAAAATCGTTTCTTTAGCACCTGAAGTGCTTTAAGCATATACAAAAATTATCATGCAGAAGAAGTTACATATCCGAAAAGGCGACACCGTCATGGTCATTGCCGGTGATTCAAGAGGTCAGCAGGGAAAAGTCCTGCGGGTCGATACCGAAAAATACAAGGCCATCGTGGAAGGTGTGAACATGGTTTCAAAACACACGAAACCCAACGCCAAAAGTCCGCAGGGCGGGATCGTAAAAATGGAAGCGCCTGTGCATCTTTCCAATCTACAGGTGATCGATAACACCGGAAAACCGACTCGTATCGGCCGGAAGTTAGATCCTAAAACGGAAAAATTGGTTCGTTATTCAATAAATTCAGGGGAGGTTATAAAATAATGGCTTATTCACCACGATTAAAAGACAAGTATCTGAATGAGGTTGTTCCTGCTTTGACAAAGCAGTTCGAATACAAAAGCCCCATGCAGGTTCCACGGATTTACAAAATATGTCTGAACCAGGGTTTGGGAATTGCCAACACCGACAAGAAGTTCATCGACAATGGCATCAATGAGATGACGATGATCACCGGGCAGAAGGCAGTGTCGACCAAATCGAAGAAGGACATCTCGAACTTCAAGCTGAGAAAAGGAAACCCAATCGGTGTGCGCGTTACCTTGCGCGGCGAGCGGATGTATGATTTCCTTGACAGACTGATCTCAGTTGCTCTCCCGCGCGTAAGAGATTTCCGCGGCATCAGCGACAAAGGGTTTGACGGCCGGGGCAATTATACCCTGGGTGTGACCGAGCAGATCATCTTCCCGGAAATCGACATCGACAAAGTAACCAGGATCAACGGAGTGGATATTACGTTTGTAACATCCGCACGCAACGACCGTGAGGCACATGCCCTTTTAAAAGAATTTGGAATCCCCTTTAAAACAAAGTAAAGATATGGCAAAAGAATCCATGAAAGCCAGAGAGCGCAAACGTGAACGCATGGTTGAGAAGTTCGCCGAAAAGCGTAAAGCACTGAAGGAAGCTGGCGATTACATCGCTCTTCAGAAACTCCCGAAGAATGCTTCGCCGGTTAGATTACATAACCGCTGCCAGCTTACCGGTCGTCCCAAAGGATACATGCGCCTTTTTGGTGTTTCCCGTATCAATTTCAGGGAAATGGCCAACAAGGGTTTGATTCCCGGAATCAGGAAAGCCAGCTGGTAATAATAATATTGTAGCCTCATGGCATGCCATGAGGCCACCAATCAAACATTAACAAATAAAAATTAAATAAATGGTTACGGATCCCATTGCAGATTATTTGACGAGAATCAGGAATGCCGTTTTGGCCAACCACCGGGTTGTAGAAATTCCAAAGTCAAAGGTCAAGGAAGAAATCACGCGCATTCTCTTTGAAAAAGGATATATCCTGAATTTTAAGGTTGAAAATGAACCACTTCCCGGCGTTATTAAAATAGCCCTGAAGTATCATCCTGTCACAAAACTCTCGGCTATCAACAGCCTTGTCAGGATTTCAAAACCCGGATTGAGGAAATATGTTGATAATGATCATCTTCCCCGCGTATTGAATGGACTCGGCATTGCTATCCTTTCTACTTCACACGGGATCATGACCGATAAAGAAGCCCGCACGCAGAAGGTTGGCGGTGAGGTATTATGTCACATCAGTTAATTAGGAGAAAATAAACATGTCAAGAATAGGAAAACTACCGATTGCATTACCCGCTGGCGTGAAGATTACTGTCTCCGACACCAATCTGGTAACTGTAACAGGAAAACTGGGTGAGCTTCAGCAACAGGTTGACCCGAAAATCACCCTGAAGATTGAAGCAGACCTGGTTACCATGGAACGTCATACCGAACAGCAGGACGATCGTGCCAAGCACGGCCTTTACCGCTCGCTGGTCTTCAATATGATCAAAGGGGTCTCAGAAGGTTTCACCACAGTGCAGGAATTGGTCGGCGTTGGTTACAAGGCCACCGGAAACGGACAAATCCTTGAACTCGCCCTGGGATATTCTCACAACATTCTTCTCGAGCTTCCTGATGCGATCAAAGTTGAAACGACTGCCGTAAAAGGGAAGAATAATACCATCATCCTGAAGTCTGTTGACAAGCAACTTCTCGGCCAGGTTGCAGCCAAGATCCGTTCTTTCCGCCGTCCCGAACCTTACAAGGGCAAAGGTGTGCGCTTCTTTGGAGAAGAGATCAAGAAGAAAGCCGGTAAATCAGCTGCAGGACAGTAGAATACGTAAAGCCGTATCGCGGTGCGGCTACCACAAAAGGATTATTATAATCGTTTTAAAAAGAATACAATGGCTATCAAGAGTGCAAAAGAATTTCGCAGGTTCAGGATCAAAAAAAGGATACGTAAAATCGTACAAGGGACTCCTGACAGGCCTCGCATGACCGTTTTCCGCAGCTGTAAGTCTATTTATGTACAGCTGATCGATGATCAGTCAGGGAAAACATTGGTTGCAGCCTCATCCATGGAAAAAGGGATGAAAGACCAGAAAGGTACCAAAACCGATGTCGCCAAGATGGTCGGCAAGCATGTTGCCGAAAAAGGCAATCCAGGCAGGTATCGAGAAAGTTGTTTTTGATCGTAATGGTTATTTATATCATGGCAGGGTAAAATCTTTGGCCGATGCTGCCAGAGAAGGTGGCCTAAAATTCTAAGGAAGATATGACAAACGTTAATGTAAAGAGAGTAAAGTCGAGCGAAATCGAATTTAAGGATCGCCTGGTCAGCATTCAGCGTGTTACCAAAGTTACCAAAGGGGGAAGAACCTTCAGCTTTTCTGCCATTGTAGTCGTTGGTAACGAAAATGGTGTTGTTGGTTACGGACTTGGCAAAGCCAAGGAAGTCACGGCCGCCATCGCCAAAGGTGTTGATGATGCCAAGAAGAACCTCATCAAGGTTCCCATCCTTAAAGGTACGATCCCTCACGACCAGTTGGGAAAGTACAGCGGTGCCCTGGTTTATATCAAGCCTGCTGCCCCTGGAACGGGCGTTATTGCAGGCGGTGCCATGCGCGCTGTGCTGGAAAGTGTTGGCGTGAAAGACGTGCTTGCAAAATCAAAAGGGTCATCGAACCCGCACAGCGTGGTGAAAGCCACCATCAATGCCCTGATCAAGTTAAGGGATCCTTATACGATCGCACAACTCAGGGGAATTGAGCTGAATCAGGTATTTAATGGCTAAGTGTAAATTATTTAAGGCTGTTCTAAGCAATGGAAAAAATTAAAATAACGCAGGTTCGCAGTGGCATCGGAAGACCGTTGCGTCAGAAACGTACCCTCCAGGCGTTGGGCCTGAAGAGGATTCGCCATACGGTGGAACATGAAGCAACTCCCCAGATCCTGGGCATGGTGAACAAAGTTCTGCACTTGGTTACATTTGAAAAAGTATAATAAAAGATAAACGATACTGAAATGGATTTAAGCAATCTTAAACCGGCTAAAGGTTCAACAAAAAAGATCAAACGTATTGGCAGGGGCCAGGGTTCCGGACATGGTGGAACTTCCACCCGTGGACATAAAGGCGCAAAGTCACGTTCGGGTTACTCTAAGAAATTAGGGTACGAAGGCGGACAGATGTCGCTCGTACGGCGTGTTCCCAAGTTCGGGTTCAAGAACTTCAACCGCGTTGAATATAAGGGAATTAACCTTGATGTTTTAGAGCAAATCGCAGAAAAGAAAGGTCTGAGTGTGATCACCCAGGCGGTTCTGATCGAATGCGGATATGTTTCGAAGAACGACAGGATTAAGATCCTTGGTCGCGGTGAATTGAAAGCCAAACTGGATATTACCGTTCATGCTTATTCGGCGACAGCCAAAAAAGCAATTGAAGAATTAGGTGGAGTCGCTAACATACTTTAAACTTGTTTGAATGAAAAAACTGATTCAAACCATTCGAAACATCTGGAAGATTGAAGACCTCCGCAAGAGGATCCTTTATACAATCGGTATTATCCTGATCTATCGTCTGGGATCTTATGTAGTACTGCCCGGCGTCGACCCAAGTATGCTCGCGAGCCTTCAGAACCAGACCAAATCCGGTTTGCTTGGGCTGCTGAATATGTTTTCGGGGGGTGCGTTTTCAAATGCCTCCATTTTTGCCTTGGGGATCATGCCTTATATCTCGGCTTCCATCGTAATGCAGTTGCTGGGTATGGCGATCCCATACTTCCAGAAACTTCAGAAAGAGGGTGAAAGCGGACGTAAGAAAATCAACCAGATGACACGTTACCTCACTGTCGTTATTTTGATTTTCCAGTCACCCGCCTATATCGCAAACCTGGCATCACAGCTTCCGGCAGAAGCAATATCACCGTTTAGCGTTAATGTTACGCATCATTCTGTATTTTCGTTTTTCGGCATATCGTCCATCATCATTCTTACAGCTGGTTCCATGTTCGTGATGTGGTTGGGTGAAAGAATTACTGACAAGGGTATCGGCAACGGTATATCCCTGATCATTATGATCGGCATCATGGCCCGTTTGCCCTTTGCTTTATTTGGCGAGCTTGTTTCGAGGATGGAGCAGAAAGGTGGCGGACTTGTTTTCTTTGTCGTTGAAATTGCATTCCTGGTGCTGGTTATCCTGGTTACGATCCTGCTTGTGCAGGGAACCAGGAAAATTCCTGTCCAGTATGCCAAGCGAATTGTTGGGAACAAGCAGTACGGCGGCGTGCGCCAGTACATCCCTCTCAAGGTGAATGCTGCCGGTGTAATGCCGATCATCTTTGCCCAGGCTATCATGTTCCTTCCGCTCACCATTGCCGGTTTTGCCAGCAACGAAACGCTTACGGGATTTGCCAGGGTATTTACTGATATCAACGGTATCGTCTACAATCTTACATTCTTTATCCTGATCATCTTCTTTACCTACTTCTACACGGCTATTACAGTTAATCCTAACCAGATGGCTGATGACATGAAGAAAAACGGCGGTTTTATCCCCGGTGTTAAACCAGGGAAGAAAACTGCAGAATTCATTGATGACGTGATGTCTCGGATCACCCTTCCGGGTTCTATATTCCTGGGTTTTGTAGCTATTATGCCTGCCTTTGTCAGGATGGTAGGAGTTACTTCGCAGTTTGCCCAATTTTATGGAGGTACCTCCCTGCTGATTCTTGTTGGTGTTGTACTCGATACGTTGCAGCAAATTGAAAGTCATTTATTGATGCGCCACTATGATGGACTGACCAAATCGGGCAGGATCAAGGGACGGTCATCCTATTCGGTATCAGGCCAATAATCTATGTTTAACAAACAAATGACCATTAAATCGGCGAATGAGATTGAGTTACTGAGGGAAAATGGAATTATTGTAAGCAAGACACTCGCGGAAGTCGCGAAATATATCAAACCGGGTGTTAAAACGATAACACTTGATACAATAGCTGAAGATTTTATCCGGGCTGAAGGAGCGATTCCCGGGTTCAAAGGTTACAGAGGTTTTCCGGCGACCTTGTGCATTTCCGTCAATGAAGAGGTGGTGCATGGAATACCGGGAGAAAGAGTTCTTAAAAATGGTGATATAGTTTCGATCGACTGCGGATGCCAGAAGGATGGTTTTTATGGCGATTCTGCTTACACCTTTCCGGTTGGAGAGGTGTCGGAAGAGGTGCTGAACCTGTTGAAACGTACGAAAGAGTCGTTGTACCTGGCAGTTGAAACTGCGGTTGCCGGGAAGCGGGTAGGCGACATCAGTGCTGCCGTACAGGAATACGTTGAAGGATTTGGTTATTCGGTGGTGCGGGAACTTGTAGGGCATGGAATTGGCAGGCAGTTGCACGAAAAACCGGATATTCCCAATTACGGGAAACGGGGTTGGGGGGCTAAGTTGCCGGCAGGATTGACGATCTGCATTGAACCCATGATCAACATGGGGGCAAAGATGGTGGTTCAGGACCCGGATGGCTGGACGATCCGTACTGCTGACAGGATGCCTTCAGCGCATTTTGAGCTTACGGTTGCTGTGAGAAAGGAAAAAGCTGATGTTCTTTCAACCTTCCGGTATATTGAAGAAGTTCTAGGATCAAGTAGCATATAGTATGGCAAAGCAATCGTCAATTCAACAGGATGGCACGGTCATCGAATCCCTCGGGAACGCAATGTTCAGGGTGGAATTAGAGAACGGGCATGTTATTACAGCCCACATTTCGGGTAAAATGAGGATGCATTATATTAAAATTCTTCCCGGAGACCGTGTCAGAATCGAGATGTCACCTTACGATTTAACAAAAGGAAGAATTACGTTCAGATATCAATAGACTAAAAGCAAACGTAAAATGAAAGTCAGAGCATCAATTAAGAAGAGATCTGCAGATTGCAAGATCGTTCGCAGAAATGGCAAACTGTATGTCATCAACAAAAAGAACCCTAAGTTCAAACAAAGACAAGGTTAAGATATTACAAACATAAAATTGGATTATTATGGCCAGAATTGCAGGTATTGACTTACCTAAACAAAAGAGGGGTGAAATCGGGCTGACCTATATCTTTGGCATCGGAAGAAGCACTGCTCAGAAAATTCTTGATATTGCCGGTGTTGACAGGAATAAGAAAGTTCAGGAATGGAACGATGAGGAACAGAATAAAATCCGTACGATCATCAACGATAATTTTAAAATCGAAGGTGCTCTGCGCTCTGAAGTCCAGATGAATATCAAGCGCCTGATGGATATCGGCTGCTATCGCGGCATCCGTCATCGTTTGGGATTGCCTGTCCGCGGACAAAGTACAAAAAACAATGCGCGTACCCGCAAGGGCAGGAAAAAAACCGTTGCCAACAAGAAGAAGGCGACCAAAGGTTAATTGTTAATGCATGTAGTAAATTAGAATATGGCAAAGACTGAAAAAAGTTCAAAGAAAAGGGTTGTTAAAGTTGATGCAATAGGCAAAGCCTATGTAAATGCATCATTTAATAATCTCATCATTACGCTGACAAACAACGCAGGCCAGGTTATCAGCTGGTCGTCGGCAGGTAAGATGGGTTTCAAGGGATCAAAGAAGAACACCCCGTATGCTGCACAGATGGCAGCACAGGATGCTTCGAAGGTCGCTTACGACCAGGGGCTGCGCAAGGTGAAGGTTTATATTAAAGGACCCGGAGCCGGCCGCGAATCAGCCATCCGCACCCTGCATACCGCTGGAATCGAAGTAACGGAGATTGTTGATATCACCCCGTTGCCTCATAACGGATGCCGTCCTCCCAAAAGAAGAAGAGTCTAACATTTATTTATATCAATTAGCATGGCAAGATACATTGGCCCAAAGTCCAGAATTGCAAGAAGGTTCAGGGATCCTATTTTTGGTCCTGATAAAAGTTATGAGAAAAAAAATTACCCTCCGGGAATGCATGGCCAGACCAAGCGCAGAGCGAAAGTTTCTGAGTACGGTACCCAGCTCATGGAGAAACAAAAAGCCAAATATACTTATGGTATCCTGGAGCGCCAGTTCCGGAATATCTTCCTGAAAGCTGCCCGTAAAGGCGGTGTGACAGGCGAAGTATTGCTGCAGCTGATTGAATCAAGGCTTGACAATGTTGTTTACCGCCTCGGCATTTCGCCGACACGCGATGGCGCACGCCAGTTGATCGGCCACCGTCATATTCTTGTGAACGGCAAGGTGTTGAATATTCCTTCCTATGAACTTCATCCGGGAGATATCATCTCGGTGCGCGAACGTTCAAAGTCATTGGAAATCATCACCAACTCCCTGTCAGGTAGAGGCAACCAATACTCCTGGCTCGAGTGGGACGGCGGAATGATGACCGGAAAATTTATGAATTATCCCGAGCGGGATCTGATTCCTGAAAATATCAAGGAGCAACTCATCGTCGAATTGTATTCGAAATAAAAATTTACGTGGAGACGGGTTTGAAACCCGTCTCTATGTAGACGCGTTTCAAACGCGTCTCTACATAATAAAAACCTAAAAATAATTATATGGCAATATTACCGTTCCAGAAACCTGACAAGGTGATCATGGTGGAAGCCGATGATAGCCGTGGCGTCTTTGAATTCCGCCCGCTTGAACCAGGTTTCGGTGTTACCATCGGGAATTCACTCAGAAGGATTCTCCTTTCCTCGTTGGAAGGCTTTGCCATCACTTCGGTGAAAATTGAAGGGGTAGAGCAAGAGTTTTCCACCATCAAAGGGGTTATCGAGGACGTAACCGAAATCATCCTGAACCTGAAACAAATCAGGTTCAAACGGTTGATCGAGACAGAAAATGCTGAGAAAGTGACTGTCGTTATAGCACAACAGAAGGATTTTAAAGCGGGAGATATAAACAAATTCCTGTCAGTATTCCAGGTCTTAAATCCTGAAATAGTGATTTGCCATATGGAAGCGAATGTAAAACTTTCATTTGAACTCTCCATCGACAAGGGACGGGGATATATCCCTGCTGAGGAAAACAAGACCTTGAGTTCTTCGCTTGGAAGGATTGCCATCGATTCAGTGCATACCCCGATCAAGAATGTAACTTTCAATGTTGAAAATTTTCGCGTCGAACAGAAGACCGACTATGAAAAGCTTGTTATTGATGTTACGACCGACGGTTCAATTCAGCCAAAAAATGCATTGAAGGAAGCTGCAAAAATTCTTATCCATCACTTTATGTTATTTTCGGATGAGAAAATTACCCTTGATTCAGCTGAAAAAGCTGTTGCCGAAGAGTTTGACGAAACTTCATTACATATTCGCCAGTTACTAAAGACCAAGCTTGTCGACATGGATCTGTCCGTCAGGGCGCTTAACTGCCTCAAGGCTGCTGATGTTGAATACCTGGGCGACCTGGTGGCTTTTAATAAAAATGATTTACTGAAGTTCCGCAATTTTGGAAAAAAATCACTTACCGAACTGGAAGAACTCGTAAAATCAAAAGGTCTTGAATTTGGCATGAATACGACGAAATATAAATTAGATAAGGATTAATTGCGATGAGACACCAAAAGAAATTTAATCATTTAGGAAGAAAAAGTGCTCACAGGAAAGCCATGTTGTCAAACATGGCGGCCTCCCTGATTATGCATAAACGGATCCATACCACAGTTGCCAAAGCTAAGGCGTTGCGGGTTTATGTTGAACCTCTGATTACCAAGTCAAAAGAGGATACAACGCACTCACGGCGTACCGTTTTCAGCTATCTGCAAAATAAAGAGGCCGTTACTGAGCTTTTCCGTGAAATTTCAAAGAAGATCATGGACCGCCCGGGAGGTTATACCCGCATCCTGAAAACCGGAAACCGTTTTGGTGATAACGCTGAAATGTGCCTGATCGAGCTTGTTGACTATAACGAAGCCATGCTCTCGCCAAAAGATGAAGGCAAGGCTAAGTCGACCCGTCGCAAAAGGGCAGGAGCAAAGAAGGCAGCCGGGGATGAAGGTGCCGCGAAAGCCGCTGACAAACCGGAGGTCAAAGCCAAACCTGCCCCTATAAAAGCGGAGGAGCCGGTAGTGGAGAATCTCCCTGAAGTTACTCCTGAGGCTGCTGAAGAAACACCTGAGGCCTGATCACTTAAAACAACGGTCAAAAACTGAATACAGGAAAAGGATAACATCGTTAGTATGTTGTCCTTTTTTCTTTTAACTCATATTAACTCTTTAAAAACAACTACAATGAGTACTATTTTATCTATCCATGCCAGGCAGATCCTGGATTCAAGAGGAAACCCCACCATCGAAGTGGATGTTGTAACAGACAGTGGCATTATCGGGAGGGCTGCAGTTCCTTCAGGTGCTTCTACCGGTGTTCATGAAGCAGTAGAACTTCGCGACGGCGACAAGAGCGTATATCTCGGCAAGGGCGTATTACAGGCTGTGCAGAACGTCAATACCGTGATCGCAGAGGAAATTCAGGGCATGTACGTGACCGACCAGGTTGAGATCGATAACAGGCTGATCGACCTTGATGGCACACCCAACAAAGCCAAACTTGGCGCAAACGCGATTCTTGGTGTATCCCTGGCAGCAGCGCATGCGGCAGCGCAGGTTACGGGCCAGGAACTTTATCGTTATATTGGCGGCGTATCGGCCCAAACACTGCCTATTCCCATGATGAATATCCTGAATGGCGGTTCGCACGCCGATAATTCCATTGATTTCCAGGAATTCATGATCATGCCTGTGGGTGCCACATCGTTCAGCGAAGCGCTCAGGATGGGTGCTGAGGTGTTCCATAATTTGAAAGCCGTGCTGAAAAAGGGCAAGTATTCGACCAATGTTGGTGATGAAGGAGGATTTGCACCCAACCTCAAATCCAATGAAGAGGCGCTGACCATGATCATGAAGGCGATCGAGATCGCCGGGTACGAACCCGGCAAGGATATTGCCATCGCGCTTGATCCTGCGTCATCTGAATATTTTATTCCTGAGGAAAATGTGTACCACCTGAAGAAATCAACAGGCGACAAACTCACACCTTCCCAGATGGTTGCTTTCTGGAAGGATTGGGCGAAACGGTACCCGATCATCTCCATTGAAGACGGGATGGCCGAAGATGACTGGGACGGGTGGAAACTGATGACTACGGAGATGGGCAATGATATCCAGCTCGTTGGCGACGATCTTTTTGTCACCAATGTTGAACGTCTTGCTGAAGGGTTTAAAAGAGGCGTAGCCAATTCCATCCTCATTAAGGTAAACCAGATCGGAACGCTCAGCGAAACCATCAATGCTGTAAACATGGCTTACCGTAACAGTTATACTGCCGTAATGAGCCATCGCTCGGGAGAGACCGAAGATGTCACCATCGCCGACCTTGCCGTTGCGTTAAACACAGGTTTGATCAAAACAGGTTCGGCCTGCCGCACCGACCGTATCGCCAAATACAACCAGTTGCTACGAATTGAAGAGCAGTTGGGCGACACCGCCAAATTCCTGGGCAAAGATTTCAAGTACGCGAGGAAATAAAAATATCAAAGGGGATGAGGGGAGGAAGTGACTAGGTGACAAGGTGATAAGGTGACAAGGTGATAAGGTGACAAGGTGACAAGGTAACCTTTTTACAATGTTACCCGGTTACCCTGTTACCCTGTTACCCTGTTACTTTGTTACCCTGTTACTTTGTTACCCTGTTACTTTGTTACCCTGTTACCATCTTATTAAACGGTGCACCTTAACTGTTTACTCCAGGTTTTCAAGCACCCTGACCAGGAGCCCTGTCACATTTTTCACATTTTCATTAAAAACCCGCAGCACATCTTCCCAGGTAACGGGTTCTTCATCATGTTTCCAGGAGTCATAATCAGTGGAAAGGGCTATGACCGCATATGGGATACCCTCCTCCATGGCGAGGCAGGCTTCTGGGGCAATGCTCATGTTAATCACGTCTGCTCCGAGCAGCCTGAACATTTTGGATTCGGCCCGGGTTGAAAACCTGGGCCCTTCGATGGTTACAATGGTTCCTGCAGGATGGTATTTAATCCCTGTTTCCCGGCAGCCTTTGATCAGGAGTTGACGCAGCGGTTCGGAAAAGGGATCGGCCATGGGAGTATGAGCCATCCTTCCGGGCTCAAATTTGTCATAAAAGGTGTTAATCCTGAGCCGGGTGAAATCGATGAACTGATCTGCAATGACTACGTCGCCCCGGCCGATTTCCTCCCTGAGGCTTCCGCAGGCGGTTGTTGCGAAAATATATTGGCAACCCAGTTGTTTCAATGCCTTGATATTTGCCCGGTTGTTTACCTGGGTAGGAGGGATGGTATGATCTCTTCCATGGCGTGAAAGGATGTACACCTCGCACCGGCCGATCGTTCCTGTCAGGAATGTTGAACTCGGAGCGCCGTAGGGTGTCGTATGGGCAATCTCCTTTACATTTTCGAAAATGTTAAGTTTTTCCAGGCCGGAGCCGCCTATCAGTCCTATTTTGATCATGTTGGATTTTTTTGCGAATATACTCTAAAGTGGTTTCTTTTGCTATAAGCGACCTTAATTTTCTCCTCACCCTGACGGGGTCCCCCACCCTGACGGGGTCCCTCACCCTGACGGGGTGGGGGAAAAAAATACGCATGATGCACCCTGCATATGAATGAAAAGCTTAATTTTGCCGCCACTTAAGAAAATATACATGAACATTCAATATATCGGTGAACATCTCTTCCCCGGAGAGATGGGGAAATTCTTTATCTGGCTTGGTTTCGGAACGGCCATAATTGCTACGGTCTTTTATATTATGGCATACTATCGCAAGGACCATTTTAAAGTATGGAAGAGTGCTGCCCGGGGCCTCTATATTGTTCACGCACTTTCAATGGTTACGGTTGCTGCAACGCTCTACTACCTCATTTTCAGGCACTATTTTGAATATGCTTATGTGTGGCAGTATTCATCGATGGAACTGCCCATAAAGTACATTATTTCCTGTTTCTGGGCAGGGCAGGAGGGGAGCTTCCTGGTTTGGGCCCTGTGGCAGTCGCTCATCGGACTGGTTTTGCTCAGGCTTGCCCGTAACTGGGAAACTCCCGTGATGATTGTCTTCTCGCTCTCCCAGATCTTCGTTACATCCATGCTCCTTGGGATTACCGTTTGGGGAGTCAAGATCGGCGCAAGTCCGTTTACACTGCTCCGGCATACGGTTGATACCATCGAAGGAACCATCTTCTCGCTACCGAATTACCTTAGCATGGTGGGCGACGGCAATGGACTCAACCCGCTTCTTGAAAATATCTGGATGACGATTCATCCGCCAATTTTATTCCTCGGTTATGCCTTGTCATTGGTGCCGTTTTCATATGCCATCGCATCGTTCCTGAAAAAAGATTACCATACCTGGATCGGCCGCGCCATGCCATGGACCCTGCTCGCACTGCTCATGCTGGGTGCAGGGATCCTTCTTGGAGGGGCCTGGGCTTACGTTTCCCTGACTTTCGGAGGTTTCTGGTCGTGGGACCCGGTTGAAAACTCTTCTCTTGTTCCCTGGATGACCCTGGTGGCAGGGCTGCACTTCCTGCTGATCGCCCGAAGACAGAATTTCGCCCTTTTTGCTGCTTATGTGCTCATCACCTTGTCGTATGTGCTGGTACTTTATGCCAGTTTCCTCACGCGCAGCGGCGTTCTGGCCGATACTTCCGCTCATTCCTTCGGCGATAACGGGATGACCAAGCAATTGCTTATTTACCTGCTGACGTTCCTGGTAATGATGGTGGTCATGATCGGGTTCAACTTCAGAAAATTTCATGTTTCAAGGAAGGACATCATTCTTTCGCGTGAATTCTGGATGTTTATCGGGGCAATTATCATGATGCTGGCTGCATTTCAAATTGTGTTCACCACCTCGATCCCGGTTTTCAACAGCCTGTTTCATACCGACATTGCTCCCCCGGTCGACCGCGTAGGTTTTTACAACCACTGGCAGATGCCTTATGCCCTGCTGATCGCTGGTTTTATTGCATTCACCCAATTTCTGAGCTATGACGACAACGACCCGGGAAGTTTCCTTAAAAAGTTATTGTTTCCCCTTGGCGGTGCAATCCTTGTCTGCGTTGCCATCGATGTAACCGGGATTGTGACCAAACTGAACTTCCTCATGCTGATCGCATTTACCTTGTTTGCATTATTTTCATCGATCTACAACTTGTTGTTCAGGACTGCCAAACCCAGGAATATAGGTGCTATTGTGGCACACATCGGGTTTGTTGTTTTCGTGCTGGGCACAGTGCTGACCTTCTCTAACTCACAGGTTATTTCATCAAACACCTCTAAATTTGATCTGGGCGACAGCCAGTCCAATGCCGAAAATCTTGTCCTGCCGCGGCATGACACCCTCGCGATGAGCGGGTTTTACGTGACGTATGTCAACAGCAGGGCCGAGGGAAACACAACGGTATACCAGGTTGATTTTCTTTCTCTCAAGAATAAAAAATACAAAAAAGAGTTCACGTTATACCCGTCGGTTAACGTGCATCCTAAAATGGGTGCCGTTTACAACCCCGACACCCGGCATTTTTTAAACCGCGACTACTACGCCTATATTGCCAATGTTTCGAAGGAACCTGATTATATCGTGGTGAAGGCCATCATGAACCCCTACATCAACATCCTTTGGCTGGGGTCGGTTGTCATGATCGTTGGTTTCGGGATTGCATTCATAAGGCGGGCGCGAAACCGCTGGCGCACTAATTCCTGATTTGCGCAGGCTATTTTTCTTTCGCTTTGTTTTCAAGCATCGGTACGAACCTGAACGCGCCGTATTCCTTCTTTACCACTGAATTGTCGACATTTTTTGTCAGGGTCGTCATTACCTGTACATCGCCCGCCCCTACGGGGATCACCAGGATGCCCCCAGGCTTTAACTGCTCAAGGAGCGGCTCCGGGATGTAGGGTGCAGCGGCCGTCACGATCACCTTGTCGAAAGGTGCAAATGCAGGCAGACCTTTGTAGCCATCACCGAAGAACATCTTAATAGAATGATACCCGATGAGCGGCACGAACTTGCTGGTTTTGTCAAAGAGCGATTTCTGCCTTTCAATGGTGAAAACCTTCGCGCCCAGCTCTGCCAGGATGCATGCCTGGTAGCCTGAACCTGTGCCAATCTCGAGCACTTTGTCATTTTTTTTGATCTGCAGCAATTCACTCTGAAAAGCCACTGTGTATGGTTGTGAAATGGTCTGGCCTGCACCAATCGAAAATGGCTTGTCCTCGTAAGCGTATTCGAGGAAGGAGGAGTCAAAGAAAAAGTGGCGGGGAACCTTCTCTATGGCAGCCAGCACCAGCGGGTCGGAAATGCCTTTCTGCCTGATTTTCTGAACCAGTAAATTCCTGAGCCCCTGGTGCCGGTACGAGTCGACTGGAATTGGATTGGCCATGTGATTTAGTTGCGTTAATTTTTTCACGAAAATACTAAATTCAGTCAGGGTAAAAACCTACCTTTGCAAAAAAAACTAAAATGCTGAAAATCGGAGTACTGGGCGCTGGCCATCTTGGAAAAATTCACCTGAAATGCATCAAGGAAATTTCCGGATTTGATCTGGTTGGATTTTATGATCCAGATACTGCCAACGCTGAAAAGACGGAAAGGGAGTTCGAAGTAAAACGCTGGGATTCTCTCGACGAATTAATTGATGCTGTTGATGTTGTGGATATTGTTACTCCGACAATTTCCCATTTTGAGTGTGCAGCAAAGGCGCTGAAAAAATGTCGCCATGTATTTATTGAAAAACCGATTGTCACAACCCTCGAAGAGGCGCGTGAGTTGATAAAAATAGCAGGGGAAGCCAATGTAAAGGTGCAGGTGGGGCATGTCGAACGGTTTAATCCGGCATTTCTTGCCGCTGAACCAATTTTCGACCGGCCGATGTTTATCGAAAGCCACCGGCTGGCACAATTCAATCCGCGCGGCACGGATGTGCCCGTGATCCTTGACCTGATGATCCACGACATCGACATTGTGTTAAGCGTAGTTAAAAGCAACATCAGGAAGATCAGCGCCAGCGGCGTGGCTGTTGTGAGCGACACTCCCGACATTGCAAACGCCCGCATTGAATTTGACAACGGGTGTGTTGCAAACCTGACGGCCAGCAGAATCTCCCTGAAAAACATGCGCAAATCCAGGTTCTTTCAGCGTGATGCCTATATTTCAATCGATTTCCTGAAGAAGGAACTCGAAGTTGTGAAAATCAGTGATGTTAACCCGGGGACCCCTCCCGAAGGTTTTGTCCTGGAATTGGGCCCGGGCCGGGGCACCAAGCAAATCAGTTTTGACAAACCCGAAATAAAATCATTGAATGCGATCAGGGCAGAGCTCGAGAGTTTTTATTCTGCCATCATAAACAACACCATTCCCCCGGTAACCATCAACGATGGTTACAGTGCGCTGGAAGTTGCCCATAAAATCATTGAAAAAATCAGCCAGACCGCCAACCGGATTAACTGACACACGGTTTATTTTTTGTTAATTACTTTTATCAGAAAAATAAACAATATCGGTATAATTCAACCGTTAGCCATAACAGGATTTGGTGATTCCAACTTATGTTCCATTTATGATCCGCCGGAATTTCAACAGCTACATCGTCGTTTTATTATTGCTGCTCATCACGGTCTCTTCGTGTGAAAAATTTTCCGGTGATCAAACAGTTCCAGCTTATCTCAGGATCGATTCCATCTACCTGATTACCAATTATTATCTTCAGGGTTCTACTTCGCAGCATATCACGGATGCCTGGGTAACGATCGACAACGACTTCCTGGGGGCTTTTGAACTACCTGCCAGGTTTCCTGTCCTGAAAACCGGCAAACATAAAATCCAGGTATGGCCTGGTATCAAAAAGAACGGAATCGCAGCCACCCGGGTCAATTATTCTTTTTACAGCCCAATCGAAACTGAGGTGACTTTAGCCGCCGACAGTACCACAATCTTTCACAACCTGAAAACGACTTACCAGTCGGCTACCTCATTCCCATGGAAGGAGGATTTTGAAAACGTGGCCGTCACACTGGATACTACGAGCGGGAGTTCAGCCTACATTCAGCGCACCCTGCCCGGGTCGACGCTTACCTTTGAAGGAAACCATTCAGGGATGGTTGTACTCGATTCGGCGCACGATTTTTTCGAATGCATAACCCACAGCGGTTACACAATTCCCACGGCTCCCGTATACCTTGAGATGAATTTCAATACGACCAATTCACTCAGTGTGGGCGTATTTACCTACGGGAACTCATCCCTTTACCAAACGCCCATCATTACGCTTAACCCAACCAGGGGCGTATGGAAAAAGATTTACATCGATCTTACAACAACACTAAATGCCTATGCCGGAATGAAGACTTACAGGGTTTATTTGCACACATTCAAGGACAGCGGGGTAAAACAGTCAACGATTCTTATTGATAATTTTAAAGTCGTTACCCGCCAAACGAAGTAACAATAGAGATATTAACCAGATACAGCTCTCATGAATAAACGTCTACAGGTTATAAAATATGTCACTGCCGATATCTTTGCGGCTTTTATTGCCTGGACTTTGTTCTTCATATACCGGAAATACGCCGTTGATCACCACATTTTTTCACATCTGAACGATATTTTCGACGATAAGAATCTCTACTACGGGGTTACCATCATCCCGGTCTTCTGGCTGATGCTCTACACCCTGATCGGGACCTACAGGAAGATTTACCGTAAAGCCAGGTTGCGCGAATTTGCGCAGACAACCCTGATCACCATCATTGGCGTGACGATCCTGTTTTTTACCCTGATCCTGGATGACCGGATCATCGATCAGCACACATACATACAATTCTTTTTCGTCCTGCTGGTTCTTCACCTGTTTTTTACCGGGTTTTTCCGTTTTTTTCTTACTTCACGTGCTGCCTCCAAAATCCATTATAAGCTGATTGGTTTTAATACCATCATCATTGGAAGCAATGGAAATGCTGTTTCCATCTACAATGAAATTGAGAACCAGGAAAAATCGTCGGGAAATAAATTTGTCGGTTTTATCAATGTTGAAGGCTATAGCAAATATAAACTGGCTGAATCAATTCCCCACCTCGGCGGGTTGCAGGATCTCAACCGGCTGGTAAAGGAGCTGGCCATCGAAGAGGTGATCATTGCGATTGAACATTCGGAAAACCACACCATTGAAAATATCATCACCCAGCTTGAAGATACTGATGTGGTGATTAAAATAATTCCGGCTATGCAGGACATACTCATGGGTTCGGTTAAGACCACCTCTATTTTTCACGCCCCGCTCATCCAGATTTATCCCGACCTGATGCCTGACTGGCAGATGTCGCTCAAACGCATCCTCGATCTGGTCATTTCGATTATCTGCCTGATCCTTCTTGCGCCGGTGATGCTGATCACGGCCATCATCATTAAAGTGACTTCGCCCGGTCCTGTTTTCTTTTCGCAGGAGCGGATCGGGATCAAAGGAAAGCCTTTTAAAATGCATAAATTCAGGACCATGTACAAGGATGCTGAGGATAATGGTCCGCAACTGTCATCGAAAAATGATCCAAGGATCACCCGTTTCGGCAGGTTCCTGCGCCAGTTCAGGGTTGATGAAATCCCTCAGTTCTATACGGTTTTAAAAGGGGATATGAGCCTGGTGGGCCCGAGGCCCGAACGGCAGTTTTACATCGATCTGATCACGCAGCAGGCACCGCATTACCGGTTGCTTCATAAGGTTAAGCCGGGAATCACGTCGTGGGGTCAGGTGAAATACGGTTATGCTGAAAACCTTGAACAGATGATCGAGCGGCTGAAGTTTGACATCCTATACATCGAGAATATGTCGCTGGCCATGGACTTCAAGATTTTAATCTACACCATCCTGATCATCATCCAGGGACGGGGAAAATAGGCGGGCTCCAATTTTTTCCATGATTTCACCCGCTTTTCCCTTTAAAAAAATATCTGTTATTTTCTTTGTATAAAGTGAAGGTTCCGGGTTCACCTCAATGATGGTGGCTCCGTATTCTTTTGCCATGACGGGGATTTGGTTGGCTGGCATCACCTCGCCGGTGGTTCCGATGATGAGGAATACATCAGAAAGGGAAGCGGCTTCGTATGCGGCAGCCATCGGCAATTGGGGGATCGACTCCCCGAAAAATACAAAATCGGGTTTCAGGATTCCCCCGCATTCCCGGCAGGTAGGAGGGATGTGGTCAAAGCTGATCTCCCCGGCAACATACCTGCGATGGCAATGGAGGCAAAGCAGGTTTTTCGAATTGCCGTGGAACTCGAAGACTATCTGAGAACCAGCTTCCTGGTGCAGGTTGTCGATGTTCTGGGTTATCGTGCGCCCCAGCAAGCCTTCCTGTTCCATCCGGGCGAGGGTAAGATGGGCTATATTGGGTCTTGCGGTATCAAAAAAATCATAAAATATCTCCTTGATCACGCCCCATGATCCAGCCGGGTCAGCGAGAAAATACTGAATATCCAGCACCCTGGGATCGTATTTTCCCCACAGGCCGCCACTCCCCCTGAAAGGAGGGATGCCGCTTTCAACAGAGATACCTGCGCCTGTGAAAGCAGTAGTGAACCGCGAACGCTTTAACAACCTTACTGCTTCAATGATTTTATCGTCCATGCAATCAATTCTGAATAATTCATCTGCCCCTCCGCTGAAGGCGGAGGGACAGATGAATACATTATTTTAGCCATTTATCAAGCCAGTTGTAGAATGTTCGTTGCCACAAAATGCCGTTTTGCGGTTTCAGCACCCAATGGTTTTCATCGGGGAAGTAAAGGAATTCGGCAGGAATCCCCCGCAAGGTGGCTGCGTTGAAGGCCTGCATGCCCTGCGTGGCTACAATCCGGTAATCGAGTTCGCCATGGATACAAAGGATGGGTGTATCCCAATTCTGAACAAACCGGTGGGGTGAGTTTGCATATGACTGCTGGGCAATTTTATTGGTTTTATCCCAGAAGGGGCCGCCAAGGTCCCAGTTGACAAACCACATCTCTTCGGTTTCAAGGTACTGCGATTCAAGGTTGAACATGCCGTCGTGAGCAATAAATGCCTTGAACCGCTTGTTATGGTTCCCGGCCAGCCAGTATACAGAGAATCCTCCGTAACTTGCCCCGACACAACCGAGTTTATCCTTGTTTACATACGGTTCCTTGGTCATGGCGTCGATGGCGCTCAGGTAATCTTTCATGTTCTGGCCGCCATAATCTCCGCTGATCTCCTCGTTCCAGGCCTGGCCAAAGCCTGGCAAGCCCCGGCGGTTTGGCGCAACGATGATGTACCCGTTGGCAGCCATCATCTGGAAGTTCCAGCGAAACGACCAGAACTGACTCACGGTGCTTTGAGGCCCCCCTTCGCAATAAAGCAGGGTGGGGTATTTTTTTGCCGGGTCGAAATGGGGCGGATAGATGATCCAGGTCTGCATGTCCTTGTTGTCGGTGGTCTTGATCCAGCGCTGCTCTATGCGTGCAAGGGCGAGCTTGTCAAGCACGTCCTTGTTGGTCGTGGTGATGGGCGTGTCCTTGCCGGTTTTTGGATCTACGGAAAACAACTCTGCAGGAGCCGACATTGACATGCGTGAGGCGATGAGTTTGTCGCCTGCCTGGATCACGCCGGTGTAGTCATGGATGCCATCTGTTATTTTCATGATTTCCCCGGAGGCAAGGTCAAGCCGGTAGATCTCATCATTGGCATGAAAGTCGCTGATGAAGTAGATCGATTTGCTGTCGTCGGTCCAGGCAAGGCTTTCTGCATTCTGGTCAAATGACTTCGTGAAATCAGATTTTGTTTTGGCAGCAATATCGTAAACAAAAAGACGGTTTTTATCTGATTCATAACCATCTCGTTCCATGCTTTGCCATGCTATTTTCTTTCCGTCGGGGGAGAATGCGGGGGCAACATCATAACCCATCATTCCTTCGCTGATATTGGCGGTCTGGCCGCTCGCAAGATCATACAGGTAAATGTCGGAATTGGTTGATTTGGCGTATTCCATCCCTTTCTTTTTCCTGCAGGTATAGGCGATCACCTTGCTGTCGGGGCTCCAGGTGATCTGCTCCATGCCGCCAAAAGGCATCAGCGGCGTTTCGTAAGGTTCATTCAGCATGATGTCTTTGCCTTTGGTAACCTGTCCTGCTTCGAGGCCGGCAACAAAGATGTGGCTGTACGACTGCACCCAGGTGTCCCAGTGCCGGTACATAAGATCATTATAGATCCTGCCGCTGGCTTTTGGCAGACCGGCATAGAGGTCGGTAAATTGTTTCTCAGGGGTGACATCAGCTGTAAACAGGATATTCTTCTGGTCGGCGGCGCACTTGTACCCGTTGATCCCGCCTTCGATGCTGGTGATTTGCTTGCGGTTACTTCCATCGGGATCCATCTCCCAGAGCTGCATGGAACCGGTTTCGGCCGCCATGAAGGTGATTTTTTTGCCATCGGCCGACCACATGGCCTGGTATTCACTGAACCTGGTGGTCGTTATCCGTTTCAGGTTTTGCCCGTCGGTGCCGATGGTGTACAATTCGCGGTTTCCTTTGTTTTGAGCGACATCATAGTATGTCACCCCATAAAGGATGGTTTTTTTGTCGGGGGAGAGTTCCGGTTCGCTCAGTCTTCCCAGGCTCCAAAGTACTTCCGGGGTCATCAGGTCGCCCTTGAGTTCAATTGACTTTTTTTCAATCAACGGCGCTTCATCCGTTTTTTTCTCTTTGGGTTTACAGGAATTAAACCCGGCCAAAATGGCAACCAGTAAAATCAGGGTAATTTTTCTCATGTTGTTGTAGTTAGATTGGTTTATATCATTTTCGGAAGGAACAGGATGATCCCCGTTACCACGGCTGTAATCGCTGCAAGCAAAACGGCCCCGGCAGCAATATCTTTGACGATGCCGGCCTGCTTGTGGTAATCGGGTGAAACAAAATCGACCAACTGTTCGATGGCAGTATTCATGGCTTCCATCGAGATGACCAACCCCATCACGACCATCAGGATGCACCATTCGGTGCCGTTAAGGCGGGCCCAGAAGCCGCAAAGGATGACGATGAAGCCGGCAATGAGGTGGATCCTGAAATTAAGTTGGCTCCGGAGGATGAATTTCAGCCCGTTGAAAGCGTAAACAAAACTGCGTAACCGTTCTGTAAGCGGTGTCTTTTTTCCGAGGGCGCCGTTCATCTATTTTTTAAGGTTGAGGTATTTTGACAGGACTGCAAGCAACTCCTGGGAGTTGATGGGCTTTGAAATGTAATTGTCACACCCGGCTGCAAGGCTCTTTTCGCGCTCCCCTTTCAGTGCATACGCTGTTTGGGCAATAATCGGAAGTTCCGGATGCTCTATTTTCAGAATCTGGGTTGTTTCATAACCATCCATCATGGGCATGCGGATATCCATAAGCACCAGGTCGAAGTGGTGTATCTCGCATTGCCTGATGGCCTCCATTCCATTCTTTACCCAGGTTAGTTTGACATTCGTTTGCTTGAGCATCCGATCCATGAGTAAGAAGTTCGAGTCTTCGTCTTCCACCACAAGGATAACCTTGTCGGCCCAATTATGAGCCGAGGAGGCAATCGCCGGTGTCACAACGGCATCGGCACTTAAGGGTGAATCATTCTTCAGCGGCAGCCGGATATAGAATCGTGTGCCTTTTCCGCGTTCTGATTCCAGCTTTATAGTTCCTCCGAGCAGGTGTGTCAGGTTTCTGGAAATAGTGAGCCCAAGGCCGGCGCCGCCATATTTTCGTGTTGCCGTATCGTCAACCTGTCTGAATCGTTCAAATATGATGTCATGCATTTCGCGCGGAATGCCAATCCCTGTGTCCCGCACAAAAAACTCGATGTACGGAGATAATCCCGCATTATGCAGGGCATAACCGAATTCCACAAATCCTTCATCGGTGAACTTCAGCCCGTTTTCAATCAGGTTTGTGAGTATCTGCCTCAAACGGTTTGCATCTGTCATGATGGTGAAATCCGGGTCATTGTTCCCCGGCAGACAGTTCAGGACAACATTTGCTTTATTGGTTTTTCTTTTTACTTCGTTGAGTGTCACCGTCAGGTTGGTCATTAAAACATTGACAGGGCATTCCCTGATTTCAATTTTTATTTGCCCTGATTCGATCTTTGCAACGTCGATGATGTCATCGATGATACGCATGAGGTCATTTCCCCGCTCTTTGATGATCTGGATGAATTCAGTCTGTTCTTCATCTGACAGGTCGGGATCAGACAGCAGGGAGGAGAACCCCAGAATAGCGTTCATCGGGGTTCTGATTTCGTGCGACATGTTTGCCAGGAAGGCTGATTTGAGTCTGTCGGCCCCTTCGGCTTTTTCCTTGGCCGCGATCAGGCTTTTTTCGATAAGTTTGTGTTCAGTGATATCGCGGTAGATGCCATACCCTCCTACTACCTGTCCGTTGATGGTGATCGGCGTCACGAGGATGGAGACATCAATGAAGTGCCCGTCTTTATGCGATCTGCGGGTTTCTGTTTCCGTGGTGACGCCCTTCAGTATATCGGCTGTGATTCTGACTGATTCTGTTCGATATTGTGGACTCGAAATCAGGTCATCAATATTTTTTTCGAGGACTTCGTATTTGGAATAACCAAACATCGTCATAAAAGCCGAATTTACTTTTACGACATTCCCCAGGTTACCTGTCATGACAATTGCTTCCGGACTCCCTTCAAACAGCTGGTCGAGGTATGCCTTTTCCTTTTGAAACGATTCTTCGCTACCTTTTTTTGCAATGGTTGTGGCAATATGGTCTGCAACAAATTTCAACAATTCCAGGTCCTGGATTGTGAACTGATCGGGGTTGGTGTAGCTCTGTACAGCGATAACACCGATTACCTTGTCAGCAATGAGCAGCGGTACCCCCAGCCATACCTTGGCGACGGTTCCGAAAATTTCGATTTCACCGCTTCTGATAAGATCTTCGATATTCTTCTGATTCGCAAGAAGGGGAGTACGTGTTTTAATCACATAGGCCGTCAGTGTTTTTCCTGCAGGGAAAACCTCGAAACTGTCTTTTGAATCGACCTGGAAGGGGAGAGTGATCGTGTCGGAATTTTCATCATACAAGGCAAAGAAGAAGTTCTCAACATCGATGATCAGTCCAAGGTCTCTATGGATTGATTTGAATACTTCGTCGATGCTGAGCGATGTATAAGATGCCTTTGATATTTCGAGGAGAACCTTCTGGATGTTTTCAACATGTTTGTATTCTGAAATGTCGGAAATAAACCCTTCGATGTAAATGGTGCCATCCCCTTCATTGCTGAGACATTTGCCTTTTTCCCATACCCATTTGATTTTGCCGTCGGCACATCTTATCCGGTATTCAAAATTAAAGGGTTTGCCCGCAATCAACCCCATCTGAACGTCGTTCCAGATCCGTTCCTGGTCCTCAGGCACGATCAGGTCGTTGTATGAAAGTAATTTATTGTTAACCAGGTCGGAAGGTGAATACCCGGTTAATTCGAGGCAGCCGTCGCTGATAAATTCCATGGTCCAATCATGATCATTGCGGCACCGGTATACCATGCCTGGCAGGTTGTCGAGCAGTGTGGTGAACTTCCTTTTTGATTCAGAGAGCTCATCCAGAACCGCGTGTATCGATTCAAGCCGGGTTGGTTTTCTCAATTTCGGATTTTGATTTTCCTCTTCTTGTTGAATTCCCATTAAAGGTTCAGATTATGATGCTTATAGATAGCGTTTTACTGAATTTGTGTAATTCTCCCAGGCATTACCGAACCGTTGCGCAAGAAAGGCCTCTTCACCAAGGATAATCGTGTGATGGATGTAAATTCCGTAAATTGCGAAAGTAACATTGATCAGGTCGGGAAAGTAGAGTCCTGATGCTGCCGAGATAATGAAGACCCCGGTATACAAAGGATTTCGGCTGAAACGGTAAATCCCTTTTGTTTGCAGGGTGGTTGCATTTCTCGGCAATCCGATTTTTAATGATTTGCCCAAGCCGATCAACGCGAATCCTGTAACGATTGCACCAATCCAGAGCAGACCGACAGCAATCCATTGCAGGTACACAGGTACGATTATGTATCCCAGCGCAGGGCTGATCGCTTTTCGGATAAACATGACCCAGGTTGTAATAAGGGCTATTTTACCAGAGAAGAAGTAATACTTGTCAATGGTAGGTTCGCCGACGATCTCTTTGCTGTCGCCTCTCATGCCTGCAATCTGCACGATAAGGACTAACCCAAGCAAGGAAAAAGCCAGCAGTACGAAATAGCTGTGCAACGGCATCTTTTTTTTCGTAAATGTATGTAAAATTCTGGTTTTAGCTTTGCTTTCACCCGTATATTTTTCACAGGGATATTGCCTACCTTTGCCGGATACTTGCGCAATACATGTCCACAATCCTTCAGGTTGAAAATCTGGCCCGTTCCTACGGGGAAAAAAACCTTTTCGAAAATATTTCATTTGTACTCGGGCAGTCGCAGAAAGTTGCCCTTATTGCCCGTAACGGTGCAGGTAAGACGAGCCTGCTGAACATTATTGCCGGCACCGAACCCTGCGATTCCGGGACGGTGACCATGTATAACCGCAACGCATTTGAATACCTGAAGCAGGAGCCAGACATGTCGCCTGAAAATACCGTATTTGAGGAGGTATATTCCCATTCAAATGACATCCAGCGTGCCATTCTTACGTATGAACATGTCATCAAAGGCGAAGATAAGGAAGAAATAGAACATGCCATTGCACAAATGGACGCCATCCAGGGATGGGAATACGAGACACGGGTGAAGCAGATTCTCACACAGCTCAGGTTGCCTGATCTTGATCAGAAAATCAGGGAACTTTCGGGAGGGCAACGCAAGCGTGTGGCTTTGGCAAAAGTGTTGATCACCGAACCAACCTTCCTGATCCTCGATGAGCCAACGAACCACCTCGATGTGGAAATGATCGAATGGCTTGAGGAGTACCTTTCCAAAAGCAGTATTACCTTGCTGATGGTAACGCACGACCGTTATTTTCTCGACCTGGTGTGCGATGAGGTTCTCGAGATGGAAAATGCAGCAATATACAGGTATAAGGGAAATTACACTTATTTCCTTGAAAAACAGGCTGAACGCATTGATATCCAGAACAAGGAGACCGAACGAGCCCAGAACCTGATGCGCACCGAGCAGGAGTGGATGCGGAGAATGCCCAAAGCACGTACCACAAAAGCAAAGGCACGCATCGACAGCTTCTATGAATTGCAGGAAAAGGCCTCCAATAAGATCTATGAGGAGCGCCTGAACCTGAACATCGAGGGCGCCCGTATGGGTAATAAGATACTTGAAATCAATGATGTTTCGTTTAAATGGGGTGAGCTGGCGATTCTCAAGGGGTTCACCTACACCTTTAAACGCGGTGAAAAAGTAGGCATTGTTGGTAAGAACGGTTCGGGGAAATCCACCTTTCTCGACATCATTACCGGGAGGCTCAGGCCTCAGAAAGGGCATATCCAGACCGGCGAGACGATCCAGTATGGCTATTATAAACAGCAGGGGCTCGTTTTCAATGATCAAACCAAGGTGATCGATGTGGTTAAGGAAATTGCGGAGGTTGTCAGAATTGGAAACGGCGACACGATTTCAGCCGCGGCATTCCTCAACTATTTTATGTTCCCTTATCCGTCGCATTTTCAGCCGGTTTACAAGCTGAGCGGTGGCGAGAAGCGCAGGCTTTACCTTGTTACAGTACTCATGCGGAGCCCGAATTTTCTGATTCTCGACGAACCTACCAACGATCTTGATATCCTTACACTGAATGTGCTGGAAGATTACTTGGCGACATTTAACGGGTGTGTGGCCGTAGTTACCCATGATCGTTATTTTCTGGATAAAATCGTGGATCACCTGTTTGTATTTGAAGGAAACGGCGTTATCAGGGATTTTCCTGGTAATTACACGCAATATAAATTTTGGAGCGACGAGCGCAAACGCAAGGAACAGTTGCAGAAGCGTCTTGCCGTTCGCAAGCCGGATGTCCCAAAACAGCCTGTTGCCGCATCAAATAAACTCTCATTTAAAGAGAAGCGTGAACTTGAAACCCTCGAACTTGAGATAGCCGGTCTGGAAACTGAAAAGAATGAGATCGAAGCGGCTTTGCAATCGGGCAGCCTTGCAGCCGAAGAACTCAGGCAGAAGTCGGAGAGGTGGGCTGTTCTTATCCCCTTAATCGAGACTAAAACCGACCGCTGGATGGAACTCAGCGAGCGTGATTCCCCGGCTTAACCGACTGGCAATACCTTACATCACTTTTCCTGCAAACAAACAAAAAACCGGGAGGCTGGTCAGAATGACCTGCCTCCCGGCTTTTTGTTTTGCCCGGTTCCCTATACCGGGCTTAACATGTTAAGACCCTACTTGGTTAAGACCATTTTGTTAACCTTGACATAGGTATCGGTCGGGGTGTCGAAAATAATCTTGTACAGGTACACTCCCGATGCCATATGCATTGCAGCAGGGTCAACCGTTACGGTGTGCGAACCAGCCTTGTCCTGCCTGTCGGCCAGTGTGCCTACCGTATTTCCGACAAGGTCGGTGAGGATCAGCCTTGTATGGCCTGATGCGGGAACGGTGTACACGATGGTCGTGGTTTTGTTGAACGGGTTCGGGTAGTTGAACAGGGTGATATCCTGGTTGCCATCCGGTGTGATCACATCGGCCATTTTCAGATCGAAGTTCTCATAAGGGTTGGCCAGGATATCAGCAAATTCGCTGCCCGATTTGATGTCAAAGACCCTTGAAGGAACGGATAGCTTGTCTTTCGATATCATGTTCAGGCTTAGTACCACATCGTCGGCGTGCACCTTCAATGATTTGGTATCGGACCAGGCAACAGAAATACTGCCATCACCAACAACATATTTCAAACCTTCAAGTTTGCTGGCAACATCGGTCACTTCAAAGTGCTCCTTGTCATAACCCATAAACAGGGTCATGGCTCCCAGGTCGGCATCCCTGCTGCTGAGAATGTTGTAAACAAATGGTTCTCCAACGGGAATGCTGATCACGCCGTCTTCAATAACCGAGAGGAATGAACCCTGCTTGTTTGTCACAGGACTGTAGGAACCATTGACGTCGCCGTTGCAGATCATCTTCAGGTCAACCGATAACGAAGGTCCTGAATAGGTAACGGTGGTGTCAGCGAATTTCCAGTCGCCTCCAGGGTACGAAGAGATCGATCCGACCGTACGCAGTTTGATATAAAGCGCATCCAGTGCGGTTATCGAGTTGCTGCTGTTGACGTCGGCCGCCAGGGTTTTCATTTGGCCGAGCTGGTATGATCCAACGATATAGAGCTGAACGATGAGGGCGTCTGTTGCGTTGTTTCCACCCCACGGGCCATTGTAGCTTCCGCGAAGCGTATAGGTGTCGTATGGCAGATCGAGGAATTCATAGAACCCTGCCTGTCCGTTATCCGGGTTGTTACTGGTCAAAGTAGTGCCCACAAGAAGGTTGGCTGAATTGTATAACTTCACGGTTACACCATTCATCCTGGTATTCCCGTTGTTGTTATATGACATCAGACCAAAAATCTTAACATTGGATGCAGGCAGCACTGTTATCGGATAATCGGCCGAGCCTGAACATCCATTGTTGTTCACAGCGAGTGACAAGCTTGCGCAGCCGCAAACGGGGTAGCCACCCCAGGATACCGTGATGCTGTTGGTACCCTGTCCGGCAGTTATTGTTCCCGGGGAAGTGATACTCCAGTTATAACTGGTCATACCGGCCACCGTGGAATACACCACGCCGGCAGTTCCCGCGTAAACAGTTGAATAACCGTTAATAACCGGTACAGGTTGTGGGTTGACGGTCACTGCCAATACCGTTGGAGCCGCAGAAACACACCCATAGGCATTGGTGTAACCTACGCTGACAGTTTGTGGTCCATTGGTATTCCAGGTAACAGTTACATTATGACTGTTACTGGTACCTCCGGAGGTAATCGTTCCACCTGCCGAAACAGCCCAGGTATAATTGCTCATACCTGCCTCTGTTGAATAATCCTGGTCGATGGCTCCCGTACAGGGTGAAATCGCTCCGGTGATGGTAGGCACGGGTATCGGGATAACTGATATGGCCAGCACTGTGGGAGATGCCGCAGCACAACCGCTGGCATTGGTATAATTCACACTTACAGTCTGGTTGCCTGCAGTATTCCATGTAATAGTAACAGTGTTACTGGAAGAAGTGCCACCTGCGGTAATCGTACCTCCTGCAGAAACCGACCATGTATAGCCGGTCATTCCGCCATTGGTCGTGTAAACGTTGCCTGTGGAGTTTTTACATGGGGTTGTGGAACCTGTTAACGAAGGTACAGGCGCTGCGTAAACTGTCACGCTCGTTGAAGTGGGCGATCCAGCCTGGCAACCGCTTCCGCTGGTGTAGTTCACGCTGACAGACTGACTGCCTGCGGATGTCCAGGTAACCGTAGCCGTACTGTTGCCGGTGCCCCCTCCTGATGTAATGGTGCCACCGCTCACATTCCAAAGATAATTACTCATCCCTGATTGTGTTGAGTAGACATTACCCGGTGCAGACTGGCAAACAGGTGTTGGGCCGGAGATCGTGGGGACAGGTGCGGTGGATACAGTTACGTTATATACGGTGGGCGCGGCTGCCGCGCATCCGTTCCCGCTGGTGTAAGCCACACTGATGGATTTTGAACCTGCAGTGGTCCACGTAACAGTGGCAGTATTGCTGCCGGTTCCGCCACCTGAAGTGATGGTTCCGCCAACAACTGACCAGGAATAATTACTCATCCCGCTCTGGGTAGTGTAAACATTCCCGGTTGAATTGAGGCAAACTGCTGCGGGACCTGAGATGACAGCAACAGGCAATGGGTTAACCGTAACAGGGTAAATGGTCGGTGACCCGGCCGAACAACCGCCGCTTACAAACCCGCCATTGGAATAATTGACGCTGACAGATTCTGAACCAGCGGTATTCCAGGTTACCGTTGCCGTAGCATCGGTAGCTCCGCCACCAGATGTGATGGTGCCGCCAACCACGCTCCAAGCATAAGTTGACATGCCGGTCTCCGTGTAATAAACATTCCCTGCCGAGTTAAGGCATACTGGAGTCGGACCTGAAATTGTCGGTACCGGGAGGGTATTTACCGTTACATTATATACAGTCGGTGCAACCGCCGTGCAGCCACTGCCGTTGGTGTAATTCACACCCACGGTTTTTGCTCCCACGGAGTTCCAGGTTACAGTAACAGAATTGCTGGTAGCAGTCCCGCCAGCCGTTATCGTGCCGCCTGCTGACACATTCCACAGGTACCCGGTCATGCCGCTTTCAGTGTAATACACGTTCCCGGTGGTGCCAAGGCACACCGGTGTCGGCCCTGAGAGCGTTGGTACAGGCAGCGGGTTCACGGTAATGTTGTAAACCGCAGCGCCGGGAGATGTGCAACCATGTCCGTCGGTGTAATTAACACTGACAGTTTGTGCTCCGACCGTGGTCCAGGTTACCGTTACGGTATTGCTGGTGGCAGTTCCACCTGCAGTTATGGTACCGCCGGCAGAAACATTCCACAGGTATCCGGTCATTCCGGATGTGGTCGTGTAAACATTTCCTGTTGAATTGAGGCAAACCGGAGTGGGTCCCGACAGAGTCGGCACAGGCAGCGGATAAACGGTAACATTGTATACTGTCGGAGCTTCAGCTGAACAACCTCCGCCAACTAAACCTCCGTTTACATAATTTACACTGATGCTTTGAGCGCCCGCTGTGTTCCAGATCACCGTGGCTGTTGGGTCAGAGGAACCCCCGCCCGAAGTGATTGTCCCACCGGTAACCGACCATGAATAGCCTGACATGCCGGTTTCAGTATAGTACACGTTCCCTGTAGAATTCAGGCAGACCGGGGTCGGACCGTTGATGGTCGGTGCAGGAGCTGAACTGACTGTTACATTGAACACGGTTGATGATGAAGCCGTGCAGCCATTACCATCTGTATAATTCACGCTTACGGTTCGAGCTCCGGCGGTATTCCATGTAATAGTGACACTGTTGGAAGAGGATGTTCCACCTCCCGTCACGGCGCCCCCTCCGGAAACAATCCAGATATAGTTGCTCATTCCCGACTGGGTTGTGTAGACATTCCCGGTTGAGTTTATACAAACTGCTGCAGGTCCTGACAGGTCAGGCACTGGCGCTTCCTTTACAGACACATTGTACGTGGCTGCAGCATTTGCGGCACACCCGGCTTCGTTGGTATAACTTACACTGACCGTTTTCGCCCCTGAAGATGACCAGGTAATCGTGACGGTGCTGGCAAGCGAGGTGCCGCCGGCAGTAATCGTGCCACCAGGCGAAACACTCCAGATGTAATTACTCATGCCGGATTCAGTGTAATAGACATTGCCGGTCGAGCCCATGCATACCGGAGTCGGTCCTGATAATGTCGGGACCGGTATCGGGTTGACGGTTACATTGTATGCTGTAGGATCAGCCGCATGGCATCCGTTTCCATCGGTGTAGTTTACAACGACGTATCTCGATCCGGCGGCAGTCCAGGTAACGGTTGCCGTTGGATCGGCGGTGCCTCCCCCGGAGGTAATCGTGCCCCCGAGAACTGACCATGTATAATTGCTCTTCCCGGTCGCGGTGTAATAAACGTTGCCGGTCGATCCAAGACAAACCGGGGTTGGCCCTGAAATTACCGGAACCGGTTGTGTGTTAACCGTTACAGGATAACTGACCGCAGCTGATGCAGTGCATCCGTGCGTGTCGGTATAATTGACACTGACCGTTTGAGGTCCGGCAGCCCAATCGAGGGTGATGCTGTTGTCAGCACTGGTACCGCCCGATTCGACGTTGCCTCCTGAAGATACTGTCCAGACGTAGTTTGACATACCCGACTGGGTGATATAAACGTAACCGACTGTATTCTCACAGGCTGTTGCGGGTCCGGAAAGTGTCGGAACCGGTAACGGGTAAACTGTAACATCATAAACAGTCGGAGAGGCGGCAGTATGGCCCAGCCCGTCGGTGTAATTGACACTGACCGTTTGGGCGCCTGTTGTATTCCAGGTCACAGTTACCGTGTTATCGGCACCAGAACCGCCCGATATAATTGAACCACCGGAAGAAACAGTCCAGGTATAGTTGGTCATTCCTGGTTCGGTTGTATACACGTTCCCGGTTGAACCCAGGCAGGCAGTTGCCGGACCGGTGATGCCCGGTGCGGTGACGCCGCCCTGAACTGTTATGCTGTAGGGTACAGGAAGCGGTGGCGCACAACCCTGCGGCGTTTCAACATTCAGGTGGATCGTCGGGTTGCCAGGTGCCGTAAAGTGGATGGTAACCTGGTGGGTACCTCCGCCGGCTGTGATTGAACAACCAGCCGGTACGGTCCAGTTGTACACAGACATTCCTTCCTGGCTTGAATAGGTATGGGAAGAATACAGATCAACAATGTCAAGCCCTGAAATGATCGTAGCTGGAACAGGGTAAACAGAGAAGGTCAGGCTGTCTCCATGGGGTGAAGTACATCCGTAGGCGTTGGTATAGTTGACCTTGACGAATTTGGATCCGGGTGTGGTCCACGTAACCGTCACAGTGCTGTCGGTAGTTGTGCCTCCCGCGGTGACTGATCCTCCCGTGGAAACGGTCCACAGGTAATTGGTCATGTTTTTCTGCGTTTTGTAGACGTTGCCGGTTGCATTCTGGCAAATGTCGGTCGGGCCTGTTACCGTTGGCGTCGTGAATGGGTTAACCGTAACGTCATACGAAGCGTGGGTAAACGGGCTGCAGTCGTTTGCATCCTTGTAAGTCACATACACGTGTTGTGGTCCGGCAGTGTTCCAGGATACCCCGATCGTAGGCGTACCCTGGCCTGTGGTGATACTGCCACCTGTTGACAGGCTCCAGGAATACCCTGACATGCCGGTCTCCGTGATATAGACGTTTCCATCAGACTGGACGCACACGGAATTGGGTCCAGATATGGAAGCAACCGGGCGGGTGTATACGGTGACATCATGAATCGTCGGGGAACCAACCGGGCATCCGTAACCATTGGAATAGCTTACAGTGACGGACTGGGATCCCGCGGAGAACCACGAAACAGTTACTGAATTGTCTGAAGTTCCGCCTCCGGAGGAGATTGACCCGCCGGAAGAAACCGACCAGGTATAGCCTGTCATGCCCGATTCAGTGTAATACACGTTGCCGGTAGATGGCGTACATGCAACATCACCGCCCGTGATGGTGGGGCTGGTAATCGGTGCACTTGTAATCGTGCCGGTGGTAGTGGCCTTCAATCCATCGTTATCCGTAACGGTAACTGAATAAGGCCATGCACTGCCTGTCAGTGTCTGACCGACATAATTATTACTCCACACATACTGGAACGGCGCTGTTCCACCAACAGGGTGAGCCGTTAGCGTTCCGTTGGAGCCTCCGGGACATGCAGGTGTTGAAGTTAGGGTTACGTCGATTCCACCAATCGAGGTTGTTGCAACATCATCGTCAGGATTAAATTCAAGAACGCTGATATTTTCGATTTTCAGGATGAGTGTCGTATGGTTGTCAACAACAAGCCATGGCATCGACACATTGGTGCTGTCATGCAGCGGCAGTATAATTCCCAATCCTCCAATGGAGACTGTATCCCCGTTGTTGTTGATATAGTAGAAGTGGGCCAGCGCTGTACAACTTACATCGCCATTATTGCCTATCCGTGCATGGAGGGTGATATACTCTCCCACATCGGGATTGGATTTCGAAGCCGCGAACACCTGCACATATGGATTGGCAGCCTGACCGACAATAATAGCCCGCGTCGCGATGTTGTTGTCTTCGTTCGATTCGGCAACGTGGTAGTCGGCATCGATGAATGCCTTCATCACGTGCGCACCCGGAATCGGACTGGCCCATTTGTGAGGAATCGGAATGGAATTATGATCACCTGTGGCAAGGCCTGGCACATTTAGTACATCAGCCAGCCAAACCTCATCAACCCATACACGCAGGGTCATCTTGTCTGGAACGTTGGAGACGCCGATGTTTTCATAGGAAACGATCAGTGAAACAGAATCTCCCACACCCGGGTTGAGTACCGACGGGTTGATGAACTGCGATAGTTCGCGCATGTCTGCGCCATCTTTCACAAGCACGGTGACGATCTTTACATTGTTTCCGTCATCACACTCCGGATAGGTAAAATATGGATCAACGGTCATACGGAAGGTATAAACGCCAGGTGTGAAGAAGGTATACGGTGACGGTAAGGAGGGGCCCCACGGACAATAGCAGTTTTTAATCGCGTTGTGCATGATGGCATCGCCCAGATCGGTCCACACGGCCGACAACGGAGGCATGACCTCGAATTTGACAGGTACCGGATCGGCTTCATACAGATGTGAAACAGCCACAGCCACACCCAGGATGGTTGACTGGCCAACCACATACGGCCTGTCCCAGAAGTCGGTGCCACAGGAGTGGACCGGCTGGAATTCATGACACATCTGGTCGGCCGCGGAATTGTCATTCACTGAATTATCCCATTCATCAATGGTATTTGACGGATCGACATAGGCAGTAAGCCAAGTTCCGGTAGCAGGTAACGCGGTGGTATAGGTGAAGTCTAATGATGCGCCGGCAGCCAGGGGGCCTGGAAGCGTTATCGTTACAGGAGGAGCAGCACCCAGGGTGAAGTTGACGTCGATCGGGGTTGCAACCGGAGTCGGGGCATCGCCGTTATTAACCACATGGGCAGTAATGTGTACAATCCCTCCGTTTGCCGGATCATACGGATTGGTCGGCGCAACGGTCACCGAACGGCAATAGTTTAGCGTCAGGTTCGGTTTATGAATCGGTGGCGCGCAAACATTGGAGTTCAGGGTTACGATGAGTACATTGTTTGTTTCATCACATTCGTTGTACACTCCGAATGGATGCGCAACATCCGTAGGATCAGCTGTCATCCTGAACGTATAGGTGCCTGGCAGCGAGAACGTATAAGGACCTCCGGGGCATTCCACGTAATATGGACAGTAGCAATTTTTGGTGGCGTTGGTCAGTGTGCCGGTACCGAGGTACGTCCAGACTCCGCCCGGGGGCATCACCTCAAACTTGACATCGACAGAACTGGCATCATAGAGATGAGATACATTCAAACCGCAATAAACGGTCGTGGCTTCATTCAGGCAGTAATTGCGCCAGAAGTTCCCGCCGCACAGCGGTACAGGCTGGAATTCATAGCACATATTGTCAGACATGATGTTGTCGTTGTTTTGCCACTCATCGATCCAGTCATTCGGGTCGATCTCTTCGGTCAGTGTTGTTCCAGCGACCGGAAGTGGCGCATTAAGCTTGGTGAAGGTATGTGACTGGCCTGCCGCGATCGTGCCGACATAAGAGATAGTCCAGGCTCCTCCTCCCATCGAGTAGGTAAACGTAACCTGGATCGGGTTGGCAACTGTTCCCACAGCATCGGCATCCCCGTTATTCACTACGTGGCCGACCAGGTTAACCAGGCCTCCCAATGCGGGATTGCTTGGGTTGACCGGCTGCACTTCAATTCCATGACAGTAGAAGGCAAGGTTTGGCTTGTGCGTGGGCACCGGGGGAGCCACAAGGTGGAAATGCGTCGTATCATGGCCTGTCAAGGTAAAGTCGGTGACATAGACCGTTACATGATATTTGCCTGCAGGATTTCCCGGAGAGGGGAAGGAAATGCCATAATTACCATACGAATTGGTGTAGCCATATACGGTATCGTGTGTCTCCTCGACCACCGAAGTTACTGTCGCGCCGCATACACTCGGATCGAGCAACGGCACGGCAAGGTCTTCATAATGTGCATGTCCTGAAACATAGAGATAACCATATTGGCCTGTATATGAAATGTGAGGTGAAACGGACGAAGAGACCACAATTTTACCCGCAACCTGGTAGTTCCCGTTGGTAAATGGACGGACAGCCGTGTTGTCGTACTCGTTGCTTTCGATAATTATATTGGTATAATCAATGTATATCTTCATCGGGCACCAGGCCGGGACATTGGGGGTGGTGATGACCCACTGTATCGTTTTGTTCTGGTGAGGTGCTATATGTGTCACAAAGAGGTCAGGATAGGAGATGTTGATCGTATCCCACTGATTTTGCATATGGCACCAGAAGTTATCAGCAGCATAATCCGACTCGTTGTGGATAACCGCCGACACGGTGATCTGTGTGTTCGGATCAGGATGCGGGTTGCTGAAACTGATATCGTTCGCGAAAAGATAGATGTTCGACGGGTGCAGAACGGCCGGGGAAGCAAAGGGCCCAAAGGTGGTCTGGCAGGGCGGTGTACTTCCTGAAATCGCGGTCGTTTTCCATGTACTTCCATATGGCAGGTTGTTCACCTCGGCGAAATAGCGTTTCCCGTCGGTCGTCGTCACATCCGTGGGATCAACCTCGGTCATCAGCACCATGCGGTCGTTGGCACCAAGGTAGCTGCCGTCGCCTTCATAGTCCATTCCCAGCCTTGGATATCCGGCCGGAGGCAAGGCATTGTTGTCATCGAAGAAGTCCACTTCAAAATGGAAGAGGGTAGAGGCCGAGCCGGTTGTCGGGTAGACGATCGAGCTGGTAAAGTTCGCATTCCCGGTGTAGGCAAAGTGTGATGTGCCCGGATGGATGGCTGGATTGCTGTCGTCGCAGTCGTCGCCATTGGGAACATACCCTGCGGGTGAAACGAGGGAACAGGAATAGATATAAATATTCGGGTTGCCATAACCATCACCGTCGGCATCGAGGTAATACTTTGTAGCGGCAGTCACGGTAACATGAACGGCTGCTCGGGTGAGGCTGGTGCAACCGGTTGTAAGATCGCGGGACGCTGCATAGAAAGTGCCTGCAGAAGGAGCGCTGTAGGTCAGGTTGCCCGCCGACAACTGGCTTCCTCCGCTGGCAGAGTTAAACCAGTCGATTGTACATCCGTAGGGCGGAACGGCGCTGATTGTTACAGGAAGCTGGTTTGAACACACAGACTGATCGCCGCCGCTCGTGGGCGCTGCCGGGGCGGGAGTAACCATCATGGTAATCGGGCCTGAAGTGGCAGGATTTCCCGATGTACAGGCAAAATTTGATGTCAGCACGCAGGTGATGACGTCGCCGTTTGCCGGTGTGTAACTGATGGTTGAAGCGTTCCAGCCGATGTTGGATCCGTTTGCTTTCCACTGATAGAATGGAGAAGCGCCGCCATTGACCGGGGTAGCCGTATAGGAGACTGAGGTACCCTGGCAAACCGAGGTAGCGGTTGATGATATGGAGACACTAACTGGTACGGTCAGGTAGGCGTTCACTGTCTTTATGGTTGGAGAAGCTGACGTGCATCCATGGGTGTCGGTGTAGCCCACGCTCAGTGAATGGCTGCCGACCGTATTCCATGTTACGGTAATCGTATTATCCGAGAGGCCACCGCCTGATGTGACCGTACCGCCTGACAATACATTCCATGAATAGTTGGTCATACCAGCGGCAGTAGTATAAACATTGCCTGCCGATGGCGGATCGCACACCGTTGCATTGCCTGTAATGACCGGTGTGGGCAAGGGCCATACATCAACCGGGAAGGAGATCGGGACTGCAGGAGAACACCCGTTGCCGTCGTTGTAGGTCACGGTCACTGTTTTGGAGCCTGATGTATTCCAGGTTACGGTGATGGAGTTTGATCCTGTTCCCGATGTGATCACACCTCCTGAAGAAACGGTCCACGCGTAGTTTAACATGCCGGCAGCGGTGGTATAAACATTACCGACTGATGGTGCGCCGCACATGCCTGAAGGACCGGTGATCAAGGCTGGTGTGAATGGGTATACGTTTACATTCTCGGTGGTCGGTGCAGCCGGGGCACATCCAAGTGCTGTTGAATAATTTACTGATACTGTTTGCGCACCTGATAAAGACCATGTTACCGCGATCTGGCGGGTGCCCTGACCAGAGGAGATCGAACCTCCGGAGGAGACAGTCCAGGTGTACCCGGTCTTGCCCGACTCGGTGGTATAGGTCGTACTGGAAGATGGTATGCCGCAAATCATGTTGGAACCGGTGATGGTCGGGACCGGGATGTCTTCCACAGTGACATTTTTGACCTTCGGTCCGCCAAGAGTACAGCCATTGCCATCGGTATAGTTCACACTGATGGTCTGCGCACCGGCTGTAGTCCACTTAATGGTTACCGTATTATCAGTACTTGTTCCGCCTCCGGTAATCAAACCGCCGCCGGAAACCGACCAGATATAATTGGTCATGCCGGCATCCGTGGTATAGACGTTGCCAAGGGATGGTGTCCCGCAGATCGGCGCGGGGCCGGTCAGGGATGCAGTGGTATAGGCGTAAACGTTAGTGGTCATGCTTGCAGCCACTGATGGGGAACAGCCATTACCGTCGTGATAGGTGACGGTGATGGTCTTCGTTCCAGGGGTCGTCCATTGTACGGTGATGTTATTGGTCCCGGAACCGGAGGTAATGTTGCCGCCGGCAGAAAGGGTCCATACATAGTTGGACATGAACGCCTCGGTAATGTAGTGGTTGCCTGTTGACGGGGTGCCGCAAATTGAGGTCGGGCCCGTTACTGAAGCGATGGGAAGGCCATAAACATAGACCAGTTTCGTGGTCGGGCTGGCCGGTGTGCAGCCATCCGCAGTTGTATAGGTGACATCTATATTCTTTGGTCCCGGAGTTGTAAAGGTTACCGTTATGGAATTGGTGCCTGTGCCCGCGGTAATGGTGCAGCCGGCAGGGACAGTCCAGGAATAATTGGACATACCCGCTTCGGTGGTATAGACATTTCCGGCAGAAGGATAACCACAGATTGTACCTGGACCGGTAATGTTCGGAACCGGCAATGGATCGATGGCCACGTTCTTAACGACCGGACTGGCTGCAGAACAGCCAACACCGTCGGTGTAGTTGACCGAGACGGTTTTAGCCCCGGTAGTATTCCATGTCAGGGTGATCGTGTTATCTGTTGACGTGCCCCCTCCGGTAATCGCACCGCCAGGGGAAACTGACCAGAGGTAGTTGTTCATGCCCGCTTCGGTCGTGTAAACATTGCCGGCGGATGGAATACCGCATATAGGCGTTGGCCCTGTGATGGTCGGTGTGATGAAGGAATTGACGGTTACATAATAAATGGTCGGAACAGCCGAGTTGCAACCATGGTTTGAGCCGGAAAGAGAGACCCATTTTGTACCGGTGCCGTTCCATGTTACATGGATCGTATTGGTTCCGTTTCCGGAAGTAATCGAGCCGCCACCGGATACAGTCCAGATGTAGCCGCTCAGGCCGGGTGTGGAGGTGTAAACATTACCTGCCGAAGGGATTCCGCAGATCGATGAAGGTCCTGTGATATCAGGAACAGGCAGCGGGTATACATGCACCGTGGATGTCGTCGGGGATGCAGGATTGCAGCCATGCGTGTCGGTATAAGTTACGGAGATGCTCTCGGTGCCCGGGTTGGCCCAGGTAACATGAACATCGTTTGTGCCGGCGCCCGACGTGATTGTGCCACCTGCTGAAACATTCCAGCTGTAATTCGACATGCCTGATTCAGTAAAATATTCATTACCGGTTGAAGGAGGATCACATATATCTAACCATCCTGACAAACTCGGGGTTGGAAGGGCATATACGTTCACAGTTTTCGATGTCGGACTGCCCGGAGCACAACCATTCCCGTCTACATATGAAACGGTGACGGTTTTTGTACCGGTGCTCGCCCAGGTAACTGAAATCTGGTTTGTCCCCAGACCTGAATTGATCGTGCCGCCGGAAGAGACTGTCCAGGAATAGGCAGTCATGCCGCCTTCTGTCGTGTACACATTGCCTGACGATGGGATTCCGCAGAGGGATGCAGGACCTGTTATAGAAGGAGGAGTGAAATCAAATACACTCACTGAGTAGTTTCCGGTTGTGGAATTGCATCCATGCGTGTCGGTGTAAGTAACTGACACGGTTTTTGCACCACTGGTATTCCAGGTTACGTGAATGTTGTTTGTTCCCAGCCCGGAGGAGATCACGCCTCCTGCTGACAAACTCCAGCTGTAATTTGACATGCCTGCCTGGGTTGTGTAGCTGTTGCCCGTGGAAGGATACCCACAAACCAATGCAGGTCCTGTGATTGAGGGTGCCGGCAATGCATAAACATTTACGGTTTTGCTTGATGGTGAGGCAGGGGAACAGCCATTGCCATCAACATAGGTTACGGTAACTGTTTTGGTTCCTGTTGCAGACCATGTTACGGAGATGGATTCGGTGCCGTTCCCTGAATCGATGGTGCCATCCGGAGAGACGTTCCATGTATACCCGGTCATTCCGGAGGTGGTGGTATAGATGTTGCCATCTGAAGGTATTCCGCAAACAACAGCGCTGCCTGTAATGACAGGAACTGGCAGTGCGTTTACAGTCACATTCTTCACGGTTGCACTTGCAGCTGCGCAACCACCGTTCGTATAATTAACGCTGACCGTTTTTGCTCCGGCCGAGGTCCAGGTTACAGTCACCTGGTTGTCACTCGTAGTACCGCCTGAAGTTACGGTTCCTCCTGAAGAGACATTCCACTGGTAATTGGAATTGCCGGTTTCGGTAAGGTAAACGTTCCCTGTCGAGTTCAAGCATGCTGTAGCCGGGCCATTAATAGATGGTACCGGAGCGGTTGCCACGGTCATGTCAATTTCATTCGAATTGGCTGAACAGCCTGCTGCGGTTGTAATCGTACAGGTGATTTTATCCCCGTTTGCTGGAACGTAACAGAAGGTTGGATCGTTGGCGTTGTTATAAAGGTTCGTGATTTCCGCTGCAGAAAGCACCCTGTTGTATATCCTCACATCGTCGATGGCACCAAAGAAATTGGAGCCGGAGCCCTGGTTGTTCCCGATCCTGGTACCGGTAAAGCCGGTTCCGAATGAGGTGGATGCCGATAACGGTGAAGCGTTGTTGTAATAGAGTTTGGCCGTGTGTAAAGCCTGATCGTAGGTGACAGCTACCTGTGCCCAGGTACCGGCAGAAACCGGGAATCCCCCAAGTACACCATATCCGGTGAAGCATGAATAGCCACTTGAACTGCCCCTGTCATCAATGGTCAGGGTGCGGTCATAACCACCATCATCATGCGATATTACAGGCCTGTACATGGAACCGTCGACCGGTTTCACCCAGGCAAGCATGGTGATCTGCGGCAGGGCGCTGTAGTTGATGTTGACCGGGATGCCGATATAACTGCCTGATCCTGTAAAGGTATAGGCGGAACTGGCATGTCCGTATCTGTCGGTTGTAAGCGAGGCATTGGTAACCGTACCGTTATATCCATTCACGGTGGCGTCGTTTGCATTTCCGTTGAACGGGTAATAGGCAATCAACCCTGATGATGGGTCTCCTGCACAGATCGATGAAGGAGCGGGTGAACCGTTGATAAACCAATGATAACTCGGTGTGGTGCCTCCGTTTGTCGGGGTGGCTGTATAGGTTACCATGGTGCCCTGGCAAACTGAGTTATTGCCGGCAATGGTGACGCCTGGTATCGGGTTAACCGTGACGCTTGCCGTTGTCGGTGAAGGTGCCGAGCAGGAACCTATCCCAGTGTAATTAACACTTACCGATTCAGTGCCTGCTGTATTCCAGGTAACGGTAACCGAATTGTCGGAGATTGACCCACCGGAGGTTATGGTACCACCTGCAGAGACTGTCCACTGATAATTTGACATGCCGGTTTGGGTGATGTAGACATTACCTGTGGCACCAGCACAAACTGAAACCGGACCGCTGGTAAATGTCGGGGCCGGCATCGGGTTGACCGTTACGTTTTCGACGGTCGGTGTAGCGGGAGTGCAGTTGTTGGCGTTCCTATAGCTTACCGTTATGGTCCTGGCACCTGCCGCGCTCCACGTTACACTGGCTGTATTGTCGCTGGCAGTACCGCCTGAAGTAATAACTCCGCCTGAAGGCACTGACCATGCATAGTTGCTCATACCCGAATCAGTGGTATATACGTTGCCTGTGGAGCCAGCGCAAACTGTCGACGGACCAGACAGGGCCGGGACCGGCAATGGATTAACAGTGACATTCTTGACGGTGGAAGCTGCTGCATAACAGCTGTTTCCATCCATGTAGCTTACTGATATTGTTTGTGCACCGGCTGTGTTCCATTTTACAGTGGCCGTATTATACCCGGAACCACCGGATGTGATGATGCCTCCGGCCGATACAGACCAGATATAGTTCGTCATGCTTCCTTCAGTTGTGTAAACGTTGCCGGTTGATCCTGCACAAGCGCTTGCATTTCCGGTAATCGATGGAACCGGGAGTGCATATACATTAACAGTTTTAACCGTCGGGCTGGCTGCTGTACAACCGCTTGCAGTATAGTTCACGCTGACTGTCTGCGCACCGGCAACGGTCCAGTCGACGGTGATGGAACTGGTACCGGCACCAAAGGTGATGTTGCCCCCGGCTGATACCGCCCAGGTATAACCAGTCTTCCCTGTTTCAGTTGTATAGGTAACACTGTAGGTCGGTATTCCGCAAATATGGTTTGACCCGGTGATGGTAGGGATTGGGATCGCGTTGACCGTTACGCCGACACTGGCCGGGCTCGCGGCTGAACAGTTATTGCCGTTCTGGTAGTTTACGGTAACCGTTCTGCTGCCAGCGGTTGTCCATGTCACCGTGACGGTATTGTCAGTTGCGCTGCCGCCGGAGGTTATGGTGCCGCCTGCTGAAACATTCCAGCTGTAGGCGCTCATGCCTGAATCGGTTGTATACACGTTGCCGGTAGATCCTGCACAGGCTGTTGTTGGCCCGGTAAGTGAAATCGTTGGTAAAGCGTTGACGGTTACATTCTTTATTGTAGGGGCTGCCGAGGAACACCCGTTGTCGGAATAGGAGACGGAGATGGTTCGTGCGCCGGCCGTGGTCCAGGTAACAGTGGCGGTACTGAACCCGTTTCCGCCCGAGGTGATGGTTCCTCCTGTTGAAACAGCCCAGACATACGATGACATGCCTGATTCAGTAAGATAAACATTGCCTGTTGACCCGACGCATGCGCTGGCATTCCCGGTAATGGAGGGCACCGGGGTAGTGCCGACTGAGATGTTTTTCACCGTGGGTGATGCGGCGGTACAGCTGCCATTTGAATAATTTACGGAGACTGTTTGTGCTCCTGCAGTGAACCAGGTGACCATAATGGAACTGCTGCCTGCTCCCGAGGAGATCGACCCCCCGGATGACACGGTCCAGGTGTACCCTGATTTGCCAGTTTCAGTCGTATAGGAAACGCCGGTAGCCGGGAGCCCGCAGATGGATGCAGAACCGGTAATGGTCGGAACCGGGGCTGAACTGACGGTAATCGTGGCCGTCGTGCTGTTTGCCGTTGGACATGAGCCGTTGGTGACCACCGCCCTGTAAACGGTGGTGGAGGTCAGGTTAACGGCAGTGTAGGTTGCGTTTGTTGCTCCTGAAAGGTTGCTGTATGAAATGCCATCGGGCGATGATTGCCATTGGATCGTGCCGGTATTCCCGCTGAGGGTTAAATCGGTGCTGTTGTTGCCCGAACAAACGGTTGTGCCGCCCGCGACACTCCCCCCAACGGAAGGCGTGCTGACAGTTACGACAACCGGGGTTCTTGTTGATAAAGGACAATTCGGGTTCGGCATGGAGTAGGTAAGTATGATCTGTCCGGTACCGGTATTAACGCCGCCCTGGAAATAGGGACTTGTGAGTGATCCGGTCCATGACGAACCGCCACCGCCTTCACCAGCGCCGCAATTATTGCCTGCAGCGCCGCCGCCGCCATAATATCCGCCGCCGCCGCCACCGGTTCCTCTGATCGAGCAACTGGATGAGCTGTAAGCAGCGCCACCGTAACCAAGCATACCGCTGCTGGCTATTCCGACACCCGATTGAGCGCCTGCACCTCCGGATGTAAATCCGCCACCGCCGCCGCCGCCGCCATGGGTATTATTTCCGCTGGTTCCTCCGTTTAGTCCGCCATCACCACCACAGAAATTATAGCCTGATCCACCGGCACCGCCGGCATAGTTGGCGCCGGTTGCACCGCCGCCACCATTTCCGGTTGATGTATTGCATTGCCAGTTATCTCCGCCGGCCCCGCCGCCGCCTCCGGCAACGATGACCCTGTTGGCTATTCCTGTTCCGCCGACACGCACGTCGGTACCGTCACCCCCGTTTGCACCGGTTTGACCGGCGCCACCTCCATTGAACAATGATTGACCTCCAACATATAAATACAGGGTCTGGCCTGGTGTGACCGATAGTACTCCCCGTGCGCGCCCACCTTTACCGCCGGTATAGCCATTCACACCGACTCCGGATGCACCATATGTATCAACCGTAAGCGAAGTGATTCCAGCAGGTACGGTAAATGTTTGATAATTACCCGTGTAACTGTATGTCTGGTTAACAAGTCCAACAACAGGTATTGCCTCGGCATAATAGGTTGTTGTCATGGCCGGGGTTACTGCGTAATTGGCCCCACTGGCGCTTCCTCCAATGGGTGAACCTCCGGTAGGCACAGTGTACCAGTTGATTTGATTGCCGGTCGACGTTGCATTCAGGTTAACGCTCGAACTTCCGCAGAACGTCGGCGGGGTGGCGGTAACAGGCGAGGGCGAGGCTGGAATGTCTGCAACCAGCAATGCCGTATTCAATGTGCAGGCGCAACTGCCGGCGTTTGTGTAGGAATAGGTGATGTTGGCCGTGCCCGCAGACACGCCGGTTACAACCCCGGATGAGGGATCAACCGTGGCAAGACCCGGTGTGGTGGAACCCCAGGTTCCTCCCGTCACTGTGCAGCTAAGGGTGGTCGTCGATCCTGTGCAAACTGCCGGGGTCCCGGTGATTCCGGGAGTGTAGGTGGTAACCATAACATCGTTTCCATAAGCGGTCCCGATGTTGTTGGTTGCATAGGCCCTGATATGATAAATAGTACCGGCGGCTAATCCTGACAGGTTGCTTACAAAGGTGCCTGTGCCCGAACCATCGGTAGTGAAAAGGTTGTGGAGGAGGTCAGGGTTGAGTGAAGTGCCATAGCAAACGCCCCTTGCAGTGACCACGTTCGAACCAAGATCAGTTACGGTACCTCCGGATACGGCCGTACATTCAGTACTTGACGAGGATGCTGCAGTTGTTACCGTTGGAGGTTGCGGCGCTGTAATGGAAACGTTGTCGATCCACCAGTCATACAGGTTGGTATTGGTGGCTACTGTGAAAGCAACATAGGTGTTTGCACCCATGTTCGAATTAATGGTTGTTGTAATATCGTAAGGGCCTGAATAGCCGCTTCCGGATGCTGTCCACGACCAGGGTTCGTTGGTCCAGGTAACACCGTCGCTGCTGGATTGCACCCTGAGTACGGAGCCTGCGCTGCCCGTGTACATTTCGCACTTGAAATGAAGCACGAGGAAGGGCAGTCCTGCGGTATTGATTGGCGGGGTAAACAATTTATCACCCGCCACCGCACTGCTGTAGACGTATATTTCCGGTGCGACGCCTCCGGCGTTATTTCCTGAATTGGTGCTCCATGCTGATCCTATCTTTGACCATTCGCAGGGAGGCGCAGCTGCCCATGCTGATTCTGAGAAGGGAAGCGAAGCGACAGAAGGTAAGATCGTGCGGCTGCCCGCAGGATTCTGCGTTGAAGCTGGAAATACTGTCTGACCGCCAACCGTAATTGAATTAGAGAATACCTCAGCATCTACAGCACGTCCTCCGCAAGCGCCAGAAGCGATGTCATAGGTGACCCAGACATAGCTGTGGCCGGCAGGGATATCATAAGAAAGTGAACTGAAATAGGCATAGGATGAAGAAAAGGTGGCACCGCTGCCCAGGGGGTTGGCGGTTGAAAATACCGGTGTTGTCGTTGTGTACAACTTCACCCCGCCCGATGCGATATCGGCATCAATTCCATTGTCATATACATTCATGGCAGTTAACGGCAGTGTTCCTGTTGAACCGGTAACATAGAAATCGAGCATCAGGATTGGATTATTGACGGATACTTTTGCCAGGGTGGCCGTTGATGCCTGGGTTCCCGTAACGGAAACAAGGAATTTGTCACTCGTTATAGGTCTGTTGCCTGCCGGCGCTGTAATTACCGGAGTAAACGGACTACCTGCCTTAACCGAGGTACACTGAGCATCAAGGATGTCACCTGAGGTCGCCGTGGGGGATACATCATAAACAAGCCAGAAATAGTTCGTGCCGCCAGAAAGCGCCTGACTCCCTGTGATGGTGAATGAAGAACCCAGTGTGCCGAAACTGGAGACATCAGATCCGAATTGATAATTGGTATACAGATAGTTGCTGCTATAAGTGTAATAAAGTCTTGCCTTGGAGATATCTGAAATCAGAGTACAACCGGTGGTGTTGAAGGTAAATGAAGTGATCGGCGACAAGCTTGTTGAATTCGGCGCTGTGATCTCGATCCCGATGATCTGCTGGTTCGTCTGGCCAAGGTAAACCGGGGAGGTGATCGTTTGTGTTGTGGTCGCCCCCATCGTGGTAAAGGTCATGTCGAGACCGGTAGTGTCTTTTGCTGAATTGTTTGCATGAACCCGGTAATGATACGTCGTATTTTGCAACAAACCTGTTGCAGCGCCTGTGATGGTCTGGAAGGCGCCCCCGGTAATCGGTGAGGGAATTCCGGTTACGGTGGGTGAACTATAGGAAACCGAGGTGCCAAGGTCATAGTATACGCTGGTTGAAAGATTGTCAGCGCTTACGGTACCGTTTAGCGTGGCAGTAGTACCACCGATATTCGTGACTGCCTGGGTTGTGGGGAACGGAGGTCCTGATGCAAGGATATTAACTTTGAAGTCGGCGCAGTTGCCATAAACTTCGGTTTGTGAGCAGGGATCGGAAGGATTGCCTCCGTTATAACTTCTGCCCATGACCCTGAGCCGGGTGGGCCCGGATAAAGCAGTGGGCGGAATGGTCAGCGCGATCGTTGTTGATCCGTACCACTGACCAGTGATACCTGCAACCTCGCTGGCCTCGAATACATTATTGTGGTTGAAATCGATCCAGACTGTGGCATAAGTATAATACCCGCCATTTGTTTGCAACGTGCAGTTGATGGTTGTGTTCAAAGGGATTTTTGTCGAGTCGGTTCCAGTATAATCATGATAATAACTGGGGCTGCCTGAACAGGAGATTGCACGGGAAAGGGTGTTCAGCGCGAAGGAGGAAACCCCGTTGCCATAAGTATTGCAACCAACGGTGAAAACCGGGATGCAATAGGGGGTTGACAGTGTCTGGAACGAAGCGTCAGCCCCTTTGGTTGTGTCGGTTCCCGACACCAGGATAAGCCTGTAATGGTAGGTTGTATTAAAAGGCAATCCTGTTAATGTATAGGTTTCCGCATTGCTGCTGTTGCCCATAAGTGTTGGGGGTGTTGCCGCCACCGTGGTGCCGTAAGCCGTTGTTGGTCCGTATTGAAACTTGGCCGACACGGAAGTTCCGTTTGCATTTGCGGTGCCGTTCAGGGTGGCTCCGTTACCGGAGATCAAGGTTGCCGGCGCCGTGGCAACGATAGGGGTTCCTGCCGGGACAATGTTCACAATAAAGTCGTTGCAATTTCCATAGTTGTATGTGCCACACGGGTCGGTGGGGATGCCGTAGTAGGAATAATTGGACAAGATCCTGAGCCTGGTGCGGCCAGTCATTGCAGTAACGGGCACGGCCGATAAACTAAAAGTCAGCGGTGATGAAGGAACGTAATAAACACCTGATGCGGCCATTTCACCGGCATCAAAAATGTCGTTGTGGTTGTAATCGATCCAAACCGAGATATATTGGGAATAATTGTTGGAGCCGGTTTGCTGAACCGTAATCGAGTTCACGCTGTTTGTAGCAATGTAGGTTGAATCGGTTGCGGTATAGTCATGATAATAGCTGGGGCTTCCGGTACATGGAATATTCTGTGAAATGTTATTCATCGCAAAATAGGTGATGCCCATGTTATAGCTGCATCCATAATAGAACGACGGGATGCAATACAGGGTGGACAAAGTCTGAAAAGTCTTGTCGCTTCCGGTTTGCATGCCTCCGATATTGGTGGCAAGGGCCTTAAAGTGATACAATGTGTTTAGGGTAAGGTGCTTGTCCGGGCCAAGGTATCCTGTGACCCCCTGAGAATAACTTCCCGAAACAGTAGGCGGAGTGCCGGCAATGGTGTCGCCGTAGGAGGTAGTCAAACCCCATGCAAATTTTGTCGTGGCGCTTGGTCCGTTGGGATTTACTGAACTGTTCAGTATAGCGGTGCCGCCGGTAACCGAAGTTGCGGTATTGGTGACTACCGTCGGGGGTGTAATAGCCGGGGTTTGAAAACTGATATCAGCCCCGTATGAGGTCTCAATGCCATTCGTAGCATACGCCCTCACGTGGTAAGTGGTGCTGGGAGTAAGGCCGGTTAGGTAACTGGTAAAGATGCCGGTGCCGGTGCCGTTGCTGGTAAGGGAATCAGCAGTAGTCGGGTTTGGTGAGGTACTCCAGCAAACACCCCTGGCTATAACGGGGTCGGTAGCATCATCGATCACATCGCCTCCCGATGTAGCCGAGTAGTAAGTAATCGAGGAAACCGCTGTTGTTGTTACATTCGGACCGGAAGGTGCGGTGATCTGCACATCGTCGATATACCAGGAGCCATAATAATAGGATGGAGCCTGGATGTCAAATTCGGCGTAGGTGGTCCCGGTAAGGTTGTTGCTGATCCTGGTAACAACCGGGGTTGCTGCTCCGTTACCATAGCCTTGCGTGTAGGACCATGATTCATTGGTCCAGGTACTCGCGTCGGTGCTTGATCTGACCCGCAGGGTAGGATCGGCATAGTAGCTGTTGTAGTTGTAAAACCGGTATTTGAACCGGAGTACCAGATAGGGATATGCAACTGTCGTATTCAGCGGAGGTGTAATCAGCTGGCTGGTGTTAGAAGGCACATAGATGCCGCCGATTTTGACTTCAGGCGATGATCCACCTGCATTATTCGAATAGGGATTTCCGTAAATTCCACCCATGACCGACCAATCAGCCGGGGGCATTGTTGACCATGCAGATTCTGAAAATGGCAGGGAGTGAGGAGCAGGAACAATGCGCCTCGAACCAGCAGGGTCGGCAGTTGTCGCCGGATAAAAGGAACTTCCTACATGAACGCTGCCCCAATTTATAAAAGCATCAGCGTAGTCAAAGTTGGTGGCAGTTGCAGCAATATCATAGGTCACCCAGACATAGAAATGGCCGGTCGGCAGGCCATAGTTGATGCCGTTGAAAACTGTCTGGCCGGAACTGAAACTCTGGCCTGGCATCAGCTGGTTGTCTGTGGTGAATGCCGGGGACGTGGTCCAGTAGAGTTTTACACCGTCGGTGGCGATGTCGCCGTCAAAGCCACTATTATTAACCGCGATGTCGGTGAGTAGCAGGTTGCCTGTTGTACCTGTAACATTAAAATCAAGGCGGAGGATCGGGTTGTCAGGCGATCCTTTGGTTACTGTAGAAGTGGAGGCCTGGATGATGGTGAGGCTGTTCAGGTATTTGTCGGATGTGATTAGTCTTGACCCTGCCGGTGCGGTAACATCGGGTGTGGAGTGCGTACCGACGGTGTCGGAGATGCATTCTGCATCGAGGGTGTTGCCCGGGGTGGCCCCTGCGGCAACGTCATAGACCAGCCAGAAATAGTTGGTGCCATTGCCGAGAACAGCGCTGCCAGTAAAGTCAAATGGAGATCCCAGGGTTCCAAAGGTGGTGACATCCGGACCAAACTGGTTATCCGTGGCAAAAGTGGTGCTTGTACCGGTAAAAAATACCCGGGCAGCAGCAATATCTGCAACATCGGTACACCCGTTGGTGTTGAATTTGAGGTAATTGAGCACAACGCTGTTGGTACTGTTGGGATTTGCAACTTCAACCCGGATGATCTCCTGGTTGCCGGCCCCGACTGAAACATTCGCGGTGTTGTTCTGTGTGGTAGTTACATCCAGCGTGGTAATGATGACATTGTCACCGTAATTGATGCCGATGCCATTGGTTGCGTAGGCCCTGATATAATATTGTGTATTCGAAGCCAGCGATGGCATGTAACTGGTAAAAACCCCCGTTCCGGAGCCGTTAGTGGTGTGGCTGTTGGTAGTATCAGGATCGATGGAAGTACTCCAGCAAATACCCCTTTTTGTAACGGCATTGGTTCCGTCGTCGGTTACATTCCCGCCTGCGTGGGCTTCATTCGTAAAAATGTTGTAAGCGGCATTCGTCGTGACAGTAGGGGGCACCGGAACGGTGATCTTTACATCATCAATATGCCAATATCCTGCGTTATATGGTTGGTTTTCAACGGTGAACCTGACGAAGGTAAGGTTACCCAGATTATTGGTAATGGTGGTTGCCACTGATTTTGGTCCGTGATTGGCCCAGTCATCCGATTCAACAGACCAGGCTTCATCGGTCCAAGTGAGACCGTTGGCGCTCGACTGGACCTTAGCTTTGAAACGACCTCCGTTATAACTAGAACTAAGGTCATCTATATAATATTTAAATGAAAGCACAAGGTAAGGATTGGACAGCCCGGAGGTGTAAAGCGGGGGAGTGGTAAGGCTGACCTGGTAGCTGGTATTCGTGTTAAATGATCCGGCAAGCTCTATTTCAGGACCTGCACCTCCGGCCATGTTGCCGCTGTAATACCACAACATGCCCTGACCTTGCCAGCCGACGGGCGGTGTTGTTGCCCATGCAGATTCGAGCAGGGGTAAACTTACCGGGGTGGCAATGATAAGCCGGGAGCCTGATGGATCGGCATCGAGCACGGGATAAAGCGTTCCTGCGACATCAATACCATTTATCGGAATTTTTGCATCTGCAACATCATATGCGGCTGCAGCGGCGTCAATATCGTACGTTATCCAGAAATAGGTGTGGCCCGCAGGAAGGTCAAAGGCCAGGGTACTGAAGGTGGCAGCCCCGGCTGAAAAGTCGAGGGCTGTTCCCAGGAGGCTTGCCGTTGCCAGGTCGGGTGTGGAGGAATAATGAAGTTTTACTCCGCCTGATGCGATATCGCTGTCAGGTCCTCCTGTATTGTTGACTAAAATACTGTTCAGCGGCAATGTTCCGTCCGTTCCGATCACATTGAAGTCAAGCATCAGGATCGGGTTGTCTGTTGATCCCAGGTTAACAGCATCGGTAGAAGCCTGGTAAACAGTGATATCGTTGAGGAACTTGTCGGCCGAGATCATCCTGCTGCCGGCAGGCGCAGAGACGTCGGGTGTGAGGGGGTCGGAGCCGATAACCATGGAAGTGCATTCCGCATCAACATAGTTCCCGGCTGTGGCGCCTGAAGATATATCATACACCAGCCAGAAATAGGTGATTCCATCGGCCAGCGCCAGGTTTCCGGTTATGTCATAGTCGGAGTTAAGTGTGCCAAAATTGGTAATTTCAGCGCCAAACTGCACGCCGGTAGAAAAAACCGGGGAAATCCCTGTGTAATAAAGCCGTGCTTTGGAGAGATCGTTCAGATCGGTGCATCCGGTTGTATTGAAAGTAAATGAAGTTACATGTACAGGATTCCCGGTATTCAGATTAGCGATTCTTACCCGGATAACCTGCTGGTTGGTTGCCCCTGCCGCGAGGTTGGAGGTGACATCCTGGTATGTTGTGGCTGAAAGCGTGGTAAACATGATATCTCCGCCGTCGGGGGTGTTGTTGCCTTCTGAGTTGTTTGCATTGATCTGGTAATGATATTGTGTGTTGGGCGTGAGTCCGGTAATGGTATGGAGAATCTGGTTATCCAGGTTGTCGCTCACGGTTGATGGAGCTCCTGTGACATTATCCGAGTATGGCACGGTGGTGCCATAATCAAAACTTGTAGTAGTCAGCGAGTTCTTGCCGTTCACCAATCCGCGGAAGGTGGCGCCCGTTCCGGTCACAACCAGTGGCAACTGGGTTAACGCATACGGCGCCGCAGGCAGCGTGTGGAAATAGAGATCCGTTCCATCCGCAAGACCGGCGGGGTTCATGCATTCAAGCATAAAGTGGTAATCGGTGTTGGGTTCAAGTCCGGTAAGGGCAGCGCTCACGTCGTTTGACCCGGTTCCTGTAAATGACAAGGGAGTCCCCGGTATGGTATCGGTATAGGAGACCGTTTTGCCGTAAAGAAAACGAGCCTCGGTATAATATCCGTTGGGGTCAACGGTGCCATTAAGCGTGGCAGTCGTCGTACCTATGCTTGTTGCTGCAGTTGTGTTCACAAAAGGGAGCACGCCAGTATGCTGAATGTTGACTGAAAAATCGGTGCAATTCCCGTAATAGGAATATGCACAAGGCATGGGAAAACTCCAGTAATCGGTAACAACCCTCAGTCGGGTGACACCGGTCATTGCAGAAAGAGGGACTTGAAAATCAGCGGTGTATCCTGTTCCGGGCAAGGAGCAGATAATCTCGGCTGCTTTTTCAGAAGGATCATCAAACACATTATTCTGGTTATAATCAATATACACCCTCACGTAAACATTCTGGTAACCTGACATCACCGTGATTGTATTGGTTGTTAAATAGGTCAGGTCTGTTGAGACAGCGGTAAAATCGTTGTAGTACGGTGCACCATTGCATGTAACTGTCTGATTAATGCTTCCCAGCTGAAAATCCGCCAGTCCTATATTCCAGGTATCGCACCCGAGGCTATAGGATGGTGTGCAATATTGCGCGTTCAGGTTGTTGAACATCATAACGAACACCAATGACTGCAAAAGGAGTAGGAATTTTTTCATGTCTTTTTTGGTTAAATTGTTAAATGACAGTTTTTTTAAGACTAAATGACTATCAGGTTAAATGAAAAATTATGATTGACTTTCAGTATTGAATGCAAAGGAGAAACGGGGAGTAGGGGGCAGAATGGGTGACAACTGACAAGAGGTATTGGAAGGTGTACTAACTTGTTTCATTGCCTGCCTGTTAGGTTTTTTGACGAGCTGTGTCGGTTTTAGGTGATAAAACTAAGAAAAAAAACTTTTTCATGGTTTAAAAAAGCAAATAAAATTTTCGGGTCAGCCATATTTTTCGCAGCTTCACGGGGTAAAGTAAGGTCATGGGTGTAACAAAAGTTCCTGTAAGATATTCTTACAGTGAACCAGACGAAATTAATTTAGAATTGGTCTAAATTACAGGCCGGTCGCATAAATTTTCTGCTGGGAGGTTTAAAAAATGGGCAAATTGGTCCTTCTTTAGGGTTAACCCATTATCCCGCAGCACCCTAACAAAGTTAATTTTTCGGGTTGCGGGGGATGAGGTGATAAGGAAAGTGACGGAAAGGGGCCGGGATGATTTTTTTTGACCCGTCTTGAAGGCATTATGAAAAACGATTATCTTTGCCGTCTGATTGGTCGTGTGAAGTTCTGTTTCTTCATGTGGCCGGTTCTTTTAAAAGATGCGGTAGTAGCTCAGATGGTAGAGCATCAGCTTCCCAAGCTGAGGGTCGTGGGTTCGATCCCCATTTACCGCTCCAGTAAAATCAAGGGTTTCAGAATATCTGAGGCCCTTTTTTTATTACTCGCCCCCGAAATTGCCCCTTAGGAATTTTCATCAGATATACTGTCGAGTTCCGGATTTATCATTGATTTTTGTCCAAAGATCACAGGAATATAGCCAATAGTTCGTAAATGTATCAGGGGGAAATGGCAACCTATGTTTCCATTTCCCCCCGAGGTCGTCCAAGTCGCAACTCAGACAATACAAAAATACAACTGTTTTGATCAAAACCATCACTTTACATATTTTTTTTTCGAATCACTACATACTTTTATGAACTTTGCATACCATCACAATTGACGAATTTTCAGCTTACATAGGATCATTGCCCGACCCGAGGTAGTCATTATTGGTTTTCTCGCTGACATCGTAAAAATGGTCACTGACCATTTCATCGAGGACTTTCAGGTTGAAGGTTTAGTTGAATGAGCAACCTAGCCTTGCAAGGATGTCAAGCGCCGGAGCGATCCGCCCGTGGGGGGCGCCATGTCAATCCAGAAGATTCTTGCCGATGAAACCGGCAACCTAGGCAGGAGCATAACCTACGAAGTTGGACCCGGGGAGAACCAAATAACCATATAATCCGATTTTACATACGCTTCAACACTGATACATGATTCGTAACATCACTCGTTTTACTGTTCCACTACTACAAACACCAGCGTTATCTCAACATTCCAGGTTTATACCGTTTTTAAGGAGTAGATGACCTCTCCTCAGTCGGTAATTGTAATAATGGTGGAACTCCCAGGTATTTGTATATGCATTCAACTTCGGCGGGCAAAAACTTCTTTCGCCATTTGGTATAACCAAACCTTTCATACAACTCAAGTACCAACTCACCTTGCCTTTTTAGTCGCCGGTTCAGGGTTAACACCGAAATATTGTATTGGCGGGCGATTTCACTTTTGGTAATAACATTGGTTTGAGAATTCTGCAAAACATAAATCAGGTCATGAAAAACTTGTTTTTCAACATCGTTTTCACAATATTTTAATAAATGGTTTTGTAAAACATCTATCTGCTTTTTTCTATAACCGGACCTGACTTCCATGTTGGTATGGCATTGCATTTATATGAATTTCATTTTTTTTCTGACCCCTGTTGAATTACGACATGAATTCAATGATGGCATGTCTCAATGTGCAATGTTACTGAAAACCAATTACGAAAACAATCGTTTGGTACTTTGTGTCACTTTTTGTCCGGTTTTGTCAGTTTAGTGATATTTTTCTGATACTTTTGAAATCCTTTTTGAAAGAATGGGATAGTTTTGAAAATTGAACAGGTTGATACAGCAGCAAATGAAAAGAATGTCGCCCGGAAAAAGTAAAACCGGTAATACAACACGATATAAAACGACGAATCCTGAATAATAATTAGCCCTGACCGCCTTCGACAACCGGGACATTCTTACCCAAATGTAGTTAGGCTTGTTTAAAATGGCCTTTCCGAAAACCGGAAAAAATTTTTGAGGAAAGTTGACCGGACTAAATCGGAATTATTACCTTATCATTGCCGTCTGAACAATTCAACATAACATAAACCAAATAGACGCTCAATGAAAAAATTATTGTTATTCCTGGTTTTCTGTCATTTCCTTTTTGTTAGCCAATCGATCCAAGCACAAATTAACCATAACGAACCTCCCATATTGCCACTTAATCCAAGCTTGTCCCCATTATTTGGTAAAGATATCGTGATAAATAACCTGCCCAACCAGGAGCAAAAAATCTTAGACATCTGCAGTGCTCCCAATGGCTGGCTATATGCCGTTTACAGCCTTGATAGCCTCGCAAGAATTGGGTATACCTTCATGAGATCTAAAGATAATGGCCTTACTTGGAATCAATTGTATAGTTTTCTTTTTCAATCGATTGATAATTCCTTTTATAAATTTAACCTTATTGCCTGCGGTAATAGTGATTCAAATCAACAACTGATTTTTAGTTATTCAGGCCGACATAAAAACAATCTTGAAAATTATGATTTTACCGAAGTTATACGTTTTTCATGTGATCCATTCACTAAAGAGAACAATCCTTTTTACTCACAGTCACCACCTTTCGAAAATATCGCGGTTGCCTGGGATAATACTTACCCCGCACTTGGTGCTACTCCTAATAGTATGGGATTTTTATTTTCAACAAAAGGAACAAAGGATTCTATAATTTTTGTTTCATCTGCTGATGGGGGAATGACAATTAATAATCATCAAGTCGTTGCCGTTTCAACAAAAACGTTCCATAAAGTTGCCCTCACCTATGGCAGGTCTCCTTCTCAAAATGCTGGTCAGTACTTTGCTGCATGGGAAGAACAGGCTGATACATCTTCCAATTTAGGACACATTTATACTTCACATACTACTCCCAATTTCAACAGCCATTTTACAACTCCGGTAATGCTGGATGGTCTGGATCCGTCCCTGGTAAATATTTGCAGAAACCCGGTTATTGCCTGCCAGGCTAATAATGTAGATAATGATAGTACTAACCTGAGCGAAGTAGTGTTGTTCGAAAAATTCAATTCAGGATCAGGTGATTACGACATAATGGGTTTTTATAATAAGAAAGCAGCCTCCGGCGCCACCTTCAAGAGACTGAATGTGGCGACAACCCCAAACAATGAACTCCAGCCCGATATTACATTCAACCCGTTTGATTCCACCTTTATAGTAACCTATTACGATTCGACTACGCAAAAACTTCTGTCTCTTAGTAAAAATCTGAATTTGGGTAATCCTGACACCTGGCATATGGTTTCACCCGGGTATAATGACAGTTTCAGCCTGGTCTCACCAAACCCGAAAGTAAAAGTTAATATGGCTAATCAGAAAGAATTTTATGGTTGGATTGCTAACCGAACCAATGGACATGGTGTAGCCCTGCTTGATGCACCCTATATTCCCAATGCAGGACTTGACGAACATTCCCCGGCAGATGTTGCCAGGCTCATCGGAGTCTATCCGAACCCATGCAACACCACCGTAACGGTTTCATTTGAAATTAAAAAATCGGAAAGAGTTGTTATTACACTTTGTAACCTTGTCGGGCAACCAGTGGGAACCCTGACAGACCAAACCAGGCAGCCGGGGCTGTATAAGGTCAAGTATGATCTGTCCGGATTTCAAACAGGCATTTATTTCTATACCTTAACAGCAGGTACCTTTTCAACATCAGGTAAAATGTGTGTGATCAGGTAATTAGTTGATCCATATTATAGCATTCTGAAAAATATTCCCCCAAAAACATATAAAGTATCTCAAATTAATTCCAAAAACAATGAAAGCAAATAAAAACATTTCACTATTTTTTCTTTGTATGTTTTATTTAACCAATTCCATTCATTCTCAATCATATCTTTGGAAAGATAATGGTTCTGGTGGTAACGGACATAGCATTGTTTATGAATTTCTAGATGGGAACGGGATATCAAAAATTGGAATTGGTACAGAGAATCCTAGTGCAAAATTCCACCTCCAGGCAACTCCAACTACCTCATCACCAACGGCCAAATTTGATTGGATATCCACTGGTTCCACCGTATTAGGATCAATCGAACATTGGCATTTTAATGGTGGTACCATGTATTACGGCATTTACCAACCACAACCACAACCAAGTAGTGGTACAACAGTGAAAAATTATTTATATAGTAATCTTGGAATCGGTGTCGTGGATCCATTTAATAAGTTGGATGTTAATGGCATTATTGGCTGTACAGGAGCTGATGCAACAGGGGTAAAAATTGACAATACAGGCCTGCCTTTTGTATTTCAATATCTTATTCCTGGTGGTTCGGGGTCTGGTGAACAGGATAGTGACCCCATTGAAGGAGGGAATGAAACCTTATCACCACTTACAATTACCAGATATGGCATTACAGTTCAAACTTGCCTTACAACTTCAAACATCAATACTAATGGAATTACAACTCCCAATATGACTATCACCAATAATCCAAGTGTGGGATCGGTATTGTGGTGCGGGAATTCTACTGGTGCCACGTTCTGGACCGATCCATCTGTTTTTAAAATTTCCAATGGAAAAGTGAGTATCGGAACCACAAATACATATGATGATTATAAACTGGCAGTGAACGGGAATGTGATTTGCCAGGAGCTGAAAATCAAACTCTATGGCCAATGGCCCGATTATGTTTTCAGCAAAGATTATAAGTTGCCTTCATTGAAAGAGGTAGATCAGTTTATTCATACCAATAAGCATTTGCCTGATATGCCATCGGCCAAGGAGGTGAAAGATGATGGTGTCAACCTGGGTGAAATGAATGCGCGCCTGACAAAAAAAGTGGAAGAACTTACTCTGTACCTGATCTCGTTACAAAAGGAGATGGATCAATTAAAAGCAAAAATAGCTACCCGTTAATTTCAGATCTTGTGCCATGAATAAAAAAATCCTGATACAAGGAGGAGCCGGGTTGGTATTGGCGCTTCTTTTAAACGTTCCCGGTTTTTCTCAAATTGTGTTCTCCGAATGGATCGCCGGTACCGGAACCCGGGGGTGGGACATTGTTAATGATATGACTTGTGATCGTACCGGAAACATCTATATAACGGGAAGTTTTACGGATACCGTCGTAAAGTCAAAGATTAGACATAGTGCCTCTAATAATTCCCATACGATGTATGTCGCCAAATTTGATACAAACGGGAAAACAATCTGGAAAAAAAACATCCTCAATCAAGGATCGGGATTTGGCGGTTTGATCGGAAGAGGTCAGCATGATGAATTAATCCTGGCAGGCGGCGAAGTTATTTCCAATAAAAAAGCAGGCGTAAAGCCAGGAAGGTCCGGTTTTTTTATTTCCTCGTTGAGTTTGAACGGATCAGTAAAATGGACTCAAAATTTTTGTGGCTCAAATCTCGATTATCTTACCTCTATGGTCGTGGATACCATGGGAGCTGAAATCCTGATCACCGGATATTTCCATGACACGCTCATTATTGGGAAAAAGACATTGATTTCAGGCGGAATGACAGATGGTGTATTTCTTCGGTTTGATTTAAACGGCAACTTAAAGAGCACCCATGTCATTGGCGGGAAAGGGGAAGATAAAATCAACTGTATAGCCACCGATAGTCTTGGAAACCGTTACGTTGCAGGTGTTTTTCAAAGAAAAATTCAATTTGAAAACAAAACAACTTTTGAGTTAAACAACCACCAGGAACATGGTTTATTTCTGGCCAAATATAATTATGAAGGGGATATCATTGCAACAAAACAACTTGCCACCGGGAAAAAGATCATGGTTCATTCAATCGCAGACATGAACGATCACATTATAATTGCCGGAAGTTTCAGTGATAATTTAATCATTGGAAATAAAATCCTTTCCTCGCATGGGAGTGATGATGTTTTTCTCATGTGTCTTGATCAGAAGTTACAAATACAGTGGTATAAGCAAATCGGGGGCACTAAAAAAGACCGTGCCTCAAAGATTATCATTGTCGGAGATGAGATTGTTCTTTCCGGTTCATTCAGTTCCTCAATTAAAATCGACGATAAAAAACTTACTGCTTCCGGCATTGGCAGCGATGTATTTATCATTGCTACGGACATATCAGGAAACCTCCGGTGGATGCGGAGTGCAGGAGGTGAAGCCGATGATTACCCGACTTGCATGATAGCTGCACCAAATGACTATATTTACCTGGCAGGCTCATTCAGGGAAAAATTTAATATGAATGGAAAAACACTCCAATCGGTCGGTGAAGAGGATGTCTTTATCGGCAGGTTGGAGAATTGCCATTTGCTTTCCCCGGCATTTCATAAACCAGAATATCTCTGCGAAAGAAACCTGATTCATCTAGATGCAGGATCGGGATTTATATCCTACAACTGGGCGAACGGACAGAGCCATGAACGTACATTCAATATTGATCAGGGAGGGCGATATCCATTCGTATTGATTGCAACAAACGGATGTGTGATTTATGATACAATCCCGGTTATTGATGTTCCTCAGCCTGTAGTTAATCTTGGAAACGATACGACCATTGCCGATACATCCCGCATCCTTTTACATGCCGGTGGTAATTTCGCCACTTATTCATGGAATAACGGTACCACAAAATCCGAAAACCTGATTAAAGGAGTTGAGTTGCATGAAGGCCCCAACCATGTAAATGTTATTGTTACCAATGATAAAGGGTGCACAGGCAATAACGGGGTTGTGATCACTATGATCAGGACAATGGCCAACCATGCATCGGAATTGATTTCAGAAAGTTGTATTATTTTCCCAAACCCCACCCGTGATTTGGTAACAGTATATTTCACAATGTCCTTTAAATCGCTTGTTTTGACCGTATACGACCCGATGGGTAAGGAATTAATGACTCATTCTGCTTCCGGATATGTCAAAAACGTACCCCTTGAGTTCAATCTTGGCACGTTGGCTAAAGGATTATACTCATTGTATATCAAAACAGACCGTGGAATAGCAACGAAGAAAATTGTCCTTCAGTAACTCAACTTATTTCATGATACCACATTTAGCTGTTATGAAGGGCATAAAAAATTCCGGTACTCAAGATATCCTTTGCACTCTATTAACCTTGCTGTTTCTGGTAATGGAAGTGTTTACCTCAAATGCCCAATATCCGAACATTATCGAAATGTCTCACAAGATGATTGGAAATGCTACGATTGTTGCAAGTCAGGAGATCGTTCACAAACCAGGATTCGAGGCAAAAGAGGGATTGGAGTATCATGCTTATATTGACCCGAATTTTGCAGGAAACGGGACCGTTTATAATCCACCCCCTGATCCGGGAACCCAGATTGTTACTCCTTCAAACCTGAATTATATTATCACTAAAACTCCGCAAATATTAGGATATATACCGGGTAATCCCTCGAATTGCAACATAGTAACAACTGATATAACCTATTTTGATGGTCTTGGCCGCCAGCTACAGGATGTATTGGTTATGGCCAGCCCCGGACAAAAAGATTTGATCCAACCCTTTACATACGATTTTGCAGGTAGACCAGATTCTGCCTATCTTCCATATGAATCTGCGAATGGACAGAATGGGCAATTTGACCCTAGCTATTCCACAAATCAGAGAGATTTTATCAGCAACAATTTCACACAGACCAATAAGAATTATGGCTTTTCACAACCTTTTTACGAAAGGTCTCCGCTCAACAGGGTTCTTAAACAATCGGCACCCGGGGCTGACTGGGCTTTTAAACCCAATTCACCTGACCAGGAACATGTTCTTGAGATGGATTATTTAACCAATGAATCTGCTCTTTCCGGCTTGAAAATGGATGACAATTCCTTTATCCCGATTACATACAACGCCGGTCAGTTGGTTGTTACTGTCACCAAAAACGAGAACAATGGATCAAACCAGTCAGTCACAAAAGAATATAAAGATAAAAGTGGGAAAGTGGTGCTCAAGGAAAGCCAGTTTGAGAATACCTGGTATCAAACCTATTACATTTACGACGATTTTGAATTATTGCGCTGTGTGGTTCCACCCAAAGCAGCCGGATCAGTGAATAATCCTGATCTTTGCTACTATTATCGGTATGATGACCTTCATCGGATGGTGAGTAAAAAACTGCCCGGAGCTGATTCCGTGCTGATGATCTATGATAAACGCGACCGACTGGTGATGAGCCAGGATGGGAAAATGCGTTCAGAGGATGCCAAACAATGGGTCTTAACCTGTTACGATCAATTTAATCGAACGATTATGAGTGGTATATTTGAGCACTCTTCATCACTCACACAGGTTCAGATGCAGGATCATTACAATATTGCTGTAATCAATTTGAATGACAGCGTCAACGGTAATTTTAACAACACAGAACATGGTTACACGCGAAATGTTGCTACGGCTCTTTGCAATTCAGGCTGTACTTATGATGTACTAAGCGTCAACTACTATGACGACTATCTTTTTTCAAATAACAATTACGATTTCGACAATACCAATGGGATTGTATTAGCGTCAGAAGTTATTACTCCAAAAAACAAGGTTACCGGGACGAAGATAAAAATTATGAATGGCGTGTCCGTGTTAAAAGATTGGATTATCAGTGCAATATATTACGACAGTCAATACCGGATTATTCAGACCGTGGCTGATAACCCCACTACCGACGGGCGCGATGTGGTAACCAGTAAATATACATTCGGCGGGAGGCTCGAATTTGAGAATACCTGGCATAAAGCTTTCGCAGATACCATACAATACCTTGAAAAGTATGTTTATGATCAAATAGGTCGAACATTGGAACATACGCTGGAAGGTTTGCCAGGTCAGCCAAAGGTGATGATGGCATCCTTGCATTACAATCCGGTCGGGCAACTGGCTACAAAACAAATCCACTCCGAAGCCTCCGGAGGAAGTTATCAGCCATTTATACAAAAAACTGACTATTTGTACAACATTCGGGGATGGCTCACGGCGATCAACAATCCTGCAAATACTGCCACTGAAAATGATATCTTTGCTATGGAATTGCATTACAGCGATGCCATGAATGGTTCGGCAAACCCGGTTCAGTATAATGGGAATATCTCCTCGGTGAATTGGGCAACGAACAGGGATCAGATGAAAAGCGCCTATATTTATGGATATGATGACCTGAACCGGTTGACAAAAGGCGAATATTACCAGGGCAGTAACGGCGGGTATTCACATGGCGGATCGTTTGATGAAAAAAATCTGACTTATGATGAAAATGGGAACTTAAAAACACTTCATCGCTATGGTGCCGGTTATACCGCGATAGACCTGTTAAGCTACACATACCTCAATAACGGAAATCAAATCAGTTATATCACGGATCCAACGGGAGATATGCCCAATGTTATTGACTATCCCGGAGGAACATCCGCGACACAGGGCTTTTGGTATGATCAAAACGGGAACATGATCAAATCAGGTGACAAGGGGATTAATACACCTATTCTATACAGCTACCTCAATAAACCCGAAGAAATTGATTTCGGCAACGGGGAGAAAATCGACTACATTTATGACGGAACTGGAAATAAAATAGCTAAAATTGTGAAGGATGGCGATGCCCTGCCGGAGAGTTCCCTGATCTATTCCGGAAACTTTGTATATGATCTGAACGGGACTTTGCAGTATATCCTAACCAGTGAAGGACGGTTGGTCCCTGATTACGATTCGTACAGGTTTGAATATTTTATGAAAGATCACCTTGGCAATACCAGAGCCACCTATGCCGAAGGTGACCCCGGCCTGGCCCAGGTGGCCGAATACCAACATTACTATCCCTTCGGTATGCAACTCGAAGCCCTTTGCTATACTTCCAGAGTTGATTTGGCGAACAACCATTTGTACAATGGGAAGGAACTGCAGGCGGAGTATGGGTTGGGGTGGTATGATTATGGGGCAAGGTTCTATGACCCAACGATCGGGCGGTGGCATTCTCCGGATCCACTGGCAGAAGTATCCAGAAGGTGGTCTCCTTATGCCTATTGCTATAACAACCCGATGAGATTTATTGACCCAGATGGGATGGAGACAACCAATTTTGTAGACGAAAATGATAATCTAATAAAACATATTGATGACAAGTCTAATGCTGTTTTCAAGAAAACAGGGGAAAATCGTTCTGAAGAATATTTTAAGTTTGATGGCTATGATGAGACGCAAAAGGGATCAAACAAAGTAAATGTCCAGTCAGTCAGGGACTTCACTCAAGATTATACAAGAGAAAACTATACTTCAAAATCGCAAGGAAATATAACGGATAAATATGGTAATCCAATAATGAAAGATGGCAAACCTGTTGAAAAATGGGATACTTATTGCAATTTAGGAACGCACTGCATTGCAAAATCAGTAAATTCAGCATTAGAACAAATCGGTTCTGGATTTAACATGAGTTTATTTGAAGGAACATGGGGGGCATTATTAGCCAGCGATATGGCTAAAAATCTATCATCTTCATATACTTCTGTTGATCTATCTAAAGCACAAGAAGCAGCGAAACGAGGTGGATTCGTTGTTGGTGGTACTAGTGGTCATGCATATACTTTGAATAAAGATGGAATGATTAATAATATTGGAGCAAAAGCCACAAAAAATAACATTTGGAATCCACAATTATATTTAGATAAAGGAACAAATTTTTATATACTCTTTCAAGCAAAATAAACGGATTATGAGATTAATAGTATTTATCTTATTATTTTGCATTTCTTGCAAAGCAGGTTTACTAGAACGGCATTATAAAAGTATCGATGAAGCAACTGGAGGGTTATATTATTTTTCATTGGACTTAAATTCCGATAAAAAGCTTGTGTTAACATTAAAAGCATACACTCAAGTTAAGCAAAGCAAAGCGGGTGAACAATGGGAGTCTATTTGCAAAGATATAACTGGCAAATGGGATATTAAAGATAAAACCGTTATCTACTCATTTGACAAATTAAAGTCTTCAATTGATAGTATTTTTATTCTTACAGAATTCGGGAATATTGAAAAACCAATCCTTTCATTTTCCCAAAAATTAGATACAGCATATATTTATGGAATACCTTGTATAATAAACAAATAGACTTCATAGCTGTAACTTCGCTCTTCCTTATATGTCCTAAAAGCTGGCAGCCACTAGTGCTGATTTGCAATCAGCACTTTTTAGCAAAGGATTTGCAATTCCGAAATGGTGTAACGGTTATGCGTTTTTAACGCCGACAAATAAAATACCGAACATGGCCACTGTGCCGGGTACTGATAAGCCAGCCCCATAATTGACCGGACTCT
>CAIWMX010000110.1 GCA_903913885.1 uncultured Bacteroidales bacterium | reverse complement strand
CCGGAGATGTAATCCTTTCAACATTTTTTTTAACTTTGCACCCTCAAATTCTGGCGGGGTAGCTCAGATGGTTAGAGCGTCGGATTCATAACCCGGAGGTCTCGAGTTCAACTCTCGATCCCGCTACAAAAACACCCACAATTTATTGTCCATCAATATATTGTGGGTGTTTTTTATGTTAAATTGCGACAAAATGTGTTTCTAAATTCCTGATTTCTGCTAATATTGCATACTTTGACTTGCGAAGATTTTATTTATTATAAAGTCACAATCTGTAAAATTATAAGGATATATGTTGAATTATCCTTCCATTTCAACCCTTATAATTCCTACAACGAAATTAATTTTTGATGAATGGAATGGTATAATTCCGATTCTGAAGACTGACATATAACAAATACATGCCTGGAATTATGTCCTCAACAGTAATTTCTCCAACTGTATTTGATATACCATTTTTCTGTACGTTTCCTTTCGTATCATAGATGGAATAAGGTATCAAGCAATTATCCCACCCTTGGATAGTCATTCTTAACTTTGTATCAGTGGGATTCGGACTGATTCTGATTTCGGATTGGTTTTTACTCAAAAACCGAATTCCAACAGGCCAGGCAGATCGTTTGCAGATTCCGAACCCCGCGTAGGTTGAAGATCCAATGGCGTACAAAGTGTCTTCCGCTATAGTGATATCAAAAACGTGATCGCCCGGCAAACCTTCATTATACGGTGTCCACGAATTTCCCCTGTCACCGGAACGGATGACACCGTCACGGGTTGAGATATAAAGGTGCCCTGCGTCAGCGGTCATCGCGTTGAAATACCAGAGGGAGGTATCCGATGCCAGTTCCCAGACCGCACCATTATTTTTGGATCGGTAAATCCCGTGCGATGATGTGATGTAAAATGCAGAACTGTCATGGGTCATGGCCAATCCTTCATCGTACCAGAAATAAAGCGATGTCGATAGAAAATGTTCTCCCAAATCGGTAGATACCATTACTGTATCGTGGACCCCACCGATATTCGCCACGGTGACCACTGTATTGCCAATGGCCGACAGGCCAAGTGCACCGGGCAGAACCTTTCCCTGGTTGCATACTTTCCATGAATCGCCATGGTCCTCCGACTTTAATATGACCCACCACGTTGCAACATATAACAAGTTGCCGGATTTTGCCAGGTGATGAAAGCATGAATCCGGCATAAGCCTCTCCCACGCCGGATCGGAGATTTTCTTCCGGTAGAGTCCTCTGCACGATGATACAAACAGCCAGTCGTCCTGGATCATCACTCCGTTGACCCAACCCGAATAAATCTCACCTTCAATACCTTGGAATTTCCATGTCAATCCCCGATCCGTTGATACGAAGATCGCCTGATGATTTTGTTCCACCACTGCAACATTGTTCCCGCTGGCGGCCACAAAGTCATAAAGCCGTTCCCGTATACCGGAATTCGCAATTTCCCAAGTACTTCCCTTGTCAGATGATCGCAGGATTCCATCGCTTGATGTGGCAGCAAACAGCGATGAGTCAGCCCCATTCAGGCAATAAATATGACCATTACTGCGGTTGACATCAGCGACTGGATCCCATGTGGTTCCGTCATCCCCTGACATGAACAATCCTGTCCCCGTCCCCATGAGCAATTTCTGCCGGCCGCCGTTTACGGAATCGAGCACCAACATGCAGGTCGGATTGAACAAATTGTTCATTGTACTGTCCCAGCTAACGCCGTCATAAGACCGGAGGCAGTATCCCGTTTTGGCGACGATCAGGCGATTGTTGGCCCGTACTATCACACAAGAGATGTTAATTGAACTGGAAAAAACCTCCCAGTGAAGGCCCTCATCGATGGATTGGTAGATTCCGTCGTAACCACATGCGTAAATTGTCTGCCCGATGGGGAATATCCCCCTGTAATTCTGTTCGGGCGGTTTCTTTGCAGGCAGGGTCCATGTCTCCCCGTTGTCCTCCGAACGATAAAATCCCGAAGATGGATGGTACGGGTTCGTACAGGCGATCAAAGTACTGTTCATCCGGGCCAGGAAGATGATGCCTCCATTGCTTGCAGGGAAGTTAAGTAGAATCCAGTTCAGGCCCTGGTCGTCAGAGCGGTACAGTTGTTCTCCGGTTACCGCAAAAATCGAATTATTTTTCACCAGCAGAACGCTGATGGAATGGCCCGGGAAGGCACTGTCGATCTCCCAGTTATGACCATAATCATTAGATACGTAAAGGTTACCTCCCCCGGCGAACAGTTGGTTGCCTGAAATCACAACAGATTTTATGCTACCACCGTAAGGTTCAGATATTTGCTTCCATTGAGCATAGCCGGAACCGGAGATAATTAATATTATCGTTATAAGTGTTAAAAGCCTAAATGAGGTCCAATTGACTTTCATTATAATAATCTAATCAATATCAATATTTTTGCTCAGGGTTTTATCCTCCTGGCAGTCCTCAATCTTGAAATGCTCATTCGTGAACTAATGGCTTTCAGAACTTCAATACGCGTAGGAGTAATTCGGTAGATGACAAGATATGAACCAAAAATGCTATTTCTGTACATCCGGCTTTTCGTAACGAGAAACCGGCACCCGGGATGAATTTCATAAAGGTTCCTAAGTGCACGAATCATAAACATCAATTCGGCCTTGAAAGTTTCCGCTGCGTTTTTGCCAAATGTTTCGACGCCATACAAATAGATGTTTTGTATGTCAGTTTCAGCAAGGATTGAAATGATTACAGGCCTCTCTTGAGTTTCCATTCTTCAAACCGTTGCTCAAATTCATCCGGATTAATAAACGGGCCTTGCTCGGCTTTTTTAATTTCAGTCTTGAAGTCATCGATAGGAACTGTTTGGTCAGGTAAAGCCCAGTTTGTGTTCTTTTTCGTGGTTATATCTTTTGGAAGATGAGTGGTCTTCATTGTCCGACTTTTTACAAAGATAATCATTTTTTAAAAAATGTTCAGGAAACAGCAATCGACGTTAAAAGACAAGAATCGACAACCCCGAAATAAATTTGCATAGAAGTTACAATCCCACTACAAGGCAAATGCAAAATGGTAAAATGGCGAAATGGTAAAACCGTTTTGCCATTTTGCGTTTTACCATTTTACCATTTTACCATTTTACCATTTTACCATTTGAATAATCCAGGGGATCAAGTGCAAAACCTGGGATCAAATGGACAACTTTAAATTTCACAATTCAATCCTGCGTATTATTAAAAGAAAAAACCCGCCGGTTGTTATGATCCGGCAGGGCTCTTTCAAAAAGATGGAATTCAGCTATTGAACGCAAACCAGTATCCCGGCATCCGTGAGACGTACCTTTTTCCGGTCGGAGTCAAGACGGATATACACAGAATACTGAACGGAATTGTCCGCCAAAGTTAGTGTCTCTGATTTGTTACTCACCTGATATGCGGTATAATTTGCAGTGATATAATCTTTGACCGCCTGTGGTGTAGTTGAATAGAGTGCACGGCTTGCATGCAGCAGGAAGGTATTGTTGGCATCGAACACCAGCTTCATCGGGTCTGATCCACTGATGCTGATCATGACCTCCTTCACGGCCCCTTCCGGGCACAAGGTGTCGTATTCGGCATGTATGACGGAATAACCGGCATAGTTAGCGGCAATATAATCTGTGATCATGACCGGCAGGGAATCAACAGGGATTTGATTGCCGTGATGCCCGCCGTGATGTCCACCACCATGATGTCCGCCTCCATGGATCGTATCACCATGGATGGTATCTCCATCATGGTGTCCGCCATGATATTGCTTCCCATCGCCCATATAATCGCCCGTAGATGTAAAAGCCAGTTCCTCCGTAGTATTCAATACGGCTATGTATCTCGCCACAGCATTTGTTTGCAGCAACACATAATTAATGGTTGCATCAGGATAGTTGTCTGCGGCATAAGAAACCGCCTTCGCGGGCAGGGAGACTGCATCTGTAACCTGGCTTGAAGGAACAGCCTGATCGTTTTTGTTGCAGGAACTTAATACGGCAACCATTGTGACAAGCATTACAATCATTACTTTTTTCATGTTTTTTGGTTTTAAAATGACACCTCTCGTTTTCGCATCAAGGCATGGCGTCCGGTTCTATCAGAAACTGACAGAAAGGAGGTACTATTGCTTCATGAACTTGCCCGTTAGGATGATTTTTTCACCAGTTGCCTGCACAAGATAAATCCCGGTGTCATAACTGCTGCCGTTGAAAGTTTGATTTCCGGATACACTATTTTTCGTTAATATGATCCTTCCGGTAATGTCCATAATATGAAGATCAAAGACTTTATCCTGTGGAAGTTGAACAGTAAATTGTTGTTCGCACGGATTGGGGAATATGGTAAGATACTGATGAATGTAACGCTCATCGATCTTGCCTGCAGTCCCGCAATGTCCATCGAGGTAGGTATTGAAAAATGCCAGGTATTTCGCATCCTGGGCGGTATTGTGCCAGAATGCACCCCCATGTCCCTGCCCTGCCATCAGTTCAAAACCTGCACTCGGGCTGCCGATTACCGGCACCATTGCCGCGCAAAGATTCTGACCTTGTGTATAAGGAATATTTTGATCAACACTACCCGCTGAAATAAAAAATGCAGCATCATCTGCAGAAATATAGGTTGTGGGATTGGCCTTTGTCACCAAGTCAGGTATGGTTTGAACAGGGGCTCCCATCAACTGGGATTCGGGCGAACTGGCCGAATTGGTATTGATCACAAAACCAAGCGCCAGGGCTTCGGCATCCATGGTTAAAAAGTTAACCGGACCGAACAGATCAACCACCGCCTGAACACGGCTGGATGCATGGATACTGCCCAGGTGCAGTCCTTCGAGTTCAGCCACTCCGCCGGTTGTTCCCAGCATGGCAACTAAATTTCCACCGGCTGATTCGCCGATGACGCCAATTTTACAGGTATCGATATGATACTGCGCTGCGTGTACTTTCAGAAACCGAACAGCAGCTTTGCAATCTTGAATCTGTGCGGGCCACAGGGTATCGCCGCTCAAACGGTAATTAATGTCGGCACAGATGTAGCCGTTGTTAAAAAATGTAACAAACGATGGTTGTTCCCCCGTTCCTTTGCTTCCCATCATAAACGCGCCGCCATGGATGTGAATGATCAGAGCAGTTGGTGCCGTGATTCCGCTGGGAATATAAAGGTCGAGCATCTGTTTTGTGTTGCCGTTGCCTACGTAATCAACGTTGGAATAAGTAGGGGTCAGGTTTTGTGAGCATGCGGACAATACTGTCAGCACCAGGATGATCAGTGACATTGTCTTTTTCATAATCGTAAATTTTTTAGTGTTTCTAACTGATGCAAAATTGCATCAAGCCAGGCTATTCAGTTGGATGAAACTGGGTGAAACGGAAATAAATGCAGATGAAACCGCCTGAAAGGATTCTGAAACAGCAGGACTGAAAATCCCTGAATAATTATTGGAAGGTTTCAAACCACCGTTTGAACGCAGAAACACGTTCTTTGCTGATATAAATGGCTTCGGGGGTTTTGACTTTAAGGTTGAGGAGGAGTCGTCCGTTGAAGTGTACCGCCATATCCTGGATCGACTTACGCGATACGATAAATTGCCGGTTTGCCCTGAAAAATTGTTGCGGATCGAGTTGCTGTTGCAGATCATCCAGGTTCATATCAACAGGATAATGTTTCCCGTTATGAAGCAAGAGGTAAACAACGCCATTATCGATATAGCTTGCCATCACTTCGTCTGTTGACACAGGGAGTAACCTGTCCTGGTATCTTACCAGAAAACTGAGGCGATAGTTTGGCTTATCCAGCCTTACAGCATGCATGAGTTCAGTGATCCTTGTCCCGGTCAGCAACTGCTGCTCCCTGAATTTCTTCAGGCTGAAACTAATCGACTCCTCATCGATGGGTTTGAGCAGGTAATCTATACTGTTCAACTTGAATGCTTTAATCGCATATTCATCGTAAGCCGTTGTAAAGATGATGGGTGACCTGGGCCTGACGCTATCAAAAATTGAAAAAGAGAGTCCGTCGGCAATCTGTATATCGGAGAAGATAAGATCCGGCTCCGGATGACCATTGAACCAAAGAATACCATCTTTAATGCTTTCCACAAAAGCCAGGATTTCCATATCAGGCTGTACTTTCTTGAGCAAAGCAGCCAGGTGGCTTGATGCGGCAAATTCATCTTCAATGATCAGGCATTTTGGCATCAGGCCGATATTAAGGGTATTGTAACGGTAAACTGGCCATCCTTGTTGAATATTTCCGGGCTTCGTCCGGCAAGCATCCTAAAACGTTCATCGAGATTTTTCAGTCCGATCCCGGCTCCGCGGGCATCAACTTTTAGCTGAAGGTTGTTGCTGATGGTAAGTGACTTGTTTTCTTTGTCAAGTGTGATCTCTATTCGCAAAGGCTGACCGGTGGAAATGACATTGTGTTTGATGGCATTCTCGATCAGCATCTGGAGGGTCATTGGCGGTACACTGTATTGTCCCGCATCCTCGGCATGAATGACAAGCATCACGTTGCCGCCAAAGCGGATCGAAAGAAGGTGAAAATATGCCTCTGCCAGTTTTATCTCCTCTGTGAGCAGGATAAGATCGCTTTGCTGCAGTTCGATCGACGTTCTCAACACATAGGAGAGTTTATTCAGGTATAACTGGCTCTTTGCCTGGTCCTGACTGATCAGGTAACTGAGTGTATTCAGCGTGTTGAAAAAGAAATGGGGATTTAACTGGTTTCGCAGGACCTCGATCTGATTCTGCAGGTTCGATTTTTTGAGTGCCTCATTTTCACGAAAGATATTTTCCCGATGCGACTGAATTTTCATATAATTGGTGAGAAAGATTGCTGAAATGAGCACCAGTAATCCGCGTGTTGCCACCGAACTGATAATCCATGAAACCTCATGAATGGTGAAAAGAATCAATCCTGACATCAGGATAAAATATATGGTAAACTGGCCGGAAACCTTCAGCAGGATGGTCCATTGAAAATCCTTGTTTATCCCTGAATTCCATTGGTGATTCCGAAGATAGCGTATCAGAAAATAGCCAAATAGAAATGTAATAAGCAATTGTGCCAAAAGGCCTGCAAAGGCAAATTCAGGCAGGTGATGAATCTGCAAATGGGGGGTTGGTTCCACCTCCTTTACCCGATGTAAAACCATGTCGATGACCGGGAGATTGGCCATGAAGCTTATCAGCAGGGCTGCCCAGGCTGAATAGGTCCAACCGGTCGAATCTTTAAGCTTTGGTGATTCTACCATTTTAAAAATACCTCGGTTTAATTGGTCGGTGCCATCCCGTGAATGACAGTATGACTGAGCGAAATTAATCATTTCATACAATCACATTGAGCAAGATCGATTTTATTTACCTGATCGATCCCACAAAACTATGCCGTTATTTATTCCTATCCGGGGCATTTGAAGTGAAGCAGAGAAATCAGGGGTTGAAGCAGCGAAAATGCAAAGTGAATCATGCAATAATGCAATTCATGTCATCCAAGTTCAACGATATGATTGAGCAACTCAACGTTAGAACTAACCCGGTCATTCAGCGCCTTAAAAACTTTAATTATCGTATCAAACCGGGCGTCAGTCAGACTGTTTTCCAATTTGGAGATTTGTGCTTTTTTAACACCAGCTAACTGCCCAGGTTCTTCCTGAGACATAAGGCGCTCTTTTCTTGCTTATTGCAAAGATAGATGTTTCTTTATAAACTTGATATCATTGGAGGTACCAATACCTGATCTCTTTCAACGCAAATGTCCTCTTTTCTTTTTTATCCGCGTCAATCGCTTCCATAAGCCACTGTTTTTCGGGATGCCATTCACTTGAACCGAAAAAAAACGTTTCAGGGACGAGGCGCCTGAT
>CAIWMX010000109.1 GCA_903913885.1 uncultured Bacteroidales bacterium | reverse complement strand
GGCAATGCAGGCAATGCAAGCAATGCAAGCAATGCAGGCAATGCAGGCAATGTGGGCAAAGGGAGAAATTGAGTGGCAATAAGGTGATATTTGTCAATTGTCATTCAAAAATCGTAAATCGTAAATCGTAAATCGTAAATCGTAAATCGTAAATCGTAAATGGATATAGTAGTAAGCGGTGTAAGGCCAACGGGGAATCTGCACCTTGGAAATTATTTCGGTGCGCTGAAGAGTTTTCTGAAGATGCAGGAGGAGAATAACTGTTATTTCTTTATTGCTGATTATCATTCACTTACAACACATCCGATTCCTGCCGACCTTCATGAAAACGTGAAGACCGTACTGGTTGAATTCCTGGCCTGTGGTCTCGATCCGGAAAAGGCAACGCTTTATATCCAGAGCGATCTTCCGGAAACAGCTGAATTGTACCTGCTGCTGAATATGAACGCTTACATCGGCGAACTCGAACGGTGTACATCATTCAAGGAGAAAATCCGCACGCAGCCCCAGAATGTCAATGCCGGCCTGCTCACCTATCCCACCCTGATGGCAGCCGACATCATCATTCACAGGGCCCAGAAGGTCCCTGTCGGAAAAGACCAGGAACAGCACCTGGAGATGACGCGCACCTTTGCCAACCGGTTCAACCGGCTGTACAATGTTGAATATTTCCCTGAACCCGTCGCCTATAACTTCGGAGAAAACCTGGTCAAGATCCCGGGATTGGATGGCGGTTTGAAGATGTCGAAATCGGATAACGAAAACAGTTCCATCTTCCTGGCCGACAGCCCGGAGATCATCCGCAAAAAGTTGATGAAAGCGGTAACCGATACCGGCCAGGTCGATCCTGCACAACCCCGTTCGCAGGGCGTGAAAAATCTTTTTGACCTGATGAGCTATTTCTCGCCGCCCGATACCCTGGCACATTTCGAACACACCTACCAGGCGGGTGCCATCCGCTACGGCGACATGAAAAAACAACTGGCCGAAGACATCATCGTGTTCACCAGCCCCTTCCGGGAAAAGATGCTGGCACTTGCCGCCGACAAACAATACCTCAGGAAGGTCGCCGCCATGGGGGCAGAAAAAGCCCATGCCTCGGCCTCGAAAACCGTCCGTGAAGTGCGCGAGATCATCGGATTCAAATCATTTTAATGATCGAAACCGCACCCATCAAAGAAACCGCTGTCCTGATCGGGCTGGTTACCCATTCGCAGGATCAGCAGCGCACCCACGAATATCTTGACGAACTGGCATTCCTGGTTGACACCGCCGGCGGAATCCCTGTAAAACGGTTCATTCAGAAAGTTGATCACGCCGACTCACGGAGTTATGTGGGAAGTGGGAAACTGAAGGAAATCCAGGAATGGATCGGGGAAAACCCGGTCGATATGGCCGTGTTCGACGATGAACTCTCCCCCAGCCAGATCCGGAACATCGAAAACGTACTCAAATGCAGGATCCTCGACCGGAACAACCTCATCCTCGATATCTTTGCCCGCCGCGCCGTTACCTCTTACGCCCGTACGCAGGTGGAACTGGCCCAAAATGAGTACCTCCTCCCCCGCCTAACCCGCATGTGGACGCACCTCGAGAAACAACGCGGCGGCATCGGCCTGCGCGGCCCCGGGGAACAGGAAATTGAAACCGACCGGCGCATCCTCCGCTACCGGATCTCCCTGCTGAAGGAAAAACTGGAGGAGATCGACAAACAAAAGGCGACCCAGCGCAAAAACCGGCGCGACATGGTGCGCGTGGCCCTGGTGGGCTATACCAACGTGGGCAAGTCGACCATCATGAACGTGCTGAGCAAATCGGAGATCTTTGCCGAAAACAAACTCTTCGCCACGCTAGATACCACCGTGCGGAAAGTCGTGATCGAAACCCAGCCGTTTTTACTCTCCGACACGGTGGGTTTTATCCGTAAGCTCCCGCACTCGCTGGTTGAATCATTCAAGTCCACGCTGGATGAGGTGCGTGAAGCCGATATCCTCATCCATATCGCCGATATCAGCCATCCAGCCTTCGAAGAACAGATCAACGTGGTAAAGCAAACCCTCACCGACCTCAAGGCCTCCGACAAACCGACCATCATGGTTTTCAACAAGATCGATGCTTACCGGTTTATTGAAAAGGATGCCGACGACCTGGGGCCTGTATTGAAGGAGAACCTCTCCCTTGAAGAACTCGAAAAAACGTGGATGGCCCAGGAGAACCTGCCATCGCTCTTTATATCAGCCACTTCAAAACAGAATATCGACAAACTCCGCGAGATGCTGTACCGCGAGGTCAGGAAGATCGTGTTGGTGAGGTATCCGGAGAATCAGTATTAAGGTGGTGAAGTAGCGAGGTAGCGAAATGGTGAAATCGGTCCACCACCCTGACGGGGTGGGGTGACCGGAAATTCCGTACCTTTGCTTGTCTTTCCCTAAATATCGATTGCTTTGAAATTTAAAAAATTTCACCTAGCCCTCTTAAGCCTGCTCACCGGCGTCATCTTGTCATTGGCATGGCCCGATCACGGGTTCCCGGGACTTCTTTTTCTCGGCCTGGTCCCAATGCTGCTGGTTGAAGATTATATCAGCCGCCATCCCCTGAAATTTATTAAATTCAGCGTGCTGTTCTACAGCTATCCGGGATTCTTTGTTTGGAACCTGCTTACCACCTGGTGGATCGTCAATTCCACCCTCGTCGGCGCCCTGCTGGCCATCGTTCTTAATGCGCTGTTCATGTCAATTATCTTCCAGCTGTTTCACTGGTCGAAAAAATACCTGAAATACAGGCTTGTTTCATACATGGCACTGATGTGCTACTGGATCGCCTTCGAATACCTGCACCTCAACTGGGACCTTAACTGGCCCTGGCTCAACCTGGGCAATGGGTTTGGAGCTTATTACAAATGGGTGCAGTGGTACGAATTCACCGGCGCCCTCGGAGGAACCGTATGGGTCCTGGTGGGAAATATCCTGGCGTTTTTCCTGTTGGATACTTTGATAATTAAAAATTCAAAATTAAAAATTAAAAATTTAAACGGACCAACTTCAAGTTCCACATTTTCGCTACCTCGCTACATCGCCACTTCGCTATCTCTGCTTATTTGGCTGGCAGCACCCATCATATTTTCCTATTGGATATACAACTCCTATAAGGAACAACCCCACCCCGTCAATTTCGTTGTGGTTCAGCCCAACATCGACCCCTATTCTGAACAATACTCGCTGCCCCCGCCCATGGTTATTGGCAAAATCATGGATCTTGCAAAAACCAGGCTCGACAGCAACACCAATTTCCTGGTCGCTCCCGAATCAGCCATCCAGGAAGACATGTGGGAAAACCACCTGGATGAATTCAGCAGCATCAGGTTGCTCAGGCAGGCAATTGCTCCCTGGCCGCAACTGAACATGCTGGTGGGCGCATCCACGCATTACCAGCTGGCACCGGGCGAACAAAAAGAGCGATGGGCACGGAAATTCACCGATACCGACGGATACTACAACGCTTACAATGCAGCCATCATGCTCAACTCCAGTGATTCGCTGCAGTTGTACCATAAATCCAAACTGACCCCCGGCGTCGAGATCCTGCCATCCTTCAAAGGATTCAAATGGCTTGAGAATTTTGCCATCAACCTCGGCGGAACCGTGGGCAGTCTCGGCATGGACTCGGTCAGGAAAGTTTACACAACGGTAAAAACCGTGAAGGCCGGCCCGGCTATCTGCTACGAATCGATCTTCGGTGAGTTCTTTGCCCAGTTCGTCAGGAACGGGGCGCAGGTTATGATCATCATCACCAACGACGGCTGGTGGGGCAATACCGCCGGACACCGGCAACATTATGATTTTGCGCATCTGCGGGCCGTTGAAACACGACGCAGCATTGCACGGTCGGCCAACACCGGAATCTCGTCATTTATTGACCAGCGCGGCGATGCATCACAAGAAACAGCCTACTGGGTTCCCGCCGTGATCAAAGGAACCCTGAACGCCAACGACCGTATCACCTTCTATGTCGAACACGGCGATTATATTGCCCGAATTCTCACCTATCTGGGCGGGCTTTTACTGATTACCGCCCTGGTGGTTTTCGTACAAAAAAAATACAGGAAAATTAAACTTTAACCACGTTTTTTGTTCGTTCCTCAAGGGGAAGTTCAGGGATGGGACTAACACATCAATTATGGAAAAATTTGCAATTACATCATACCCGATCAACCACCTGGCCAATCAACGATGGAGCCCCCGGGCTTTTCTCGACAAACCGGTGGAACAGGAAAAACTTGTTAAACTTTTTGAAGCGGCGCGCTGGTCAGCTTCGGGAGGAAATGAACAACCCTGGCGCTTCATCCTCGGGGTAAGACCGGATGAAACATGGCAGAAAATTTTGTCAACCCTTGCCGAAGGAAACCGGGTGTGGAACCTGGAGGTCCCGGTATTGATTCTTGCCTGCGGTAACAAAATTTCTTCGTGGGACGGAGGGATCAGTCCTTATTTTCAATATGATGTCGGGCAGGCTGTGGCGCATATGAGCCTGGAAGCCACGCACCTGGGGCTGCACGTTCACCAGATGGGCGGGTTTGATGCTGCCAGGGCAGGTGAATTGTTTGAAGTTCCCGAAAATTTCGGTGTACTTACGGCTATTGCCCTTGGCTATCGGGGAGAACCAGATACACTGCCGGAAAACCTGAAACAGCGTGAACTTCAGGACCGGTCGAGAAAAGCGCTCTCGGAAATTGTGTTCGGGGGGAAGTTTGGGGAGAAAGCCTATATTGTTGAATGAAAGAATGCAAACAATGCATACAATGCATACAATGCATACAATGCAAGCAATGCAAGCAATGCAAATAATGCAGGGGTGAGGGGATGCTGGGATATTAATTGACCGAAGTTGTTTTATAATTTCTTTAACATGAAATATTTTCCACTACTTATTATTGTTGCGCTGGGCTTCCTTGTTGGAAGTTGCAACCAGCCGGGAAAGCAAAAATCTGCCCAGCAGGATTCCACTGCTGTTAAAACGGTGGCAGTTCCGGTATTCAACGAAGATACCGCCCTGGAATCGGCACGCGTACAGCTGGCATTCGGCCCGCGGGTGCCGAACACGAGTGCCCATGAGCAATGTGCCGTCTATCTCATTGATAAAATAAAGGCTTACACGAAAGATGTGGTCGTTCAAAAGGGCAAAGTGCAGGCCTATAATGGCACCACGCTTAATTTCCAGAACATCATCGCCAGCTGGAAACCAGCCACCAACAACCGTATCCTGCTGTGCGCCCACTGGGATTCACGTCCCTGGGCAGATCACGACCCGGATCCGAAAAAAAGGCAGAAACCGGTTGATGCTGCCAACGATGGCGCTGCCGGTGTGGGAATCCTTATGGAGGTTGCCCGCCAGCTTAGCATTGCCAATCCCCCGATCGGGGTCGACATTATCTTTTTTGATGTGGAAGATTACGGCCCGCAGCAGGACGTGAAAGTTGAAAATTCTGATCAGTACTGGGGACAGGGTGCGCAATACTGGGCCATGAACCCGCACAAGTCGGATTATTACGCGAAATACGGGATTCTGCTCGATATGGTCGGAGCCAAGAACGCAACATTTTTAATGGAAGGGCAATCTATGGAATATGCACCCGACGTCGTCAGATCCGTGTGGTCAACGGCAAACCGGATTGGGTATTCCTCCTACTTCCTGTTTGAGCAGGGAGGATATATCACCGACGACCACGTTCCCCTGAACAAAATAAGACATATTCCGACCATCGACATGATCCACCTGGTGAAGAACAGCGAGAACGGCTTCTACCCATACTGGCACACGACCGGCGACACCTTTGATAAAATTGACAAAAGCACCCTCAAGGTTGTCGGACAAACGCTGCTAACCGTGATTTTCGAAGAAAAATAAACCCTTCCTCCAACACAGTCGCCGGTTATAGCAATTCATTTGCCAGGTTGGCCAGTTCGGACCTCTCTCCTTTTTCAAGACGCACGTGCGCGTAGATGTCATGCTTTTTCACTTTGTCTATCAGGGTTGACAGTCCGTTGGATTGTGCATCCAGATAGGGAGTATCGATCTGGTAAATATCACCGGTGAAAATGATCTTGGTATTTTCCCCGGCGCGGGTGATAATGGTTTTAACTTCGTGCGGCGTGAGATTCTGGGCTTCATCCACAATAAAACACACATTCGAGATGCTGCGCCCGCGGATGTACGCCAGTGGCGTGATGACCAGCTTTTCGTTCTCCACAGCATCGGTCAGCACTTTATATTCCTTGTCCTTTTCACTGTACTGGCTCTGGATGAACTTCATGTTGTCCCAGAGCGGCTGCATATAAGGGTCCAGCTTTGACTTGATATCGCCGGGAAGATAGCCAATGTCCTTGTTGCTCAATGGAACAACCGGCCTTGCCAGGAAAATCTGCTTGAAATTGCGCTTCTGTTCAAGCGCCCCGGCCAGGGCAAGGAGGGTTTTCCCGGTTCCTGCAATACCCTGTAAAGTAAGCAGTTTTACATTCGGGTTGAGAATGGCATGGATGGCAAAAACCTGTTCCGCATTACGGGGATTTATCTTGTAACACCCGTGTTTCTCGATCTTTTCGATCCGCTCGCTCATCGGGTTGTAAAAGGCAAGGACTGAACTTTTCCCGTTTTTCAGGATGAAATAGTGGTTGGGAATGGGGTTTTTCACGCCGATATCTTCCGCAAGGCACCATCCCGCTTCATAGATGATGTCGATGATGGTTTTATCGAGCCCTTCGACGACGGTTTTTCCCGAATAAAGCCCCTCTACATCCTTGATCTTGCCCGTTTCGAAATCTTCGGCCGGGATATTCAGCGATTTGGCCTTCAGCCTGAGATTTACATCCTTGGAGACGAGGATCACCTTTTTCGCAGGATTTTCGGCGATCATGACCAGGGCGGCGTTGAGGATACGGTGATCGGGCTTGTTTTCACCAAACACCTTTACAGCGTCGAGTTCGCTCTGTTCATTCATCACCACCTTGAATTTTCCGCCTTTGGGCATGCCCAGCGAAATCCAACGCGTCAGGGTGGCTTTGTTTGAAAGCTTGTCGATGATCCTGATAAATTCACGTGCCTCAAAATTGATGGTGTCATTTCCCTTTTTGAAATTGTCGAGTTCTTCGAGCACGGTGATCGGGATAGCCACATCATTATCATCAAAACAGCGGATCGCATTGTGATTATATAAAATTACCGAGGTATCGAGTACGAAAATCTTCCTGGCTTTGAGTTTTTTCTTCACCATGGCTGGGAATTTGGTTCATTCAAATGTAAGTCAAGAATGGCAGGATGCTGCACCCCGGCCGGTGAAGATATAAACAGGCGGTTGTTGAAGAAACGCAGGGTCAAAAAAAAGCCGCCCCTTGCGGAACGGCTTTCACAAAAACAAACGGGATAATATATCAGGGTGTGTAGATCTCAGAAGTATTCCTGTAACCTGATTTCACTTTGAACCAGTCATAATTGGCCTGACCGCTTGATTCAACCCACGGGATGAACTTAAGGTAGGCTTGTGTAATTTCGGCTTTTTCGACCGGGTAATCAAATTTATCGGAGATATCGAGAACCCATGGAAGGTTCTCTTTCGTCACGTAATAACGGCCGCTGCTCGCCTGGCTGTCGTCGGCGCCGGTTCCGAAATAGGACATGTTGGCGAGATCCGTCGGTGCATGGTTGATCATGTGAATTTCCTTACCACGTTCCTTGTTGATGATCATGAATGGGTTATAAGGCGGTATGCCGATGGTTGCCAATGCTGTAGGGGTTGTGAGGTTAATGGTGATATGCAGGGTGTCGGGCTGCACATACGTTGACCCCGGGGTCGTGTTGATGCCCACGCCCGTACCGGGATACGGCATGAGTTTGTAACCGTTGTCAAAGACGATGATGGTGGCTTTTGATTGTCCTGATTCGGTTCCATTGCTGTTCCTTACAATATAATTTTCAAGGATCTTCGTACCCGTGACACTGCTGACCAGTGACGGGCTGATTGGCAGTTGGATTCCGAATCCGTTCGCGTAACTGGCGCCCATGGCCTTCAGGATGAAGGTCGCGTTGATCTGGACCACCTTGTTTTGCCCGTTGGTGACCTGGTTGAAACTGTAACCCAGGATCATGTCGTTCATGTCATAGTCGCCCTTGCTTGGCCAAAGGTCTTCAAAAGCGAGGGTTCCGGTTGTGCCCTTGGCAGGATAATAGTTGTTGAAAGCCTTGGTGGGGTCGGTGGGATATTCGTCGAATGTGTTGGAAATTCCATCGCCGTCGGTATCAACCTGGGTATAATCGGGCAGCGGCATGTGCGTAGTCTGGATGCCCTGGATGGGGTTGGCAGTTACATAGAACACCGCATCATTGAAATCATTGTCTGATCCTGAATCTCTGCGGATATCTTCAAAACTGAGCAGGAATTTACCGCGGCCGATATCGTTCAACAGAGCTACATGCTGTTTGAGGTTTGCATTGGGTTCAGGGTTCAGGGATTTGTCGGAATAGAGGGTCCAGTTTCCGGAAGTTATTTTTCCGCCGCTGTATCCATTGGCGATCAGGGCAAAACCGATGGTGGTTCCCGGGGCAAACACTCCCAGGTGCACCCTGTTTCCGGAGTGCAGGCCGCCACCGCTGCCGGAGAAGGATACATTCGGGAAAATCACATGGATCGAGTCGATGCTGGCCGGATTGGCAGGCGGATTCGAGGTCGGGTACTTGTAATAACCGAGCACGTTCAGATAACCGGCTCCTTCATGTACAAAGGTAACCCACACATCCGAAGCCTGTTCGACGATCACATCCTGTACATTCCCTGCAGCAAAATACAGCGGGTGTGAATTTACCAGGCTGATGTATTCCGGCAATGTTGCATTAATATCCTGCAGCATGGAGGCATCAATGGGATCGTTGGTCGGGGTGAGGTAATTCGGCACTCCCTGTGAATCATAGGTTCCCATCGGGTATGCATTGGTTACGGTTGATTTAAAAATCCCGCCATCCTTCATGTTCATCACGGGATGCTTGCCGCCAAGCTGGCAAGAAAGAGCACCATCCCTTACACTGAATTTCTGCGCATTGGCAAAACCGAGGGCCGAAGTGGCAACCACAACGGAATCAAGATATGCGGGGAAAATATAGTCGAGCTTAAAATAGCCGTTCGCATCCGTAACGCCTGACACGAAGCAACTGCCGCCATTTTCGGGAAAGTCGCTGTACACGCCTACCTTGATATTGGGAATGACATTGTCCATGTTGTCAAGGGTGCGGACATTAATGCCTACATCGCGTGTAGTTTTAAAAGTAAAGCCAGCCGGAACATGCAGATCTTTTATGGAGGTTGCCTGCTGAACTTCAGGAGACGATGTTTTCTTGCATGAGGACGCAATCAGGATAACCAGCGAAAGGGTCAGAAACTGAATATATGTGTTAATTTTTTTCATGTGTGATTTTTTATAAATGGTTTTGGCAAAGAATATCCGAAAACCATGCCAAAAATTTGTGAACACATAAGTCGTTGATTATCAGAATATAAAAACATTGTTAAGAATCGAGAAACCTTCCCATTTTGAGACCACACTCCCGATTATGGACTTCGCTTTTGTGGGATTGTCCTTAGGAAAAACTTTCCAAACTGGATTTAGATTATTACTTATCAATGCATTACAATAGAACGATTATTTCTTCCGGCGGGATGAAATACCATATCCGGCACATCCCCGGGAACCGGGAATTGCCGACATTTAACTATTCAGGACAAACCAGGGTTGCCTACAAGTAGTCGATGTCGATCAGCATATCCTGCGGCGCAACATTATTTCCCCCGAAATAAGGATAAAGACGGAAGCACATGCTGGGATCGGGATGTGTATTGTCCATCTTCACATTCACCCCGTTCACAGTGATGGAATACTGGTTCCCGATCACCTCAATGAGACCGTCGCAGGTCTGGCCTGTCTGTACTGTTGTGATATACAGGGAGGTGTGCTGCCCGGTCGATAATTTGTCATAGGTATACCCATAAATCATGATCTTCCCGGAATTATCAAAATCCGGCCTCCAAACAAGCCTTACCGAATTACTATGGTCGTTCAACCCGTATGAAACACCTGAAAGTTTATTCAGGTCCAGGTCATCGTCGTTCCGCTTGGGAGCCCACCAGCAGGCATTGTGCAGGACAAACCGGATTGAATATTTCTTAATTTTCCAGCCGATTGCCCCGATTCTTTCAAAAAGACCTACTGAGCAATAATGGGCTCCTTTTTTAATCAGATACTGTTTCATAACGTTAATTTTTACCCAAAGTTAACATCAATTTTCAAATAATGGTAAAATTACGTTAATTTTATGCGCATAAACTTACTTTCAGATATGCAGAATCCGACAAAGAAACTTTTCCTGCTCGATGCCATGGCCCTTATCTACCGGGCTTATTTCGCCTTCAATAAAAACCCGCGGTTGAGCTCGAAAGGAGTGAATACCTCCGCCATTTTCGGATTTGCCAATGTTCTCCTTGACCTTTTAAAAAGAGAAAAGCCCACCCATATCGGCGTCGCCTTCGACACCATGGCTCCCACGGTACGCAAGGTCGGGTTTGAAGCCTATAAAGCCCATCGCCAGGAAACACCCGAAGATATCATCACCGCAATCCCCTATATCCTCGAACTGATCGAAGGATTTAACATCCCGGTACTGTCGGTCGACGGTTATGAGGCCGATGATGTGATCGGCACCCTGGCAAAGCAAGCTGAAAAACATGGTTTTACAACCTACATGATGACCTCCGACAAGGATTTCGGCCAGTTGGTCAGCGACACCACCTTCATGTACAAGCCCGGGAAGTTCGGGAGCGATATAGAGATCCTCGGGGTGAAGGAGGTTTGCGAGAAATTCAGCATCAAACGCCCCGAACAGGTGATCGACATCCTCGGGCTATGGGGCGATGCCGCCGACAACATCCCCGGTATTCCGGGAGTAGGCGAAGTAACGGCAAAAAAACTGCTTGCCGAATTCGACTCCGTCGAGAACATCATTGCCAATGCCGATAAAATCACCAACGAAAAACTGCGGCAGAAGGTAATCGAATTCAAGGACCAGGCCCTGATGTCGAAACAACTGGCCACCATCATTCTCGATGTTCCGATTGAGTTTGACGAATCAAAACTCATCATGGAACACCCCAATGAACAGCGGCTTAAAATACTGTTCGACGAACTGGAGTTCAGAACGTTCGGGCAACGGGTATTCACCTGGCTGTCGCAAAAGGACCAGGAAAATCCTGCAATCCAGAATCCAAAAACCGAAGCAGGGAAAAAAAACCAAAAAACAGGAGCCCAGCAGGACCTCTTTTCTGATCACACAGATTCTTTTTTACCTGTGCCGACAGTACCTGAAATCCGGGTCCAGGATGACGAAATCCAGGATTCCGACCCGGACATGCTGAACATTGCCACAACGCCACATACCTATTTTCTGGCCGATACCCCCGAAAAGCATGCCCACCTTGTTGCAGACCTGGAAAAACAGGCCTCCTTCTGTTTCGATACCGAAACAACCGGCATCAATCCCAACATGGCCGAACTGGTCGGGATGTCGTTTTCCTGGCAGCCGCATGTGGCATACTATGTGCCGCTTCCCGAAAATTATGAAGCAGCGCTGGCTGTCGTATCCCTGTTCAAATCCGCGTTGGAGAATGAGCGGATCCAGAAGATCGGGCAGAATCTCAAGTTTGATATTTCGATCCTGCGATGGTACGATGTTGTTGTAAACGGACCGCTGTTCGACACCATGATGGCCCATTACCTCATTCAGCCTGACATGCGTCACGGCATGGATCTCCTGGCTGAAACCTACCTGAACTACCAGCCTGTCTCCATCGAAACCCTGATCGGGAAAAAAGGCCAGAACCAGCTTAACATGCGTACGGTGGATGTTGAAACCGTGAAGGAGTACGCAGCCGAAGATGCCGATGTAACCTGGCAACTGAAACAGGTTTTTGAACCCTTGCTTGAAAAAGCAGATACCCGCCAGCTGTTCGACAACATTGAAATCCCGCTGATCCCCGTGCTGGCGTCGATGGAAGCCGAGGGGGTCAGGATAGACCCGGACACCCTCAACGACTTTTCGGCGGAACTGGAAAAAGAGATCCGGGTGCTTGAATCGTCCATTTATGAGGATGCCGGAACCAGGTTCAACGTCTCATCCCCGAAACAGCTTGGCGAGATCCTCTACGACAAGCTGAAAATAGTTGAAAATCCCAAACAGACAAAAACCAAGCAATACAGCACCAGTGAGGATGTACTGGCTAAGTTGGAGCATAAGCACCCCATTGTCAATAAGATCCTGGAATACCGTTCCCTGACAAAATTAAAATCGACCTATGTTGATGTGCTGCCCACCCTGATCAATCCGCGCGACGGACGGGTTCACACCTCTTATAACCAGGCGGTGGCTGCCACGGGCCGCCTGAGTTCAAACAACCCGAACCTGCAGAACATCCCCATCAGGACGGAAAAGGGCAGGGAGATCAGGAAAGCCTTCGTGCCGCGCGATGAAAATTACCTGCTGCTGTCGGCCGACTATTCTCAGATCGAATTGCGCATCATTGCCCACCTCAGCCGGGATGCCGGGATGATCGAAGATTTCAACCTGGGACTCGACATTCATTCGGCTACTGCGGCCAAAGTGTATGGCATCCCGCTCGGCGAGGTTACAAAAGAGATGCGCCGCAACGCCAAAATGGTGAACTTCGGGATCATCTACGGGATTTCCGCTTTTGGGTTGTCGGAAAGGCTCAACATCCCCCGCAAGGAAGCCGCGGAGATCATCAGCCAGTATTTTGTAAAATACCCCGGCATCAAGGTTTACATGGACAGCACCATCGAATCGGCGCGCCGGAACGGCTATGTTGAGACCATGATGAAGCGGCGCCGCTACCTGCGCGACATCACATCGGGCAACGCCACCATCCGCAGTTTTGCCGAGCGCAACGCTATCAACGCCCCCATCCAGGGCACCGCAGCCGATATGATCAAAATCGCTATGATCAACATCTTCGGGGTGATGCAGCAACAACAGCTGAAATCGAGGATGATCCTGCAGGTTCATGATGAATTGATCTTCGACGTTCATAAAGATGAAGTCGAAACGATCAAACCCATTGTCAGGGAAGGAATGCAGAATGCCATTCACCTGGATGTACCAGTGTTGGTGGAGATGAATACGGGGGGGAATTGGCTGGAGGCTCATTGAGAGGTAGCGAGGCAGCGAAATTTTGAAATTTTGAGGTTTGAGTTTTTTTTGCGTACTTCGTACTTCTTAAATTGCAATAATTATTTTGCTTGTTTTAAACAATTCTGTGATGACTTACAAAAATGACATCCGCGTAGTGATGACCCTTGATGCCGGCGGCACCAACTTCGTGTTTAACGCCGTGCAGGCTGAACAGGAAATTATCGAACCCATCGTCCTGCCGGCAAAAGACGATAACCTGGAAGGGGTTTTAAACAAAATTATCGATGGTTTTAACCAGGTCCAGGCAAAATTGCTGCCCAAACCGGTAGCTATCAGCTTTGCGTTCCCGGGCCCGGCTGATTTTGAGAACGGCATCATCGGGGATCTGCAGAACCTGCCATTCTTCAGGGGAGGTGTTGCCCTTGGACCCATGCTGGCAGAGAAATTCGGCATCCCTGTCTTCATCAACAACGATGGTGACCTGTTTGCTTTCGGGGAAGCCATTTCCGGACTGCTCCCCGAGATCAACAAAAAACTGGAGGATGCCGGCAACCCGAAGCGGTATCAAAACCTGTTCGGTGCTACCTTCGGCACCGGGTTCGGTGGAGGCATCGTTACCCGCGACGGCATGTTGCTGGGCGACAACTGTTCAGGCGGGGAGATCAACCGCATGCGCAACCGGACTTTTAAAAACTGGGATACCGAAGAAAGTGTCAGCATCCGCGGGATCAAACGTGAATACGCCAATAATACGGGCCTGAATATTGCGTCATGTCCCGAACCCAGGGATATTTTTGAAATCGGCATGGGACGTGCCAAGGGAGACCAGGATGCAGCAGTTCACGCCTTTGAAGCCTTTGCCCGCGACGCCGCCGATTCCCTGGCCAACGCCATCACGCTGCTCGACGGACTGGTTGTGATCGGAGGCGGACTGTCGGGCGCCTACCCTATATTCCTGCCCAAACTGGTCGAAGAGATGAATTACCCGTTCGACACCATGTCGGGCATTCCGCTCGAGCGCATGGAAGTCACGGCCTATAACCTTGAAGATGCCAATGAACTCAGGTCATTCCTCACCTCAACATCGGTGGATATCCAGGTGCCGTTTTCAACCAATACAGTAAGTTTTGACCCTAACAAAAAGATCGGCGTGGGCATTTCCCGCCTGGGCACCTCCAAAGCGGTTTCCATTGGGGCTTATGCATATGCGCTGGCCAAACTCGACAGGAAATAACGGCCGGCAATTCCGGGGAAAGGGATTTTCCATAACAAAAAAGATCACTTTTGTATTTAGCCGATATTTTTTAACTAACTTTGCGTTGAGAATAAAAAAAATTAATGTAAAACCCACAAATCAGACCCTATGAAAAAAATTGTACTCTCTGTATTATTCCTGGTTGCAACCATCGTGGTTGTTGCACAAACCGTATCACGTTCAATGGTCGTGATGGAAGTCGGTACCGGCACCTGGTGCACCTATTGTCCCGGCGCAGCCATGGGCGCTGACGATCTGCTGTCGAACGGCAAATACGTTGCAGTGATCGAAAACCACAATGGCGACGGATATGCCAACACCTATTCAAATGCCCGTAATACATTCTATGGTATCAATGGATTCCCTTCTGCCGGTTTTGACGGGATGCAGGGAGTAGTTGGGGGTAACCACTCCAATTCAATGTATTCCACCTATCTTCCGATCTACAATACCCGTATTGCCGTCCCTTCGACCGTTGATATGGAAATCGCCGTTACAAACACCGGTCTGAACTACACCGCTGTGATCACCCTCACCAAAGTTGGCACCATTACCGCCACCAACCTCGCCCTGCATTTTGTGGTGACACAATCACACTTGCAGGTTAACTGGCAGGGACAAACCCATCTGGAACATGTAACACGGCTCATGGTGCCCGATCAGAACGGTACTTCCATTAATTTTTCCGGCGGAAATGTTAAGACCGTTACCCTCAATTTCACCATGGATGCTGCATGGCCGCTGGCCGACTGCGAATTCATCACCTTCCTCCAGAATATGGATACCGGACAGGGACTTCAGCAAGGAACAAATGCCACGAACCCTATTAAAAAATATGAGATTCTGAATGGGATTAAACGCGGAACCATCGACCTTACCCCTGATTTTTCAGCCTCCTCCACCAGCGTGACCACCAACAACCCGGTTACCTTCACCAACGCCACTACCGGTGGGTACATCGGCGTTCCTGAAACTTATGAGTGGATTTTCCAGGGCGGAACACCGGTTTCTTCTTTTGATAAAAATCCCGTGGTGACCTATACTGAAAAGGGAGTTTTTGATGCTACCCTGATCGTGACAAGGGGAGGTCAGATCGACACCCTCGTGAAACCCGGATATATCACCGCCTCTTATGCCGTTGGCATGCAGGAAAACCAGACTATCATCACAACCAGGGTTTCTCCGAATCCCAGCACCGGTTTGATAACCCTCGATGTTTACAGCGGAAAAACGCTCAACGTGAACATTTCGGTTGTCAACGCCATCAATGTTCCTGTTTATCAGGAAAATAACATTTCCTTCACCAACAGGCTTACCAAAACGATCGACCTCAGCAGTGTTGCCAGGGGCATCTACTTCGTAGTTGTTGAACAGGAAGGTAACAAGACCGTTAAAAAAGTCGTTATCAACTAATTTCATTGGATTTTAAATTTGCAGCCGTTCCCTTTCCGGGGAACGGCTTTTTTTTTTGCCGCCGGCTTAAGCAACTTTTTTATTCGTAACTTTGTCATTCAGAAAAATAATATCATGAAAAAGATCTCCATCCTCTTCTTCTCGTTTATCCTGGCTTTCAGCCTGATGGCCGGCAATGTTGAAAAAGTATTTACTTTTTCCCAGGTTAAAATCATGCAAAACGGGCTGCATCAGTCGGTAACCCTCGACAACACCATGCTCGCCGGCCTCACCGGCGAACCCATGCTTCCCTACCACCAGGTAGCCATGATGCTGCCCCCGGGGGAAAAAGCGGTTGGAATCAGCATCACCGGCGAAGAACTGACAGCCATCCCCGGTTCGTTTGACCTCTTCCCCCAGCAAACCATGCAACCCATTTCAAAGGGCCCCGACGGCACCTTTTTCAAAAAGGAAGATGTTTACCGTTCTAACATCAACTACCCCGCTGTGGCAACCGGCCATCTCATCAATTCGTACCTGAACGGTTACGCCTTTGCCCTGTCAACCTTTACGCCGGTCATCTACAACCCGGCCGGGAAATCGGTTTCTTACTACAAGAAGGTTACCGTTCACATTACCACCCAACCCGACCCGGGAGCCTCGCTTGCCCTGAAAAACCTCACCTCCTCCCCCAACGCGCTGAAACGGGTGCGCCTCTTCGCACAAAACCCCGAAATGATGCGCAGTTACCCGGTAAAAAACCCGCTGAAAACAAATTACCAGATCCTCATCATTACACCCGCCCAGTTCCAGGCCGGGTTTCAGGACCTGGTGAACTTCTATGCCGGCAAAGGCCTTACTACCCAAATCGCCACCACTGAAGCAATCGGGTCAACCATGAGCGGACAGGACCTGCAGGAGAAAATGCGCAACTATATCACCAGTGAATACCAGTCGAACGGCGTTGAACAGGTTATCCTTGGCGGAGATGTGGAATATGTTCCCTACCGGGGATTCTACTGTTACGTGATCTCTGGCTCGGGTTATGAAGATTATAACATACCTGCCGACATCTATTATTCTGCCCTCGACGGGAACTGGAATACCAACGGTGACAACAAATGGGGTGAACCCGGCGAGGACGACCTGCTGCCGGAACTTTCGGTAGGACGAATGTCATTCAGCACCCCGCAGGAACAGGCCAACATGGTGCATAAATCGGTTTCATACCAGGGCAGCCCGGTGCAGGAGACAATGAAGCACCCGATGCTGGTTTCCGAGTTCCTCTACGACGCCCCCATGACCTGGGGATCCGACTACCTGGAACTCCTGGTCAACGATCATGGCGACAATGGCTATTTCACACACGGCATTCCCTCGTCACAAAACAACTTTACCCGGCTGTATGACACCCTCATCTCCCCGCCATCCAATGTTTACAGCTGGAGCATCGGCCAGTTGCTGGCAAAAATCAATTCAGGCAATTCGTTCATCCACCATTGCGGCCACTCCAACTGGGATTACATGATGCGCCTTTCGAACGGGCAAATCATCAATTCCAATTTTGCCCAGGTTAACGGCATCATGCATAATTACCAGCTGATGTATACCCACGGGTGCATTTGCGGCGCCTTCGACGAGTCAGATTGCATTGCAGAGTTGTGCACCTCCATTTCGAATTTCCTTGTTGCCGGTGTCTTCAACTCACGCTACGGCTGGTTTGACCAGGGTACGACCGAAGGCCCGTCGGCCCACCTCCACCGTGAATTCATCAGCGCCATGTACAACCCGAGCCCCGATTCGGCCATCACCGAACTTGGCTCTGCCCATACCATGTCGAAAATCAAAACAGCTCCATGGATCGGCCTTCCCGGAGAATTTGAACCGGGAGCCCAGCGCTGGTGCCATTACGACTGCAACGTGCTTGGAGATCCTGCCCTGAAAGTTTGGATCGATAATCCTGTTACAGGAATTTCAGAACGGCCGGGTACATTTTCCTGCTCCATCTCCCCGAATCCCTGTAAAGACCTGGCGACCATAACCTACGTCCTGACCGCCAATTCAGAGGTCACAATGTCCCTGATGAATTCAATCGGACAGCAATTGTTTTCCAGATCACTGGGTGACCAGCAGCCGGGGACGCATACCTCTTCTTTCAACGTTGCAGGTCTTGCACCTGGCACATATTACTGCCAGCTCGACACGAAAGACAATTCGGTGGTGAAGAAACTCATGATCGTCAGGTAATCCTGACCTCATGCTATAGCATGAGGCTACAGATCTTTTTTTGTAACGATCAGTTTGTCGATCCGGTTTCCGTCAAGGTCAACGATTTCAAACTCGTACTCTTTCCAGGTAAATTTCTCTCCGGGTTTGGGGATATGTTTCAGGATGCTCATGGCCAGGCCGGCCAGGGTGTCAAATTTTACCTTGTTTTTATCAAATCCCTGGATATTGAGTTCATAGGCGAATTCATAGAACGACATCTGCCCGTCGGCCAGCCAGCTGCCGTCGTCGCGCACGTTTATCTGCGGTTCATCCGGGCTGGCTTCGTTAAAATCGCCCACCAGCGCCTCGAGAATGTCGTTCAGGGTGACCAACCCGACGGTTGAGCCGTATTCATCAACCACCAGTCCGTAATGAATTTTATGCTCCTTGAATATTTCCAGGGTTTCATACGCGGTGAGGGTCTCCAGGACAAACTGCGCCGGTTTGACCATGTCCTTGATGTCGAAATTCTCATCACAGATATTCCCGAGGAAGAGATCCTTGATAAAGATCACCCCCAGCACATTGTCAAGGTCATCTTCACAAACAGGGTAAACAGAATGCAGTTCATCCCGCATTTTTTTCCGGATTATCTCCGTGCTTTCGTGGATGTCGAGCCATACCAGGTCCGAATGATGGGTCATCAGCGAGGAAACCTTGCGGTCGCCCAGGTGGAAAACGCGCTCCACGATGTCCTGCTCGATTTCCTGTACCTCCCCGTCTTCAGCGCCTTCCTGCACCATGGCCTTGATCTCCTCCTCCGTCACTTTCGATTCGGCGGAGGGTTTGATCCGCATGAGGGAAAGGATCAGGTCGCCGGCTTTTGAGAGGAAAAAGGTAAAAGGATAGGTAATATAGGTTATCGCCAGCAGCGGGCGGATCATCGCTTTTGCAATCCCTTCGGAATTGATCAGGCCGATGCGTTTCGGTACAAGTTCCCCGATCAGCATGGAGACGAAGGTGACGAGAATTACCACGATGGCCAAACCAAGCGAATGGCTTAAATGCGGGTTGAGACCTACGCTCACCAGCAAATCGGACATGCCGTGCGCGATCTCATCGCTTGAATAGACCCCTGTTAAAATACCAACCAGGGTAATCCCGATCTGCATGGTCGACAAAATGCGCGATGGAGAATTGGCATTATCAAGCGCCAGCTGCGCAAGTTTGTCGCCGTGGCGGGCATCAAGCTCAAGCCTGGTTTTGCGCGCCGATACCAGCGATATTTCGGACATCACAAACGCGCCGTTAATCAAAAAAAGTATCAGTAAAATGATGATTGCGGATATCATGAGATCAGAATGTTAAGGATTTGCGGCAAAGATACGAAAAGTGATGGACGAAGGACGTAGGACGTAAGACATGGGACGTAGGACGTGGAACGTGGGACGTAGGACGTGGGACGTGGGGCGAAGGACGTGGGTTCGTAATTTTTAATTTTTAATTTTTAATTTCTATTTGTCGTAGCTTTGTTTTGAAAATGAATCTTCCATGAAAAAACATATACTTTTCTGCTTTTTGTTGCTCGTGCTTTGCTCCCGGACGGGTTTCCCGCAGCCGCTGAGGATGTTGCCTGAGATTACTGCCGCCGGGAAGGGAAAGGTGAACACGAAAATCGACAACATTGGATACTGGTACCGGATGGTTCAGCTGGGATATGTGAAGCCGGATCCTGTGGTTACCGTGCCGGATGCAAAGTTTACCGGGTCCATGATCGTGCCATACCACCAACCAGTCCGTACTCGGGTCGGTAACATCCACCCTGATTCGCCTTTTACTCCCCAGAATTCACCCGATGTGCCGGTCACCGGGGAGAATGAGGTGACCCAAACGGAGAATGCCGTGTTTATTGATCCATCGAATGACGATGCAGTGCTGAATTCAAATAATTCGACCAGCTGGAAACTTGGCGCGGCACAGGATATCTATGGCGCCGATGCTTTGTACAGCTTCGATGCCGGCCAGGCATGGGGCGGAGATGTCACGGGCGCCAACGGCCCCAACAACGGCGACCCTTCAACTGCCATCGGGCTCAACGGCTGGTGGTATGTGGGCAGGATCAACGGGGATAACGGGCAGGCTGTTTCCTACAGCCAGGACCAGGGCAAAACATGGACAAAGGTTAAAGTGGCCAATGGCCCGGGTGCCGGGAACTCTCTGCTCGATAAAAATCATCTCTGGATCGACAACTCCGTCACCAGTCCGTATCAGGGTCATCTTTATGATGCGTGGACCAACTTTATTCCGGATTCTCCCGACACCAACCAGGTTGAACTTTCATATTCGGCCGACCAGGGACTTACGTGGTCAGTGCCCATGAACATCAGTGGTGCTGCCGCAGCGCTGCAGCTGAACCACGGCGTCAACATCAACTCAGGGCCCGGCGGCGAAGTGTATGCTGCATGGAGTATATACGACAGCTGGCCTTCCGATGAAAATGCCATCGGCTTTGCCCGGTCATTAAATGGCGGCAGCACTTTCCTGCCTGCGACCCGGATCATCAGCAACATCAAGGGAATCAGGGCAACCATGACCGGCAAGACCATGCGCGTCAACTCCTTTCCGTCGATGGCGGTCGACATCAGCACCGGTCCAAACCGTGGAAATATTTATATCGTATGGTCCAACGTTGGTTTCCCGGGCGTAAACACCGGCTCCGATATCGATGTTTACCTCATCCGCTCTTCAGATGGCGGCACCACCTGGTCGGCTCCGCTCAGGGTGAACCAGGACCCGGCGGGACTGGGCAAACAACATTTTTCGCCCTGGATCACATGCGATCCCGTAACAGGGGGAGTGTGCGTGATCTATTACGACGACCGCAACCTCGCTGCAACCGATGCCGCCGTCTTTGTTTCCTGGTCGTATGACGGAGGGCTGTCATGGGCCGACATCCAGGTGAGCGACTTTTCATTTACCCCTGAGCCTGTTCCCGGGCTTGCCTATCAATACTTTGGCGATTACATCGGCATCCAATCTCAAAACATGAAAGTGTGCCCCGTATGGACCGATAACCACGATGGCGGCCGGCCTATGACCTATACTTCCCCCTTTAACCTGGGGCCGAACCCAAATCAGTCCTGGGTTACCTATTACTCCAATTCACTTTCACTGGTTTCAGGATCCGGCACCACGACCCTGAACAACGGCGATTCCCTTTATCTTTCACTGGGATTGAAAAATGTGGGGGATCAGCAGGCGGTGAATGTCATTGCCACTATTTCGACAGAATCCCCGTACATTACGATTACCGACAGCACGGCTTCCTACGGCACCATGGATTCTGCCCAGATCAAGATCATCCCTGACGGATTTACAATGAAGGTCTCCGATACGATCCCCGACAACCTCCTGGTCAGGTTCAACATCCGCGTAACCAGTATTGATTCAACCTGGTACAGTGGTTTTTCGATCGAAGCGCATGCCCCGGCGATCAGGATCAACGGCCTCACCATCGTCGACACCCTGGTTGGAAACCGCAACGGGCGGCTCGACCGCGGTGAAACCGTGCAGATGGTCATTTCAAACACCAACACCGGTGATTTCACCTGCAGGTCAACGTATGCTTTGCTGTCAACTACATCGCCATATCTGACTTTTTTGGCAGACAGCATTTACCTTGACAGCATCGGACCCGGTCAAACAAAAAACGCTGTATTTACCGCCATGGTCAGTCCGGATGCTCCCACGGGGAGCGCTGCCGATCTTCTCTATACCATTCATACAGGGCTGTACAAACCGCAACGGTCATTCAGGCAGATGATCGGTGTCATGATCGAGGACTGGGAGTCAAACACCTTCACCAAATTTCCGTGGCAGTTCGGCGGCGCCCTGCCATGGACCATCACCACCGATGTTCCCTGGGAAGGCGTTTACTGCGCCCGCTCCGGCGCCATTCCCGATTATTCCACATCACGGCTTTTTCTCAACTATACATCGGCCATTGACGACAGCATCTCATTTTACCGGAGGACTTCCACGGAGGAGGGTTGTGATTACCTGTTGTTTTACATCGATGATATCCTCCAGGATCAATGGTCGGGCGCAACCCCCTGGGGCCGGGTCGCCTTCCCGGTGGCAGCCGGCGCCCACCAGTTCAGGTGGATGTACCAGAAAGACCTCTCCTTTTATTACGGCGAGGACCGGGTGATGATTGATTTTATTATTTTTCCACCACCCATCCTGCCCATGGTCGATGCAGGGCAGAGTGACACCATCTGTTCCGGGATGAACGCGTTGCTCCAGGCTACCGTGCAACAGTATGACTCTCTGAGATGGACCACCACCGGTGACGGGGTATTCGCCAACGACACGATGGCCGCAACCACCTACACACCGGGAATCAATGACAGGAATGCCGGAAATGTCACTTGCAGGATCACCGGTTTTGGAACCTATGGCAATACAAGCCGGAACAAATACATCCTGATCAGGCCCCTGCCGGTTGCAGCGATATCGTCATCTCCGAACGATTCGGTTTGTGCCGGGAATGAGATAACCCTGGCTTCCGACACTACGGGGATACGAACCTGGCTCTGGATCCCCGGCAACCTGAACACTCCGCAGGCGGTGTATGATTCGGCCAGTGCAGGCGGACTGGGCACTCACAAGGTCAGGCTCCTTGTCACCAACCGTTTCCAGTGCCAGAACAGAGATTCTGTTTACCTGACTTTTAAAGACTGCACCGGGATCGAAGAAAATAACACGGCACCAACAACCATCTTCCCAAACCCCTGCAACGGCGTGTTCGACCTGGTGCTAAACAATCCTGAACCTGGGGCATTGCTACTGTCAGTTAAGAATGCTGTAAGTGAACCTGTTTACCAGGAAACTGACAGGGTGATCACCAAACAATGGCATAAAAAAATTAATTTGAATTTTCTCCCGGATGGCGTATATTTGCTAACACTAACATCTGCTCACGGAACCTCGTCCCATAAACTGATCATCCGGAAATAAACGCTTGAAAAAGCTAGCCGTCATCGTAGTCCTTTTCCTTTTCCTGGCTAACACCATCGGGTGCTTTATTGTGTTCAGGTACAACCAGTACCTTGTCCAGCAGGAGATGGTTGCACGGATCAGGAATGGTGCCTTCCATGAAAAAATCGTCACCCTCAAAATCATACATCCGGAACAGGACATTGAATTCTGCCGCATTAAGGATTCCGAGTTTTCCTATTATGGGAAGATGTACGACATGGTGGCCCAGTTTAAAAAAGGCGATACCACTTTCCTTTACTGCCTTCACGACAACAAGGAAGAAGATCTCCTGGCTGATTATTCGCGATACCTCAGGCGCAACGGAGACTCCTCCCGGAGAGACAACCCGGTGCTCACCATGCTTTACAGCCTTTTTACCCAGGCGCTCATCCAGAATCCATCCCTGGCCATCCAGGGTGCGGGTACTAAATTTCATTTCCCGATATCCAACCAGATCATTCTCCCGGTTTACCTGGCCCATTCCGCCCCTCCCCCGAAATTCGCCTGATCCTGTTTCCTTTGATAGATAAACCTGCCGGGATACCCATCCGGGTTTGTGTTATTTATTTAAACCTGATGTGTTTATGCTGAACCGGGTTCCGGGCTCACGGGGTTAACAAAAAACCACGAAGGCACTCAGATCACGGAGAAACACTAAGAACAGGTGTTTCAAATGAGATGGGTTCTTCTAAGGGAACAGGCAATACTGCAGGTAATTCCACATATTCCATTTAACAGTTAAACATATTCATATGAAATCCATATATATTTTATCCTTTCTTTTAATTTTCACCGTTTTTTCGGCCACGGCCCAGGCAAAGCAGGGGTCACCAAAGGCTGCAGGCGACACCACAACCGTTAAATACCTGAACGAGATCGTGGTTTCCGCGTTAAGAATCAATATTCCCCTCAGGGAAATTCCTGCTGCCATTTCGGTTGTCAGCCCGCGGCAGTTAACATCGCTGACAAAAACCATCGCGGCAGATGACGCCCTGCGGCTTGTTCCCGGCGTGAGGATCGACAATGGAACCGGCGGATCACGGGTGCACGTATACATGCGCGGCCAGGGTGTCCTCACAGAAAGCGGTTTCAGGGGCATCGGCGTCTTTATCGACGGCATCTCGATTAACAGTCCCGGCGGCTTCGCCCCTGATCTGTACGATGTTGACTGGGAAACCGTGAAAACCGTAGAAGTTGTCAAAGGTCTTGCCGCTTCCATGTATGGGGCAAGCGCTACAGGCGGCATCATTAACATCACCACCAAAGACGGAGGCGACAAACCTGTAAACAGTTCGTTATTTACCTCTGCTGGTTCAAACGGGTTCTGGAAAATCCTTGGGCAGGTTGACGGAACTTCGAAAAATGTGAACTACCGGGTTTCCTATTCGCACATGCAGGGCCATGGATACCGCCAGCACCAGGCTTACATGGGCGACAACTTCAGCGAAAAACTCACCTGGACCCCGTCGTCAAAACTGAAGATCACCCAGCTGCTTACCTACACCAATTATTTCAACCAGAATTCCGAAGGGATCAATTTAGGCAGGTACGACACCGTGGGCCACACCGCTGCGAATACCGACGCAGTTCCATACAATGAGTTTCACAAGACCCAGCGGTTAACGGGGGCCACCACTATTAAATACGATTTCACGCAGAACCAGGACATTCTTGTCAAGGGATTCATGCGGATGACCAACTACCAGGAGACCTCCAACAACGGCGATGATTACAAACCCACCATCAACCCGGGCGTTTCGGCACAGTACAACCTTCACTTCGGCAAGGAAAACCTCTATAACCATCTCAGCCTGGGTGTTGATTACCAATCGATGACGATGAATGAACATATGTTTGCCGTACCCGATGAAGACCACATCAACCATAACCGGGTTGACAGTTACTGGAGCCAGGATATTTTTGACATCAACAATGTGCTTATCAGCCAGATCATCCGCCAGCGGAGCACAGGCGTGTTTTTAATCGACAAGCTCGACATTTCCAAAAAACTCTTCGCCATTCTCAATCTCCGGTATGATAACGTATACAACAGGTTGGATTCTTCAACCGTCAGTGACAACAAAACCTTCTCAAAACCGACCTTCCGTTTAGGGTTGGCCTATGACCTTGCCAAAGCCGCGAACATCTATGCAAGCTACGGCACCGGGTTCCTGGTGCCAACGGAAGATGAACTGTACAACAATCCCGTGAAATACGGCGGGTTCAACTCCCTCATCAAACCCTCCACCTCGATGGGCGGCGAAATCGGTGTACGGGGTGAAGTCGGGAAATCGCTGTATTACGATGTAACCGGTTTCAGCATCAACTCAAAAGACGAATTCTACCGCTACAGCGTTCCCGGGAGAGGCAACAATACCGCTTTCTTCGGCAATATGGGTGAAAGTAAAAGGTGGGGTGTGGAAGCATTCGTATCCTATGCACCCCTCGATTTTCTGAGGTTCGACGTGGCTTACACCTATTCCCATTTCCAGTACACCTCTCCCGACAGCGTGAGCGGCCACTGGATCCCGCAATGTCCCGAACACATGCTCACTGCCGAAGCATCCGTGAAATTCCTGAAACACTTCACCGCGACCCTCAATGCACAGTACCAGTCGAAATGGTGCATCCAGGTCGACGACTCCATTTATAACCATTTCAATGAAAACGGGAAAATCCGCAGTTCCTGGGTGAAAGGGTTCACCGTAATCAACGCCAACCTGAACTATGCATGGAAACTCGGCAACCTGAAAGGCGACCTTGGATTCTTCTGCAAAAACATGCTCGATGAACAGTACTTTGGTTTTACCGAACCTAACAACGGTCCCGACTACAACAGCTTCCAGCCCGCTCCCGGCAGGGAGTTCTTCGTGAGCCTGCGACTCAGGTTATAGCGAATCAGCCAGCATTATCTTGACTTAAAAAATGCCGGTAAGCCGGGAAAAGTGTCTTACAACGACTTTTCCCGGCTTTTTACTACCCTGAGGCTGAATTCCTCTTCATGTCATTGCCTTTCCCTCTTTTTCGATTATATTTGTTAAACTTCCTTTCCGCACATTCCTATGAAAAAGGATATCCTCGCCGTTGTTGCCCTTCTTTCATTGTTTATGGTTGTCGCTTGTAAAAAAACGAATACCGCCCCCCCGGCAACGAGCTGCAGGATGATGACACAAACATCCGCCTATTCTGGCAACACGCAGTGCTATTACGATGATTATCAGCGCATCCTGAAATTGCGATATGTTACTCAGCCGGCCGATACCAGCTGGGATATTTACCATTATGATAATGGTCATGTGGATTACCTGGTGAGGCTCTACAAAGGAACAGACGGCGACACGATTTACTATACTTTCACCTCCGGCCGTTATGTCGAAGTAACTCAGTACGCTTCCAGGCTCGTATATCTCTATAACACTTCCGGCAAGCTTGTAAAGATCGAGCATTACGAAGGCTCCAAAATCACCGATTATTCCGTTTACCTGTATAATTTGCTTGGAAATTGCATTCTTTGTACTCAATTTGCCTTGTACGACACTACGTATCTTCCCATCCAGGTGACAGACTTAGAATTCGGAGACCTGCGGAATCCCTACTCCTCCATGGGGCTTCCCCCGTTAAACTCGCACGGACCCGAGATCGGCGTCTATCTAAGCCCCAATAACATCACAAAAATACGTACGCAATTTACCGGCCAGCCTGCCAAAATGGTTTTCCTGTATCACTATACCGCCAGCAATGAAAATGGTTACCCGACCACCTACTCAATTACCGACTCCCTTAATTACCCGATATTGGAGAATAACATCTCCTACATTTGTCCTTAACTGCAAAGTCTCCACAATGTAAAAAATATGGTATGAAAAAACTCATGGTTATTTTCGCAACGATTACGGTGGTTTTTGCAAATGCCCAGACCAACGTTTACCACCCTTTTCCCGACAGCAACGCGGTATGGAATTATCATTACGGTTTTTAGTGCTTCATGAACGGCGTGGCTGATGAGCTGTATTCCATCACCTTTACCGGCGACACGTTAAAGGGATACCTTGGCTCCATGGCCTATCCCCGGGATGTAGTGCAGTCGGTCGATTCGGTACTGGTCGGGAACACATACCGCAAACGGTGGAACCTGCCATGCTACTTCATCCAGTTTATTGAAGGTATTGGTTCTACCTATGGACTCGTCGTCCCATCACCCGGCTGCATCACCGATATGGCCGACTACGCCCTTACCTGCTTCAAACAGAACGGTCAATCCCTCTATCCCGATCCGTCAGCCAACTGCAGCCTGATCACCGCGGTGGCTCCCATAATCAAACCAACGGGTGAAATAAAAATATCGCCAAACCCTTCCAATGGCTCATTCATCGTTGAATTTGATCAGTCAATGGATATAACAGGCCTCAGGATAACTGACCTTGCCGGAAAAGAGATCCTTCTCCAGGCAACATACAACCAGCATAAAATCTGCATAACCAACCTGCGGGCCGGGAGCTACTTTCTGACAGCAACAGGCAAAAACGGGCCAGTGACCACAAAGAAAGTTGTAATTTGTCCCTGAAAGTCAGAACTGGCTGGTGATGGCAAGCAAGGTTACTCCTCTTCGAACCTCGCCTTAGCCCTGTAAATAAACAGGGCCCTGAGTTTATCCCAGAAATCGCCGCCCAAAACAAACAGGCTCGACAGGAATACCACATCTGATGCCAAGATGGTGATGTAACGCGCCTGCAGCGTGATGGGGATCAGGTGCGGCATGAAGGAGATCATGTAGTTGGGCAGGAACGGCAGGATAAACATCACCAGCCCGATGTTATAGCGCAGCGGCGTGATCTGGTGCGGTTTTGCTACCTTGTGATAGAAATAGTGCATCTTGTAATTAATCCAGGCATACGATGATTTGCCCAGGATGGCCACGCTCCCGATCTTCATCAGGGGTGCGCTGATCCAGAAGACTCCAAGGACAAATCCTTTCCAGAAATGGTCCTGCACAAAACCCTTCAGCACCAACCCTGTGGGCAGCATGAAAAAGGAGATGATAAAAATAACCAGCCCTACATAAAAACGGACACCGGGATCTTCAGGCTTTCTGATCTCTGATGCCGGCGGACGGTGAATGAACATGGCAGATGGGTTTTTGTTGCAAAGGTAAGGGTTTTTGGGTAAACGGGTGGACAGGTGGACTGGTGGACTGGTGGACAGGTGGAGTTTTAGAGAAAGAACATGGCGACGCCGGTTACGGCGAGGAGGGCACCGGATACTTCCTTAAGGGTGACTTTTTCCTTGTAGAGGATGATGGAGGGCGGGATAATGAGCACGGGCACGATAGACATGATGGTGGAGGCGATGCCGGTATCGGCGTGTCTAATGGCAATCAGTGAAAACGAGACACCCAGGAAGGGCCCGAAAAATGCACCGAGGGAGAGTTGCAGCATGGGTTTGCGCTTATCGAGGGCGCGCCAGGCGTGCTTCCAGAATCCCATCACGGTGAAAATTACGGCAAACCCGGCAACGCCGGCAATTACGCGGATTTGTGTCGAGGCAAAGGTATCATACCCTTGCATGCCCACTTTACTCAGCACCAACCCGGCGGCCTGGCCGATGGCACCACCCAGTCCAAGCATAATTCCCCACACCGGGTAGTTGAACTTAACCTTCCTGAACCCGCCATTGCTTTCGGCACTGGTATGCCGTTTCAGCACCACCAGCGCAATACCTGCAATGGTCAGCACCATGCCGGCCAAGCTTTTCCATGAAAGCGTCTCCCCGAGCACGATCCAGCCGATGAGGGCCGTCAGGGGCGGGGCCAGGGCCATCAGCAGCATGGAAATGCGTGCGCCGATCACCACGAATGCCTGGAACAGGCACAGGTCACCAAAAACAAAGCCGATCAGCCCCGAAATGGTGAGGAAAAACCAGGTGCGGGGCGTTGCATCAAAAGGCAGGAGGTAGCCCCGGTAGAAGTAAACAAAAACCGTCAGGAAACAGAAACCTACAGCCAGCCTCAACAGGTTGACCACCATCGAGCCGATCTTCCGGCTGGCCGCTTCAAAGGCAAGGGCCGTTATGGTCCAGAACACTGCGGTGAGCAATGCTGCAAATTCCCCGGTATGATTCATCAACACGTCGACCTCCTTGTTTATTTACCCGCAAGCCAATCTTCCGGATTCTGCGTTATTTTTCCCCGCCACAGTTCAAAATGAAGTTCTGATTTCTGATCGTCGGGATTTGTATGAACCTTCCCTATCGCCTGTTTTGACACCACCTCCTGTCCCTCGCGAACCTTCACATCATCAAGGTTGGAATAAACCGTGAGGTAATCACCATGGCGGATGATCACCACCTGGTTGAGGTTGGGAAATGACAACACCCGGCTCACACGGCCGTTAAAAACCGCCTTTACCACCGATTCCTGCCCGGTCATGATATCGATGCCGTTGTTCTTCACCTTAACGCGGTCGAGCAACGGGTGCGGATGCTCGCCAAAACTGCCCGACACGAAGCCGCGGTCGCAGGGCCACGGCAAACGGCCCCTGTTTGCCGAAAAAGAGGATGACAATACCTTTTCAGCAGGCGTAAATTCCATTTCAGCGCCATGTGCAGCCGGCTTTGCGGCTGATGCCGGTTTCTTCGCCTTTGCCGCCTGCTTCCGTGAACGCTCTTCTGAAGCCTTAATATCCGCAGCGATCAGTTTTTCAATTTCACTTTCAAGTTTCAGCGCCGATTGCTGTTTTGTTTTCAGGATCGCCATCAGTTGCTTCTCTTTGGACGAGATTTCCTTCACGGCAGCCGTTTTTTCTGTCTTTTCCAGGTCGAGCTTTTGTTTTTCCTGCTGTTGCGACTGAACCAGGGTCAGCTTTTGATTTTTCACATCTTCAAGTTCCCGGCGATGGTTCCCGATGGCCCGTTTGGTCGATTCAATCCTGGCCACCTGGCTTCGCCGGTAGGAGCTGTACTGCTGGTAGTACTTGAGTCGCTGGTAAGCCTGGTTGAAGTCTTTGGCCGAAAAAATGAACATCAGCTTGTTGTGCCCGTTCATGGTGCGATAAGCATAATAGATCATCCGGGCATATTCCGACTTCAGCTCCTGCAGTTGTTTTGTCATCCGGTCGATCTGCAGGTTTTCAACGGAGATCTGCACCTGTACATCATCCAGCTGGGTGTTGATGGTATTGATCAGCGCCTGGCGGCTCCTGATCTGTTTTGCCAGGATCTCAAGCTTGTTCAGCGAAGTCTGCTTGCTTTTCTTAGTTTTTTCGAGCAGTTCGGTAGTATACCTGATCTCCGCTTCAAGTTGCTTTTTTGTGGCTTGCAACTTTAGCTTTTCTTTGGCTGACTGGGAATAACCTGTTGCAGATAGCAGCATGAAAAAGATCACCAGCAGCCCGTTGATAAAAACAATTTTGCTGAAAAGGCGATGTCTTCTGCTCATGGTTCAATGGGTTCTATTTGACCGGGAGGTAACTTGCAGGGATCTTGAAGGGGAACTGCATGGGTACATTGACCACCATCTTTGAAAAGTCTGCATTTACTTTGATGGTGTTTTCAGCCCAGATCACGTACTTCATCTTCCTCGGAAAAAGCTGTTCGCCAACCTGTTCAAAATTACTGTAATTCGATTCGAGTTTGATATTGTCGCGACGGATCTCTTTAACATCGATGTGGGTAATTTTAAAATTCTCAGGGTCAAGCCAGATATTCTGGATGAAGACTTTCATGTTTTCCTGGTTATTGCGAACGAATTTCCGCAATTTCAACCGCTCGCTTGTTGAAAGCTTGTATTCTCCGCGGTCGATGGATGCTCTGAATTTGCTACCCTCGTAGTACTCCAGGTCGTTGCCCAGCAGGATCGATTGCAGGAGGTCGTAATCGATATTGGTATTGAGAAAGCGGTTCACATATTCGTAATCACCAATGAAATAGGTATCGTTGAGCCGGTTGATCAGTTTTACCGAATCCTGGGAGATCATCAGCCTGATGGCTTCGATGCCCAGCATGGGCGTCAGGGAGATCCAGATCAGGCTGTCTTTCCGGATACGGATCTGCCCGCTGAAGGAGTTTTTCTTGCCCTTGTTTGCATATTCCGCCGAAAATTTCGCCGAAAACCAATCGAATTTCAGCTCTTTCTCCTTCAGTTTCCTGAATAAAAAGTCGGAGCCCTCTTCCTTAAGCGGGGCTTTCATGATTTTCCTGGCGGGACTGCATGCGTTGAAAAGAAGAAGGGAGGTCAGGGAAAAAAGGATGAACCTGCGGGTGAATCTGGAATATCGGGTCATGAATTATTGATGGTATTTTTTATCTGCAATCTTTTTATCGAGAAGTTCGGAACCCGGACCTTTTTGTTTCGCCTTGATCCAGTATTCAAGCGCCTGTGATTCCTTACCAAGTTTATACAGCACGTCACCGTAATGCTCCAGCACTTCGGCACTCGGCTCTTCCTTGTTTTGTATCGCTTTCAGGATCCACTCGCCGGCTTCCCCGTATTTTTCAACTTTGAAGAGCACCCAGCCATAGGTATCCTGGAATGAAGCATTCAGCGGCTCAAGGGTAACCGCTTTTTTCGCCATTTTTTCGGCTTTGCCGAGGTCGGTGCCCAACAGGGAGAGGTAATAGGCATAATTATTCAGCACATAGGCATTGTCGTCCTTCAGTTGTATGGATTTCTCATAATATTTGAACGCTTCCTTCTCGTTTTTCAGGGCGTGGTATGCATCTCCCTGGTACATGCAGAAATTCGCCTGTAGTTCATTGTCATCTACCACCAGCTTTTCGCCTGATCCAAAAAGCTTCAGCGCATCCTCGTGCTTCTTCAGTTGAAGGTAACCCAACCCGGTAAAGAGAAAAGGAAGAGGCTGTTCGGGAAAAAGCTCGATTGCCCGTTTGCCATAGGTGACCAGGTGGCCGTAGTCTTCCAGTTTCAGGTCCAGCCGCAACACCTGCTCCCATACAACATACTTGCTGCTGTCGAGGGTGAGTACCTTTAAAAATGTTTCCCTTGCCTCGGCCGGTTTATTATCCTGGTTGAGCAGATCACCGTATATGGAATAGACCTTCGGATCTTTGGGATGGGTGGCGATAAGGATTTTTGATAATGCAAAGGCCTGGTCTTTCAATTCGTTATAAATCTGGTTCACGCTGTAAAATGAAAGCAGGATGTTCACCTTGGTGTCGACATCGAGGTTTGGATTGGCAAACCCGAGTTTAAGTTCTTCATAGGCCTTTTCCTTTTCCCCGGTTTTCCGGTAATAGTCGGCCAACGACATATGGATATAGGCATTTTCAGGATCCTTTTCGGCGATCTTCCTGTACATCTCAAGTGCCTTTGCAGGCATGTTGTTGGAGATATAAAATTCGGCAAGGATCGATTGGTACCGGCTTTCGGCGGGAAAAGCCCGGATGAGTTTCTGAAGCTCATTTTCAGCGCCCTTCAGGTCGTTAAGGTGGAGGTAAATCTTCTCTTTCTGGATGGAGATATCCTCGCCTACGCTGGCTTTTTCCTCAATTATATTATAAATTTTGATGGCCTCTGCGAATTTTTCAGCCTGAAGATAGAGGGAAGCAAGCTGGAAGAAATTATCGAGGTTGTCAGGATCTTTTTTTACGACTTTCTCGTAAATATCAATTGCTTCGGAAGTCCGCGTTGTTCCCTGGTAGAGTTCGGCAAGAAACAGGGCATACCAGGTGTTCCCGGGGTCAAGCCGCACAGCTTCCCTGCCCAGTTTAATGGCCTCCTCCAGGTTTTTTTGCGTCGATTCAATGCGGGCCAGTTCGAAAAAACCAACCGGGTCTTCCGGGTATCGGTTAACATACTTGCGCAACATATCTTCCGCTCCCTGGATATTCCCGATAATAGCCTCCTTTTTCGCATCGATCAGCTGGCCCGGGTTGCCCGGGTTTACCGAAGCAGCACCCGCTTCCTTTTTCGTTTTCTTTTCCTTTTTCTGCCGGTCAGCCATAGCAACCCCGGAAACAGCGGCAAAATCAACTTTCGCCGAACAAAACGCCGGTAAAACACATGATAAGCTGAAAATTATAACAATGATGACTACCCTCATCGTAATTATTAATTAGTAATTTTTAATTATTTCGTTCCGGTGTGTCCGAACCCGCCAGCGCCGCGTTCAGTTGCCACCAGTTCTTCCACCTCCACCCACTGGGCCTGCTCGTGGGCGGCAATGACCATCTGCGCTATGCGTTCGCCATCGCCGATCGCCACCTCTTCGTTCGACAGGTTGATCAGGATGATCTTTATCTCGCCACGATAATCCGCATCGATCGTACCGGGGGTATTCAGCAGGGTGATCCCTCTTTTGAGGGCAAGCCCGCTGCGCGGCCTGATTTGTGCCTCGTACCCTGCCGGGATTTCGATAAACAGCCCGGTAGGGACAAGGACGCGCTCCAGCGGTTTCATAATAATGGAGGAATCCAGGTCGGCACGCAGATCCATTCCTGCCGAAGCCTGCGTTTCGTAAGCAGGCAGAGGATGTTTGGAGTGATTGACAATCCTGATCTTCATAGCGGTAAGTAAGGCAGCAAAGGTAATAAAAAATCCCGCTCACCGGGAAGCAGAAAGCCCCGGCTTTTCAAGAAGGTAAACGACTGAAGCAAATACTGCCAGCAGGAATGTATGGAACCCGATGCGAATGATCCCCGCATCCATTTTGACATATACGTTGATCGTATATAGAAACAGGGCAAATCCGAGGTATCCGAAGAACTTCAGGAGGTTGTATTTTACCGGGAAATAATGCTGCCCGATAAGGTATGAAAGCACCATCATCAGCCCGTAACAGATAAAAGTGGCCCAGGCTGATCCGAAGTATCCATGGATCACGTGGTCGGCGCCCAGGGGAATCCACCAGAAGTTAAGCAAGAGCGTAACAACGGCGCCGATCAGCGACAGCCATGCACCCCACATGGTTTTGGAAGTGAGCTTGTACCAGATCGACAGGTTGTAATAAACCCCGAGAAAGAGGTTGGCCATCATCAGGATGGGTATGACACCCCGGCCTTCCCAGTATTTTTCCCCGATGAGTTTCTTCATGATGAAATCGTCGAGGTAAACCATGGTTACCAGGTAGATAAAGGAAACCGTGATAATGAAATAATCCATGATCCGGGCATAAACGATTTTCGCGTCCTTTTCTTTGGCCTGCGCGAAAAAGAAAGGCTCGGCTGCATAGCGGTAGGCCTGCACGAAAATCGTCATAAGGATGGAGATCTTGTAACATGCACTGTAGATTCCAACCTGGTATAAGGCGATATTCTTCGGAAGCAGGTACCGGAGCAAAAGCCGGTCGAACGTTTCATTGACAATGCCGGCCATGCCTGCAAACAGCAGCGGGAACGCATAGATCAGCATGGTTCTGAGCAGCTTCTTATCAACTTTCCATTTCATATCCATGAACTGCGGAAGCAGCAGGATGAGGGTGACGGCGCTGGAAACGACATTGGAGATGAAGATGTACTCGATGCCCCAGTCGGAGCGGTACACAAAGTGAACCAGGCTGTTCACCGCGGCCCACGATTCATGCCTGAGGCAAAACGGGCAGAGCAGGATGAAGAACAGGTTCAAACCAATGTTCACCCCGATGCTCGTCAGGTTGATCGCGGCAAACAGGGTGGACTTGTTCTGCGCCCTGAGCCGGGCAAACGGAATCCGGGAGAGGGCGTCCAGCGCCAGCATCCACACGAACCAGCGCACATATTCGGGATGGCTGGCGTAATCGATCCACCGGGCAACATTGGACGCGAATACCGATGATACAAACAGGAAAATCAGGGAAGAAAAGATCAGCGAGATCATCCCTGTGCTGAAAACCTTCTCCTTGTCCTCTTCCTGTTCGTTGAACCTGAAAAACGCCGTCTCCATGCCATAAGTGAGGATGACCACCAGGAACGCTGCGTAGGAATAGAACACACTAACCGTTCCGTAATCGGCTGGCAGGAACATCCGCGTGTAGAGCGGAACCAGCAAATACCCCAGCAGGCGCCCTAGGATGCTTGAAACACCATAGATGGCTGTCTGCCCGGCAAGTTTTTTGAAAGGATTCATCCTTGCAAAGGTATTCGTTTTTTTCCGGAAAAAATAAGAGGAAGGAGGAGGGACGAAGGACGTGCATTGCCTGCATTGCTTGCATTGTTTGCATTGTTTGCATTTTCCTTACTTTTGCCGGATGCCGAAAAACAAATTTTATGTCGTGTGGCGGGGGAAGAAACGCGGCATTTACGAACGGTGGTCTGATTGCAAAAAGCAGGTTGATGGTTTTGACGGGGCCCTTTACAAGGGATTCCTGACCCTTGACCTGGCAAAAGCCGCGCTGAATGACGATCCCCGCAAATACATGTCAAAAGGGCTCAATGGCCCGAAAAAGATCGCCTGCTCCAATCCCCTGGTCGGGGTGCCCATTTCCGACAGCATCTGCGTGGATGCCGCCTGCGCGGGAAACCCCGGCATCCTGGAGTACCGCGGCGTGGATACGAAATCGGGGGCAGAACTCTTCCACATCGGGCCGTTTCCCCAAGGCACCGTGAACCTGGGTGAGTTTCTTGGCATCGTGCATGCGCTGGCTTACCTGAAGCAGCGCGACTGCGACTGGCCGGTATATTCCGACTCCCGCACCGCCATCGCCTGGGTGCGGAAAAAAGCAATCAACACCAACCTGGCCGTCTCCCCGAAAAACGCGAAACTGTTCGACCTGGTCTACCGTGCAGTCGCCTGGTTGAAGGATAACACCTGGCCGAATAAGATATTAAAATGGGAAACCGAATACTGGGGGGAGATCCCGGCAGATTTCGGGAGGAAATAACGGATCATCCGCACCCCTCTTCCAGCAATTTGTTCCAATCAACATCTGTTGGAATCTTCACGCCGGAGATCATTTCGTTCCACTCTTTTTCCAGCCGGGCGAGGGGAAAACCGTAGATCGACTCAAACTTTTCAAATCCTTCCGTTCTCAGCTGCTTCAACTTTGGAATGCCATACTTTTCATACAGGTATTTAAAGATTGCCGCGCTTTCAAGGTAGGCGATCACATCGCTCCTGCCCGCTTCCCGGTCGAAATCGTTGATCAGTGCTGTAAACGGCAACAACTTCCTGTTTGCCTTGAACCAGGCGCTGATCCCGTAAAGGGGATCCTTGCCATAGCATTCGTTGTCGGCGAAAACCGCGCCCCCTTCATCGAGCAGCCGTGAATAGGTATTACCCCACATGTCGTTCGATACCAGGTGATAAAGCTCGTGTTTTGCCTGGAGCCGTCGTTTCCCGTTAAACACCAGGAAAACAGTATTGTCTCCCACGAGCGCCAACCCTCCCAGCGCACGGATTCCTGTGACGTCGCGCAATTCGTCGCGCGAATCGACCAGGACCATGTTTATCCCTGATGTATAGGTGTTGGCATCCAGTTTTACCAGCACCGCAATGTAGGCGTCTGACACCTGCTGCTTCAGTTCCGGAAGATGGTCTGCTGCATAGCCGTTTCCCCGGAAATAGAGCCTGAAGTTTTGATAATTCAGGGAGATAAAGGGCAGTGAATCACACTGGATCAGTTGCTTCACATTGTCGTGTAACGGGAGAAAAACCGATTCATCCTTCCCGGAAAAACGGGTCCTTTCATCGTATTTTTTTTTCAGCACTTCCTTCCGGACCAGGGCAGATGCAACCTGGTCCATCAATCCGGTCCAGCGGCGGTCGCCATGAAGCGACGCCAGATCCTGGTCTTTACCCAGGCTGACCGGATCGCTGTACCCCAGCGCTGCCATGGCCTGCAGGTGGGCAAATGCACTGTCGGCCCGCCCGGCTAGCGCCCAGCAGCAGGCAGCGCTGTAATGCAGGCCTGCGTAGGGAACAGGAATCCCCTTTTCTACCCTGATACCGAGGGCGCGGTTATAACAGGTTGCCGACGCATCATATACTCCCGCCTTGTAAAGGGAATCAGCACGTTTAACCAGGTCAGCGTATTCGCGGTAACGGGGATAAACGTTTTGCGCGTTCAGACCAGACAATGCAAAGAGCATGCAATAAAGAAGCACCAGTTTTTTCATATCACAATGTTGCATAAAAAGCATCCACAATATGGTTGATATCCTCGCCTTCGGGCCTGATGACGAGGGTGATGATGTCAAACCGCACCTCCCCCGCGTGCCTTCGATACCGTGCATAAGCATTGGCAGCCCGCACAAGGGTACGCTGCTTGTGTTTTGTCACGGAGGCTTCCGGTTCGGCAAAAACGTTCGATGTCCGCGTCTTCACCTCCACAATCACAAGGAAACTGCCATCAAGGGCGATGATGTCGATCTCCTCCTTCCCCCAGCGCCAGTTTCGATCAAGAATGCGGTATCCCTTGCCTTCCAGGAGGGCAACTGCAATCTCTTCACCCTTTTTCCCAAGTTCAATATGCTCTTTCATGTCCCAGCGATTTTCCATTGTCGGGGCTGACCATGATCATCCCGACAAATTTTATGGTTAATCGGGTTTGAGGGCAAAAGGTAATACATCAAAGAGCGGGAATTTTTCAACAATATGCATTTGGGGATGAAAATCACGGTAAAAATTCAATTTCCACCTCTTTTCCAACCCGCATCCGGATCGTTCGCCCCAGGATCAGGGCCAGGTTGACGTCGCGGTGACCTGCAGGAAAATCAAAACAAACCGGGAAATTAAAATCCTTCACTGCATCGGCGATGATTTCAGCGGCGTTCCTGCCAAAGGGGATGGCGTTGTCGTTCATTTTGCTCATTCCCCCCACGATCATTCCTCTCAACCTGCCAATTTTCCCGGCGCGTTTGAGCCCTGTCATCATGCGGTCGATATGATAGAGATATTCATCCACATCTTCCAGGAAGAGTATCTTCCCGGCCGTATCCAGTTCGGAGACCGACCCGGTGAGGTTGTGCAGGATGGATAGATTCCCGCCGACAAGAACTCCTTCGGCACTTCCCTCGCGCGACAGGAGCGGCTTCGGGTATGAATAGGCGATCGGGTCTCCGCAAAGGGCATTCATCAGCGTTTGCAATGTTTCATCCTGCTTTTCGCTTTTGATGTTGATGGGCATGGTGGCATGCAGCGTTTCGATGGCCAGCTGCTGGTGAATGTGGGCATGCAGCACGGTGATATCGCTGTAACCAACGATCCACTTGGGATTTTCACGGAACTTTGTAAAATCGAGCTGATCGATGATCCGTACGGTGCCATACCCTCCCCTTGAACAGATGATGGCCCTGATGTTGTCATCGTCAAGCATCTGCTGCATATCCCTGGTCCGCTGGGCATCCGTTCCTGCAAACTGGTGATGTTTGCTGAAAACATGCGTACCCAGCACCACTTCCAGGTCGTGACGCTGAAAAAAACGGATCGCCGGGTGAACTTCATCAAACACAATGCTTCGCGCCGGGGAGACAATGGCGATCTTATCACCTTTTTTTAAATATGCTGGCCTTATCATGGCTCAAAATTAAGGAAAACGTATAACATTTATCCGAAATTCCTATATTTGTTATACACCAACAACCACTGCCATGAGACCCATTTCAATAATGCTTTCGGGCATATTGCTGTTCATTGCTACCATGACCCCCGGGCAAAAGCCCCCGGTCGTGCTGGTGACAAACTCCTTCCTCGAATACAACCTGAATGCACGCATTGCAGCGACCGGCGGCATCTCCACCGTTTCGTCAATCCTGTATCCGGAAACCGGGCTTTTTCAGAATGCGGCGCTGCTCTCCGGAGGCCAGCGGTATTTTACCGTTAATGCTTCTGCTTCGACCTTTCTCAGGGCCTTTGATAAGGATTATTTCGGCACTGAGTTTAATGGATCCCTGGCTTTCAATGCGAACAATGCCACCGGAATATACTTGTCTTATCTTAACCATGGCACCATGTCGTTTATCGACATGACCAACCCGGAATCAAATGCCAGCGGTAAATATTATAATCTCTGTGCAAAGCTGGTTTACGCGCATTCCTTCAAGAAAGGGATATCGGTTGGAGGAGCGATCAAATACTGCCGGTCTGATTTTGGCAATCCCGACTTTGGCGACGGGAAGACCATAAAAAACATGACAGGGTTTGCTGTGGATTTGGGTTTCAGTTACATTACCAGCTTCAGCATGGCCAAAGGGATCAACCTTGGCCTGCATGCCGGGGTTGCTGCCACTGATCTCGGCCCCAGGCTAAAATACCAGTACGACACATTTGACTGGGATATGTTCCAGCCGTCCACCCTGCGTGCCGGCCTGCTCCTCTCCCCGGAATTCATGTTGCCAGCCAATTTTAAACTTACGGTTGACCTGTCATACCAGGCTGAAAAGCTGATGACTCCTTCCCCGCCGGAATACTATGTTGATGTTGACGGTGGGTTTGTTATCTCAAAGGGGAAGGACCCGGATGTTTCGGCATTCCGCGGGATTTACCAGTCATTTTATGATTCTCCGAGCGGGTTCAAAGGCGAGATCGATGAAATTGGCCACCGTGCTGCGTCGGAAATACGGTTTGCCTGGAGCGACAAACTTTATTTTGCTTTCAGGTACGGGCATACCTGGCAGCCGTTGTTGCCCGGGTACTATTCATCCGGGGCCGGGGGATTGGGTTTGGGACTTTACGGGTTCTCCCTTGATTTTTTCCATGTCCTCGATTTACCGGGCAGCAGTGCCGAGATCCACCGGAATTACGGATTTTCGGTGGGATTCAGGGGCAATCTTTCCGGAAAGCTGTTTCACTTCTGACCCCGTCAGGGTGGGGGACCCCGTCAGGGTGGGGGACCCCGTCAGGGTGGGGGACCCTGACAGGGTGGGGGACCCTGACAGGGTGGTG
>CAIWMX010000108.1 GCA_903913885.1 uncultured Bacteroidales bacterium | reverse complement strand
GCTAAAATTTTATTGCGAATACTGGATTGCCCTGACTGCATATCACTAAAGTCAACGGTTGGAGGGAGCTTCCCAGGGCTTGTTATCTCAATTTTATCATCAAATACAGCAACTTTAATATCCATTCCACTCAAGGAATAGTCCCGATGAATTACAGCATTCCGAATTGCCTCACGAATTGCTATAACCGGATATTCCCATCGGTCGTTACGATAGACGCCGGTATAGTCTGTAGTTCCTTGCGAGATGTGGCGTATAACAAATTGATATGCTTCTTCCGGTTGGGCAAGAATACTGTTTTCAAAGGATTTTTGGTCAATAAAATTACCCGGCTCTACCCCCTTGAACCGTGCACATTCGATTTTGGCATATGGGAATAGCATCTTTTTTATTTCATCCTCTGAAAGTAGTACCAATGCATTTGTCGGATAAGATATTCCGCGGTCTGACTTGATTAGTTCAAGCTTCTTTAAAACCGCAGCATTTAGTGCCTCATCAGTTTTTTCAAGAAAATTTGCCTCGAATAATTGGAATTCAAGAGCGTCTGCAGGTTTTTCATATGATATTTCACTGTCAAAGGAAATGCTGTGCTGCTGACGTTTCAATTCAGCAATCATTTCTGCTGATGCCTGCCGATTCGAAGACCCAACACGGATATATGTACCTTCTTCAAAACCTTTCTTTTTTAGGAGGTAAGGAGGGTTGCTTCCTTTGAAAATTTGAACTTTGATAATGTGTTTCCCTTCCAAATTTAAAAATTTGATTTCTGGAAGAATTATTGGATGACATTGGTCATGGATGATGTTTGTAATCTTTTCCTCAATACCAATAAGCTTTGTTTCATCCAATCCAACTATTTCACGGGGATCGTCTTTGATGCCAAGGAAAAACTCTCCGCCGGCATCGTTTGCAAAAGCAATGATGGTTTTTGCCAAATCGGCATTAGAAGGAAGCATTTCTTTAAATTCGAGCCTTCTTCCTTCAGGCTGGTTAAGTATCTCCGAGAGTTTATTCATGGTTGTTTAGGGTTTGTAATTGCTCTTCAAAGTTATTATCAATTTCAAAAACAAATATTTATCAAAGTTATGAAAAGCAGTCATGGGGCATTTTTTCTCCATGCAGTGAAGAATGCAGATTGTATCATATATCAGGTTCGACGGTTATGTTTTTCAGAATATTCCAATCGTTATCAATCTTCAGTCCTGGGGTCTTGGGATTTTTAGTGCTCAATAACAGTGGATAGTATTTTGTATCTCGCAGAAATTTTTTCATTGGCTTAACCAAATCAGATTGCTCCAACACGTTCTCTAATAAGAAACCCAGACGTTGGACAACTGAAGTCACATTGTATGTTTTTGAACAATCCCGGAGTGCATTTGGTTTGATCTGGTCAGATAATTCCTGTAAAACAGTTGAGATTCTATTAAATCCCCCAACACGATCCTGGTAGAATACCAAATCTAACGCCGTTAACTCAGGAGAAGAGATTTTCAGGTATCCTGCCTCCGTTTTTTGATCAATGACAAACCGGTTGTCCCAGCTTTGTTTCTTACAAAAGTTAATTTTTATCGAATGACTGGCAATAGGGCGAATAGTCGGAGGAACCGTGATTATAAAATGTTCCTGAGGCTGTTGGTGTCCTGCCCCATAATAGGATGCTGCGTTGAGAAGGCCTACGTAATAATCCCGGTCAATGAATTTCATCATATCCGGGATAAAGAATGACGGAGGAATAATCCCGGTGGAACTATATTCCGGTGGAACAATAACATAAAATTCTTGCCGTACCTGAACTATTTTCCTTTTTCTTCTAATTCGCTGTAAGGATTTTTTTATTGCTTCTGCAGAGAACAGATATTGGTTTCTTAGCTCACCTAAAGTAAAGGAATACCTTCCCTCAGAGCGAAGTCAATCAATGAACTCTTCCAAATAATTATAAAGCTGCATTTTGTTTGCTTCTAAGTGATCGGGCGCGAAAGGGGTCACATTGTAACCCCTTTCGCGCTCACAAACTTAGTTAACATTTTAACATCAATGATTAGTTAATGTGGAGTTTTTCTTTACTCATCTACTCCTCATTTCCAAGACAACATTTCTTGTACTTCTTCCCACTCCCACATGGACAGGGGTCGTTCCGACCTGGTTTTTTTTCAGTCCTGTGTGGTTTTATCTGAGCATTATAATCACGTCTTTCGTAAGGTTCAGCTTTGGGCTTTTCATCGGTATAAGCTATCCAGGTCGACACAATTTCATGGTATCTTGAAAAAATATCAGGCAGATCTCTCCTCCGATCAAATTTATAGGTCGGATAATGGCTTTCCCTGATAACGTCATCAAGATTACCTGCTACTCCCGGGTTCACAATTTCAAGTCCATATATCTCAGTAATTTCAGGGATAAGTTCGATGCCTTGCATATCAACAATGGAAGATATTGTCAAACCGATCATCTCAGTGTCTATAATCCTTTCATCCTCATTATGTTCGATGAAGAAATTAAGAATATCCCGGAAACAAGCAATAACTTCATTTCTCCTTTCAGGGTGGTGTAATACGATCTGAGAAAGGGCAACAGCAATTTCTGTCCGGCAGTAACAATACCTGTCTGGCTCTTTTATAAATGCGGCTAACTCATCGAGCTGATGAAAGCCCAGGTTATAGATCGATTCCCAGATTCTCTCCGTAAGAAAATCATTAAACCAGTAATCAAGATAGTTTTCATCCTGCCGAAGGATGTCGAGAAGAACCCACAACCGTTCTTCCGCTTTCAATTCAATAAGCAGAAAAATCGCATGCAGGACAAAATTGTGTGTGGATTCATTCCACTCTGTCTCATTTTTAAACCAGACAAACCGCGCCATACTGTCATAAATAACCTTTGTGAGGTCTGAAAGCAGTGACTCCCGGGGTAATGCCAATATCTGTCTTACAAGTACATGGTCGATCCGCAGGTCATGACGATAGATTTCCTCTACAATGGGATTAATGAATACAGGTTTTTCAGTCGTTTCATCTGCTACTTTTTGGGGTACGACCTTAACACGCCTTGCTTTGCTTTGCCGGGAAATCATTTCGGCCATGCCCTCCACCATGCCTTTTAGTTCTTCCTGTGATAAACTGGGTAAGTTAAATTTATCAGCCATGTGATTGTCCTGTTTTTAGGGAGATTCAGATAATCCTTTTAAATCGTTGTTCGATAATAGTCATCAAACGCTCTTTAAAGTCGTCACTTAAAAAACTTATCCCGATAAAATCCATCCACCCGGCTTTTGCACTTACCATTTTCCTGAAAATATTTTCCTGCTGCTTCGGGTCGAGATTCAGCGTCCGGAAAGCAGCTATGAAATCGTTCCGGTTTATTTTTTTCTTTTTCCCGTTCAGGGTCAGGGCGAGATCTTCTTTGTCTGCCGGATTTACAAGGGCGGTTGCAACAAGATCATAAGCAGGGGCAAGAACATTCCCGATACCAGGCTTTCGGATCAGGGAGAAATTTTTTAAGTGCATATCGGCATTGCCTGTCAGAAAAGAGAATAACACCTGTTCAAAGAAATTTACCACATCAAGGCCAGGGTTCGCTGAGTATTTCACGATGGCTTTTGCGATTTGTTCGTAAGAACCATGGTACTTGTCTTCTGTTAATCGCTCGGTAAGCTGGCACATATCCTCCATGTGCAGTTTGTTTTTCTTATGCCGGTCAATTCTTTTTGTGATGTATGCCAGGTCTCCATCCAGGAGCTTGACCAGGCAATGAGGTACAACATCAATTTTTGCTATCTGCGCCAAATGCATGGTCAGGTCTTCCACTTCAGGCAATTGCTTGTAATGAGCCGTGTGTGGTTTTAAAATATATCCCCCCCAAAGACCGACGATGGTGAATCTTTTTGGTGCCCGTTTTCCTTCAGGTGATTCCAGGTGAAGGGATAATTTAGCCTGAACACCGGTAACGGTTACCATTGTTTGAACAACCTTCAATGCCAGTTCGGCCATCTGCGCTTCCGTATAAGGTAATTCCGGAGGAATGGGCTGATCAAAGATCTTCCTGCTACAGGATGGATGAAAATCGATTTCATTCCCGCGTAATGGTTGGTAGCAAAATAAGCATTGTTTCATTACTGATCCTCCTCTTTTACCTCGATTACACTTATTGCCCCGATGCAATCTTTGCAGCAGGTCAGCAGAAGCCCCATCCGGTCCCTGGCATTTAATTTCCAGTTCCTTTC
>CAIWMX010000107.1 GCA_903913885.1 uncultured Bacteroidales bacterium | reverse complement strand
GCCACCGTTGACTTTCCATTGAAAACCCGGGACCAGCCCGCCATGGTCAGGAGTTGCCGTAAATGTCACCTGGCTGCCGGCACAAAATGGATTTGATGAAGCTGCGATCGTAACGGTTACTACAAGGATTGGACTCGCAGTCATGGTTACCGGAGCGCTGGTTGCCGGATTGCCGGTGACGCAGTTGTCAGAGGAAGTCAGCTCGCAGGTTACTACATCTCCATTTAAGGGTGCATAGGTGAATGAGGAACTGTTTGTCCCGGCATTACTTCCATTTACCTTCCATAAATAGGTCGGAAACAGGCCGCCATGGTTGGGAACAGCTATAAAGGTTACCTGGCTTCCCGGGCAGAAAGGATTGGCATTGGGTGTAATCGAAACGGTCACGGCAGGGTTTGGGGTGACAGTCATGGTTACCGGGGGACTTAGAGCCGGATTGCCGGTAACGCAGTTATCCGAGGAAGTTAGTTCGCAGGTTATAATATCGCCGTTCAATGGGGTGTACGCGTATGTTGAATTGGTAGCACCGACGATACTGCCCCCGTTCACTTTCCATTGGTAACCGGGCAGGGATCCACCATGGGTCGGATTGGCGGTAAAAGTCACAGATGTTCCAACACATACAGGATTTATTGTGGGAGTCACCGTTACGCTAACAGGAAGGTTTGGATTCACTGTCATCGTGATCCCATTGGAGGTTGCAGGGTTGTTTGAAATGCAAACGGTAAGTGAAGATGTCAGTTCACAGGTTACAATATCATTATTAACCGGGGAGTAGCTGAAGATAGTAGAATTGCCGGGCTGGCTGATGCCATTCACTTTCCAGTCGTAGGAAAGTGTTCCGCTTCCGGTTGGTGTTGCAGTGAATGTGACTGAAGTTCCGGCGCAGATATCATTGGATGAAGCGGCAATTGAAACTTTAACGGAATCCCCTGAAGTAACTGTTACATTTTGATTTGTTGGTTGGTTTGCAGTGCAACCATTGATATCCGTATAATTTACCCTGATCCACTGATTGCCTGGTAGATTCCATGTAACATCTACAAAATTATCAGTAATCGTTCCTCCTCCGGCATTCGTGCCGCCGGGTGAAACCGTCCAGGAATAAAGCGATTTCCCTGGATCGGTTATATAGGTTTTTGTTTCTCCGGTACAAGCAACTGAGCTGCCAGAAATAGATGGGACGGGCGCAGGTTCCGGGTTAACTGAAAGTTGAACGGTGTTGGTACGCCCACACTGGTTCCTGGCATAAACGGTAATAAAACCAGGCGACATAACTGTTCCAAAATCTACAGTAATAACATTTGTATTCTGGCCGGCGGCTATTGTTGCCCCTGAAGGGACAGTCCACACATAACCTGTTGTGTTGGCAACCGGCGCTACCGAATAAATAATCCCGGATGAAGGATAGCAAATTGTTAAAGGTCCCGTAATCTGATGAAGTGAATCAGGAGCATAACAGTCATTTAATCTAACCACAAAACCACTGGCTGAACCCATCATGGAAGATTGAAAAGCGCCTGGGCTCGCAATCCCCTTTATGTCGTTTGTGGGTCCTGCCATGTAAATGGTATCGACACGGACGATGACGCGGTAAGACCATGTTGAGATGCTGTCACCATAGTATGTTCCCCATACCCTTTGGTTAGAAGAGTTAAACCTTACCAGGAAGGCGTTAGGCCAGAAACCAGTCGCGGCATTTGTAGTTAAAAACCCATCTGGTGTTGCAATACCTTCATCGGAAGAGGTGCTTCCGGAGAGATATACATTTGAAGCTTCATCAGTCGTAATATTCGTGCTCCATTCGTACATAGGCCCACCGAAGTAAGTACCATATAACCGTGTTCCTGTGAGGTCAAACTTTGCATAAAATGCATCCTGCGGGCCTGATATCGAGGGTTGATATGCTCCTGCAGAGGACATTGCGTCGGTTGAATAGGTGCTTCCGCTTAAAAGGATAACTCCATCAGCAGAAATACCCAGTCCGACATCAGAATCAATACCATTTCCCCCATAATAGGTCCCCCAAAGTCTTACACCGGAAGGATCAAACCGGCATAAGAATGTATCGTAGGGCCCATTCATGGCAGGCGGATTACCCAGTGTGCCCTGGTATGCGCCCGTCGAGGCGATATTATTGGATGAATTGGTTTGTCCTGCAATAATTATCATTCCTTGCTGGTCGATATCAATTTCAGAAAGATAATCCTTAAAATTACCACCATAATATGTCCCCCAAATCATGGATCCGTCCAGCGCAAATTTTGCAAAAAATCCATCACTCCACCCCCCGCTGTAGGTAAACTGATGACAACCCGGCGTAGAAATGTTATTCGATGACTGAGTTGAACCAGCGACATATAAATTCCCTAGACCATCAAATTTACATCTTGATATATTATCCAGAGAAGATCCACCGTAATATGTGCTCCATATTCGTTGTCCGGAGGTGTCGAACAGGGCAATGAAACCATCTTCACTGCCGCCTCCATATACAGGCTGATAAGATCCGGTTGTTGCCATTCCTGTTAAGGAAGATGTCCACCCGGTAAGCGCAAGATGTCCGGCATTATCCAAATCCAAGCCTGAGCCCCATTCAATATTTTCTCCGCCGAAATAGGTTCCCCAAACCCTTGAGCCGTCAGTCTTGAATTTTTGAATAAATGCATCCTGTGTACCGGCAAGGGTGCCCTGAAATGCCCCAGCCGTTGCGATAACGGCACTTGATAGTGTCGTGCCATTAAAATAAAGGAATTGGTCGTCAAGGCATAAGTCGGCTAAGTAATCATTTACGCCTCCCCCAAAGTAAGTTCCCCATTCACGGTTTGGAATAGGATCGACAACAAGTGAATCAAAATCCGGAGATACTTCGCAGGAGAACTGGTAAAGATTTTCTCCTGCAGATCTGAATTTAATATTTACTTCAGATCTTCTTCCGATTGATAACACATAACTGGCAGGAATTTCTTCAGCAATTTTTCCAAATCGATTATTTATCAGAATTGATCCTCTTACATCAACTTGGGAAGAAGCACCTGAGATCCTGAATTTAATGGCATTAAGATCTCCTCCCCGATGTACGATGAAACTATATTTGAATGGTGTCTTTTCATTGATCTCGCAGACCAGATCTATCTTGTCATAAAGATTTTTATAAATAATTCGTGAATACCCATGAACATTCAAAATACCCTCCGCAGATGTTCCGGCAGTATAATAATTGGTAAAGTCCGCTGATTTTCCTTCAGCAACGATATCAGGTTTATTATGATCAAGAAAGTCAAAATCTATCCTGTGAAAAGAAAGAGAAAGGGAATCATGATCGACGGGAGAAGGATTTGGGCAGGAACTATCAGTTTTATTAGGATGAGTAATTTCATAAACATCATAACTGAATCCTTCCTTTCGTAGCTGAACATTGAATCCGGGAGTATTCAGCATATAGAGAACAGCGGGATTGGAATTGATGTTTTGATCAATGACCTGGCCTTTGTTTTCGATAAAACCACTCCAGGTTTTGGGAAAAGATTTCTCACCGGATGCCTGGCAGGCAAGGGCAGCATACAACAGAATGAAAATAATCCCATAGCGGAGCATCCGGGGAGAAGATATTTACAATTCAAAGATACGAATAAAGCAATATGGTTGCCCCGTTAATGATGTTTGACAAGTTTCGCCCGTTCAATCACCCTCCCATCAGATTCAATGGCGGCCAGGTATACCCCGTCAGGCAAATCGGCCACATCCAGGGTATATCCTTTCAGACTTTGGGTTGCTTGTAAAGTGATTACTTCCCGCCCAAACAGGTCATACAGCCGGATGATGACCGGGTTGCCGTTTGAGATGCTGCCAGGGCTGAGGATTGTGATATCGGATGCCGGGTTCGGGTAGAAATAATATCCATTTACGTATTTATGATTTTCAATCCCGGCAAAATTTCCATTTGCATCTGTTTTGATCAGCAACGCATGCTGGCCTGACGATACTGTTTCCTGCACCTGTCCGCAGATGATGTAGCCGTTATCATAAGCCGGTTCAACTGAAAGTCCATAGGAGTTTTTATAATTGCCGATCTTCTTCTGCCAGGCAATGGACCCCGCCGCCGAATATTTCGTGAGATATACCCTGCTGGTATCAGAAGAATTACTGTAACTGCCGCAGGCAATGGCCCCGCCGTCGCCGGTTGACCTGATGCTGTTGAAAAACTGGCTTCGCGGAGCCGTCTGGACGCTGGTCCACACCGTATCGCCGGAGGCATTCAGCCGCATGACCATGGTATTGCCGTCGGTGTTGTGTTCAATCCCGCACACATAGATATCACCGTTCAGGATGGTATCGGCCGAATAGATGGCTGCACCCATAAACCAGGAATATGACCTGCACCAGGTGGAGTCTCCGTCTGGCCCTGCTTTGAAGACAAAAGGGATGCTGTATCCATAGTTGCTCATGATCTCACCTGCCGCGACATAACCGATTCCCGGTATCTCCATGACCGTCCAGCTCCTGCACCCTGAGAAAGGTCCGGAAACATGGTAGGTTTTGTCCCATGAAAGATTCCCATCCGTTCCGGCGAGTGCAAGGTGAATGACAGGACCCGTAGCATTCTGGCCTGTCACAATATAGTTCCAGGATGACGTTCTGGCAACTGAAAGGCCAATTCCTGAAAACAGCTCCTTTTCCCAGAGCGAATCCCCGGATGAGGAGACATGCAGCAGGCCGGCCTTGCCGTTGCGGTTGGTAATGAAGGTAAAACCGTGGTCAACTGCCTGGACCAGCGCGCGGTCGCCAAGGTCACCTCCGGTCCCCCGGAATGTCTTGGACCATAAGGTGTCGCCCATGTTGTTGGTTTTTACCAGCCACCGGTCGTAACCCGGCGAGGCGCCGAAGTTGCCCAAAAAGGCATAACCTCCGTCAAAGGTCCGGATCACCGACCAGGCGGTTTCGGTTGAACCTGACGTGATAATTTTTTCGAAGGTGACCTGCGTTTTTGCTGTTATGTGGAGCAGCAGGGCGATGATGATCAGCATGTAGTTTTTCATTGAGTAATGTTTTATCATTGGTTGCTTTATAATTTGGGAATAATACTGGCGCCAGGTTGAAATCCTGATTAAATGTTACCTGTGTTTGACAATCTTCGCATACCTGTAATAGCTTTTATCTCTATATTCAACATTAAGTTTTGTAAAGTACAACCCGTCAGAAAAAGCGGTAATATCCAGCGTAATCAGTCCGGGTGAAGAAACATTCCTTGATATGATTGACATCCCGGTAAGGTTGGTAATCGTAATGTTAACATTTTTATATTCCTTTGGGATCATTAATTGTACAATTCCGGTGGTTGGATTCGGATAAACGAAACCTGAAAAATCAGGGTCGCTGCCGGGTTCCCTTACTGTAACAATTGTTTCTGAATATTTCAAAACCGTCCCCGAATCGCCCACTGCCCAGGCATTCAGATGCTTTTCCGAATAATCTTTTGTCGACAGGGTATCGGCTATGGCAGCAACATCGTTCAGACCGTGGCTGGTCGGATTCACCTCCAGGGTCATTCCTCCGCTGCAGAATTTAATAATCGGGTTTGCACCCACGGCAAATCCCAGATCAGGCGTAGCCATACTAATGGCCCCAATACTATGACCCTGGCCATAAAGTGTAGAAGAATAGCCGTTTGCAAAGCGTATCCATGGATAGCCATTTAAAGAGGATTGATCCACGTAATTGGTGCCGCAAAAGATGGCGCTTGAATCGTTAACCATCGCTACGGCATTCACCCAGTGGGCCGGTAAGATTTCTTCGCTCCATGTCAGCCCCCCGTCGTTCGAGGTAAAGATATAACCGAACCATGGGTGTATCCCGCCCGCCGCTTTTGCCCATCCCTCCCCTAAAACCGCCTTGAGGTGATCAGGCCCCGATCCGCTGACACACTGGATGTTCTTCAGGATAAACCCGGGAAGGGCGATCCAGGAAGCGCCGCCATCGATCGTCTTTATGAATAACCCCTCATCGCCCGCAGCATAACCGATGGACTCATTGTACATGTAAATCGACCAGATCCTTTTGATAGTGCCGGTAGGGTTGGAGGTCCAGGAGGTTCCGTTGTAGGTCAGGATGATACCCTGGTACCCCCCCGTGATGGCATATGTGTGTGAAAACACCCGGATATCACAGAGTTCAAGGGTAGGATTGACAGAGTCATAATAACTGCGGGTCCAGTGATAACCACCGTCAGTGGTCACAAAGATTTTATTCCTGGAGGTTGTGACCATGCCGAACAGCGAATCGGAAAAGGAGACGGCACTTAACCGCTCACCGCCGGGTACCACCGAAATACTGTTCCAGGTTTGGGCAATTGCTGAACATGCGAGGAAAACGATGATCGTGATGATGATAATTTTTTTCATAGGGATTTGCATTTAAATGACTAAGAGTCTGTTATAGGATGGTTTTTATGCCAAAAAACAGCGATTATATCCCAAATTTAAAGATTTTATTACCAGGTTGTTCCGAACGAATTATTTCAGGAACAGGAAAGTAAAAAAAAGGTCTTGCAAATCGAGGGAAAATTCAGTTAACGTACACGTTTTCATAACGAAAAATAAATAAACAGCCGGTTGCCTTGGCATCCATACTTAGACTGAATCCATGGTAAGCAATGCTTTGACAAGTTCGATGTTGGTGGATACTTTAAACTTCTTACGGATTCGTCGGAGAGTCTTGTCAATGGTTGAAGCGTGAAGGGCCAGTTTTTCTGCAATGGCTAATGATGGATAACCATCCAACAAGAGCGCAACCACTTGCAGTTCCTCTTCTGTCAATTTGTAGCGGGCATCACGGTAACCGTCGATCACCTTTTTAAACTCGTTTTCAGGCCGGTAATTCGGGAAACACCGGCTGCCCGACATGACTTGTTCGAGGATTGTCCGGATTTCGGTTTTACCGGCATCTTTGTCGATATAACCGTTTGCCCCGGCCTTATACATCCTGCGTTGCCAGAAGGTGGTACGATCGCCCGTATAGATCACAATCGGATGGTCTGGAAATGCCGCACGCAGAAGCGAGAAATTGTTCAACGGATCGCCCGATGGGAACCACAGATCAAGCAAGATAATGTCAAAAGGGTTACTGCCGGCTTCTTCAAGAGCCTGCCTGACGGAATTTGCCTCCCCGACAACCGTAACGGTATCTCTTGTCGACCTGAAGATCGTACGGAACCCCGATCTGGTTACTTGGTGATCGTCGATATAATACAGTCGTATCGCTTTATTTCCTGCCATTCTGTTTTTGGTAAAGGATCAATTTTCTATAGAGGGATAAGGAATTCCCATTTGGTGCCGGCTCCCGGCTGCGATTCAAGTTTGCATTTGCCGTCCATCAGCCGGATACGTTCCCGGATACTCTGAAATCCTAGACTTTTAGCACCGGTTGATTCCACAACAAACCCGGGTCCGTCATCTTCATATATCAGCACAAGTTTTTGGTCGGCGATGGAAACCATAATACCAACGTTTGAGGCCGCCGCGTGTTTCGATGCGTTTGTAAGCAATTCCTGAACAATGCGAACCATGTGAAGCAGTTGATTATCAGCCAATTTCGGAAATGACGCCGGGATAAAATACTTAACCTTGATTCCGGTGACAAGTGAAAAATCTTTAACCAGATCGGCCAGCAAATCGGGGAATTGTTCATCCTGAACATGAATGGGATTCAAATGGTGAGAAAACCTCCGGATACTGGTCCGTAGTTCGGAGATCTTTGCGGATATATCTTCTTTCTCCTTTGGATCGGTGAAATGATAACCGGTGATAAATTGATCAATGGTTCTAACCAGGTATCCTGTGTGGTCGTGCAATTCAAAACCCAATCTGCGTTTTTCCATCTCCTCCAGTTCAATGATCTTTAAAGCAGCATTCACCTGGTCGCGGGCACGAATCAAACGCGCACGCTGTTTCAGCCAGAGCAGCAAAAAGGTCAGTGAGGCGATCGTAATAAAAAATGTAAACAGTAGTACCTTTAAAAAGCGGTTTTCGCTTTGTTTTAAATTCAGGTCAATCTCCTGATCCCTGATCATCATATCCTTTGCCCGCAGGTCAATCATGGACGATAATAATTTGACTTGCAATCCTGATCGCCGGCTGTCGGCCAATACCCTGCTGCCGTAGGCTTTTTTCTGGTAATCCAGCGCTTTGGCTGTTTGGTTGCCGGCAATCAGCACATCTGCATACGAATCATACAAGGTGGCGAGCCAGTCGATATCACCACTCGTAACAGCCAATGGAATCGCACTCTCGATGCACCATTCGGCTTTTGAAATATTCTTTTTGTCAAGGTACGCATAGGCCAGGTTATTATAAGCAGCAATGGCCACCTTGGCGATACTTGCTGACTCCGCAATTCTTAAAGCAGTTATATAATAATGGATTGCAGAATCAGGAACCGATTGTTTGTTCCCAAGATTAATGTTGACTGATGCAACCTCCTCCTCTGTTCCGGGCAATCCGTGGTAATATTGCATTGCCTGGTGCAAGTATTTCGCAGAGACAATAGGTTTTCTTTCATACAACGAAATATTTGCCAAAGCGTTGCCACATTGCCGAACCAGATGATTATTCTTTCCGATTTCAAAGGCTTTTTCAAAAGCCTGTTTCGCCCCAAGAGAATCGTATTCACCCAGTCTGATTAATCCCAATGCATTATAGGCATCAGCAACAACACCATGCTGGTGATTATTTTCTGCAAGAGTGATCGCTGAATCCACCAGTGAAGCAGCTTTCAAAAAATTCGATGCATCGGAATAGATCATAGCCAGATTCAGAAAAATCTGCGGCTTTTTCTTATACACATTAAAATAATCTGCCAGATGGACGGCTTTATGATAATAGAAGAAACTTGAATCGGTTCTGGAAGAATTATGTGCATTGCCAAGCGCGTTTAAGGCTGTTACCAATGCTTCCGGAGTGTTCATTCTGTTCGCTAAAGACATGCATTTCCTGGCATATTGCAACGCCAATTTTTTATCTTTGATTCTGTAGCATAGCGATAATGAATCCAAACTTTTTATTGAATCCATGAGATTCACCTGATTTTTTAAAGATTTTTCGTCATTAAAAAATTTATGATTTTTACAAGATATTAGAATAATTGTCAGTAATATAAACACAAATAAAAGTAACCTATGAACCATAAATAAACAGGATTGAGAATACTTTTTAAAGTTACGATAATATTTGGTGCTGTATTTTATTCTAGAGATAACAGCAAACAATACAAATAGGAATGCTCAAATTATTTAAAACTCCGATCCCTCCCGAATAATTTCCGAAAGGGACCGGAGTATTAAGATTACATGGCACCTTCGTCAGCAAACGAATAAAACCGGTTATCTCCAATAATAATGTGATCCAGAACTGCAATATCAAGAAGCGAACCGCTGTCTTTGATCTTTTTGGTGATCTTGATGTCGGCTTCGCTGGGTGTTACGGTTCCTGACGGGTGATTGTGCCCAAGGATGATTGAAGTGGCATGCTGCTCTAGACAAATCTGGAAGATCTTCTTTGGATCAACAACGGTCCCGGAAATCCCGCCTTCAGAAATCTTGACTTTTTTAATGACCCGGTTTGCGCGGTTGAGCAACAACAGCCAAAACTCTTCATAAGGCAGGTCGCCCATGAGGGAGTTGAAGATATCGAAGGCATCCTGGCTCCTGGATATCTTATTCCGGACGATCACGTCTGATTCGTTCTTACGTCGGGCAAGGGAGAACATGGCTGCGATCTTCAGCGCTGATTTTTCGCCGATGCCTTTTGTTTTCTGCATGTCGGAAATGCTGCACTTCCAGAACTCGGTGAGGTTGTTTCCGCAGGATGAGAGCATGTATTTGGCAATGTCCAGGGAGTTATCTCCGGAAATGCCGGTGCCGATGATAATGCTTAAGAGTTCGGCATCCGATAAACTGCTGGTGCCTTTCAAAAGGAGTTTCTTTCCCGGGATGTCATCTTCCGCCCAGTACCGCATGGGGATTCTGTTTTCGTAAGGTTCGCCGCTTTCCTGGGCAAGTTCCGGTTTTCTGTCTGACTTTTTCATAGATAGGATAGTTTTAAACAGCTCTTATGGCCGCGGTGAGTGAATGAAATTTGCCGGGAGGAAATATGCGGAAAGAAAATTTTAAGCAAACATTCAGGTCAGCATTGTTGTGCAACAAGAATCTGAATGAACCGGAAAGGCGACGGTTCCAAAAGGAGGTCGTGTTTAGCGAGACAATATTTTCACAAGCATAACTTTGTGAATTTCGATTTTCTGCCGCGTTGGGTTTTTGCAACTTTTTCCTTTAAAAAGTCGCCCCGGTACAGTACAGTCATACCGGAATGAAAGTGAATTAAGGTGCAGAAAGTCAATTGTCTGCTGAGATGCGCTGATATTTATCAAAAGGAAAGACCAGGTATGGTTTTGGAAGCCTCCTTCAGGGTTCTTGAGGAGTTCGGTATTGGAAAGGATTTAGTGAAGGTAGCGTCCGACGTTGATCAAGGCCGGAAGTTGCGGGATGATAAATTGCTTTATATCATTGCTCCGATCGTAAATTAACAAACAATTGTATCAAGATAATCCCGAATGGTTGTTACAAAGATTGTGGCTTCATCCAAGGTGTGTTTTGCATCATCAGGAGAAGCCTTGAACCCGATTTCATAATCACTCTTTAATCGCTGATCAAGAATTTTCGAGAAGGTCTTCCCAAATGCAAGGGGGAATTTCCCGGTTTTCACAAAGGTTTTTTGAAACTGAACATTG
>CAIWMX010000106.1 GCA_903913885.1 uncultured Bacteroidales bacterium | reverse complement strand
ATGAAAACAACAATAAAATCAACCATCTTATGAATACCAATCAACACAAATTGTTAACATCGCATAGATTACAGAAATAATCAAAATAATTAACCCCAAATTGTTAACAACCCCTGTTTTTGAACAGGGGTGAATAGTAACTCCGGTTTTAACAACAGCACACAGGCATGGATGCATTATCCGAATATTTCATTTGGGTATAAGCTCAAAAAAATGGCTTTTACCCTGAAGGGAGAATTGGCAATTGTGGGCAAAGTTTCAACAAAATCAGGTGAAATTGAAGTCAGCCGTTCCAAAACATTTCTGAATGGCGGGACACTTTCCTTTTTCGTGGAACAAAGAATTCATCACAATAAAGTTTTCATTATTGGCCTGAAAGACAATTATGTGAAATTTTATTGGCCGACCTGGATGTTGTTTTCAACATTTAACCGGTTTTATCACATCCCCGAACTTTATATCAGCTGGATATTATGAAAGTCAGAAATTTTTATATGATTGGTTTGCTGTTGCTCATCCTTGGATGCAACAAAGAGTCCCTGGTACCTGTCCCTGATTCAGGGATCAATTCCTTCCTTAAACAAACCCATCAGGTACCAGAATCTTCAAAACCCCTGATGGAAGGTATTTACCTTGTGACTACCAACACGACAATATTTGGGGATACAATGGTTGTAAAATGGAACCATTCCGGTATCCTGTTTACATGTAAAAATGGCAAGCATTTCATTATGAATTCCGGGTACCTTGATTCTGTGATTTTCATCCAGGGCTATTGGAGGGATGGATACAGTGATGCGACGGGTTTATGCAACATGTACATCTCAGGATCAGAAGGTGGAAATGATCTCCTGGAGGGAAAATCTGCACCACACATTATCCTCAGGGGGGCTTATGGGACAGATAATGCTGCCCCAAACCAATCAATCATACTGCAGTATTTGCGTCCGTTTTCAAACAAGGTCAAAGAAAGTAACTTTTATATTCTTGGGCATCGCGCAGGAGGTCGTAATTCCGATCGGCTCCCTGTTTCGGAAAACAGCATTGCAATGGTCAAATTTACTGAAAGACTTGGAACTACCGGAATCGAGGTAGATCCAAGGATTAGCAGCGATGGGGTTGCCTTCATATATCATGATGCGGATATTAATACGCGGCTCACTCAAAAAGGACTACTGGCCGGTGATGTAAGCGCCTATACCTGGACACAGTTGTCGTCTTTTGTAAGGTTGATTCATGGGGAAAGGATTCCTTCACTGGAGGAGGTCCTGACATTTGCCATTGACAGCACTGAGTTACGTTTTGTCTATATGGATATGAAAAGTGCAGATGCCGTGCCAGTGGTCATCCCCATACAACAGCGTGCAATCCAGCATGCAAAGGATAAAGGCCGGGATATTATCATCCTTATGGGAATTCCCGATACTGATGTCCTCAATGCTTTAATGGCCTACCCGGGCTACCAGAGTGTTCCTTCCTTATGTGAACTTACAGTGGATGATGTAAGGAATGTGAATGCCAAAGTATGGGCTCCCCGATGGACGCTGGGGGTTCAAAACGATCTTGTTCAACAGATGCACACTGAAGGAAGGTTAGCGGTATGCTGGACCATCGACAGTCCGAACTGGATACGCAGTTACCTGGACCAGGGAATTTTTGACGGGCTTGTTACCAATTTCCCGTATGTTGTCGCTTATCATCATTATATTCAGGAGTAGTAAAATGGGTCAAAAAAAAGCTGTTTTAGCCATGGTGCTGGTTTTCCTTTCCGTGGTGGTTTATTCGCAGAGAAATGACAATGTGAAGGTACGCCTTAATAATTACACGCTTACGGTTGGTGCAGGCTGGACCCATTACATCAATAACCTGCAGGTGGGTGGTGAGAATCTCCAAAATGATTTTGCAGGAGTTTCCGTGAAATTTTTCTGGGAGCCGGAACATCGTCTCAGCCTGGGGCTGGAATCCGGTTATTATAAACTTTTCAAGGCGAATGGGTTGTTAACGGATAATACCCTTGGCCAGGTTGATCGGTCAGTCATCCCCGCACTGGTTTTAATAAGAATGCGAATTATTGAAAACATGCATCTTGGAATTGGGACAGGCATAGCCCTGATCACCAATAAGATTGCAGGGGGAGGACAAAAAGTTGTGACGGAAACACTTTCTCTTTCCAACTTTGAGCTTTCCGGCGCCTATATCTATCCATTGAATAAGCATTTGCTTTTGGGAGGCGAGGTTAAATTGTTTCATTTCGGAAATACTGAAGATACGATGTATTCCATACAGGCAACCTGTGCAGTGAGGTTTTAAAATATTATTTTGATTGTGCACAAGTTTTCACCATTTGGTTCGTCTAATTGATAAAACCAGTTGTTTCACTAATTTAAATCCAAACTATGAAGACGTTAAAAAGAATCACCATGGCATTGGCATTCTTGTCAATCATTATTTCGCAGACTTATGCACAGAAAATTCCGGCAAACAAAACCGAAAAGGATGCCCGTGCTTTAAAAACCATGAATGCTCCTGCACCGGGAAAGTTTGTTGACAACAACCATGATGGAGTTTGCGACAACCACCAGGGAAAAATGCAAAACGGAAAATGCGCCAACTTTGTCGATAAGAATGGAGACGGGATTTGTGATAAGAAGGCTGAATGCCAGGGAAAAGGCAATCCCAACGGATGTGGAATGGGTTGCGGTCAGAAAGGCCCGGGAAAGGGAAATTGCGGTGGCGGCGGTTGCGGGCAGCAGCACCGGAATGGTTGCGGACACCAGGGCACACCAGCTCAGGAACCACAAAAACCCAATAATAAGTAACAGTAAGAAGAAAGCCTAGAGGCATCCGGAATATTCCTAATTTTCAGGAATATTCCGGATGCCTTTCTACACTCCAAACGCTTTTAGAATGAATGAACAGGAACTGATTGATGGGCTTATCATTCAAACTAAAGATGCTATTCAATATCTTGTAAACACCTACCAGAAAAATGTCATTAAAACTGCATATTATTTTGTGTCAAACATGGAAGATGCAGAGGATATATCCCAGGAGGTTTTTCTTGAAGCCATTCACTCAATAAAACGCTACAGGAAAAAATCCTCCCTTTATACCTGGATATACAGGATAACGGTGAACCGGTCGCTGGACCACCTGAGAAAACAAAAACGAAGGAATTTTTTATACCAGATCGGCACTTTCATGCAGATTTCAAATGAGGGCCGGAACAAAAACCAACAAGAACCTTCCACAACCGATACCGGAAACGAAGAGAATGAGAAAAGAGCAGTCATAGAAAATGCAATCGGCTCTCTCCCTGAAAATCAGCGAATAGCATTCATTTTGAGCAAATATGATGAGCTCGCCTATAAAGAAATTGCTGATATCATGAATCTCTCGATTTCATCTGTCGAATCTCTTATTCACAGGGCGAAAATAAACCTTCAGCATAAATTGGTCATTTATTTTTCGGAATATGCAAAAGCCAAAAAGTAACACGGACTGTTTGTTTGTCCGCAATAATCTATTTAACCACCAGGAAAAACTTCTTTCTGGCAATGATCTGAAGGAATTTGAAGACCATTTGCTAATGTGTGAAGAATGTTCCCTGATCGTTTCCGGTTTTCAATCGGTCGCCTCCCTGATCGATGATAACAAATCTGTTGAAGTAAATGGTTTCTTTCAGACCCGCACACTACAGCGAATCGCCTCAGAACTTGAACAGGTCCGCAATACCCCAGGAGCCGGGTTGCAAAGTATTCTTCAACCCATTATGATATCATTCCTGCTGCTGGCGGCTGTCGTGATTGGTTTATCAATCGGAAAAAGATTCGATTCAAAACATGCCTCGATTACCGCCCATGTGAAAAATGTCGAGACCATGAAATCTGATTTGTTTATTAAAGATTTTATGGATGAAGATCAAACTGCTTTCAACAACCAATAAGCCAACAACATGAACTATTTTTCCAAAAACAGGTTTATTTTCCGGATGCTGATTTTTCTGGTCATGATCAATCTGACCGCATTGATCACCTATCTTGTGCTTTACCCGCAAAAGCCTGCGACCTCCGGCCAGCAGCAATGCAGGAACTCCGGAATGGCATTACAGGAGGAATTGTCCCTGTCTGCCATTCAGTCTGAAAAAGTTGAAGTTATTATGTGGGAGTACAGGAAGTCAACCGGGCCATTAACTGACAGCATACGCAATTATCGATCCCTTCTTTTGGATGAACTTGCCAAAGCAAATCCTGACTCCACTTTGCTTGACCATTACACCGAACATATATCACTTCTGCAAAAACAAATGCAAAAAGCTTCGATACACCAGTATCTGTCATTGAAAGCGATCAGCAATCCGGATCAATGCAAGCGTCTTTCAGCTTTATATTTTGAGTTATATGGTTGTCAGGAAAATTGCAAAGGGATGGGCAACGGTAAAGGGATGATGAAACAGTACCGAAGAGGGCAGGGACAAAAGGGCCATGGAAATCAACAATGAAAAGATGATGAAAAACGGAACACTGGTTTTGTGTCTTTCTTCAGTTCCTGCTTAAGGGATATTCAATCCGGTCAGTGTACTTATTGAGAATCTTCCCCAATTTCAATAATTTAAAATCCTCATACCTCCTGCCGACCAATTGAACGCCAACCGGCAACCGTTTATCGCTCATCCCTATTGGCAAAGTGAGAACAGGAGACTCAGTAACACTGAACGGTATGGTATAAGCCTGTGTTGCCATATAATAATGAACTTTTTCTTCATTTACGAATAAGGGATCGTTATAAACACTGAAGTTCCCGTAAGATTTACTCGGACTGTGATGATTAAATGCGGTTGTAGCGCTCACAGGGCAAATCCAGGCGTCATAGCCGTTGAAGAAATTTTCTATCTGAGTAATAACTTCATCCTGATACGCGGCGGCGGCCATGTATTTTTCAACAGAAATCGGTCCTACTATGTTTTGATGCATGGGAACATCTTTAAGAACTCCTTTGGTGAAAAAGGAACCCAGCCTTCGTGAAAAGTTTGAGGTCTGATACCCCCCCTGCATGCCAACAATGCTTCCCCAGGTTTTCCAGACTTTATAAAAATCGATATCGGGAATAACTTTTGTTACTGTTGCTCCGGCAGTTTCCAGTCTTGCAGCATATTCCTTTATCTTGCGTTTTATTTCATGATCAACAGGAACACCGCCAAACTCATCTGTCCAGGCAATCCTCATCTTTTTTATACCCGGAACTTCAAAATTTCTTGAAACAGGGACCAGCCTTTGGAATTCGTTTGTTGGATTGGCTATGATCGTTAATGCAAGTTCCAGGTCATCTATGGTTCTTGCCAATGGCCCGGCACAGGCCATTGCCCTTATGCCATTTACCGTTTCTTTAGGGTCTGTTTGAATTCCTTGTAGAGATACCACGCCGTAGGTGGGTCTGAAACCATACACGCCGCAAAAGCTGGCCGGCAAACGAATTGAACCTGCCAGATCATTTCCAAAAGATAAAGGCGTCATCCCGGTGGCCAGGGCAGTAGCGCAACCGCCACTGCTTCCGCCGCTCGTTTTTGTAATATCCCAGGGATTGTTGGTTTTTCCGAAAACAGGGTTATCTGCCTGCATGTCCAAGGCAAGGACGGAGAGATTCGTTTTTCCGATGATGATGCAACCTTCTGCCAAAAGAAGTTTTACAATTTCTGCATCCCCGGCAGGAACATGATCCTTCAACGGCAAGTAACCCGACGTGGTTAATATTCCTTTTGTCTTAAAATTGTCTTTTATGGTGATGGGTAAACCATGAAGCTTCCCCCAGGTTTCACCTTTGCGCAACACAGCGTCAGCTTCCCGGGCTCTTTTTATTGCCTGAGTCCTGTTGAGCGTAACAACCGGATTAAAGGTGCCATTATAGAGGTCTATCTGGTCAAAAAAAGCTGTAACAACTTCCAAAGAAGTCAAATTGCCCGACCTGATGTTTTCGGCTAAATCGGTTGCTGATGAAAAAACAATATTTTTCTGATCCATGGTATCGGTGTTATAACCATTTTTTTTTTGATTGACCGGAATCTTTGATTACCGTAACACTTTCCTTGAAAATTTGAATAAAGGTACGACAAATCCTAAAGGACCGGAATTGGTTGATTTAATTATTGAAACGGGGGCTGTGTCAGCCGAAAATATGATCACGCTGAATAGCATCTGATTATAACACTAAGAATATTAAAAAATTGAAAAAATAGTATGAAAAAGTTGGAAAACAGAAATTCCTGTGTATATTTGCAAACAGAATATGAAGTATATTTAGTTATGGCCTACTCTCTTTCCTTTTCCAAGTCAATCCTTGTTCTGGTTTTTATTTCTGATAAAATCCGGAGAGGCGAAACGGAGTATATCTCCGCCAAAGTGATGTCAGAGTTGCTGGATATTCCGAAACCTACGCTTGCCGTGATCTTTAATAATTTCATCAGGGCGGGCATCCTGGAATCGAAGGAAGGAATCAACGGAGGCGTGAGATTTGCAAAAAGCAACGAAGAAATCAACCTGCTCGATATCTTGTTGGCTATGGAAAATCAAAAGTCGCTGTTTCATACCAAATTTGAGATTAACGTAGCCGGTCAACGTCCGGATGCAGTGAAAAAAGTTGTGGCAGAGCGTTTATCCCGTGTTGAAGAGGTCATGAAAGCTGAACTGATGAAAACAACCTTAAAAGATATCCTTGATGCAGGCTAGTTTTTTTTTGTCTAATCTAAATATTATATATATTATGTTTGTGTATATTAACAACCTCACCTGTTTGCAATAACAAGAATAATAAAACCTCGAAGATGTCTCTTTTTATCAAAGCAACCAAAAGTGCATGGTATCGGGAATTCCTAAATCCCGTAGCAGAAACCATTCTTCATGATCAGGCCGGGAAAAAGATTCTGGATATAGGCACCGGTCCCGGCAGGTTACCCGAATTACTTTATTCCCGGAACCCCAGCATGATGATCACCGGCATCGACATTGATACAACCATGATCGACGAGGCAAGGAGAAATCCGGGGGCCGAACACATTTCCTGGTTTTATCAAAAGCCGGATGCCCCGCTGGACTTCGCCGGGAGCGAATTTGATGTAGTTACGTTTTGCTCTGTGCTATTCCTTGTCGATGATCAAACAAAATCGTGGTTATTGCAGGAGGCCCTCAGGGTACTGAAGCCGGGCGGGAAAGTGATCGTTCTTACACCCACCGGTCTGAAGTCCATTGCTTCGGCATTTCCTGAAGCCTTAACATTTCATCCGTCTGCCTATAACTGGACTTTCCCGGTCTGGCGCATGGCCACTTCCTACAGGGGGAGAGCATGGCAAAAACAAAACTGGCTGCAGGGGTATTCAGTCAGGGAAAGCCTAGGGTATTCTTCCACCCTCGTTTTTAAAAATCATGCAAAAATTGAAACAATCACAAAACCACTAACAACTAAAAACCAAACATCATGAACACAACAACATGGATTATCCAGGGCATTCTTGCCACCGTTTTCTTCACTTCCGGATGGGTTATCTTACTGCTTCCGAAAGAAAAATTAGCAATAAAACTTTCATGGGTGAGGGAATTCCCCGATTGGTTGCGCACCTTCATATGCTCCTCAAAAATTGCCGGTGCACTTGGGCTGATCCTGCCAATGTACCTGAATATCTTACCAATTCTCACGCCGCTGGCTGCATGCGGAATAGCAATGATCATGGCCCTTGCCATGGGCTACCACATCCGAAAAAAGGAATACAAGGATATTCCGGCAACCATCATATTCCTGGTGCTTTCAATTTTTGTGGCAGCGAACCGGTTTTAATCCTTCCTCCCGCCACGGATGCGCTAGCCCGGCATAGCAAAAATCCAGGTTCCGTTCTGGAGAAATGCCCACCTTGACCTGTCTTAACCAAGACAAGAGTGCCTAGTCAACTTCAGCGACACTTTATTATAATTCGTTAAACGCTGCATGATGCCGGGTAAATGTATAAAAAACATTTTTATATCAATTTTTAGAAAATATTTATTTTATCATTTTCTCGAAATTGTGCTGGTCCCAAAAGTCAGAAAAATCTTAAAAGACATTTTCCATGGGCATTGACAAGTGAGCAATTCCTTTTGTAGGTATAACAAGCAGGATCACTGCGGTAAACGTCCTAAAAAGTAGCCTTTTCATATTTTTTTGCTTATCTGTGAAAAAATTTTCACAACGTCACAAAGGTCGGCTATGCAAAAGCTGGAAGTGCTACGCAATAACGGAAATAAGTTACATGATTCACATTTGGAAACACGATTCCCGACAGGGATATTCTTTTCAGGCGGGGGTTTTGTTTAGGGGGCTGCCTTAAATCCCGGCAGCTTTCAACACGCTTAGGATCTCCCCTACCGGCTCTTTTCCTATGGAAATTCTCAGAAGTTCAGGATTTAACCCTTGCCGCATGAGCTCCTCCCGGCCTGCTCTGGTTTTTACCTGGTCATAATGTGCCAGGTAAACGTAGGGCATGGCAAGGGTGAACTCTGTTCCAAGGCTGGGGCCCTTGGGAAGGTTGAGCCCGTCGTAATAATATGAAAGTTCCCGGTCAAACACCACAGAAATAAGGCCCGGCAATGCATCCGGATGTTTACGGATCTTTAAGAAATTCTCCCGGGAACCGGGATGCAGAGCCGAGTAGACCTCTTTGACAGCCGGAGAGTTACCAAGATATTCAATGATCCGTACCGTGTTCTCCGAAATTGCATGCACACGTTGCTCATATCCCTCAATGCTGCTGGCAAGCTTTGATACATCCCTGTTATAAGGATCAACAATTTCAGGTAACAGCAGTTCCCTCATGGTACCGGCAATCCGGCTCGCCGGATTTACAATGACGGCACCCATCAGCACGTCGCCCTGTCCGCACGCAAACTTGGTGAGACTTTCGAGGGCCATATCGCAATATGGCAGCACTGTCAGATTATGTGGTGTACCGATGGTGGAGTCAACGATCAATGGCATGTCATACCTTGTGCAGAGTTCATAAAGCCGGGGCAGATCAACACATTGAAGTAACGGATTGTTTGGGATTTCGGTAAAAACAGCGCCTATGGTATTGTGATCTTTGATGATCGCTTCTTCAAGCAGGGCAATATCGGTTACTGTATTTATTATTAGGCTGTTATTGCTGTATTTCCTTATAGTTTCCAGGGTGTCGAGATAAAGCCAGCCTGCCTGAATAATGGTTTGTTTTTCAGTATTCCTGTTCATACGGGTAATTGCCTTGAATGCCGCGTAAACAGCATTCATCCCGCTGCTGCATAAAAAGACGTTGTTAATGGCCCCCGCACCATAGGCGTTGCATAAATTTGCTTTAACGGCATCAGCCGCACCGGGCAGTTCAAATACCAGTTCCGCTTGTTTTGCGGGAATTAACCCCGATGAGAACAGGATGTCTTCGGCCTTTCTTGAAGAAAGAAGGATCCCTGCATGCCTGATAAAATCCCGGATCTCCTGCAACCGGGCATTGTTTTTGCCGATCAGCAGAAAGATGCAGTCCTCTTCTTCCATGAAATCGAAGGAGCTGTTATAGTGCCGTTTTACAATATCAAGCGCCTGGCGGGACATCAGGGGAAGCATCTCTGTTTCATCCGCAACCTGGTGTTTTTTCCTGAAATGCATCACTAGTTTTTCAACCAGTTTGTTCGTGAAAAAGCGCGGGTATCCCGATTGCATTTTGCCGGTAACGGCAACGTCGTTTTCCTCATAGCCAATCACGTCGGCCATCGAAGGCAGACTTACAGATACGGCGTGCACATTGTTTAACGGGAGCGGTAACCCAACGGGAATGGGCTGCAGATATGGATTCATGGTTCAGCGTTTAGGTTAATGCATTTGTAATATCATCAATCAGGTCGAGGGTATCTTCGAGACCAACGGAGATCCTGACGGTCGATTTTGTGAGTCCGATTTCGGCCAGGTCGGCTTCAGAAAAGCTCGCGTGGCTCATCTTTGAGGGGATTTCCATTCGCGAATCAGAAGTTCCGAACGAAGCTTTTTCCCCGAATAAGTTTGTGTTCCTGATCAATTGCTCCGCTTTTGCTTTGGAAACCAGATTCAACGTCAACACTGCCGGGATGATCAGCATTTGTCTCTTGGCAAGTTCATATTGCGGGTGATCAGGCAGTCCCGGGAATTTCACCTGCACAACAGCCGGGTGGGTTTTTAAAAACATGGCGATTTTCAACGCACTCTGCTCCTGTATTCTCATCCTGTATGGCAGGGTTGGCAATCCGAGCGAAACCAGGAATGCATCAAACGGACTCTGGGCCCTTCCTTCGGCATTCGACAGGTACTTTATTTTTTTCACCATGGACGGATCCTTTGAAACCAGCGCCCCGGCAGTAACGCTGCCATGGCCGGAGACAAATTTCGTGGTGGAGAAAACAGAAAAATCGGCCCCGAAACTGAGCGGTTTTTGCGATGCAAACGTGGCCAGACTGTTGTCAACAGCAAAAAGGATACCGTACTTTTTTGCCAGCGCGGCAATCGCCGCCAGGTCCAGAATTTTCATCCCGGGGTTGGTAGGCGATTCACACAGGATCAGCTTAAAATCCCCCTGTGTGATGATCTGCTCAACCTCATCGAGGTTCAAAAAATCGACATACCTGGTTTGGATGTTGTTCTTTTCCTTCAGCACACTCAGCAGGCGATAGGTGCCGCCATAGCAATCTTTTTCAACCAGCACCGAATCCCCTGCCCTGAGCGTGGCATCAAACAAGAGGGCCAGGGCGCTCACGCCCGTATTGGTACAGGTGCATCCGGCGCCGCTTTCCGCCTTGCTAAAAATGGTTTCAACGGCGTTCCGGGTGGGATTATCCGACCGGGAATAGTCATAAATCTTCTCATTTCCCTGTTGCCGTTTCAGATCGAAGGTGGCCGTGTTATAGATGGGGATATGCGATGAGCCCTTGTCGTCGGGGACATCGCAGTAATGAACAATATTTGCAAGCAGGGTTTCGAGTTTCATAGGTTATTTCGCTGAATTTATTGGAAAAGGAATTGTCATCACAGTTAAGTCGCAAAGAAACGGAACAGATTCCCGCTCTTATACCTTCGGAATGATTGCAAAAGTATGGAATTTCCGGGCAGCAGCATGACCCTGCACGACAGCCACGGCATCAGATCTCACAGGAGTGAAAATTATTTTTTGCATTCGGGCTAAAGAAAATTATTTACATTTGCAACCGCAAATCATTGCATCTTTCCTTTTTGAAGGGTGTTTGATTTATACAGAAGAGTGGAGAGAACAGGCTCTGTGAAACTCTAGCAACCTACGTGTAAAAAGCAAGGTGCTAATACCTGCCCCGGTTTCCGGACATTCCGGTAAGGGAATTATAAACTAAACGCCTTGAAGTCATGAGAACATTCAGCTTGTTTCAATTATCCCGGGCATCCAGCGCCTTTTCGGGAATAGCTATTATTTCTTCTACGTCACGACAGATTCTCCCTGTCATGTTTCCTATGTACGTCCGAATGCGGGGTTAACGGTATTTTACCAGTAACCATGTCCTCAATTCTTTCCCGATTCCAATTTCAGTTTCCTGATTAATAACAACCCGTTTCAACAAAACTTTGTAACCATGCCAGTCATCATACCCGATAAATTACCAGCGAAGGGTATCCTTTTACAGGAGAACATCTTTACCATTGAACATTCAAAGGCCATCCACCAGGATATCCGTGCCCTGCGCATTGCCATCCTTAATATCATGCCGCTGAAGGAGGCCACGGAGACCCACATTCTCAGGCTGCTGACCAATTCGCCGCTGCAGGTAGAAATACAATTCATCAGGCCAGGGGGCCATGAACCGAAAAACACCCCGCATCAACACCTTGAATATTTCTACAAGACCTTTGAAGAAGTCAGCCACCAGAAATTCGATGGTTTGATTATTACCGGGGCACCGGTCGAACATCTTTCGTTCGAGGACGTTCATTATTGGGAAGAGATCAGGGAAATACTCGACTGGTCGGCTCACAACGTCACCTCAGCCCTCCTTATATGCTGGGCTGCCCAGGCCGGACTGTACCATTTTCACGGAATTCCTAAATACCCGCTTCCTTCGAAAATGTTCGGCAACTTCGATCATACGGTCAATAACAGGAGATCGCCCATCGCAAGGGGGTTTGACGATATTTTCCCGGCGCCGCATTCCCGGCATACCGAAGTGCGTCGCAGTGACATTGAAAAGGTCGGAGACCTCGAAATCATTTCCGAATCGCAGGAGGCAGGCGTATATATTGTGGTTTCACGTGATGGTAAACGGGTCTATGTTACCGGTCATTCGGAATACGATCCCGACACGCTCAGGAACGAGTATGAACGCGACAGGGCGAAGGGGCTCGACATCGCGGTGCCCGAAAATTACTTCCCGGGTGATGACCCTACGAAGGCGCCGCTGGTTAATTGGCGAAGCCATGCCAACCTGCTGTTTCTGAACTGGCTCAACTACTATGTTTACCAGTCAACACCCTACGATATCAAAAAAATCGGATAAAGTCATACAAGTAATTTTTTTCACAAAATCCATAAAAGATGAAGGACAAAATTTCGATCGGACTGTTTGGCTTTGGCGTTGTTGCGCAGGGCCTGGTTCATGTGTTGAAACAAACACAGGGAGATAGGATAAGCATAAAGAAAATTTGTGTGAAAGACCCGGATAAAGCCAGGTCGCTTCCCGATTCCATGTTTACCCTTGATGAAGACGAGCTCCTGCTCGATGAGGATATCAACCTGATCGTGGAACTGATAGATGATGCTGAAGCTTCATACAGGATCGTGAAGAAATCCCTACAGGCCGGCAAACAAACCGTATCAGCCAACAAAAAGATGCTTGCCGCTCACCTGGATGAACTCATCCTCCTGCAAAAGGAACACCATGTTTCCCTGCTGTACGAACCATCCTCCTGCGGGAGCATTCCGATCATCCGGAATCTTGAAGAGTATTACGACAACGACCTGTTGCAAAGCATCACCGGGATTCTCAACGGATCGTCAAATTATATCCTTTCGAAAATGACGGGTCAGGGAATTGACTATGCCGAAGCCCTGCACCAGGCGCAGGAACTTGGTTTTGCAGAAAGCAACCCCACACTCGACGTGGAGGGCATCGATGCACTCAACAAACTGGTGATTATCACCGTGCATGCTTTTGGCCTGTATGTTTCCCCGGGAAATGTATTCAGTTTTGGGATCTCGACAATTTCGGCCCAGGACATCCGGTTTGCGAAAGAAAAGGGCCGGAAGATCAAGCTGGTGGGCCAGGTCCGCAAGAACCAGGACAATACACTCTCCATGTATGTGATCCCCCGGATGGTCTCGCAGGAAAAGTATATCTACAATGTGGAAGATGAGTTCAACGGGGTGGTGATCAAAGGGGCCTTTTATGACAAGCAGTTCATGTTCGGAAAGGGTGCAGGCGGCTTTCCTACCAGTTCGGCCGTGCTTTCCGACATCACGGCCCTGGGATACGATTACCGGTATGAATACAAGAAAATGAAACTGCAGAACAGGCTGGAGTTCAGCAACCAGGGCATCGTGCATGTTTACCTGCGGTACGCCGTTGAGAGTGACTTCGCCCTTTTCCGTTTTGAAGAGATCAGGGAACGCTATTCGTCTGCCGGATTCAACTATGTGACCGGTTTGATCACCCTGGAAAACCTTCAGCAGATAAGAACCCAACTCAGTGGCCGGAACGTGTTCCTGGCAGAGATATAAAAACACAGGTATCACAAAATTTCTTTAACTTTACATAACTTTAACAGACCCGAAAAAAACCTAAATTTACAATCTATACACTACCGTCCGGAGCCACACTTAAACCAATTCTCTGTGATGGAAAATACATCAGTTTAATACATTACTTAATTACAGATACCGGCAACAATGACCAACGACCAACTCAAAAAACTTGAAAACGACCTGTGGGCTTCGGCCAACTCCCTTCGTGCTTACGGCGGCCTGAAGGCCGCCGATTATGCCGTTCCCGTGCTGGGTCTGATCTTTCTCCGGTTTGCCGATAATAAGTACAGCCAGTTCGAAACGAAAATTCTGGAAGATCACAAAACCGATAAGGGCACCCGCCTTGAACGGACGATTGAAGCCATTGCCCTGGCCAACTGCGGTTTCTATTTACCTGATTATGCGCGTTACGATTACCTGTTGAATTTACCGGGCGATCAGAGTATGGCAAAAGCCCTGCGTAAAGCGATGGAAGGCATCGAGGAATACCAGGATGAAAAGTTCAAAAATGTGTTGCCAAAAGAGGCCTACTTCGATATTGAGAAAAAGAAAGCCGACATTCTTCCCCAACTGCTCAAGTCGTTCTCCGATATCCCCAAAGACGCTACCGGTGACGTGTTTGGAAAGATTTATGAATATTTCCTGGGTGAATTCGCGATGAGCGAAGGCCAAAAAGGGGGTGAGTTCTTCACCCCGACCTCTGTTGTACGGTTTATTGTTGAAGTAATCGAGCCTTATGCCGGTAAAATCTATGACCCGGCCTGTGGTTCGGGCGGTATGTTTGTACAGAGCGCCAAGTTTGTTCAGGAAGCCAACCACGACCTGAGCGATATCTACGTTTACGGCCAGGAGTATATGGGCGAAACAGCCCGCCTGGCTAAGATGAACCTGATGGTGAACAACATCCGCGGGGAAATAACGGAGGTAAATTCCTATGAAGGCGATCCTTACGGCAGCCTGGGCAGGTTTGATTTTGTAATGGCCAATCCGCCGTTTAACGTTAAATCGGTCAGGGAAAGCACGGTAAAAAACGATGCGCGGTTTTATAAATACGGGTTGCCGAAAAACAAGGGAAAAAATACCGACGACAGCATCACCGATGCCAATTACCTCTGGATTTCCCTGTTTGCCACTTCGCTGAATGACAACGGCCGGGCCGGTTTTGTGATGGCCAACTCGGCCTCCGATGCCGGGAATTCGGAATACCAGATCAGGAAAAAAATAGTGGACAGCGGTATGGTCGACTGCATGGTCTCGATGCCATCCAACATGTTTTTTACGGTTACCCTGCCTGCCACCCTGTGGTTTTTTGACAGGCAAAAGGTGAACTCCTCCCGCAGGGACAAAATCCTTTTTATCGATGCCCGGAACACCTATCACCAGATAAACCGCGCCCAGCGCGAATGGACGGAGGAACACATCCAGAATCTTGCCGCCATCGTCCGCCTTTACCGCGGTGAAACCAAGCGGTATCTTGAATTGATTACCCATTACGAACAGCAGGCTGTAGAATGCATCCAGCAATTACCGGTCTGTTTTGATGACTTTCATCGTAAACTCACAAACGGGCTTGTTAATTTAAAACAATACGCCGCCGAGAGCAAAAGCAAACGCAAAGCCGCAGAACAGAGAAAATTAGCCGAAAGCGGGTTGATGCAAAAACTCGAAGAATTCACATTACCAGAGGTTGCATTGCCGTCATTCGGCTGGCAGTTGGATTTGCCAACCGACAATACCGGCCAGCTGGAGTTTACAGTAATTCTGGCCGCTTATGGCAATGTATTGAAAGAGGTGGATGCCACCCTGAAAACGCAAAAAGAGCGCTTTGCTGAAATCTGGACTGAAGCAGATAAACTGTTGAAGGTGAAATCCGATAAAAGCTGGGTCGAACTGGGGCTGAACAACCTTGTCAAAGCCCTGGATGAGTTGCAGCAAACCTGGAAAAACGCCATCGACCAGGTTGACTTTTGGTACACAAATATCCATTGGTTGCAAAGCCGTTTCCCCGAAGCGATATACACCGATGTGGTTGGACTTTGCAAATTAGCTGACAAACAAGAGTATGCTGATGAACAGGATTATTCATTGAATGCAGGGAGATATGTGGGAGTGGATAATGAAAGTGATGATATTAGCAATGAAGAATTTTTGCAACGTATCAGTTTACGAAATCGCGAACTAGATACTCTTACAGAACAATCGTCTATGTTATATAAAATAATTTCAAAATCAATAAACGACATGTTGGGATGAAATGGGAATCTATATCCATTGAAGAAATAAAATTAAATTCAAAAAATGCGCTTGTAGGTGGTCCGTTTGGCTCTGATCTTTCTGGTATACACTATGTTGACTTTGGTGTTCCTGTAATTAGAGGAACAAACTTACCGTTTGATAGTACATTTAACAATGCTGATTTCGTTTTTGTTAGCGAAGAAAAAGCCAATAAGCTTTCTGCAAATACTGCATTCCCCGGCGATTTAATATTCACACAACGAGGCACATTAGGACAAGTTGGAATTGTACCATGTGGTGAGTTCGATAAATATATTATCTCGCAAAGTCAAATGAAACTTACCGTCGATATTACAAAAGCCAATCCCCTGTTTGTATATTATTATTTCAGAACAAAAGAATGTTTAAAAAGAATTGAAAATTTGGCTTTTTCGTCAGGTGTCCCACATATTAATCTAGGAATATTACGAAAATTTAAAATACCCTATCCCCCAATAACCATCCAAAACAAAATCGCAACCCTTCTATCTGTTTATGACGATCTCATTGAAAACAACAAACAACGAATCAAGCTATTGGAAGAAATGGCCGGGGAAATTTACAAAGAATGGTTTGTGAGGTTGCGGTTTCCGGGATACAATACAACTAAGTTTTTTAATAGAGAAGGTGAAGAAGTACCAAAGGGTACAGATGGTGCATTACCAGAAGGATGGGAGAAGGTGAGAATAAATGAAGTTACCAATAACTATGATAGCAAAAGATCGCCTTTGTCAAGTATGGCTAGGATGGAAATTCAAGGGGAGTTTCCTTATTTCGGTGCTGCGAAAATCATAGATTATATCAATGATTATATTTTTGATGGCAAATATTTACTTCTGGCGGAAGATGGCTCTGTTATTTCTAGTAATGGTAATCCTGTTCTACAATTTGTGAATGAAAAATTCTGGGTGAGTAACCATGCCCATGTTATTGAAGGTAAGCTTCCTATTTCTACTGAATATATATATTTAGCGCTATCCAAATTTTCAATACTTGGGCTTGTTACTGGTGCTGCACAGCCAAAGATTAATCAGGAAAATCTTAACAGAATAGAGGTTCTAAAACCGTCTGAAATATTCATTAATAAATTTAATGAGATTATTATTCCTCTTTTTGATGAAATATTAATACTTAATAAAAAAAATAAACTTCTCCAACAAACCCGCGACCTGCTCCTCCCCCGTTTGATCAGCGGGAAGTTAAGCGTTGAGCATATGGTGGATCAAAACCCGGATATGAAAGCAGTTGCACATTAAATATCATATCCCTGAGAAGACCGTCCCGTAGGGACAAAATATTGGTAGAAATGAAATTGCCAGATGAATGAAAGTCCCGCAGGGACGGCATGGAAGTTTAACTGAACAACCATCATGACAACATAAAATGAAAAGGAAAATCACACCAATACCGCCAAACAACAGTTTTACCGAATTCCTGCTTTACACAGCACCGAACGGCAAGGTGAAGGTGGAGATATTTTTGCGCGATGAGAACATATGGCTTACCCAGGATAAAATCGCCCTGCTGTTTGGCGTTCAGCGTCCGGCCATTACCAAACACCTGAAAAACATTTTTGAAAGCAGCGAGTTAACCGAACAGGCAGTTAGTTCCATTTTGGAACTAACTGCAGAGGATGGTAAAACGTATAAGACAAAGTTTTACAATCTCGATGCCATCATCTCGGTGGGATACCGCGTCAATTCATCACAGGCCACCCACTTCCGCATCTGGGCGACCGAGCGGCTTAAAGAATACATCATCAAGGGGTTCACCATGGATGATGAACGGCTGAAAAACCCGGACAATATTTTTGGTCACGATTATTTTGAAGAGCAATTGGCCCGGATCCGGGATATCCGGTCAAGCGAGCGCAGGTTTTACCAGAAAATCACCGATATCTATTCGCAATGCAGTGTTGATTATGACGCCTCCGGCGAGATTACCCGAAAATTCTTTGCCACGGTGCAAAACAAGCTTCATTGGGCCATCAGCCGCCAAACGGCGGCAGAGATCATCCGGTCGCGCGCTGATAGTAAAAAAGAACACATGGGGTTAACCACCTGGAAAAATGCGCCAGGCGGAAAACTCAGAAAAACGGATGTTGCCATTGCCAAAAACTACCTGAATGAAGATGAACTGAACAACCTTAACCGCATCATTTCCATGTATCTCGATTTTGCCGAACTACAGGCAAACAATCACACGTTGATGAATATGCATGACTGGATTACCCGGCTTGACGCATTTTTACAATTCAATGAAAAGGAAATACTGACCAATTCAGGGAAAGTCGCCGCTGAAATTGCCCGGGCATTTGCCGAAAGTGAATTTGAAAAATACCGTGTGATCCAGGACAGATCGTTCGTGAGCGATTTTGATAAAGAGGTAAAGAAGATATCCGATCATTTAATTTAACCCGCAATGGCCTATTTGAACGAATCACACATTGAGGTTGCCGATATCAGTTTCTTTACAGATAAATTAGGTTATACCCACATCAACGCATGGGAAAAGAAGCTTCTCGGCAGAGAAAATCTTAAAGAGGTGGTTTTGAAAGACCGGTTGAAAGAAAGCCTGTTAAAGCTGAACGAACAAATCCCGCCTGCATGCGTTGATTATGCCATAAGCGAAATTACCAAAAGTCGTGCTGCTTTGACTCCGGTGCTGGCCAATAAAGAGGTTTATGAACTCCTTAAAAACGGCGTTCAGGTAACTTACAGAAACAAACAGGGTCATGACGAAGATGATTATGTGCGGATTCTTGACTTCAGCCCGGCCAATGCCAACGATTTCCTGCTGGTAACGCAATTAAGTATCGAATATCAGCTCACCCAAAACATCACACGCCGTCCCGACCTGCTGATCTATGTCAACGGGTTGCCCCTGGTGATGATTGAACTCAAGAATGCCACTGAAAAGGTAAAATCAGGGTACGATAAAAATCTGCAGGATTACCGGCGGGATATTCCACAGTTGTTCTGGTACAACTTATTTGTGTGCGTTTCCAATGGAATCCAAACCCGGGTGGGAAGCTTTACCGCTCCATGGGACCATTTTTTCTCATGGTTGAAACTGACAGATACCTCCATTACGCATGACCAACCCACACGGGATGAGATAGAAAAAGTGAGTGCGCTGACAGGCGAACATCTAAGCCTGAAAATATTCGGAGAGGGTCTTTGTAAAAAAGAAACGCTGATCGATTACTTTGAAAATTTTGTTCTCTATCATAAGAACAAAGTAAAGATCATTGCCAAGAACCACCAGTTTTTAGGTGTAAACAATGCGCTGGTTGCCCTTCAGAACAAAGATCATAACAAAGGGAAACTTGGTGTGTTCTGGCATACGCAGGGTTCGGGAAAATCATATTCAATGATTTTCTTCTCCCGGAAAATTCATCGGAAAGTTACGGGTAACTGGTCATTTTTAATCATTACCGACCGTAAGGATCTGGATAGCCAGATTTACCGTAATTTCCTGGAAACCGAAACGATCGTTGAAACGAAAGATCAGAAGGAGAACTTTTTCAGGCCGGCCGACAAGGATACCCTGAAAGATTACCTCCATTCAAACAGGGCTTTCGTGTTCACCCTCATTTTTAAATTCGGGATTGAAAGCGGAAGGACATTCCAGCAGCTTACCGGCAGAAATGACTGGATCGTCATCGTTGACGAAGCCCACCGGACACAATATAAAACATTGGCTGAAAATATGAGGATCGGCCTGCCGAATGCGCAATACATTGCATTCACCGGGACACCGTTGCTCAGAAGCGAACTAACGAAAGATTGGTTTGGGCCTTATGTCTCAGAATATAATTTCGCCCAGAGTGTAGAAGATGGAGCAACCGTTCCGCTCTATTATAAAAAAAGCGTTCCCAGGGTTGAACAGGTAAATCCCGACCTGGTCAGAGATGCCGCGGCGATCCTTGAAAACGAAAACCTGTCGGAAGATCAGAAGCTGAAACTTGAAAAAGAATATTCCACACTTCTCCAGGTTGTGAGGCGTGACGACCGTCTTGAAGAGATCGCCAGACATATTGTAAAACATTTTCCCTACCGGTTGGATGTTACTGACGATGAAGGATTCAGGAGACCCATGAAAGCCATGGTGATCAGTATCGACAAATTCACCGCCGTCAGGATGTTCGATAAGGTGCAGTACCACCTGAAACAAGAAATCAAGGATCTCCGGAAAAAGATAATCGTTGAAAAAGATCCGGAGTTAAAAGCAAGGTACGAACGGGCGCTTATCTTTATGTCGGAAGATGTAACCAGGATGGCAGTTGTGATCAGCCAGGAAGGCAGCGATAAGGAAGAAGAAAAAGTATTCAGGGAAGCCGGTCTTGATATCAGGCCGCATAGGGAATTGATTGATCATCCTGATGATGACGGCCGCAATATTGAAGATTATTTCAAAGATCCGAACAACACCTACCGGATTGTATTTGTCACAGCCATGTGGATGACCGGGTTTGACGCACCGTCTGTATCAACGTTGTACCTTGACAAGCCCTTGCAGAATCATTCCCTCATGCAAGCCATTGCAAGGGCAAACAGGGTCATTGAGGGCAAGAAAAACGGGTTGGTAGTCGATTATTTCGGGGTTTTCAGAAACCTAAAAATTGCCTTGGCTGCCTATGCCGAAGGCACCAAAGGGAAAGAGGCGGCAACCGGAAATGAAGATGACGAATACCCTGCAAAAGAGTTTGATGAATTACTGGTATTACTGGAACAGGTAATTTCAGAAGCTAAAACATATTGCAAAACTTTGGGAGCCGATGTTGACAGGATTTTGAACCTTGGCGAAAGGGGATTTAAAGAGATTGAACTTTTTCAGGAATTCGCCAATCTCATTTTGAGAAAGGATGAATTCAAAAAGCAGTTAGGCTTGTATGTGAATACCATTGTATCATTGTATGATTCAGCTAAACCGGAAGTTTATGACTTTCCAATGATTAAGAAGCATCGGGATGTTTTTCAGTATCTCCGGGATGTAGTTGACCGGAATGTCGATCAGGATGAAGCAGTTGAGCGGGCGAAAAAGAAAATAGATGAGTTGCTTGATACGAGTATCCTTGGAAAAGGTGATTTGGGGGCCGATAATAACGCTGAGTATGTCATTGAGAATTGGAAGCAGATAGATTTAAGCAAACTGGATTTTGCTTTATTACGACGTGAGTTTCCTGAAAAGCAGCATAAGAACATTCAATTTGCCGACCTCAGAGAGTTGTTGGAAATCAAGATAAAACAAATGATGGCTCAGAATAAGACCAGAGGATCATTCCTGGCTGATTTCCAGAGGATCATAGATGACTATAATTCCGGGAGTTTATCCATTGATGAGGCCTACGAGGAATTATTGAAGCAGGCTGAAGCATTGAATGAAGAACAACAACGGGCAGCCAGGAATGAAATGACGGAGGCAGAACTGGAATTGTTCGACCTGCTGAAAAAAGATAAGCTGACCAGGGAAGAAGAGAAAAGTGTGAAACTTGCGGCTCATACTCTCCTGGAAAAGCTCTTTGATGCAAAAAATAAAATCCTGATCCAGGAATGGTGGAAAGAAAAAGCAACGCAGGAGCGGGTGAAACGGGAAATTCAACTCATCCTGGGTGAGCATTTGCCAATTAGTAGCTACGACAGAATGATCTTTTCACAGAAAGTTGATGTCACCTTTCAGCATTTTTACGAGTTAGCGCAAAAAGGCAGAGGGGTTGCGGCATAAATTTGTACCTGCGCCACGGTGTACAAAATTAATTTCGCTTTTTGATTAAGATGCAATATATTTGTGAAACTTGATTTCAGAAAAGATCCAAATCCACTCATTCTTCACTTTTTAAAACGAGCCACATGCATCTAAAGTTCAATTTGTTATTGGTTTTCACCCTGTTGGGGGCAGCGGTATCAGCGCAATCATTTTTTCCGGGGAGTTTGACATTTACCAACGGAACCATCCGGAAATGTTTGGTTTCGCCGCCCGCAGATTACGCAAAGAAGGAAATAATTTGCAAGCAGAAGGTAAATTCACCCAAGGAGGAAATTCCAAACGACTCGCTTTCGCTTCTTTCCATAACGCTTGCTAACGGGGAAATCATTGATTTTGAGTGTATCCCCATAGCCTTTAATGAGAACAAGAAACCATCGAAAAAGAACTGGCTCCTGGTTCTCGAAACGGGATACGCGACCCTCTATATGCGGAGCGTGTACGAGATCAGCGACAAGCACGGCGCGTCGGTTGTATCAAAATACACGATAGAAAGAAGTGCGCCGTCGTTCGCCTATTATATCAAAAAGAAAGATAAAAAGGTAGCCGTGTACTTTGCCGAAACCAGCAGCACCGTTACCTATGTCGGCCTGAACTCAGTTCTTAAGAAAAGTGCGGAAACCTACCTCAATGAAGATCCGGAGCTCGTAACACAGATTCATGACAAGAAGTACACCCATCGCGATGTTTTCCAGATCATCCGTATCTACAATGAATTTATGCTGAAGAAGTTAGAAAACCCGGGGCACTGATTCCATGGGGGCCTTCAAGCCAAATATTGGAAACGTAACTTCGTAACAGCTGCTAAGGTTATTCTCTTATGCAGCGAGCCTTCTACAGTTTGTAATCATTCACCTCTTTCGGGTGGCAGTTGTTGATAAAACTGACGGTGGCGACATTCTCAGCCCTTCCTTTGCGGATAAAGATATCGGCGCTCATGGTATAGTCATCGTTGCGGTTGGCATCGTACAGCAGCAGGTACCCGATCAGCACATTTGCCGCCATCTCGACCAGCCGGCGCGAGTGGAAATCGAAATATTCGTTGTCGCTGTATTCGTTGATCTTTTCAACGGTTTTGCCGAACTGGTCGGTCATTTTTTCGAGCGAACTTTTAAGGTATTCCAGTTCGCGTTTCACCGGGAGAGAAGCCCGTTCGCGCATGGCCGAAAGATAACCGCCGTTTCCAACATACCTGATGGCTGCTACCACCTGAAGCTGCGAGGTGCCTTCGTAGATCGTGGTGATACGGGCATCGCGGTATATCCGTTCGATCGGAAAGTCTTTCATATATCCTGTACCGCCAAAAATCTGTATGGCATCGTAGGCGATCTGATTGCAGGCTTCGCTGGTATAAAGTTTGAGCAGCGGGGTGAACATGTCGGCCAGCTTCTGATAATATTTGGCTTCCTGGCGTTCATCACCCTCGGGTTTGCGTTCGCGGAATGCAAAACTGAAGCCTTTGTAAAGGTCAACGTAACGCGCAGTTTCATAGAGCAGCGAGCGCATCCCGTCGATCTTCACCTTCATGTTGGTGAGCATCTCATAAATAGCCGGGTACTTGATGATCGATTTCCCGAACTGCTCGCGCTCCGTGGCATATTTGAACGCTTCGCGGTAAGCGGCCTCGGCCAGGCCGACCGACTGGGAACCAACACCCAAACGGGCTGAGTTCATCAGCGACATTACATACTTGATCAGTCCGAGTTTGGTATCGCCAATGAGTTTTGCCGGTGCGTGGCGGAATACCAGTTCGCAGGTGGGCGATCCTTTGATCCCGAGCTTGTTTTCGATGCGCCGCACGGTAACGGCTTTATCCTTGCGGTCATAGATGAACAGCGAAAGTCCGCGTGCATCGGTGGTTCCCTCTTCCGAGCGTGCAAGAACGAGTGATATATCGGCATCGCCATTGGTAATAAAACGTTTTACGCCGTCGAGCAGCCAGCGGTGCCGGTGCGTGTCGTAGGTGGCCTTCAGCTGCACAGCCTGGAGGTCGGAACCCGCGTCGGGCTCGGTTAAATCCATGGCTGCAGTGGCGCCCTTGTTGAAACGTGGCAGGAATTCATCCTTCAGCTCGTCGGATGCAAACTCGAGGATGGTCTCGGCACAATCCTGAAGGCCCCATATATTTGCAAAACCAGCATCGGCGCGTGAAACGATTTCACCCGACATAACATAGGGAACATGGGGCATATTGAGCCCGTCGTATTCGCGGGGAAGTGAAAACCCTACCAGTCCGGCTTTGACGAATGCATCGTAATTCTGTTGTGTTCCCCTGGCGTAATTCACCTCGTTGTTAACCAACTGCGGGCCCTCCTTGTCGACCGATTCGGCATTCGGGGCAACGATTCCGCCGCTGATCCCGCCGATGATCTCCATGATCTTGTCGTAACTGTCGATGGCATCTTCATAATCGAGCGGGGCAAAATCGAATTTGTCTTTCTGTGTATAATCTGCCTCCTTCAATTTCACAATTTTGGCCATCAACGGATGGGTAAGGTGAAACTTAAGATGGGGATTGTCGGTATAGAAATTTTCCATGATGGTTTTACTTCGAGTTTTTCTTATAATACTTGATCATCCTGGGAATGACATCGGCCACGTTGCCAATGATCGTGTAATCGGCGATATGGTTGATCGGGGCGTTGATGTCGGTGTTGATCGAAATGATCTGGGCCGACTGGTCCATGCCGGCGCGATGCTGCACAGCACCTGAAATACCGCAGGCAATATAGAGTTTTGGCCTTACGGTGACCCCGGTCTGTCCTACCTGTCGCTCGTGTTCCACAAACCCGGCATCCACGGCGGCACGCGAAGCGCCCACCTGTGCCCCCAGCACTTCGGCAAGGTCGAACAGCAACTGGAAATTCTCCTTCGATCCTACGCCGTATCCTCCTGCGATGATCACCTGCGAATTCTTAATATCAATCCTGCTTTTCTCGAGGTGCCGCTCGATGATGGTAACGGCAAAGTCTTCGTCCCTGAGCAGGCTCCGGACATCAATTTTATTGAGTTTCCCCTTGTATTTCACAGAATACAACTCCTTCTTCATCACGCCTTCGCGCACGGTGGCCATCTGCGGCTTTGTTTCAGGATTGATGATGGTGGCAATGATGTTGCCGCCAAAGGCAGGCCTGATCTGGTACAGCAGGTTTTTGTATTCGGTCTGGGTTTTGTTTTCGAAATGGTCGCCGATCTCCAGGCTGGTGCAGTCGGCTGTAAGACCGCAACGGAGGGCCGATGCCACCCTTGGTGCCAGGTCGCGGCCAATGCTGGTGGCCCCGAACAGCACGATCCCGGGTTGCTCTTTTTTAAAAAGTTCGATAATGATGCTGGCGTGCGGAAGGGTCGTGTACGGGAACAACTTTTCATCGTCGGCGTAATGGATCACATCCACGCCAAACGGGTAAAGCAGGGCTTCCGCTTTTACCACCTTATGCCCGATTACCACTGCCTCGAGTTTAACTTTAAGTTCGTCAGCCAGTTTTCTGCCTTTCGACAGCAACTCGAGGCTAACATCGGCAATCGACCGCTCTTCGGTTACTTCGCAATAAACAAATATATTGTTCACAGTATTCTGATTTTCAGTTTTACCTCTTTTAACTTAGACTGTTTGACAGGCTGTTTAATGTTTGTTTTAAAATCCCGTCAGGGATTTAATCTGGGTAGAAAACAGGTTGAATTGAAGGGTTTCGTCCCGTACGGGACGAAATATCGAACACAATATTCTTCTTTTCTACCCATATTTTGTTCCTACGGAACAAGTTTATTCAAATAGTGAAGTACCCATAAAACCATTATAAAATTTAAATAAACTCATACGCTCAATAACTCCTAACCGATGATATGGCTGCTGATGAGCGTCTGCATCAGCTTCTCGATATCCTTATCGGAATTGCCGAGGATTTTCGATTCCTTGTGCTGAAATACCACGTTTTCGATCTTTTTCACCTTGGTGGGTGATCCCGACAGTCCGAGGCTTTCGGCGTCGGCCTTCAGGTCTTCGGCCGACCACTCCTCGATGAGCAGGTAGGGCCGTTCGTTATAAAGTTCCGTGTAGTCCTTGGTTTCATTCTGCAGTTCAGTCACTGTGCGGGCATGCTTGTATTTCATCAGAAGTTTCCCGATCCGGTGGCGGCAGGGTGGCGCCGAACTGTGCACGGTGATGAGCGCCGGCAGGGTTGAGTTCACCACTTCCACGCCCCTTTCAAGTCTGCGCTTTACGATGATCTTCTTGGCATCCAGCGAAAGGATCTCCTCGGCGTAGGTTATCTGGGGAATACCCAGTTTTTCGGCGGTTTGCGGGCCAACCTGGGCGGTGTCGCCATCGATAGCCTGGCGCCCGGATATCACAAGATGGTAAGGGGCCAGTTTCTTCACGGCCAATGATAATGCATAGGATGTTGCCAGCGTGTCGGAGCCGGCAAACTTGCGGTCGGTGATCAGGTAGCCATGGTCGGCGCCGCGGTACATCGCCTCGCGTATGATCTCGGCTGCCCGGGTTGGTCCCATGGTAAGCAGGATCACTTCAGCATAAGGGATTCTGTCTTTGATGCTCAGGGCCTGCTCCAATGCATGAAGGTCTTCGGGGTTGAAAATGGCTGCCAGGGCTGCCCTGTTCACGGTGCCATCGGCTTTCATGGCATCCTTGCCGACATTCCTTGTATCGGGCACCTGTTTGGCGAGAACTATGATTCGGAATCGCATATATTTAAACCAGGTTATTTGTAATATGGTTATTCAACTCGCTGACATAGGATCAGTGGCGCAAAAATACGAAATCAGACTAAATAAACAATAGAAATATTCACAATCAACGCATAATCAGCGTCTTAAATGTTACATAAGAAACCCATTTGACTATGTTAAGGTGGGTTAAGGGAATTTCAGGATTGAAAAGTGTGAAACTTGCAACTGATTTAAATAATTATATAACAGTCATGAAGAAATTTGAAAATAGTTTTGTCTGTATATAAATACCAGCTCACCACGGGAAAATGAAGGATGACTTGTTATAATCCCGGTTATGCAGTATTTGCAAGGAACTGCGCTTAATCATGCTGAACGTTGACATTTTATTCACTTACACTAAAAAAAAACAATTATGCTGGGAGAATTAACTGAAGAACAAATTGTTCATGTACTTTCTACAAACGTAATAGGCAGAATTGGTTGTTATGCCGATGAAAAAAGTTATGTAGTGCCTGTAGCTTATCTGTATGATGATGGCTGCCTTTTGGGGCATACAATACGGGGCATGAAAACCAGGATGCTTGAGAAGAATCCAAAGTGTTGTTTTGAAACCCACGGACTTGATCCGTTACATAAGCTGGAGGCCATGCATTTGAAAGCCACTGTATACCGGATAAAAATTGAGGAAAAAACAGGGAGGTTTGAAAAACGGTAACCTGCCAATCAGGTATTAGTTTTCGAACAGAGCGATCGGCAGGTAAATGGCACTACAAAGGAAAAAGTTCTTGCAACACATTTACAAATCACATGGTCCGGGGATCGCTATGCCAAATCATTTTTTAATTTAGCGCGCAATTCCGGGGTGAAAAAACAGTTCGAGGAATTGTTATAACCAACCTGATAAAACTTCACTCAATGAAAATTACTTCTCATAATCTGATGTACTGTTTCTGTTTGATTTTTTCAATAACCTTCAGTCTTAACCTGAGCGCCCAGGACAAAAGCAGCAACCAGAAGGGCACCCCTCAGTACCCGGCAGGAGATGCCGGCAAAAGTGCCGGCTATTCCTATGTCATCATTCCTTCGGTCAATAAAACATGGGGGTATGATATTCTCAGAGACAAGAAGTTATTTATTCACCAGCCTGCTATCCCCGGGCAGCCGGGCAACGAAGGCTTCAAGACCAAAGTGGCGGCCGACACGGTTGCTAAAGTGGTTATCGGAAAGATCAAAAAGGGAGAAATGCCACCAAGTGTCACGATGGAAGAGCTGAAAAAACTCAATGTATTGCCACTGCCATAAAATGACCTCTCCCCTGCCGTTCTGGCGTCCCCTGAAGAAAAAATAATGGTAATACCTTTCCCGAATCGCATGCTCATCCGGCGATCAGGGACCACTTCACTGGCCTGGCGACCGTTTACTTTAATTTTAAAGTATACTTGATATATTTCATATTAGTTTCGTATATTTGAAGTATATTTAATATTTATGAACTCAAATATCAAACCGCACATCAAACGGCCGCTTTACATTGACCGTGCCCGGCCTTTTCTCGCGAAAAACCTCATTAAAATATTTACCGGACAGCGAAGAACTGGAAAGAGTTTTATGCTTTTTCAGATCATGGAACTGGTTGAAACGTTTCATCCTGGTTCTCATGTTATCTATATTGACAAGGATATTCATGAGTTTGATTTTATAAGTAACGACAAGGATCTTCTTGAATATGTTGAGAAAAACCGCCGTCCGGGGGAGATGAATTTCCTGTTTATTGATGAAGTTCAGGAGATTGAACGATTTGAAAAAGCGTTACGTAGTTTACTGGTCACAGGAAACATGGATATCTGGTGTACGGGGAGTAGTTCTTCAATGCTTTCAGGCGATTTGGCCACTGTTCTTAGTGGCAGGTACATAGAAATCAGAATTCATGGATTGAGTTTCCCAGAGTTTTTAATTTTTCACAAGAGTACAGATACAGCCGAGAGCCTGGGTAAATATCTCAAATATGGCGGGTTGCCCAACCTGATGGTTTTTCCGTTAACTGACCAGGTGGTTTTTGATTACCTCAAATCGATCAATGCTACTGTTCTCCTTAAAGATGTGGTTGCCCGGTATAACATCAGAAATGTCAATTTCCTCGAAAACCTGATCAGGTTTCTGGCTGATTCAACCGGCAGTCTCATTTCAACAAAGCGTATCAGTGATTACCTGAAATCACAACGGATGGCAATTTCTCCTGTCATTATTGCCAATTACCTGTCGTACCTGGCATCGGCATATTATATCACAAGAGTCCCACGCTGCGATCTGCAGGGAAAGAAAATTTTCGAAACGAGTGAGAAATATTATTTCGAGGATCTTGGTTTACGAAATGCCATCATTGGTTATAAGCCTCAGGATATCAATAAACTTATCGAAAATAGTGTGTTTCAGCATATGATCAGGATGGGGTTCAATGTTTATTTCGGAAAAACAGGCGATAAAGAAATCGATTTTATCTGTGAGCGGCAGGGAGAAAAAATATATATACAATGCGCTTATCTTTTAACTGATGATCAAACGATTGAACGGGAATTCGGGAATCTCTTGCTGATCAGGGATAATTATCCGAAATTTGTTGTCACCATGGATGATTTCAAGGGTAATACAAATCAGGGGATTATCCATTCAAACCTCCGGGCCTTTTTACAAAAAACGTTTTGACATAATAACCCGCAAGGTTTCTCTTCAGTTAATTACCATTCAGTGAGTGGACATGAATCCAATCTTTCCCCTGAAGGTCGGCTTGACGCCATCAGAACTGACCCCTTCGAAAAGATAACTCCCGACTGGTTCAAGGGCAACAGTAAGCCTTGTTAACTCTCCCAGCATGGTTTCTTTCATATAGTTGACCGAGATTGATCCGGGATATTGATGAACCAGGACATCGTCCGGAAGGTTATCCACCATCCAGTCGATGTAGCGGCTGGAGGTGACATGCTTGTTCAGGTCGAAATCAAACCAGGTGGCCTTCAGATTGTATGTTTCGCCTGCGGGAACTGCCGGCAGTTTTTCCGGCTTCGTAAGCAGCGCGTGTTTGTTTTTCATCAGGTCGAACATATAGCTGAACTTGTCCTCCACCTTGCGTGGCCGCTTCGATGCAATATCGATTGCCAGCCAGCCTGAGGTCGACCTGGCCACAATTTCCCCGGATTGATCCCTGACTTCAAAATCACGGAGGTAAAGCAAACCGTCCACATCTTTTGGCCAGGTCACCACAATCGCCTTGTCGCCCCACCTGAGCGGGCGGTAAATCTCAACGGTCATCCTGCTGAGCACCCAGTATAGGCGATGCCTGCTGAGAAATTCGTAACCGAAACCCAGCGTGGCAGCCGACTGCGTGGCAGCGATAATCAGGAAACTGACCAGTCCGCCCGGCCGAAGCCTGGCATACATGTCGCAATCGGCAGTGGTAACATCAAAGGTGTATTGCAGAACGAGTTCCTGCGCCTGATCTTCATGGTTCATGCGGCAAAATTAGCAAATATTCATCTATGCACCCTGTCATTGGAGAAGTGTGAATGATGTAACGAATAGTAAATATTGTGTAACATCTCCCTAAATATTAAGTTTCAACTTTGTACGGTTACCCGGCGATATGTTTTTAACTATGAAATACTATCCTTTCATTATTGTCCTGCTTCTCCTTGGATCGTGTAAAAAGAGCAATCAAAAGATCAGCCCTGTCGTACAAAATATCACGGAATCAGTGTATGCCTCCGGGATTGTAAAAAGCCTGAATCAGTTCCAGGTTTTTTCAACGGTAAATGGCTTGATCCGGGAAATCTATGTAACCGAGGGAGATACCATTTCGAAAGGAACGGCCCTTATGAAAGTGCTGAACGAGTCATCAGCGCTGAATACCTATAATGCAAGGCTGGCGGCTGACAATGCCGGCATGCAGGTCAATTCGGAGAAACTGAATGAAGCAAAACTGGGCATCACCACCGCGCAGAATAAAATGAAGGATGACTCCCTCCTGCTGTGGCGGCAGCGTAACCTGTGGTCGCAGGGCATTGGCAGCCGGGTCGAGTACGAGCAAAAGCAACTGGCCTACAAAAATTCGCTCGCGGCTTACCAGGTTGCAGGCATCCATTACCGCGAACTGAAACGGCAGCTTGAATTTGCTTCCAAACAGAGCCAGACAAACCTGAAGATAAGTTCCCTGCAAACAGGTGATTACTACATTAAAGCGGAAACATCCGGGAAAGTGTACAAAATTCTGAAGGAAAAAGGAGAGTCGGTCAATTTGTTAAGCCCGGTTGCAATAATTGGAGATGCAGCAAACTTCCTGATTGAAATGAAAGTGGATGAATACGATATTGCCCGCATCCGCCATGGACAGCGGGTGCTCTACACCATGGACAGTTACAAGGGCAAGGTATTCGAAGCCATGGTGTCGAAAATTGAGCCCCTGATGGATGAACAATCCAGGTCGTTTACCGTCAAAGCTGCTTTTGTAACCATGCCTGCCACACTTTACCCAAACCTGTCGCTGGAAGCAAACATCGTCATTCAGCAAAAAGAAAAAGTACTTACCATTCCCAGGAACTGTTTGGCAGGGGATTCCATGGTGAAACTGGCCAGCGGCAAAATGAGAAAGGTGGTGGTGGGCCTCATGGATTATCAGAAGGCGGAAATACTAAAGGGCCTTACGGCAGGTGATGTTATAGAGGAGCCTGCCCGATGAACATCCGATTAATCTCCAGGATTGCCGTTGCACTGCTGTTTGCCAGGTGGAAACAAACCCTGGTGGCGGCGATCGGTGTTACTTTCAGCATCACCATGTTCATTGCCCTGTTGAGTTTCATGTCGGGGTTGAATAATCTGCTCGACGGGCTGATGCTGAACCGCACGGCCCATATCAGGATATTTAATGAGATAAAACCCAATCTTCATCAACCGGTTCACCTCCTGGGCGAATTTAAAAAACGTTATAATTTCATCAGGTCGGTAAAAGCGGGAAGCAGCAGACAGGCAATTTACAACAGCGGAGCTATTACGCAGGTACTTAACAGGGATTCCCGCGTAAGGGGCGTTGCGCCAAAGATTACGGCGCCGGTATTTTTTAACGATGGCGCCATTGACATCACCGGCGTTATTTATGGCATCGATGTAACGGCAGAAAGCAACCTGTTCCACTTCAGCGAGTACGTTGTTTCGTGCAACCCACTCGATCTGAAAAACATCCCGAACAGCATCATCCTCGGGGAGGGGCTGGCTGCCAAACTGATGGCCGGAATCGGCGATGTGGTACTGGTGACCACGGTAACGCAGGAACAGTTTTCGCTGAAGGTGGTGGGATTTTTCCGTTCCGGTGTACAGGAACTGGATAAAGTACAGAGTTTCGCATCCATCGGCACGGCACAAAAGATACTGGGAAAGCCCGTTGATTATATCACCGATATCCAGGTGAAACTTAATAACATGGACCTGGCACCTGCCATGGCAAAAGAGTACGCGCAACTGTTCCAGGCAGATGCCGAAGACATCCAGGCTGCCAACGCACAATTTGAAACCGGCTCCTTTGTCAGGACCCTGATTTCATACCTTGTGGGAATTACCCTGCTTATTGTGGCCGGGTTTGGGATTTACAACATCCTGAACATGATGATCTATGAAAAAATGGACTCCATTGCCATCCTGAAGGCGACCGGGTTCTCAGGAAGAGACGTTAACCTGATCTTTATGACGATCGCACTGAGCATCGGCCTTTTCGGAGGACTGATGGGCCTGCTCTTCGGATTCCTGTTTTCGCTGGTGATTGACCAGATCCCGTTTATCACGGTGGCGCTGCCAACCGTAACAACCTACCCGGTCGATTACAATCCGGTATTCTATTTTATAGGATTTTCATTTTCCACCGTAACTACCTGCCTTGCGGGCTGGGCCCCGGCCCGGAAAGCAAGCGGGATGGATCCGGTCATCATTATCAGGGGAAAATAAAATGGATGACGCCATTGTACTGCAAGCCAGCCATATCTGCAAAAACTTCCACGACCCGGTGGTTGTCAAGGTGCTGGACGATATTTCCCTGACGATCAATCAGGGCGAGTTCATTGCCATCACCGGCAAATCGGGATGTGGCAAATCCACGCTGCTCTATATTCTCTCTACCATGGATACGGACTATGAAGGCGAATTGTCGATAGGCCGCGAGATCATGAGGGGAAAAAGTGAAAAACAACTTGCCCTGGTGCGCAATGGAAAAATCGGGTTCGTATTCCAGTTCCATTATTTGTTGAACGAATTCACCGCCCTGGAAAATGTCATGCTCCCGGGGCTGAAGCTGGGCCGTTACAAAGAAGAAGAAGTGAAAGAGCGCGCCATGGAACACTTACGGAAACTGGATGTTGAAAAACTGGCGGATAAGAAGTCCAACCAGCTGTCGGGGGGTGAAAAACAACGGGTGGCGATTGCGCGGGCGCTGATCAACGACCCGGAGATTATCATGTGTGACGAACCTACGGGGAACCTCGACAAAAAGAACAGCCTCATCGTTTTTGATATCTTCAGGCAACTTGCCGAGGAGCATCACCAGACTTTGCTGGTCGTGACGCATGACGGAGATTTTGCAAAGAAAACCCACCGTATCATCGAAATGGGCGACGGAAAGATCATGAAACAATAAGGAATTCCCCTGCCCTTCCAATGGTTCTCAGGTTTTAGTAACCGCCGTTTTGCTGCGGTTCTCCAATAGTTTTTTCGTGAAATCAAAGCCCACATCAAATATCTCGCTGATTTTTTGAATGTCGAAAAGCCCGTATCCCCCTAAGTCCCCTGGCTCAATAAATAAAAAACAGCCATCAGCGGATTGGGTGATTTTCTCCCGGAAACCCAGATGTATTGCCCTGTCCATGATCTCACAAACACCCTCCCCGGGTTTAAATGACGTAATCGGATTAACATAAATGCAAACAACATCCTTTTTTTTATCGATAAAAGGTTCAACGGGCAAGTTGTTGGAAATGCCTCCGTCAACGTATGGCGTGCGCTGAATTTCCATAGGCGGAAAAATGACGGGGATAGAGCTGGAAGCAAGAATGACATCGATGATATTTCCGTGGTTGAATATGTGCTGGCTGCCATCAGTGAAACTGGTTGCAGTTGCATAAAAAGGGATTGGCAGATCTTCAAATTGCTTGAATCGTAAATTTTTCTCCAGAAAGGTCCTGATATTTTTCATCGAGATCAGCCCCATCTTGAACCCGTTGAAGGAGAGCATGCTTAATTTCAGGTTTTCAATGAAGATATCTTTAATCTCATCGGGGGAAAAACCACAAGCTAAAAATGCCCCGGCGATGGCGCCGGAACTCGTGCCGGAAATTTCGGCCGGGATGATCCCCGCCTCCAACAACGCTTTTACAGCCCCCAAATGGGCAAAACCGCGGCACCCGCCGCCCGACAGCACAAAGAGTTTTTTTTCCATCGCCTGCTTATTGAAATTTAGTACAAAGGTTCGTTCTTTTTGCTGGCGTTTCCATTACATAATTCATAGAAAGAGTTGCATGATTCACACATTGCTGGCAGGTTTAACACAATGGGGATGAGATACGGCTGGCGGTGGGGCCACACCATGGTGTGGCCCCGAAAAACACAAGTCGTTAGCCGCAGAGACATGCCATGGCATGTCTACCAGGCATGTCTACCCATGGCATGTCCCAATATGATTATTTCAGAGGGTCATAAAAAAGAAAAATGCTCACCGGAAATGTGTGAATCCTGCAACATTTAACAATAGTCATGTAATACTCCCAACAATTATTACCACCACCTTTGCAACATATTTAAAAATAACCGTGATATGAATAAAGTAATCCTTTTAAAGAAAAGACCGGCTGGCAAACCGACCCTGGCCGATTTTGAATTTACCAGCGCCGCCATTCCGGTTCCCCCTTCCGGGCATGTTTTATTAAAGGCACTGTATGTTTCCGTTGATCCCTATTTGCGCGGCAGGATGAATGATGCCAAATCCTATGTCCCCTCTTTCCAGGTTGGCCAGCCGATTCAATCGGGAATCATAGCCCAAGTGGCTGACTCCAAACATGCAACATTCAAAAAAGGTGATTTTGTTTCGGGAAACCTCCAATGGATGCAGTACCAGGTATCCGATGGCAAAGGGTTAATAAAAGTGGATGACAAAGTATCTCCTTTATCATCCTACCTCGGCGTTTTAGGAATGACGGGACTGACTGCTTACCTGGGCTTAACCGAGATCGGAATTCCAAAGCCGGGCGAAACCCTGGTGGTGTCCGGCGCTGCAGGCGCGGTTGGCAGCGTGGTGGGGCAGATAGGTAAAATTTATGGATGCACGGTAGTCGGCATAACGGGTTCGGACGAAAAAGCAGAACTCCTTAAATCAAAATTTAAATTTGACCACGCGATCAACTATAAAACCAAGCACGACCTGAAGTCGGCTGTCCGGAGCGCCTGTCCAAACGGGGTTGATATTTATTTCGACAACGTAGGCGGTGAAATTTCAGATGCGGTTTTGGCGAACATAAACAAACATGCCAGGTTGCCCGTTTGCGGCGCCATTTCCATGTACAATGAAACAAAGATGCCTATGGGGCCCCGCCTTCAGCCGCTCCTGTTAACCAAAAGCGCTACCATGACGGGGTTTATCGTGAGCGATTTTTCAACGAAATTCCCGGAAGCGTTTAATCAACTGGCCCTCTGGCTGAAGGAAGGAAAACTGGACTATGTTGAAACGATCGTGGAGGGATTTGAAAATATTCCACAAGCCTTTATCGACCTTTTCGACGGGAAAAACCAGGGCAAAATGATCGTAAAAATTTAACTTATAAAAGCTGTAAAAAACAACAATCCGAAAGATTCGGCAATTCATCTTTTTTTTATCTTTGACCATGCCTCTCGAGATAAAATTAATCAGGGATTCGGAATATACAGTAGTCAATGATTTTTTTAACAATTCGCGCGGCATTAACCGTCCCGGCGGAAGGAAGGCAAGGAAACAAAGCGAATTCTCCTGGGAATTCCTGGAGGGGCCCGACCGGAAGGTCATATATGCCGGGGCATGGGAGGTGGACGAAGGAAAAGAACCGGTGCTTGTCGGGACTCAGTGCGCCATCATTCACAAAATGATCTCCAGCGACGGGACCTGGTTTCTGGCCGCCAAGGGAGAGGATACCCTCGTCGGGATCAACGCCATTGCCAGGTATAGAAATACCGACATCCTGAAAGAGCTGTTTGCTGTGCTGACCGAAGCGTGTAAAAAGTCAGGGGTAGAATTCCTGTGGGGATTCAACACCATCCCTGCAACCTACAAGCGGATTGGTTTTGGGAAATCATTTAAAACGAATTATTCGGTCCTCGTGTTAAACCCGGTGAAGGCATACAAAAATATTTTATCGAATAAACCGGAAATAAGTGTTTCCGCGAAGTATAAAATGGCCATCCTGGCAGGCATGTCCTCCCTGTATTCGTTCAGGCGCAAGCTCCTTCCCTGCCGGCAAATGACGTATCACATCAACCGGGAGACCGGTGACAATACCGGCCTCTTTCAGCGGGCGGCGGCACCTGGTCCGCTATGCTTCATGTTGCAGGATAACGCCTATTTTACCTGGAGGATCAGGAATAACCCCTACCCTATTCAATACCGGTCATACCAGCTTCTTGACCGGGACAACCTGCTGCAAGGCCAGGTGATTTGCAGCGTTGCAGGGAATGTTGCCTCCATCGAACAGACCCTTTTTGACAAAGAACTGGCCGGGAGCGTAGTGAACTTCTTCCTGGGGAAAGTCATAAGCGCGTTGAAAAATGAAGAGATCTGCATGATCCGGTATACCGGGTTTCAGCCCAATTCACTAAATGCCCGGGAGATGCAGCTGTTTAAATCCATGGGGTTTGTTTTTACAGGGAAAGGAGAATGGTTTACTTTCAAAAAGCTCAGGGATAACACCTTTTTCAATCCCGAAAATATCTATCTTTCCCGCCTCTATAAACAAGGAATAGACTAACGCTATGACGAACGCTGAAAAATACAGGGAAACATTCATAACGTTGTTTGGCGTGACAAAAAATGAGTTGCAGAAGCTTGAATACCAGGGTGTCGATACGTGGGATTCGGTCGGGCACATGAGCCTGGTAGCACGGCTGGAGGAGACTTTTGACATCATGATGGAGACCGATGATATCATTGAATTCAGTTCTTTTCTCAAAGGAATCGAAATATTGAGGAAATATGGCGTCAGGCTGTAAGTTGTTAACCGGCAAAACTGCTGTGATCACGGGCTGCAACAGGGGAATCGGCAAAGCGATCCTCGAACTGTTTGCATCTCATGGGGCAAGCATATTTGCCTGTGTGCGCCGGGAGGATGCAGGGTTTTCAGAATTCACCTCCAGGCTTGCCGAAACCTGGGCGGTGAAAATCGTCCCCATCTGTTTTGACATGGCCAAACCGGATGAAATTAAATCAGCTGCAAAGCAAATCGCTGCATTTAAAAAGCCGGTCGATGTGCTGGTAAACAACGCCGGGATCGGCTACAGCGCCCTGTTTCAGATGACACCGGCAAACAACCTGAAAGAGGTTTTCGAAGTGAATTTTTTCGGTCCGTTTTTATTCACCCAATACCTGGTAAAACTCATGGCCAGACGCAAGTCCGGAAACATCATCAACATTGCATCAACAGCGGCGATCGACGGGAACGCCGGTAAAGCGGCCTATGGCGCTTCCAAAGCCGCCCTGATCTGCTTCACCTCCGTGATTTCTTCGGAGCTTGCTTCTTCCGGGATCAGGGCCAATGCCATCGCGCCGGGTATGACGGATACGGACATCCTGGTTTGTTTGCCGGAAGAAGTCATTCCGGGGAACAGTCAGGCAGGCGGAACCAGAAAAATCATGAAGCCATCTGAAATAGCCGAGACCGCGCTCTTCCTTGCTTCGGACCTTTCGGCCAATATATCCGGACAGGTTATTCGTGTTGACGGAGGTTTGTTATGAAAGCCTCGGATGAAACCATAAGAAAGTGCGAAGAGGCCGCCGCCAGGATGCGGGTCAACGTGCTCCGGCTGGCTCACATGACAGGGTCAAAAGGAGCCCACCTTGGAGGGTGCCTCTCCATCATTGAAATCATCGCGGCGCTATATGGCGGGGTGCTGAGCCTGGATCCGGTAAACCCGAAGTGCAAAGACCGCGACCGGTTTATCCTGAGCAAGGGAAACGGCTCGCTGGCGCATTATACAGCGCTGGAAGCAGCCCATATCATCAGCGAAGAACAACTCTTTACCTTCGGACAAAACGGGGGGCTCCTGCCGGGCGCATCATCCCTGAACCCCGAACTGGGTATAGAGTATTCAAACGGGACGCTGGGTTTCGGATTGTCATACGGGGTTGGCCTGGCCCTGGTCTCAAAAAAAACCGCAAATCCTTACAAGGTATATGTGTTGCTGGGTGACGGCGAATGCAATGAAGGTTCGGTATGGGAAGCTGCCATGGCCGCGCCTCATTTCAACCTTTCCAATCTGACCGCGGTGGTGGATATGAATTCCATGCAATCAGACGGAAAAACCTGCGATGTTATGAACACCCATCTTGAAAACATGTGGCATGGCTTCGGATGGGATGTAATCACCGTGGATGACGGGCACAGCATCAGCCAGCTGCTCGATGCACTGATGCATCCCTGCACAGAGCTGAAGCCCCGTGCGATCATTGCCCGGACGATTAAGGGAAAAGGGGTTTCCTTTATGGAGAACAACAACGCGTGGCATCACAACAGCCTTTCAAAGGAATTATTTGATGAGGCGATCGCTGAAATATCCCAAGCAAAACGACCCGCATGATACAAATTAATCCGTCAAATATCAGGGTTTGGTCACTGCTTGGGCAACGCAGTGCCCTTGGCCAGGTATTGCTTGAACTGGCAAGGGAAAATGAGAAAGTGATCGTGCTCACCAGCGACCTGGAAAAAACTTCGGGACTTGACCACTTTGCCAAAATATTTCGTGAAAGGCTTATCAATACAGGCATTGCCGAACAGAACATGCTTGGGATCGCCGCCGCATTCGCCACTGAAGATTTTATTCCCTTTGCGATTTCCTTTGCCAATTTTTCGGTATTGCGGGCATGCGAGCCTATGCGGCATTTCATGGGATACATGCACCGGAATGTAAAGCTGGTTGGCCTCAGTTCCGGCTTTGCCAATGGCTTGTTCGGGAACACGCATTACTGCATGGAGGATATCGCCATTGTAAGCGCTGTTCCCGGAATTGTGATTGTATCTCCTGCCGATTGCACCGAACTCGCGAAGGCAGTGGAAGCTGTGTCAACTTTCAGCGGCCCCGTCTACCTGCGTCTCACCGGCATTATGAACAACCCGGTAGTTTACAGGCAGAACTTCGACTTTGAACTTGGGAAAGGAATTGTTCTGGCAAAAGGGACCGATATAACGGTTCTGGCTTCCGGTTCGATGGTGTATAATTCACTGCAGGCGTCAGAAATACTGGAGAAGCAGGGGATTTCGGCGACCGTGATTGACATACATACGATCAAACCGCTTGATACAATTACGATCGACCAGGAAATAAACTCGGCCAGGCTGGTGGTTTCTGTTGAAGAGCACGCCAAGACAGGAGGCCTGGGCGGGGCTGTTGCCGGGCATTTATGTTCGCTCAGGCATCATCCGCCATTGCTGCGGCTCGGTATTGAAGATAAGTTTCAACCTGCCGGCGACTACCATTATATGCTTGAGCAAAACGGATTGCTTCCCTTGCAAATTGCATACGCCATTAGTCAGCAGTTTTCATCATTAACCTGATAATTTTGCAGCAATGTTCTCATTCCAGGTTCATCATCCGACGACGAATACTGCCATCATTGCTGATGACGGGACCCGGTTGACCTATGGTGATCTCAGCGATTTTTCCGGCTCCGTCAACAAGGTTATCCCCAACCGCTGCCTGGTTTTTTTGCTCTGCCGTAACACACCCGGCGCCTTATGCGGGTACTTTTCCTTTTTAACCGGACGGATCGTTCCCTTGATGCTCGATTCTACCATTAACGGCGCTTTGCTGGCCGGTCTCATTAAGACTTACAAACCGCAATACCTCTGGCTGCCCGATCACCGGGCGGATGAATTTATGCCTGCGAAGACAGTTTTTTCGGGTTATCGCTATTCCCTTGTAAAACTGGAAACAAACGAAGGTTTCCCGCTGCATGATGATCTGGCCATGCTTCTGGCAACCTCGGGAAGTACAGGCAGCCCGAAATTTGTTCGGATCAGCTATGAGAACCTGGCAGCCAATGCTGGATCCATCGCAGACTACCTGGCGATCGGTGAACATGAAAGGCCCGTTACCACGCTGCCCATGAGCTACTCCTACGGCCTCTCGGTAATCAACAGCCATATCCTCATGGGAGCGGCCATCCTGTTAACTTCGAAGACCCTGCTGGAAAAGGATTTCTGGAGATTCGTGAAAGAACACAAGGCAAGCTCGCTGTCGGGTGTTCCCTATATGTACAAGATCCTCAAACGGATCAACTTCATGCAGATGGACTTGCCTTCCCTGACAACCCTGACCCAGGCGGGTGGCAGGCTGAGCAGTGAACTGGTCCATGAATTCGCAACATGCTGCGCCGGCTCCGGCAAAAAGTTCTTTGTTATGTACGGCCAAACGGAAGCCACCGCCCGCATGGCTTACCTTCCTGCCCGTTACGCGCTGCAGAAGCCTGAAAGCATCGGAAACGCAATACCCGGCGGATGTTTCAGCCTGGTTGATGAAAATGGGACAGAAATAGAAGAACATGATACAATTGGCGAACTTGTCTATAAGGGCAGGAATGTTTCGATGGGGTATGCCAATGGATATGATGACCTGATGAAAGGCGACGAAAATCACGGGGTGCTCTTCACCGGCGACCTGGCAAAGAGAGACAGTGACCATTTTTATTATATTGTGGGCAGAAATCAGAGATTTATTAAAATATTCGGCAACAGGGTCAGCCTGGATGAGACGGAAATCCTGCTGGAAAAAATTGTTCCCGAATGTGCTTGTACCGGTCAGGACGATCACCTGGTCATTTACATTACCGACATGAACAGGATGGCTGAAGTTAAAAAGTACATTTCTGCTGTCACGGAAATTCATCCGACGGCTGTTTCCGTAAGGCACTGTGTTGAAATTCCCAGGAATGAGGCAGGTAAAACCCATTTTTTCTTACCGGATATCACATGAACCTGGCAGAAATCCCCAATATCCAGCCCTACGCTTTAGGCAAGGCCGACAAGGAAAAAATGTTGAGCCCATTCCTGACTATGCTGTCTCGCCACCATTACCACGCCTGTGTGCCCTACCGGAAAATGATGGACAGCATCGGTTTTGATCCCCAAAAGGATTATCATTACCGTGATTTGATGTTCCTGCCTGTTCAGCTGTTCAGGATGTTCGAACTGCACAGCGTTCCTGACGAAGAAATAGTACGCACACTGACATCTTCCGGCACGTCGGGAAAACTCAGATCAAAGGTGTTCCTCGACAGGGAAACGGCGGCAAATCAAACAAGGGTACTCACAAAGATCCTTTCCTCTTTTATCGGAACAAAGCGCCGGCCTATGATCATTATTGATTCAGAGGACACGGTAAAAAGCCGGCACCATTTGTCAGCCGGGGCGGCAGGGATTCTCGGATTCTCACTCCTTGGCTCAAAACGCATGTTTGCCCTGGATGAACAGTTGCAATTAAAAACAGGGCTGCTAAAGGCATTTACCACGGAGCATAAGGGCGAACCGCTCCTGATTTTTGGTTTTACGTTCAAGGTGTATGAATACCTGTATAAAACATTAAAAAAAACAGGCATTCAACCCGACCTGTCAAACGCAGTGTTGATTCATGGCGGCGGATGGAAGAAAATGGAACGGGAATCCGTAACGGCAACTGTGTTCAGGAAGATGATGATGGATGTTGCCGGTATAAGCAGGGTGCATGATTACTACGGGATGGCCGAACAAACCGGATCCATTTTCATGGCATGTGAATACGGTCATTATCACGCTTCGTCATACGGCGATATCATAATCCGCCGGTCGGATGATTTTTCAGAAGCCGATGTTGGCGAAGTGGGCATCGTCCAGGTATTGTCAATCCTGCCGAAAAGTTACCCTGGACACTCCCTGCTCACCGACGATACAGGGATTCTCCTTGGCGAAGACGATTGTTCATGCGGTCGTTTGGGGAAATATTTTACAATTACCGGCAGGATCGGAAATGCCGGCATAAGAGGTTGCAGCGATGCCTATGAAGAATTACCTTAGTGATGTCAGATTTCTTTGCCCGGACGAATCCGGCCTTGACCGTTTGCTTCAAAGCAGCAGTGCAGAACCTTTCGCGGAAAATGCCATCGCGTTTTTGCACGCGTTATCACTTGCTTTGAAAAATGACCCTGAAACCAGGCGGTATCCGGATGTTGCAACCTTTGCTTTTTTTTGCCGGCGGGCGAATTTAATCCAGTTAAAAAGGAAATATTACACCGGGAAGAATCCCAGGCTGGGCAGAGGTGTGATTTTCCATATCACCCCGGCAAATGTGCCGGTGACGTTTGCCTATTCCCTGGTTAGCGGGATCCTTGCGGGCAATGCCAACATTGTAAAAGTATCGTCGAAAGCATCATCGCGGGCAGATTTGATTTGCCGCGTCATCACCAGACTCGTTGCAGAAGGGGAACATGCGCCTGTCACCTCCCGGCTTGCACTTGTACGGTATGATCCGGCAAGTGAAGCAACTGCATACTTTTCGTCAGTTTGTGATGTGAGGGTCATCTGGGGAGGCGATGCCACCATCGCGGAGATCAGGAAAAACAGCCTTCCTCCCCGCTCCTTTGATGTGACATTTGCCGACAGGTATTCGCTTTGTGTTATTAATGCTGATAAATATGTCGGTGAAAAGTCGCCTGAACGGGTTGCAGCCGGGTTTTACAATGACACTTACCTGTCTGATCAGGATGCGTGCACCTCTCCGCATTTAATCGTCTGGCTTGGGAATGATGAACATGTAGCAACAGCAAAAAGGATATTCTGGCATCATTTGCATGAACTGGCAAAAGCGAGATACACGTTGCAACCACATTCCGCGGTAAATAAACTGGCAATTTTCTACTCACAGGCAGTCCATTTGGAGGGGATCAGGAAAACAAGGATGCCCGATAACCTGGTTTGGAGAACCGAGTTGACAGAACTACCAGCTGATATTGACAAATACCGTTGTTCCGGCGGATATTTTTCTGAATTTAAAGCATTGTCCTTAAGTCAATTATCAACAGTCATTTCCAGTAAATATCAAACACTCTCTTATTATGGAATTGAAAAACCGGAACTGATTCAATTTATCGCCGGAATAAGGCCAAAAGGAATCGACACCATTGTTCCCATAGGGAGGACGACCGATTTTTCACTAACCCGCGACGGATACAATTTAATTGATACGCTTTCGCGGGAAATCACAATCTTATGAAAATCCTGTTCCTTACCCGCTGGTACCTTCCTTTTTCGGGGATCTTCATCGGTCGCCACGCACAGGCGGTTGCCCGGTACAATGAGCTCGTCGTCCTCGCCGTTTTGCCGGGAGAGAAAAACTCCGGTCCCGAAACAGTCACCGAAGGGAACGTGCAAGAACCCGGATTTACTGTGATCCGCTATTTCTACAAACCTTCCTCCTGCCCCATTGCCATGGCAGCGCGCCTTTTCAATCTCCTGAAGTTTTTTTCCCGCTCCTATGCCGGCTATCGCTATGCTGCGAAACAATTCGGTTCATTTGACATCATTCATGTTCACATTCTTACCAGGGCGGCGATATCCGGGTTTATAATCAGCCTGTTCACCCGAACACCCTACATCATCAGCGAACATTGGACAAGGTACATCCCCGAAAACTGGGGGTTCACAGGTTTGCTGAGGAGAATGCTGACCAGGATGATCGTCCGCCACGCTGCGGCAGTCACAACGGTCAGCGGGTTCCTGAAAAGTGCCATGGAGGATTGCGGGCTCCGTAATGAAAAATTCGTGGTTATTCCTAATGCTGTTGACACCACCCTGTTCATACCGGCAGTAAATAGTGCCTTCATGCCAAAAAAACGGATACTCCACGTCTCCAATTTTCATGAACGGGCAAAAAACCTGCATGGCATGCTACGCGCCATAAAAATACTGCGAAGCCAACGGCAGGATTTTGAAGTCCTGTTTGTCGGAGGCGATGAGCCTGCCCTTAGCCACGTCAGGAAATATGCATCGGACCTGGGACTTGCCAGCCCTGACGTTGTGTTTACGGGTCCAATACCAGCTGAAAAACTTGCCGGTGTTTACAGGGAATCTGCCTTCCTGCTGATGTTCAGCAATTTTGAATCCTTTTCCATCGTCATCCCCGAGGCCATGGCATGCGGACTGCCTGTGCTGGCAACTGCAGCCGGCGGCATTCCCGAATACTTCAGCAGCAAAGCCGGAAGGCTTATCCCTCCCGGGGATGAAGCGACATTGCTGGAGAATATGAACTTCATGCTGGACAATTACCGGTTGTTCGATCCTGAATATTCCGAAAGGTTCGTCGAAAACACGTTTGGTTTAAATACGGTCGGACGACAGTTTGACGAACTCTACAAGTCGGTTCTCAACAGGCAGGTCATATCCTGAAACGTGCGGGCGGCCAAATCTGTGTCCAACCGATGCAGCTGAATACATAAAGCAATATGGCCTTAAGTTGATTGAGGGCAAACGCAATGATAAAAATGCGGCTAAAGCCGGCATCAGGAAGCCTTTCATTATCAGTTGGCTGAAACCAACTGCAATTGACAGGATTTTACAGAAGAAAGGAAAAACAAAAAAGTCATTTTCACAAGTGATAGATGACTGATTAAAAGGAGAATCGTAGTAATTTTGGGGGTTTAAACAGGATAAAATATCAACAAATTGTTTCAAAAATGATCCAATGAAAGTACTTACTTCGGCTTTTTTTATCATGGTGCTGGCAATTCAGTTGCAGGCGCAGAATTACCAGGTAACCTTTGCGGGAACAGGCGCGGCCATCACCGTCGACTCAGTCAAAGTCGAGAACCTGACTCAATGTACCAGCCTGGCCATTACCGGGAGAGATACCCTGGTTCTCTCGTCAACCGCGGGAATTACTGAGCCGGGTCCTGCCCCGGGCCGCGGGGTTGTTGTTTATCCTAATCCTTCAACAGGAAATTTTTCTGTCATCATTGAAGCAGCTTCAGCAGGCATCGTGGTCGCGACAATGTTCGACATGTCGGGGAAAATCATCGGGAGAAGAACTTACCTTATCACCGCAGAGTCGCATTCGTTTCTGCTTGACGCCATGCCTGCAGGCTCCTACATCCTGGAGGTCAGATCAGACAGCCGGGTGTATCACGCAAAACTGATCAGCCAGGCCACTACTACATGCTTGCCGGGACAGGTACATCCCGGACCTTTGAATGTTTTTATGAAAAACAATCCTGTATCCGGTTCAAAAATATTCATGCTGTTCAGTGCAGGAGATACCCTGAAACTGACCGGGAGATCAGGGAATCTCAGGACTGTCAGCATGCTGTTTCCAACCCAGAGCCAGACGGTGACCTTTACCTTCATGCACTGTGCCGATGCCGACAGCAATCATTATGCAGTCGTAAAGATCGGTTCTCAATGGTGGATGCAGGAAAATATGAAAGCCACACACTACCGCGACGGTTCGCCCATCCCGAATGTGACCGACAGCGCCACATGGGGAAGCCTTACCACAGGAGCCTATTGCGATTACCATAACCTGCCGGAAGAGGGCCTGTATTACGGTCACCTTTACAATTACTACGCTGCAGCCGACAGCCGTAATCTTTGCCCTGCGGGGTGGCACATTCCCACGCACAGCGAATGGAATATCATGGAAAAGTTGCTGGACCATACGGTCGACACCTTGGCGCTCGGCGGAACCGGCAAACTCATAGGCAGGATGCTAAAAGAAGGATGCAGCACGCGGTGGCAATACATGGATACGACCAGTGGCATAAATTCAGCCGGTTTTACTGCCCTGTGCACCAACTACCGGAATGCCAGCGGGGCTTGGAGCCTGGCCCCTGGCAACAACCACGACGATGGCTTCTGGACAGCCACCCCATACAGCACCAGCTCAGCCTGGTTCCGGAGCCTGCGCTGGTGTTATGCCGATATATATTCTTTATTTCCGATGAAGCGATCGGGGTATTCGGTGCGATGTATCAGGGATAACTGATATCCCTGAACATCATCGTCCAACAAGTTTAGCGGCACTTTCGGGGTATCTGGCGCCCGAAATGGTGATTTTTGATGCGGCATTTTCAATGTCAAGCAGATCGTCAGGTGTAAGTTCTACAGACAGGGCTCCGAGGTTTTCATCGAGGCGCTCCGGTTTCCTGGTGCCGGGGATCGGCACGATCCAGGGCTTCCGGGCAAGAAGCCATGCCAGCGCAATTTGTGCCGGTGTGGCGTGTTTGCGCATGGCGACCTCTTCCAATAGACCGATCATCGCTTGGTTGGCTTTCCTGTTTTCAGCGCTGAAACGGGGAACCGTATTCCGGAAATCGTTTTGGTCGAAGGTGGTGCTCTCATTGATTTTCCCTGTCAGGAAACCCTTGCCCAACGGACTATACGGCACAAATCCAATACCAAGTTCTTCGAGGGTTGGCAGCACTTCGGCCTCTGGCTCCCTCCACCAAAGCGAGTATTCGCTCTGAACCGCAGTGACCTGCTGCACGGCATGAGCCCTGCGGATGGTTTGTGCGCTTGCTTCGGACATGCCGAAGTGTTTTACTTTTCCTGCACGGATTAGGTCCTGCACAGCTCCCGCCACATCTTCTATGGGAACCTCCGGGTCAACCCGGTGCTGGTAGAACAAGTCTATAACCTCTGTCCTGAGTCGTTTCAGTGATGCCTCTGCTACCTGCCGTATATGGTCGGGACGGCTGTTCAAGCCAATCCATTTCGGCCCGCCTTGCGGATCAAGTTCGAATCCGAATTTTGTTGCAATCATCACCCTGTCACGAAACGGGGCCAGCGCTTCTCCCAACAGCTCCTCATTTGTAAACGGCCCGTAAACTTCAGCCGTATCGAAAAAAGTAACACCGCGCTCAACGGCTTTCCTAACAAGAGCGATCATCTCCTGCTTGTCGCCAGCCGGACCGTATGAAAAGCTCATTCCCATACATCCGAGACCGAGTGCGGAAACCTCCAGTCCACTGGTTCCCAGTTTGCGTTTTTGAATTTCCGGATTCATTTTTATCCTTTTATTATGCGGTTTCAAAGTTCAACAAATATTCGCAGTTAAAAAAATATACTGCAGCTCATAATGGTCGCTGGCATCGGAATCTATCCTGAATAAATCTAAAACCAAGGACAATGAACCATTGCCGAAAAAGGAACCGGAACATTTTTTAGGATGCATTTTATCCATGGAAATGGCGCAGCATCCGGGTGCAGGTAGTATCGAAACCTCCCGAATAAAAAATTCAGGAAAAAAACCGCTGCAATAATAAATTGAATATATTTGTACCGTTTATAACTGGACTTATTATAAATAAGATGGCAGTATAATCGTTTTCATTTAAATAATTTTCACATGTTCCTATAACCATTAAAAACAAAATTATGGATGCACTTCTTTGTTCAATCATGTTATTTGGCGGCAACTTTGCCCCCTCAGGCTGGCTTTTTTGCGATGGCTCATTATTACAGATCAATACTCACACAGCAGTCTTTTCGTTATTAGGGACTACTTATGGCGGCGATGGAAAAACCACCTTTGCCCTGCCCAATCTGACCCAAAAGACTGCAACAGGCCAGGTTATTCATTACATCATTTGTGTTGAAGGCATTTACCCTTCACGACCGTAATTGAGGCAACATCTTAAATCCGGCCGGGCCAAATTGCTTCCGGCCGGATTTTTTTTTGCTCAATCTTCACGGGAGGAGCCGAAAGGAGCGTTGGCCATCGATGCAAACATATTAGCCAAAAATGTTGGGACAGAAATAAAACTGCTTATTTTTGTATAACGTCATCATAAAAAACGCGAACCGGATGTCTCTACAGATTTTGAATGACAGACTTATTATTGCCGGCCGGGCATTCGTGCATTCATTTACGTAAAATCACAGGATGAAAAGGCCTAATTTCTCAAAGCGATACCTTATTTTACCGGTCGCACTGATCGTTTTCATCATGATGTTCACCATGATCTATGATGACATAAAGGAAAAGACGATCAGTGAATTCAACAATGAACAGTTAATCCTGGCCGGCACAGCATCACAGGGAATTACTTCGCTATTCAATGATTACCAGGATGATCTCACCTTCCTGGCCCAGCAACAGGATATGATAGCCGTTAACCCGAACAGCGAAGGGCTGCTGGCCAGGTTTTATGAAAATCACAAGAATGATTTCGAAGCGCTCACCAGGGTTGATGCGCACGGTATCATCCTGTTTACCTATCCTCACAATGATGCAGTGATAGGAAAGGATATCACTTACCAAAAGCATGTAAGCCAGGTCATTGCAACGCATCGTCCGGTCATCAGCGATGTTTTTATTGCTGCGCAGGGATATCCTGCCATCGCACTGCATGTCCCGGTATTCGATGGAAAGGAGTACAAAGGCAGCCTCGCCATGTTGATCTCGATCAATAAACTGGGAAAACTGTACCTGGGGAAAATAAAGATCAGGGGAACGGGCAATGTATGGTTGCTTAGTGAAAAAGGGATTGAAATATATTGTCCCGACAGCGGGCATACCGGAAAATCATTTGAGGAGAACACAAAAAATGATCGTACGACCCTTGAATTATCGGATAAGATTGCGAAAAATATTAATGGGACAGGAAAAAGCGTTCACCCGGCTGTAACTGCAAGCCTGGCACCCGGGATCACTGAAAATTACGTAGTTTTTTATCGTGCCCCGCTGGGGAATACCTACTGGACAATCCTAATTTCGTACCAGGAAAAAGACATATATGTTGCACTCACCCGGATGCGGAATCGTTTGATCCTGGTTTTCGTCCTGCTTTTTATTAGTGTCGCCTATTATTTTTATTCACTCAACAAAGTGAGAAATCTTTTAAAGGAAGAGGCCAGGAGAAAAAGAGCAGAACGAACGCTCATCGAGAGCGAAGACCGGTTTAAAAAACTTTCGAAACTCACATTCGAAGGAATCATGATCCATAACCAGGGCATTGCGCTGGATGCCAACGAATCGTTAATCAACATGGTTGGTTATAGCAGGGAGGAAATGATCGGCAAAGATGTTATCGGGTTGCTGGTCATCCCCGAATTTCATGAGCTGGTCAAATCAAACCTGAAAAGTGACAAGCCCAGCCCCTATGAAGTTATCATGAAGAGAAAGGACGGTTCGCTTTTTCCTGCAGAACTTGAAGCAAAAAATATAAGATACAATAATGAAAATTTCAGGGTAGCCGCAGTCAGGGACATCACCGAGCGAAAGCAAGCCCGTGAAACAAACCGGATGATGGCAGAAATGCTCGATACGGCTCCGAATGCCATCCTGGTGCGCAACATGGCAGGTCAGTTCCTATATGCTAACCGGAAGACATTCGAACTGCACGGATACAGCGAATCCGGGTTCATGGCTATGGATCTGCATAATCTGGAAGTCCCCGGGAGTGAAGTCCAGGTTGCTGAGCGATCGCGACTTATCGCCCAACAGGGATATGCCTCCTATGAAGTAGCCCATTATCATAAGAACGGACACACCTTTCCCCTGGAGGTGTTCGCAAAGAGTGTCAGCTGGAAAGGTGAACCCGCCATTCTCAGTATCAGCAGCGATATCACCCAACGCAAGCAGCAGGAAAAAGAACTGCTGGAAGCCAAGGAGCAAGCGGAAGAAAGTGACCGTCTTAAATCGGCCTTCCTCGCGAACATGAGCCACGAAATCAGAACTCCCATGAACGGGATTCTCGGATTTGCCGGATTGCTCAAGGAACCAGGGCTCAATGGGGATGAACAACAGGAATACATCCGGATTATTGAGAAAAGCGGCAACAGGATGCTCAACATCATCAACGATATTATTGATATTTCAAAGATCGAATCGGGCCAGATGGAGATTTCATTGGTTGAAACAAATATTAATGAGCAGTTGGCATTCATTCATCATTTTTTCAGACCGGAGGCTGAAAGCAAGGGGCTCAGGTTGTTACTGACCAACCTGCTGCCTGCGGAAGAGGCTACAGTCATTACCGACCAGGAAAAAATCTATGCGATCCTTTCCAACCTTGTTAAAAATTCAGTCAAATATACTATGGAAGGACAAATCGAAGTGGGATGCAATAAAGAGGACGGATATCTGGAATTTTTCGTGAAGGATACCGGGATCGGGATACCGGCAGACAGACAGACGGCCATTTTTGAACGTTTCGTTCAATCCGACATTTCAGATAAAATGGCACACCAGGGAGCCGGGTTGGGCCTGTCGATCACGAAAGCCTACGCTGAACTGCTTGACGGATCCATCAACGTGGAAAGTGAAAGCGGGAAAGGCTCAAAGTTCTCGGTGAAAATCCCCTGCTCATTTTCCGGAAATCACGTTCCTGCCGGAATCAACATCCCTGAAGAAAAATTGGAGACGCAGCCTGGAAATCTGAAAATTTTATTGGCTGAAGACGATAAATCATCGGAAATGCTGATCACGTTCTTCCTCAAATTGTTTACCAGGGAAATGCTGGTAACAAAAACCGGCATGGAAACCGTGAAGGTTTGCCGCGCCAACCCCGATATTGACCTGGTGCTGATGGACATGCAGATGCCTGAGTTGAACGGGTATGAGGCAACACGGCAGATCAGGGAGTTCAACAGCAACGTGATCATCATCGCGCAAACCGCTTTTGCACTAACCGGCGACCGCGAGAAGGCCATTAAATCGGGCTGCAACGATTATATTGTAAAACCGGTTAAAAAACAGGAATTGCTGGCACTGATAAATAAATATCTGCATACCTGAGCAATGCCAGCCATCATCGATGCCCCTTCCCGTTGATCAGCTATCCTTACGGATTTATTACCCTTTTAACTTTTTCCTGAAATTCACAAACCGGTTCGCCACCATCAGTTCATACCGTTTACGTATTTCCTGCTCTTTGCTCTTATCCGGGATAAAGATGATCGTTTTCCCATCATCAAAAGATATCGGGTACATGGTGTCCACTGAGCCAAATTCCAGTTTCGCGGGAGGAACAGGAACCTTGCGGTTTGAAATATCCAGCCTGTTTTCGGTTGAATCTTTTGTTCTGACGGATACCTGGGGTTTCATTGTATGTGTTATTTATGTGAAATTTTGCCGTTCAATTCCGGAAAAAAAAAGTTGAAATAATTTTCGCAAATGTTCTTCTATATGCTGAGCTTTGTGTTATATAATTTTTGCAATTTTTTATATAATTCACACATGCCGCTGATTCAGCGGCTCCTAATTTGTTTTTCCGCGAAGTATCACCATGATCAATTTGTACTAATTTTGCCCCGCTCAGGCACGTAAACAGACAATGTGAAGTCAACTGCAGAAGTATACAGAATTGATGATAAGGCATCCTTCGAGGCGCTGTTTCATTCGCAATACAGTAAACTTTGCGGCTATGCCAATACCTTTCTGAAGGATGCCGATGCGTCGGAAGAGATTGTACAGGAAGTGATGTTCAGGATATGGGTAAACAGGGATTCGCTCGACATCACGACATCCGTCAACAGTTACCTTTTCCGCGCAGTGCGCAACAGTTGCATGAACCTGGTGAAACATGCCGGTATACGCGACAAATATAAAACCTGGAATGAATCCCGGGAGCCCGGTTCTACAATGTCGCCCGAAGACCAGATGATCGTTTCAGAACTGGAACAGAAGATTCGCGAAGCCATCGACCACCTTCCAATGGAGCGCAGAAAGGTCTTCGTAATGAGCCGGTACGATGGCCTGACCTATGTGGAGATCGCTGCAAAACTTGGCTTATCGGTCAAAACTGTGGAAAACCAGATGGGCAGGGCGCTGAAATCACTCCGGGAAGAATTGGCCGAATACCTGCCATGGTTGGTCTTGTTTTTCTTTGATATTTTCAGGAACTGAACCGGAATAAAAATACCAGCCTTCCGGATGGGGGTATAAGAGGTTAAGATTGTCATCACCATACAGGAACATGAATCAAAACAACCAGGATATCGACGAATTTCTACTGCTTCAGTACCTTCAAGGGAATATGGATGGCACTCTTCACAATTACGTGGAAAAGTGGCTGGAGGCAGAGGCCGGAAACAGGAAACTACTTGACCGGCTGGAAGCGTTATGGCTGGAAACAGGCAAACTCAATCCCCCACCCCTGCCGGTTGACTTGCCTAAGGCATGGGATCGGTTATCATCCAGGATTGAACAGCATGAATCAGGTCTGACCCGCCTTCAACAGAAATATACTTTTCATCGTAATCTGAAAATTATACTTGGCGCAGCGGCAATACTCCTGCTGGTTCTCGGGATTAATGCCGTGATAAGAATACTGACGGTAAAGGCGAAACCTTTTGAACTTGTTGCCACAACTACGGTTTTACACGACACATTGCCAGATGGCACCCACATCTCACTCAACAGGCAGTCGAAATTGATCGCTGTTGGTAGTTTCCGGGGCGGGAAGCGCCTGGTAAAACTTACCGGCGAAGCCTTTTTTGAAGTCTCCAGGGATCCATCGCATCCCTTTGTAGTCGAAGCCGGTGCAGCCAGGGTGATGGTTTTAGGTACCGTGTTCGGGGTTACTTCCTATCCTTCCAGCGACATCCGGGTTACTGTGACCGAAGGCCGGGTGCTGTTCTTCACCGTTGATTCACTTCACCACGACACCTTGTCAGTGGTACTTGAAGCAGGGATGTCGGGCGTGTTGAAACATGGCGCCATGAAACCGGAGACAGCGTTAAGGCCATCGCCCGACAGGCTGTTCTGGGCGAACCGTTCGCTCGATTTCAGCGATACCCCGCTTTCCGAGGTATTGGATATGGTGGAAAAGTATTATGGCGTAAAAATCTCAGTAAGCAACCCGGGTATCGGTAACTGCCGGCTCACCGCCTCCTTTTCGAACGACCCGGTCAACCGCCTTATGACCGTGATCGCCGAATCATTCGGACTGCAACTTACTGTTGAAGGTAATAACTATAAACTAACCGGAGATGGTTGCAGCAAAGGAACCAGGTAAATCCTGTCTGATCTTTCTCTTCCTGCTCGTGCTGCCGTTCATGTGTCATTCACAGGGCAGCCTTCTGTCGCGGAAGATCACCCTCAACAAACCTGACTGCAGCCTTGAAGTTGCCATCAGGGAGATCGGAATAGCTGGCCACTTCAGGTTTTCCTGTGATGCCGGCATTATCAGCGGCGACAGACAGGTGAGACTGAAATTTCAAGATAAACAGGTCGGACTGATATTGAAAGACCTGCTTGGAACTCAAGTTCGCTTCCGGGAGATCGGTGACCACCTGATCCTGTTAAGGAACAGGTCATCGCTGCAGGAGAACAAACCTTTTGCTGACATGGCTGTGCTGGGAATCATTTCAGATGCAAGCAACCAATCGCCCATTGAGGAAGCAACAATATTTGAAGTACAGGACAGGATATCGGCCATCTCATCCGGAAACGGCAACTATAAACTGGTCATGCCAACCGGAAAAAAGACCAGGAGCCTCACTTTCTGTAAATCAGGGTATTCCGACACTGTCATTTTTGTCAACCAGGCCAGGGAGTGTCATATAAACGTGCAGCTGCATCCGTTACCGGAAATCATGCCAAAGCTTGATACCAGGCATGGATTGGTTTGGCTGGTCAATGTCGACAGCCTGGAAATTGTTCATTGGCTTGTTCCAAGAGTTACCTCAATCAATGCCAAAAACCTGGAAACAGGCACTATCAGAACCATGCAGGCATCCCTCATTCCCTATTTCGGAACAAACTGGAAGGTAACAGGTTCAGTGACCAACAGGTTTTCGCTTAACCTGATTTCAGGGTACACCGGTGGTCTCAAGGGCTTTGAACTGGGGGGAGTGCTGAACATTACCAGGAAGGACATGCTTGGATTCCAGGTTTGCGGAGTTGGAAACATTGTTGGCGAGCGGGGGCGTGGTATTCAGATCGGGGGATTGTTCAACTTCGACCTGGGAAAGTTTGAAGGAGTTCAGATTGCCGGACTCTGCAATTACGTTCCGGATTTGATTGGTGGATCGCAGATAAGCTGGATAACGAATATTGCCATCAATAAATGCCAGGGCTCGCAGGTGGCCATATTCCTGAATCTTGCAGGCAAGGAGGTGAAGCAGGTACAGGTTTGCGCACTGGTAAACTATGGGCGCGACGTGGACGGGGTGCAGTTTGCAGGGTTGCTCAACATAGCAGGAAATCACAACAATGGATTGCAGATTGCAGGATTCATGAATTATGCCGTGACCGTGAACGGCCTCCAGGTTGGCATGGTCAATATTTCAACCTCGGTTGAAAGAGGGATTCCGATCGGGCTGTTCAGCTATGTGAAAGAAGGGTATCATTTGTTTGAAGTTTCGGGCAACGAGCTCTTCTATGGCAATGTGGCGTTTAAATCGGGCACCAGGTCCTTTTACAATTTCCTTCAGTCAGGAATTGGCAGCGGGTATAAATTGCAGGCTTCGTACGGGATCGGAACAATCTTAACCCTGAATAAAAAATTGTCGGTGAGCATCGATGCATCTGCAGGATTTGTTTACCATCCTATTGATACCGTTTACCATGGCCTGCTTTTGAAATTAATTCCAGCCATGGAATATCGTTTTGCACGGCATTTTGCTCTTTTTGCAGGACCTTCCTATAACTTCTTCCTGTTTTCAAAAGGCAAGCCCAGTGCAACGCCCAGGGGATTGTCGTCCTATGACTTTTATTTCAGGTCCACTGCAAGGGCGAGTATCCAGATGTGGGTGGGTGGTGTGCTTGGAGTGAGGTTTTAAAGGTTATAAGAAGGATGCGGCTGTATGGTGATTGAGATGCAGATTTGTGCAGAAAAGGATGCAGAAAGGGACGCAGATTTGCGCGGAAAAGGACGCAGATTTACAATGATTTATGTAGAAAGATTGAAAGTTTTCGGCGGGTTAGAGGTTGTTAGCAATTCTGATGATGGATTTGTCGATGGAGGCGGTGTTAAAGTTTATCAGCAGGCCTTCAACCAGGATATCAAGCCGGAACCCGATATCAAACTGAATTCCCTCATACTTCATCGGGATACCGACCTGGCATTCAATAAAAAGCCCGGCTTTTCGTAATTCAAAGGCCAGCGCCTTTTCGTACACCGATTCCAGCAATCCAGGCCCCAGCCTGTTGTATACCTTAAAGGCAGCGCCTCTTACCAGGTATGAAATCTCATTTTCCCTCTTCATATCCCCTCTGTTAAAATGAAAAATACCACATTCCTTACACCAAATATCTGTGCCCTTCTCTGCCAAAATCTGCGCCCTTCTCTGCCAAAATCTGCGTCCTCATCTGCGTCTTTATCTGCGCATATCTGCGAGCATTTATAATACAAATCTGCCCTCCACAACCCTCAACAACCATCCACCAACCCTCACTCCACCAATCAACCCCTGACTACTGCTTAATCGGAAAAAATCGAAAAGGTAATACAGGAAATGGATTTTTTTTTCCAGCGATGGGGGTATAACCGTACATGGTTGTCATCTCAATAAATCCACATTTATGAAACAACCAAAAATGAAAACAATCCAACAATGGGACAAAATGGTTTACATGTTGTTTTCCTGCCTGATCCTGCTTGCAAACACCGCCATCTCCCAGCCTGTTTCCCAAACTGTAAGGGGGTGGGTCATCGATGAAGCTTCTAAAACCGGTCTTCCGGGAGCCAATGTGATCCTGCTTAACCAGCAGCCTCTCAAGGGTACTACGACTGATGTGAACGGCAATTTTTCCCTTGAAAAAGTTCCGGTAGGCCGTACCACCATCCAGGTCAGCTATATGGGATATAAGCCGGTGGTCAGGCCGGAGATACTCGTCAGTTCGGGCAAGGAAACGGTGCTCACTATTGAGCTCCAGGAAGAGGTAGTCAATGCCAAAGAGGTCGAGATCAGGGCTACGACCGATAAAGCAAGGCCTGTCAATGGCATGGCCATGGTCAGCGCCAGGTCATTCAGCGTAGAGGAAAGCCGCCGGTATGCCGGTTCTGCAGATGATCCCATGAGGGCAGTATCTAATTTTGCAGGCATTGCCAGCAGTCCGGATGTGAACTCCAACGAGATCGTGATACGTGGAAATTCCCCCAAGGGTGTGTTGTGGCGGGTTGACGGAGTCGATATTCCGAATCCCAATCACTACGCTTATGTTGGCACATCGGGCGGCGGGCTTACCATGTTCAGCAGCCAGGTACTCAGCAACTCTGACTTTTATACCGCCGCCTTCCCGGCAGAATATGGCAATGCGTTGTCGGGTGTTTTCGACATGCGTTTCAGGACTGGCAACAATTCAAAACATGAGTTTGCCATGCAGGCTGGCATCCAGGGGTTGGACCTGTCGGCCGAGGGGCCGATTTCGAAAAAAAGCGGGGCCTCATACCTCCTGAACTACCGGTATTCAATCCTGGCATTCCTGCAGTATATTGATCCTGCGATGAAAAATAAGATTCCTTCATACCAGGATCTCTCTTTCAAAATACATCTGCCTGCCGGAAAAGCCGGAACGTTCTCTCTTGTAGGGATAGGAGGCATTTCAAGGTCGAAATTCATCCCTGAACAGGATTCGTCAAAATGGCATAGCCTGGAAGACCGCACAAAGTCGATGCTGAACAACAACATGGGAGCCATAGCACTGACTCACCAGCTTGCAATATCCAGGCGAACATATCTTCGTTCATTTCTTTCAGGAACTTACAGCAGCATAGATTACGATAAAGGCTACCTGACCACCGCCCGGGAACTGAAACCCCAGGAAAGTGTCGTACAGGCTAACTACCGATTCTCTGCAGGGACTCTTGTCAATCATAAATTCGGGGCGAGGCATACCAACCGCAGCGGCATTACCTATACCCGGCTGTTTTATAACAGCAACCTTCAATCCGTCAATCCTTCCACCGGAATTTTCGGACAGGTCTATTACGGCCAGGGGAACACCGATCTGATCCAGGCATTCAGCGAGTCGAAAATTGAAATCTCATCATCCGTAACCTTCGATGCCGGGATTCATTTCCAGTATTTCCTGCTGAACCGCCGAAACGCTGTTGAACCGCGCATGGCCGTGCGCTGGCAGGCAACTCCGAAACATGCCTTCAGCCTTGGATATGGTAAACATTCTCAAATCGAGGACGTGGGTATTTATCTTACGGAAGTGGCTGTTACTCCTGAGGTAAAAGTCCAGCTTAACCGGCAGCTTGATTTCAGCAGATCGCACCATGTCGTGCTCGGATACGATTGGCTTATAAGACCTGAATTGCGGTTCAAGACCGAGGTTTATTATCAATACCTGTACAGTATCCCCGCACTTCCTGGTAATTATTACTCGCTGATCAACAGCAATGGAGGCTATTACAGCGATAAACTGGTCAACAGCGGAACAGGGCGTAACGCGGGAATCGACCTGACGCTTGAAAAATTTCTGACAAAACAATTTTATTACCTGGTCACCGTCTCGCTTTTTGATTCCAAATACAAGGGTGGCGACGGTATCGAGCGTAATACCCGGTTTAATTCAGGCTACGTGGTCAACATCCTTGCCGGAAAGGAATGGACCATTCGCAAAAGGAACATCCTCGGGATAAACCTGAAAGCATCCCTTACCGGGGGTGAATACTATGTTCCCATCGACCCTGAGCAGTCAAAACTACAGCATCGTGAAATACTAAATGAGTCGATGGCTTACAAAAACCATCTGCCGGAGTTTTATTACCTTGATCTGACGTTAACCTATCGCACAAACCACAGGAAATTCTCCGGGATATGGGCAATCCAGGTCAAAAACCTGTTGAACCAGAAACCTGCAACCGGGTATGTTTACAACGATGTGAACCAATCTGTTGAGCCGGTGAGGTCGATGGGAATTTTGCCGTTCCTGAGCTATAAAATTGAACTATAATAATTTGTTAACTTTTTGGCCGATTACCGTTCGCTAAATCAGTCAATATAAAAGCTCAAAACCACCTCCCTGGCGAAAATCTGAACAGGCAGGGATTGCCCACACGATTAATCTGGTTAGTTTTGCAAATCAAAATTCCGGAGATCCTATGACCTTGCTCCGGCCGGTTTATTCTAACGCAGATTAATTGCTTCGTAATGAAAATTATAACCACAGCGCTCCTTTTAGTGATCACCCTGCTGGCTGTGCCGGTGTTCAGCTACTTTTTCGGTACAGCCCCCGGTCCTGCCGAGTGGAAAGCCCTTGGCACCCTGTTGAAAATCGTCGCGATTATTACGGCATACTCCTTTGTTGCCGGGGAGCTTACCCGGAACAACAGCCAGGTCGACAAACTCTGGAGCATCTTGCCCATCGTCTATGTGTGGATCGTTGCCGGTTATGGCGATTTCTCGCCCAGGCTGTTGGTAATGGGAGTACTGGTAACCCTTTGGGGAGTGAGGTTAACTGCAAATTTTTCGATGAAAGGAGCTTACCAATGGCGTTTCTGGAGCGGGGAGGAAGATTACCGGTGGGAGGCGCTGCGTTTGAAACCTGAGTTTAACCCTCGCTGGAAATGGATGCTTTTCAACCTGCTGTTCATTTGCGGGTACCAGAATATCCTCATCCTGCTTTTCACCCTGCCCTCGCTGGTAGCCCTTCAATTTGCCGCAACCCCCATGGGTATTTTCGATTACACGGCCGCGGGGTTGATGTTTTTCTTCATCGCGTTTGAAACGCTGGCCGACATTCAACAAAGGCGGTACCAAAGTAAAAAGTGGGCATTGATCAAAGCAGGGGAAGAACTTACCGGTGACTACGAAAAAGGGTTCATCGATACAGGCCTTTGGGCAAAAAGCCGCCACCCGAACTACTTTGCAGAACAGGCGATCTGGGTCTGTTTTTACCTTTTCAGTGTGGCAGCCAGTGGACAATGGTTCAACTGGAGCATTGCAGGATGCCTTCTCCTTATAGTACTTTTCCGTGGAAGCTCAAACTTCAGCGAGGAGATCAGTGCAGCGAAATACCCTCAATATAACGTTTACCAGCAAAAAGTTCCCAGGTTTTTTCCCTTTGGCAACCTGTTCAGGTAAAGATACCATGCACCGGGCCTTCTCCAGGTCCCGGACTTGTCACGGGGGTAATTCCCTGATATCAAACTGTATCCTGCCCTATTTGATATTTTTCATGGTTTACCCGGAAAAAATTATTTTACTACCAGTATAGATTTGCCAAAGTATTTTCGACTGATTAATTCTTCGGAATGGATTTTTCCATCCTTTTATTATCCCGTTAAGAAGTAGAAATTTTGAATTGAACTGTATTATAGGCAATCCCATACGATCACATAGCTGGTTTACCACGTAGAGTGAAATATATGAAAAGTAACAGAAAAAGTGCTGAGTCAGAGTTCCTGAGACAAAGGGCGCAAGAACTGCTGAGAGCGAAGGCAATCGAGACGGATCAGCATTTTAACGATTCAGATCTCTTCAAACTAATCCAGCAACTCCTGGAACATCAGCTGGAACTGGAGAAACAGAATGATGAACTCCGTCATTTATGGGCAAAGTCAGAAGTTGCCAACGACAGGTATACCGGCCTGTATGATTTTACACCCACCGGGTATCTGATGCTGAACAGGGCCGGTAAAATCATCGAGTTAAATGTCAGTGGTGCGAATATTCTTGGCAACAACCGGCTTCAGCTCAAAAACACCCAGTTTGGCCTCTTTGTTTCAGCTGCTTCCCTGACGGACTTCAATCGGTTCCTGGCGGAGGTATTCGAGGGTAAGTTGAATGAATCATGTGATTTAACACTGGCAGCCGGCGGCAGTCACCCTGTAAATATCCACCTTACGGGTATTATGTCAGCAAACGGAGAACAATGTCTTATCACAATGGTTGATATTTCTGAACGAAAGCGAACGGAAGAGGCACTTCGTGAAAGGGAGGAAAAACTCAGGGACATCACCTATAGCATGACCGATTGGGTTTGGGAGGTGGATGCCCACGGGACCTTTATCTATAGTTCACAAAAGAGCATTGACCTCCTTGGGGAGTTCCGTGAAGAAGTAATTGGAAAAACTCCTTTTGATTTCATGCCGCCTGATGAAGCAAAAAGAGTGTCTGCAATTTTTTCTGAAATCGCAGAAAAAAAAGCCCCGATAAAAGATCTTGAGAATTGGAATGTCAGGAAGAACGGAGAACGGATATGCCTGTTGACAAATGGAGTTCCGGTTCTCGATCAGGATGGAAATCTCAAAGGCTATCGCGGAGTTGACAGGGATATAACTGCACAAAAAATGCATGAGGAAGCCTTAATGGAAAGTGAAGAACGATACCGGATCCTGTCGCACCAATCTCCCATTGCCATAGAGTTTTACAATCATGATGGCAGGCTTGTCAGCGTGAATCCCGCATGTCTTGACCTGTTCGGGATCGTTGATCTGAACGAGATAAAGCAATTTTCCCTCTTTTCCCACCCCAATATACCCGATGAAAACAAACTAGAACTGCAAAACGGCCAAAATATTCGTTACCAGGCACATTTTGATTTTGATAAAGTAAAGGAGCTGCATGTCTATCAAACTACCAAATCGGGAAGGATATGGCTCGATGTACAGATTACCATTACGAAAAATCGGAAAAATGAATTAAATGGGTACCTGGTGCAGATTCAGGATATCACGGAACGCAAAATGGCAGATGACCTCCTGCGCCAGACCCGCCTGAACTATGAATCATTCTTCAATACAACTGATGAATAATACCCTACCTTTGATACTCAGGTGTATATCTTTGAATATGCCGTAAACAGTGAATAGTTATTCATATTTGTTACATGACGTTACAGCATGTTAATAACTTTTACTGACAATATTGTACAATATTCTGACAGTTGTTATCTTTGCACTGTCAACTTATTTAAACTAAAATTATGGCCTCAGTTATCTTTTATCCCGATAAGGAGAAGAATGGAGAATCTCTCTTGCTTCTTTCCTTTACATTTAATCATCAACGTTTAAGACTCTCGACAGGTCTACATTTCCCCGTCGATGACTGGGACCAACAATCACAAAAAGCAAAACCTGCCAAGGACTATATTGAAGAAAATAAGCGTCTTAGGGAAACTGTCAACTTTTTTCTTGATAAACATGATGAACTTTTCCCCAAGGGAATCAAGCTTTCAAAGGTAGAAGTGAAGCGCAAATCGGATGAAATAGTTGAAGCCTACAGAGTATTTACCGGCAGAAGAAAAGCAAGAGAGATTGAAAATATTTCTTTTATTTCCTTTATTCCTGTTTTCAGGACTCGATATAAAAACAAGGTGAGTAACAGTTATAATATTCAATTCCAAAGTCTGCAGAATCATCTTGAAGACTTCCAGAAAAAAAAAGGTTTCATGGTTGATTTTGATACAATCGGGAAGGATTTTTACATAAAGTTTACAGATTATCTGAAAGAAATTGGTTTAAAGCCTAATACCATAGGTGCATTTATAGGCAAAATAAAAAGGCTGATGAATGAAGCCAATGAGGACAAATTGACCGCGAACCAGGATTATAAAAAAAGGGATTTCAAAATAATTCATGTGGATGTGGATACTATCTACCTGAATGAAAATGAAATCAAGGCGCTCTATGAAATGAATATTGAAAGTCCGTCAAAAAGAAAGGCCCGGGACATTTTCGTTCTCAATTGCTATACCGGGCTTCGACATTCAGACTGGTCGAAAGTTTCTTCGGAATGTATCCACGAAGGAAATTTGTACATCCGGACACAAAAAACAGACGAACCTGTTATCATACCGATTAAACCATTGGTAATGGAAATTCTTCAGCGCTACGGAACACTTCAGATTCCCATTAACAATAAATTTAATGATTCTCTTCGATGGATCGGTGAAAAAGCGGCAGAACAGAAAATAGGCACAGGAAACCCTAAGAAGTGGTTACAAATAAGGACTCATACTGCACGCAGATCATTTGCCACCAATGCTTATCTTGCCGGTATACCTATGCGGGATATTATGCAAATAACAGGTCATAGAACCACAGAATCATTTTTGAAATACATTCGGGTCACAAAATTGGAAACTGCCATGAAACTCAAAGATCACCCCTTCTTTAGTTAAGAAATCCGGTGAAATAACGATCACCTGGTAACACAGGTGATCGTTATCGATAACAAACCAAGTATCTCCGCATCAACCGCAGCAGGGGGCTCTGTTTCCCCAGGGGGAACTGCTGGCTCCTCTTCTTTAGGTGTAACCACCGGATCGCCATCTGCAGGAACAATAATTATTTCATCCCTTTGAATAATCCCAAGATAAAGCCAGTAGTTTGCCGGGAGATATGAATTTGCAAAAGCATTTGTTTCAGTTCCATCATAGACTGCCTGAATTGGCCTGTCAGTCAATGAAAAGCCAGGGTCATTTACTGATTGTCTGCACTCAACGATAAAATCAACTGTGTCGGAAGTACTGAAATGAGAATCTATTCTTACCACATCCTGATTCTCAAACAATCGAACGAAAACCCCCGATAATTTTATGGACGGGTTAAGAATATTCAACAAATACTGTTTGACCGTCGGGGACGGGCCTGCCGAATATTCTCCCCAGGGCATCCACCAACTCCCATTATACAGATATGCTGTGTGCTTTCCATCATTGTAATACAACTGCCCTTCAACCGGATTTTGTGGTAAATCCGGTTGATTTTGCAGGACAGCATTGAGCAGTTGATTTTGTTGTAAATCCAGGTTTGTCTTAAATGAAGGCATAACTACTGTTTAAATTTACCAGGTTAACCGATGATCACGATCTGTCCGGTGATTGCAGTTGCAGAAGTCCAGGTTACATCACCGGCAGCGTTTACAACAACATCCACTTCGACCACGTAACGGACCGTTGCAATTGTTTCGTAAACAGCAACGAGAACATCAGTGCCACCTCCATGAGTAGCTGCGGTTATGGTCTGTGTAGTCAAAGCGGTAATTGCACCCACATATTTTTTGGTACGGGTGGTAATCTTGCCATCAACATACGTTTTGGTTGCCTTCTGGGTTGCCAGCTTTACATCGCTGTTGGCAGTCAGAGTACCATCGGTATCAATGACACCGGCTTTGAAATTGTCGGTTTCAAGGTTGCTGATCGT
>CAIWMX010000105.1 GCA_903913885.1 uncultured Bacteroidales bacterium | reverse complement strand
TTCGACAAATTGGTTCGGAAAACTACCGAAATCGTTAGACCCGGCAGGAAAAACGAAAGGAAAAAACGACCAAAGAAACTTTACTATATGAATTATAAGCCTTTATAACTTAACTAAACGACATTGAATCGTAAATCGTCAATCCCCTAGCCCCTGACTCTCCAAATCGAATCCAGCACCGTCCCGTCAACCCATTTCACAACGGCCACCACTTCATCGGTGAATTGTGGTTTGGCAGGGACTCCGCATATTTTTTCAGCTTCTGCTTTGAGTTCTCCAATGGTTTTGATGGGAAGGGAGGAATTTTTCATCTTTTCAATCAGGTCGGTGCGCAACGGATTGATGGCAATGCCCCGTTCAGTCACGATCACATCGATCAGGTCGCCGGGGCCGCAAATGGTGGTCACCTCGTCGCGGATTACCGGCATCCGGTCGCGGAACAGGGGGATGGGCAGGATTACGCATTTCCCGAAGAGGGTGTTTTGCCATCCGCCGATGCCGTGCAGCAGGTACCCGTCGGAATGGGTAACCACGTTGGCATTGAAGTTCACATCCACTTCGGTGGCGCCCAGGATTACGATATCGACCATGGAGGAGAAATTGCCCTTGCCATGGTAGTTGTAGCTGGTGAAGGGGCTCGTCCAGGTGTGATGCGGGTTGTCGCGCATCGAGCGTACGCCGTCAAGATCAAAGGTCTGGCCGTCGAGGATGTACTCCACAAGGCCTTCTTCGAGCATCTTTACGAGGTACTTGTTGCTGCCGCCGCGGGCAAAACGGGCTTTCCAGCCGCGTGCACGGAGGATTTCGGAAAAATAGATTCCGATGGAGAGGGCGGTGCCGCCAGCCCCGGCCTGAAATGAGAACCCATCGTAAATCAGCCCGGCTTCGTCGCAGAATTTTGCCGACCATTCGGCCAGCAGCAGCCGGTCAGGGCTTTTTGTGATCTCGGTAGTCCCGCTGACGATCTTCTCGGGGATGCCGATCTTATCCATCACCACGACATAATCAACATAATTGCCATTGATCTGCCAGGGCAGGCATGGAAAGGGAACGAGGTTGTCGGTCACAATGAGCACTTTGTCGGCATATTGCGAATCGGCCAGCGCAAATCCAAGCGGGCCGCAGGCTGCCGGTCCGTTCACGCCGTTGGCATCGCCAAACTGGTCGGCGGTTGGTGCGGCGATCACTGCGATGTCTATGTGAACTTCGCCGTCCTGCACCGCCTGGTAGCGTCCGCCATGCGAACGCAAAACCCCCAGTCCCTGCATTTTTCCTTCGGAAGTGAAGCGTCCGAGGGCGCCATTCATACTGCCTTCAATGCGGTTGATGGTCCCGTCTTCGAGGTATTTTGTCATGGGTTCATGACATGGAAATGAAGCTGAAGGATACCATACAAGGTTTTTTATTCCCAGTTCGTGGGCGATGTCAAAGACCTGCGTGGCCACCAGGTCGCCGTTGCGGAAATGGTGGTGGGTGGAAATGGTCATCCCGTCGCAGAGGCCGGCTTTGATCAACGCCTCTTTCAGGCTTGGTATGACTTTGTTGCCATCGGCAGGGTAATCGGCACAACTGGACAATTTCGGGGCTGCCCTGAAACCGGTGGGCTTATATTTGCCAACACCCATATAGGGAATGGCGGGTTTTCCATTGATCTCGGTCGGGACAATACGCCCGGCGGCATTGGTCACAAGGTTGTCAAATTTACGCATAGGTTTCCCTCCAGTTTTCGGCGAGTTTGTTCATTTTGAGTGCGAGATTGATGGTGTTGAGCGCCCGTTTCACAACAGGAGGATCGATCATTTTGGTTCCCAGGGCAACAACGCCCAGCCCCTGTTCCTCTGCCTGGTGATAGGCGAATACTATTTTTTTTGCTTTTTCAATTTCCTCCGGCGTCGGGGCAAATGTTTCATGGATGACCACGATCTGCCTGGGGTGGATACATCCCATGCCATCGAAACCGAGTGCTTTTGAACGCAGAACATTCTGCCGGAGGCCTTCCATATCGCCCACATCGGAGAACACCGAGTCGATGGGCTGGATCCCTGCGGCACGTGCAGCGTTGACCACCATGCTGCGGGCGAAGAACGATTCGTTGCCTTCTGCGGTCCGCCGTGTCCCCAGGTCGGCCGTGTAATCTTCCAAACCGATGGCGAGTGCTGCGATATTCCCGGCGCAGGCTGCAATCGGGTAAGCGTTGATCACGCCAAGTGCGCTCTCGATGATCGGCATGATCCATACCTCGTTGCTGAGTTTGTGTTCCGTCCGGATCTTCCTGATCTGTTCATTTACAGCAAGCAACTGTTCCGGTTTCTCACATTTGGGAAGCAGGACCAGGTTGACATTGTACGGGATGATGTAGTTCAGGTCCTCAATCCCCCGTTCGCCCTGGTTTATGCGGACCATCCTTTCGGCCCCATAGAAATCAATACCGCAGAGTGCGTTGCGAACCAGGAAACGGGCCTCGTCCTTTTTATCTGGAGCAACCGCATCTTCGAGGTCGAGGATAATGCCATCGGGTTTATGGATGCCGGCATTGATCATCAGGCTGGGGGAGTTCCCGGGCAGGTAAAGCCGGGAGAACCGGTTGCGGTCTTTTGCCGTGGAATAAAGGTTCTCCGCGAGCATGTCTGGAAGCCAGACCTTGTCGGTTGTAATGAGTTTTTTAATGGCAGCTTCAAGGCGGGCAGCCAGAACAAGCGATAGGGCTCCCGAATCCTCAATCGTAACGTTGGCATTGATAATGCCGAAGTATTCAAGTATGGACAAAGCCTCTTTCCGTATCGTTTCGCCATACATCACGATCACTTTGGATTCAATCCGGAGATGAATCCCGCCTTCACCGGTAAGTTCGAGGGTAACAAAACAGTCGGAGCGAACCCCTTTGCCTTTGTTGCCTGTTGTTGCAATTTCTCCCATCAGTCAGGTGGTTTGTTGTTAATGAATAAACAGGCAAAATTAGAAAAATTTAAGGAAACTATGGCGGGTTTATGCCGAATCGGTGTACCCGGTAATTTTATATCTTTATCCCGATGAAACCAACCACATGAAATTTCATTCGCTCGACGTAGAAACAGCCAATGGCGATGCTTCGACCATCTGCCAGATTGGTATTGGCAGGTTCGAATATGGGCAACTGGTCGACTCGTGGGAATCGCTGATCGACCCGCAGAGCAGTTTTCACTGGGGAAATGTCAGGGTTCACGGGATTACGGAAGACATGGTGCAGCAGGCTCCAACTTTCGGAGATGTTTATCCCATTCTGAGGAAAATGCTGGCGGGCAGCATTGTCATACACCACAGCCCGTTTGACTTCCAGGCCTTCAACAAGGCATATGCCCGGTTTAACCTTCGGCCGATCAACATTCAATGGCTCGATTCGGCAAGGATCGTAAGAAACACCTGGCCTTCGTTCTCAAAGAGTGGTTATAACCTGGCGAATGTGGCAAATCATCTGGGAATCGGTTTCCGTCATCATGACGCGCTGGAGGATTCAGTGGCTGCCGGGAAAATTGTTGTTGAGGCCTGCAGGCTGACCGATCGATGTGTTGCGGAATGGTATGAACTCTTCAACACCCGTTAGCAGACCAGGAGCACTTTAGCCGGTTTGAACTATTCCCTTGATTGTTTCAACTCTTTAACCATCTGTTGAATGAATTCCCATTCCACCATCAGTTTGTTGAAAAGGTCACCAACCGGTTCCAGGTCATTCTGATGTGTCGAAAGGATTTTTTCAGCAAGATGGTACATCTGGTTAAACCTGATATTCCCTGCAGCCCCCTTAATGGAATGGGCTGACTTTTTAATTCCCGACAGGTTTCTGCTCAGGATGGATATTCGCAGCAATTCAAGATCCTCGGGAAATTTATCCATGCTTTTTTCGAGCAAATCTTCCAGTATTTCCTGGCTGTTGTCGATGAGGTCCATCAGCGATGCCTGGTCAAAATGCACAAAAGGAACTGCATCTCCGGTATCTTCGGAGGGGGTGACGTTTTGCTGGTAAAATGAAGCCAGGTGTTTGTCAAGCATGGCGTGCAGGGCGATCTTGTCGATCGGCTTCGTGAGAAAATCATCCATCCCGGCTTGCAGGCATCGTTCCTTTTCTCCTTTAATAACCCCGGCTGTCAGTGCAATAATCGGAATATGCCTGCCGGATTCCTTTTCATGTTCACGGATGGCAATGGTGCCGTCGATGCCGCTTACTTCCGGCATCTGAACATCCATAAGTATTAAATCCGGGTTGATGGCCACAGCCATGTCGAATGCTTCTTTCCCGCTGTTTGCCTCCAAAACGGTGACATTGGGGATCATTTGTTTGATGATGGTTGTAACCAGGAGCATGTTGAGAACAACATCTTCGGCCACCAGGATCACAGGCGACAAGCCATTGGCGATCTCAGACACCATCCGGTAGGAAATGATCTCTTTTTCCTTTACTTCCGGGCCCGGAACAGTGTGGATGTTTTTCAGGTAATGGAAAAGTTCCTGTGATTTCACCGGTTTGGTGAGGTTGAACCGGACACCCAGTTTTTTGCACTCTTCATAAATCCCCAGATCGTCGGAAGAACTATGAAGCAGGATCACGGGCTGTTTGTCAGGCGCCATCTTGAACTCTTCACGGATCATCCTGATGGTATCAAGCCCGTTCATATAGGGCATGTGGTAGTCAACAATGATCACATCAAACGCCTGTGATTTTTTGATCAGGGTCAATGCAGAGAGACCATTGTCGATCCCCGCAAATTCAATACCCCAGTTTTTAAAGGTATGTTCCAGGATCAGCCGGTTGTTGTCGTTGTCATCGATAACCAGGACCCTGTGAATATCAGTAAGGCTGTTCGATTGAAGCTTTTCGCCAGACTCGTAAAATGTCTCAATGGTGAGAAAGAAACTGGAACCTTTCCCGTGTTCGCTGATGATTTCAATTTTACTGCCCATTTTTTCGGCAAGCATGTTTGAAATGGTCAGGCCAAGCCCTGTTCCTCCAAATTTACGGGTAGTTGAAGAGTCAGCCTGGGTGAAGGCTTTGAACAGGGTTTTTTGCTGTGTTTCAGTAATACCGATGCCTGTGTCGCGAACCAGGAAGGTGAATTCACCCGTCGTTTCATCTTTCCTTCGGAATGTCACTTTCAGTTCAACTTCTCCTGTTTCGGTGAATTTCACGGCGTTGCCCATGAGGTTTACGAGGATCTGTTTCAGCCTGATCGGGTCAACCACGGCAAAACGTGGAATCTCGGGCTGTATATTCAGCAGGAGTTCAATTTTTTTCTGGGAAGCATGGAACTTAATGATATCCGATGTCTGTTCAGCGACCTCGATGATATCGGTCTTAATGAAGTCAAGTTCCATTTTCCCGGCTTCGATTTTTGAAAAATCAAGGATGTCGTTGATGATTCCAAGCAACGAATGTCCGGAGGTGTTAACATTTTCAACGTATTGCCGCTGGATTTTATTTAACGGCGTCTTTTGGAGCAGGTCGGTGAACCCGATAACGCCGTTGAGCGGTGTGCGTATTTCATGGCTCATGTTTGCCAGGAACTCCGATTTGGCCTTGCTGGCAATGTCGGCAGCCTCTTTTGCGTTGATGAGCTCCGATTCTGTTTTTTTCTGTTCGGTGATGTCCCAATTGGTGCCGATCATACGGTGAGGCACGCCCTGATCGTTACGTACAACCACTGCAAGCGCTCTTACGTTGTGCACCGATCCATCAGGCCAAATTACCCTGAACTCTGTGTTGAACTCTTTTTCACCCCGTATCGCCAGCTCGATTTCCATGTCGGCCATGGCTTTATCGTCAGGATGCAGGTGTTCGAGCCAGGTTTCATAAACACCTTTAAAATCATCTTTTGCTGCGCCATACAGGGCAAGCATCTGGTCGTCCCAAAAAAGGATATTTGCTGAAATATCATAATCCCAAACGCCGACGCCACCTGCACGTGTAGCGAGGGCCAGGCGCGTGGATATCTGTTTAAGTTCGTTTTCAGTTTTCTTGCGTTCGGTGATGTCGTGGGTAATCCCGACGATCCCGGTAACATTGCCGCGGATATCCCGCAGGGGAACCTTTGAAACCAGCAGCCAGTGATGTATGCCTTCCTTGTCGATCAGCGTCCCGTCCACATCCAGTATAGGTTTGCCTGTGCGAACCACGTACTCGTCTTCCTCCTTGGCACGGATCGCTTCCTGACTCGGGTATAAATTAAAATCAGTTCTCCCGATAATATCTTCCTCGGAGTTTTTACCAGCCAGGTGGACTTCTGTAGGGTTTGCCAGGAGTTTCCTGCCTTCTGTATCTTTCACATACACGGCATCCGGTATCAGGTCGATGATGGTTCTGAACAGCGTACGTTCATTGTGGAGGGTCTCCTGCGCCTGCTTGCGGTCGGTTATGTCGCGTTCAACAAACAGGATGCTTTCAGGATTCCCTTTTGAATCATGCAATACAGTTGAATTTACGTCCACATAAAATTGTGAACCGTCTTTTTTTATTGCCAGGTACTCGGTAATGGCGAGGCCGCTATCACCGGCGAATAATTTCCGGATATTATCAAGAAGTAATTGGTGATGCGAAGGATCGATGAAATCAAAAATCGGTTTCCCGATGCTTTCATTCTTTTCTTCGACGGAATAACCATACATTGCGGCTAATTTATCGGACATCAGCTGCAGTTTCCCATCCAGTGAAACCATGCCGATTCCATCGGGAGAGGCGGAAATAATGGCTTCCCATTTTTTGCTGCTTTCCTGCAGGGCATCTTCCGCAGCCTTCTGTATCGAGATATCCACAAAACTCTCGAGTAGTTTTTCTTTGCCTCCAATCTGGATCTTCTTTACAGTCTTGAGGATGGCTATCGGCGTTTTATTTGTACGAAGCAAAATCCGCTCCGAATTATTCACTTCAATACCCTTGTCACACACCGGGCAGGAGTTTTCAGGTACCGGACAGGTGTACAGATGGCACCGGCGGCCGATAATCTGCTCCTTGCTCTCGCCGATGAGTATGGAAGCAAATGTATTGACACGTTCAATGACCCGCGTAACAGGGTCGATGATTACGATCCCAACGGAGACATTCTCCAGCAATGAACTCTGCAGATTCTCACTTTCCCGCAGGGCCTCTTCGGTTTGTTTGCGTTCTTCAATTAATTTTATCAGTGCATCAAAAAGATGTTTGCTGTCGGCCTGGGTGTGCTCCTTTTCGTTTATTTGCCGCTGATCGGAAGAATCGAGCGCATAGATCGCCTCTTTTATTTTATTTATGGTTTCTTTCTGGGTTTCCGCATCCTTTTTTTGCCTTAAAAAGGCATCCCTCAGCTCCTGTGAGCTGATTTCAATCGAGTTCTGAAGCAGCAGCGAATCGTCTTCAAAATTTGCATAGGCATTGTCGATGTCCGTGATAAAGTTTTTAAGCGCATCAGGGATGTTTTCAACAGACCCGAAATGCCTCTTTATCTGGCGTATCAGCAATTTATTGTAAATGGTTTCCATTATCTGCACAGGTTAAACTTCCTTAAAAATCGTAATCGTCATGGTTTGATTATGGAGTTCGCAATGCTGCTCAAAAGGTTTGATCGGGCATATCTCACCATAGGAATAAAAGCCGGTTATCCGGGCATTGCTTCCAATAACCTCGCGGATGCTTTCCAGTTCTTCTTCGACCCTTTGTTTTAATACAAGTTTCCGGCCAACACAACTGATAAGGATGGCAAGGTCGGGATCCGAATCCATGAGACTTGTTTTCGACATCTCAGCAGCCCCGTTGGCGCCATCGATCAACCGGTCAAAATTGGCTTTCATGAGCCTGACAAATTCTCCCTGCGGAAGATCGCCTGCAAAAACCATGCTGCCTTGTGTTTCATCTACAGCCAAAACGGTCCTTACCAGCGACGTTTCTGAATCTTTCAGCCGGAGGCTCAAAGGGAACAGCAGTGCTGAAGCAGGGAGATCGGCAGCATGGCTGCCAAGATACTTCTTGTAGAGTTCGAGCGCAGGCTGACCATCCAGTTCATACAGGATGTTTCCTTCTGACCGGGTAACCTCACGGTCAACGCCGAAGGAGTCCCAGCCCCCCATTGAGCCATACCCGATCTGCAGGTGGGTGCCATAAAACCCGATGGCAAGCACCAGGTTTTTTTCTCCGGCCTGGTTGTGCACGATAACAGTTTCTGCAAAGTTGGCCTGGTCGCCGGCAAGGCCGCCGGTTACAGGGATTTTGTCGCCCAACCGGTGGTTTAATCCCTTGGTGAGCTCGCTGCCGTTGATATTCAGGCCTTCAGAAAGGATCATGATGTGAATCAGGTCTTTTCTCACAAGTTTTTCTGCCAGTTTTTCACCGACACTGAAGCTGTCTCCCATCGAATAAATACGCTCCTCTGCAATTCCAACCTCAGTCTTTTCAAACCATATAGCCGTACAAACAATACTGTTGTTAAACACTTCTTCCTGGAATATCTCGCCGGAAGTTGAACATCCGACTATCTGCGCTTTCGGATATGATTTTTTAACAACATCAATATGACGCTGTTCTTTCAGCATGTCCTTGTTGCCAAAAAGGAAAACAAGTCCGGCAAAATTTTCAAGGCCGTTGTCACTCATTTTAACCCAGCCTTTGGCTTCGGTATATACAGTTTGTTCAGTTTTCATGTTGTTTCGGATATAAATAGGTTTGCAAAGCTAATATACAAAAATAGAAGTTTATTTTCACAATGGACGATCAAAACTGGCTGTGTTTATAATATGTTGAATGAGAAATATGAAAACCGGCAGGTGAATACTTGTAAGTTGTTGAAAAACAGGAACAACGTTGTGTGAATCTGAAACAGGGCATTTCCTGTTGTCAGCAAATAAATCATTATGAATCAACTTTTTTGAAACAATATTCATATAATCGTACGATTGCCTTAATTTTGCAATCTTTTTAAAACTAAAACCATGCGCAGGAAATCAGGGAAACGTTCAAAGGCAGGGACTTTAAGAGGGTCAGGCCGACGAGGCGGTTCCGGCATATTCAGGAATTGGTTCTCCGGGAACATATTCGTGGTGATGCTGCTGAAACTTTTTCTTGTATTGGTTCTCCTCTTCCTGTCGCGGGTCATGTTCTATGCCTTCAACCTGGGATATTTTTCAAGCCTCGGCACGACAGAAGTGTTGCGGCTTTTTATCATCGGGGTGCGTTTCGACCTGTCGGCCCTGCTGATCATCAACGCGCCTTTTATCCTGATGAACACATTCCCGTTCAGGTTCAGGGAGAACGTGATATGGCAGGCCGTGGCGAACAGCTATTTTTATGTTATAAACACGGTGGCCCTGATGGCCAACTTCGGGGATACCATCTACTTCAGATTTACGCTGAAGAGGCTCACAGCCGATTTTTTTCAGTATGTCGGGGTGGGAGGTGATTTTGACAAATTGATCCCGCAGTTTCTTCACGATTTCTGGTATATAGCAGTAATCTGGTTTTTCTTTGTTGCGTTGCTTGTATATGGATCAACGCGGTTTCGTATTTCTTCATCGGGATCCGGGAAAAAGGGATCCTGGCTCATGTTTGCGATCACTAATTCTGTAATGCTGGTAATAATCGGCCTGCTCACGGTGGTGGGCATGCGCGGGGGGATGCAGTTGCGCCCGATCAGCCTTGTTACCGCCGGGGATTACACCTCCGCGAAGAATATTCCGTTGGTGCTGAACACACCCTTCTCGCTTGTAAAAAGTTATGATCACGAGGGTTTAAAAAGCCAAACCTGGTTCAGGAAGGAGCGTGCGCTTGCTGAAATTTACACGCCGGTGCACCCTGCCGCAACAGCGCCTTTTAAAAACTACAACGTGGTGATCATCATCCTGGAGAGTTTTTCGCGGGAACATATCGGGTCGCTGAATCACACGCTCGACAATGGCCGTTACCAGGGATTCACGCCTTTCATGGATTCCCTGATCAGGTGCGGCATGTACTTTGATGCCTATGCCAACGGGAAGACCTCCATTCAGGGAATCCCGTCGGTGCTTTCGGGGATTCCGTCGCTGATGAACGAATCATTTATCCAGTCGGGATATGCCTCGGGCAAGTTCACCGGGATCGCAGGGCTGTTGAAACCCAGGGGATATACAACCGCCTTTTTTCATGGTGGAACAAATGGCACCATGGGGTTTGATTCCTATTCCAGGCTGGTGGGTTTCGATCATTATTACGGCCGTAACGAATACAATAATGATCGGGATTACGATGGGAAATGGGGCATCCGCGACGAGCAGTTTTTTCAGTATACAGCGCATACTATCAATGGATTCAGACAACCGTTTGCAGCGGCATTTTTTTCGCTTTCATCACATCATCCCTATACCGTACCGGGCAAATATGCCAATATCTTCAGGAAAGGGAATCTGCCAATCCAGCAGAGCATTATGTATGCCGATTATTCACTGGGGGAATTCTTTCACACCATTCAACACATGCCCTGGTATAAAAATACTTTGTTCGTGATAACAGCCGACCATACTTCTGAGGGGTATTATCCGTATTACCAGTCGGATATCGGACAATTCGCCATTCCCCTGCTTTTCTTCAAACCGGCAAGCGACCTCAAAGGCAGGCGTACGGTGGTTGCCCAGCAAACCGATGTGATGCCCACTGTGCTCAATTACCTTGGTTTTGATAAAAGCTATCTCGCATTTGGCAACGACCTCTTCGACAGTACTTCAACTGCCGGGAATTTTTCAATACACTATATCAGCGGGCTTTATGGCCTGATAAAGGACGGCTACTACATGGAGCATGACGGCAACAGGTGCAACTCGCTATTCGACATCGCCAGGGACCCGTTGCTGAAAGATAACCTGGTTTCTAAAGGAGTTCCGGCGATGCCTAAACTGGAATTGTTTATTAAGGCATACATTCAGCAATACAACAACAGGCTGATTGAGAACAGGATGGTGGTTGATGAGGGGAGGAAATGAATATCGAATATCGAATATTGAATACTGAATTTTGAGGGTTGAATGGGTATGAGTGAAGGGTTGTTACCGAAACGCATTTTGTTTGTCATAAACCCGATTTCGGGGGTTGGGAAGCAGAAGAGTGTGGAGAAGCTGATCGGCGAACGGTTGGATAAAAACAGGTTTTCTGCAGAGATTGCCTATACCGATGCACCAGGGAACGCTACTGAAATAAGCCGCAAAGCGGCGGGTGAAGGCGTTGATATCGTGGTTGCCGTGGGCGGGGATGGAACGGTGAATGAGATTGCCTCCGGACTGGTGGGCACGTCCACTGCCCTTGCCATCGTACCTGCTGGTTCAGGGAACGGACTTGCACGCCACCTGAAGATCCCGATGAACCTGAAGAACGCCATCGATGTGCTTGACGCCGGGACCGTACAGAAGATCGATACGGCGACCATTAATGGCCAGTTGTTTGTCAACGTGGCCGGGGTTGGTTTTGATGCCTCTGTGGCCAAAAAGTTTGCTGCGTCAGGAAAACGGGGTTTCTCAACCTATTTCAGGATTACTGCCAGCTCTTACAAAGACTACAAACCCAAACAGTACTCCCTCCTCATCGACGGGAAGCTGATCAAACGCCGGGCGCTTCTTGTGAGTTTTGCAAACTCAAGCCAGTTTGGCAACAACACCTCCATTGATCCTGCCGCCAGTGTAAATGATGGGTTTATTGATGTTTGCATTGTAGGGAAAGTTCCCGAATGGAAAACAATTTTCCTGGCGCCGCTACTTTTCCTTCGCAGATTCGACCGCACACGTTATGTTGAGATCATCCGGGCCAAAGAGGTGATTCTGAAACGGAAAAAAGGGAAAAATATCCATCTCGACGGGGATCCCAAGATCATGGGGAAGGAACTTTCAATCAAGATCAACCCGCTGTCGCTGAATGTTATAGTACCTTAGGACGTGGGACGAGGGACGAAGGACGAAGGACGAAGGACGTGGGACGTGGGACGAAGGACGTAGAGTAGCTTAGGTTGTTTTGTGATAATGTTTCAATTTCGTAAATCGTAAACCGTAAATCGTAAATCGTAAATATTTTTATATGCATGAAATAACCACCAAAACCCTTAACACAGGATTTAAGTCTAGACTGATGGAATGGGGCTTTTCCGACACAATGGCAGGTTATACTGCTGATTTTTCTTCGCTCATCATTATCCTGTTCCTGTCGGTCATTGTTTATTACATTGCGAAATTCATCATCAACAAATTTCTCAAACAGCTGGTTGAGCGGTCGGTAAGCAAATGGGACGATCATTTGTACGAGCAAAAGGTGTTTACCCGGCTGGCTATGCTGCTTCCTGCGCTGGTAATGCAGGTTTCGCTTGCGCCCAGTATTTCGAAGTATCCTGATGCCATAAAATATATTGAACTCGCGATCCATCTTTACATCACATTCATTGTGCTGCGTGTGATCATTTCGTTCCTCAATGCGGTATACCACATCTACGGCGATCTCGACATCTCCGATTCGAAACCCATTAAAGGATATGTGCAGATCGGTAAGATCATAACCTGGGTGGTCGGGGGAATTGCTATGATCTCCGTTCTTATCGGGAAATCGCCGCTGACCCTGCTGGCAGGACTTGGCGCTATGTCGGCAGTCATTATGCTGATCTTCAAGGACAGCCTTCTCGGCTTTGTTGCCGGCGTGCAGCTTTCAAGCAATAAAATGCTGCACATCGGCGACTGGATCACCATGCCGAAATACAATACCGACGGCACGGTGATCGATGTTTCACTGGTTACCGTGAAGGTACGGAACTTTGACAATTCAGTAAGTTGTATTCCCACCTATACATTGGTCACCGACTCCTTCCAGAACTGGCGGAGCATGGGAGAAGCCGGCGGGCGCCGTATGAAAAGGTCAATTCTTATCGACCTGGGAACGATTCATTTTGCCGATGAAGCACTCATTGAATACCTCAAAACCAAAAATATCCCTGTTGATGATACCCCTAAATGGGTAGGGACCAGAACCAACCTTGGCATTTTCAGGCAATACATCCTGGAATACCTGCGCGAGATACCGAATATCAACCAGGATGCCTCGCTGATGGTGCGAACCCTGCAGCCCACGCCAAACGGTTTGCCACTTGAATTATATGCCTTTTATGTCCCGCCCGACTGGGCCGAATTTGAAGATTTCCAGGCCTGCCTGTTTGAACATATACTTTCAGTCCTGCCTGAATTCGGGTTGAAAGCCTTCCAGACGCCATCGGGAAGAGACCTGGTATTGTCGGGGGGATTGGCGGAGCAGGAGGGAGAGATAGTGAAGTAGCGAGGTAGCGAGGTAGCGAAATTGTGAAAGCTGTTTTTTCCTGTGAACTGAAATTGCTATTTTTGAAAAAAAATCTGAAACCAACCTTTGCAAACCGGGTTAACCCATCCTTAAACCATCATTCGTCATTCGTAAATCGTAAATCGTAAATCGTAAATCGTAAATCGTAAATCTAAACTACACCCTATGTCATTCAATCTCCGCAACAGGAATTTCTTAAAATTGTTGGATTTCACTCCGCAGGAAATCAAATTTTTACTGGATCTTTCCATGGATCTGAAAAAAGCTAAATATGCCGGAACCGAGCAGCCGCGCATGAAGGGGAAAAATATCGCCCTTATTTTTGAAAAAGCTTCCACCCGCACCCGGTGTGCGTTTGAGGTTGCCGCTCTTGACCAGGGTGCCCGTGTTACCTACCTTGGGCCCGAGGGTTCGCATATCGGGAAGAAAGAGACGATGAAAGATACCGCCCGTGTTCTTGGCCGGATGTACGACGGCATCGAATACCGCGGCTTTGGCCAGTCGATCGTTGAAGAGCTTGGCAAGTATGCCGGTGTTCCGGTGTGGAACGGGCTGACCAATGAATTCCATCCTACCCAGATTTTGGCCGATTTCCTTACCATGATGGAGCATTCAGACAAGCCGCTGAACCAGGTTGCCTTTACCTATTGCGGGGATGCCCGTAACAACATGGGGAACTCGCTGATGGTCGGCGCGTCGAAGATGGGCATGGATTTCCGTGCCTGTGCCCCGAAGAAATACTGGCCGGAACAGGCACTGGTGGACCAGTGCCTTGAAATCGCCAAACAAACGGGTGCGAAGATCACCCTGACTGAAAGTGTGGAAGAAGGGGTGAAGGGTGTTGACTTTATTTATACCGACGTTTGGTTGTCGATGGGCGAAGCCAAGGAGCTGTGGGATGAGCGCATTAAGGAAATGCTGCCATATCAGGTAAATGCAACAATGATGGCCCTCACGGGAAATCCAAAAACGAAATTCATGCATTGCCTTCCCGCTTTCCACAACAGGGACACAGAGGTAGGAATGGATATCTTCAAAAAATACGGGCTGGATGGCCTTGAAGTGACCGAGGAAGTATTTGAGTCGCCGGCATCCATTGTTTTTGATGAGGCAGAGAACCGCCTCCATACCATCAAGGCAGTGATGGTAGCCACGTTGGGCGCCTAATGGGGGATCACTCTCCCATTTTCACATATCAGCGTCAGGGCCGGGTATTTGTCGAAAAACGTATAGTTATGCGTCGCCATTATCACGGCCCTGCCTGTTTTTGAAATATCCATCAGCAGGCTGATGATCCCTTCTGAACTTTCAGGATCGAGGTTGCCTGTGGGTTCATCAGCCAGGATTACCTCCGGGTCGTTAACGAGGGCACGGGCAATTGCAACACGTTGCTGTTCACCCCCCGAAAGCTGGTGGGGCATTTTTGAACCCTTGTTTCCGAGATTTACTTTTGCCAGAACCTCCAGAAGCCTTTTCTGCATCTGCCTCTTATCCTTCCAGCCGGTCGAACGCATAACAAAATAGAGGTTCTCATTCACCGAACGGTCCATAAGTAATTGAAAATCCTGGAATACGATTCCCAGTTTGCGGCGCAGAAAGGGAACCTCTTTCTTTCGGAGCTTCCGTAAATCGAATCCTGCCACGGTTGCCGAGCCGATCCTGACAGGTAATTCGGCATAGATGGTTTTGAGAAGACTGCTTTTTCCACTCCCGGTTTTCCCGATCAGGTAAAGAAATTCACCGCTGCGAATGGTCAGGGAAACATTGGCCAGGATGAGGTTTTCATGCTGGTAGACAGATATTTTTTCCAGTTCAATAATGTTTTCGCCGGTCATACAGGTCAGGTGGATTTGAGCAAAAATAAGGAATTGTTCTGATTTGCCATGCTAAAAATCCAGTTTTTGAATCCTGCCATATTCGAGGGAGCCGGCAATCCGAAGTATCTCATCCTGCCTGTGGACCAGGTTACACCGGGTCAGCGATGTTCCGGGACTGTTTATCTTGAAATAGGCAACCAGGGTGAAACTATCGTCACGGAGCTGGATGTAATCCGGGATTTTACCGATTCCCTTGATCTTCAGAATAAACATGGCAAAACAGATAATTACGAACAAAGCGTGTAGTTTGAAAAATTTCGGTCTACCTGACTTGTTCAGGTAACAGGATCCCTTCGATTTTCCGGTAGTCAGGTTCGTCTTTGAGCGATAAAAAATCGATCTGCAGATCATCCGTGAAGAGCTTATAAAACGGCGACGGATTGAAGAAATAGATTTTCACCGTGCTGTTTGCCGGCATATCGCGGGGTACGTAAAAAGCCACTTCAAGCGGGGTCCATTTTTTTACCGTCACAAATTTGTCGAGAATGAACTGGTTGTAGCTTTTGCTTTTGCCCTCCGATTGGTAATCAACCACCAGCGTGGGCTGGCTTGCATCTCTTGGGGCATATACCCATGCTTTTATCCGGATGATCCTGTTCCCGGTCGAATAGAGGGAGTCAAGGCCGGTTTCCAATCCAAGGCTGTAAGGAATATTCTTGTCGACCATGGAGGACCAATGGCCCTGGTGAAAAACGTAATTATTACGGGTTGCCTGGTTCATCCATTCCTTACCCTTCCCGCTTTCCATATCATTGACAAACGATTTACTACTGGTGATGCCTTCTTCAGGGAGGTATACCTTCGCTTTTCTGTGGAGGCTGAAAAATGAATCCCAATACATGGCGCCGGTAAGATTGTATGGGGGGAAGATCCACTGTGAATGCTGGTAAAATTGAAGAAGGTTTAACGCAATAAGCAGGATGACCGTTGCCGAGAGCAGCTTTTTCCAAATTGATTTATGGAAACCGAGATAAAGGAAAAGAAGCAGGATGGCTACAACGGCATAAATGTCGATAAATACGCGCTGTCCGCATTTCGAGGCATAATACCATACCCACCAGCTTGATGCTACATAAACGAAGACGGCAAGGAATGCAAGGAGCCAGTAAAACCGGAACCGGTTTTGCCTGAAGAGACCTGCCAATCCGAACACGGAAACAAAGGCAATGGGGGTAAACACAAACCAGCCGCGATTGTAACTGAACAGGATACTCAGCATATGCGGATGCAGGAAATTCAATTTTTCATCCCCGTAGGTGTATACAATCCAGTTCCCGGTTTGGAGGTGCCATAAAACCAGCGGTACCGAAAGCAGGATCAGTGCCTGGATCAATCCCCGTATCCATGTTGCCTTATCGGACAGTACGCGGCGGAAAGTCGCGGAAAAGACCTCCCGGCTCCCGGCTATAAAGGGGAACAGGAACAGGATAATCCCGTTGGTTGGCCTGATCAGGAAAACCAGGATAAAGAGCAGCAGCGACCGAACGAACCATTTTGGCTGGTAGTTATGGAACATGTTGAAAGTTGTATACGCAAACCCCGTGATCAGGGCGAAGGAGTATACATGCGTCATGGAAGGTTCCACGATCGTGAAAAAAATGAGGTTAGTGCCCAGGGTGACAGCAAGCGTTATGAATGAGGCAATACGATCATCAGCGCCGAATTTCTTCAATAATTTTAACAGCCATCGTGCACCCATCCACAGGAAAAGCAGGGCTGACAAGGCAATGGAATATTGATAGGGGAGGGAATATCCATCCATCGGGAATACCTCCAGCCAGGCAAGAGCATGACCAAAAAGGAAAAAGGGCAGCCACACGATCGCCAGCCCGGGGAAGTATTTGTCGACTTTCGCCGTGCCGGCATCATTTCTGAATTCTTTGAACACGGAGCGGTTTGGCGGGTAATATTGCGCCTCGTACTGTTCCACGAACTTAAATTGCAGGTCATGGTAAATGAAAATTGCTGGCAGGTACGCATAATAACCCTTCCCGTCGCTGTTGATTACGCGGTCCCATGATTGTTCGGGGGATTTGAACCCCAGGAAAATCATGACATAGATAACCAGGATGAGCTCCGGAGTGTATTTGTAGAGATACTTCATATATTGCACTATTTTATCTTGCGCTGGCGAAGCGTTTCAAAAAGGATGACCCCGGTGGCAACAGAAACGTTGAGTGATTCAATTTCTCCCAGCAGTGGTATCCGGAGGACTTCGTCGGTAAGTTTCAGGTATTCTTCCGAGATGCCTTCACCTTCTGATCCCATGATCAGGGCCAGGGGCCGGTTAAAGTCAACCGAAGTATAGTCATTCTCTGCTTTTTCAGTGGCAGCCATGATGGTAAGCCCGCTGTCCCTTAGGAACTGGATTGTCTCCTTGAGGTTTTGGGCACGAACGACCGGGAGTTTATAAAGTGCTCCCGCCGATGTTTTGATGGCGTCGGAATTGATCTGGGCCGACCCGCGGGCCGGAATGATAAGCCCGTCAACCCCGGCACATTCGGCGGTACGCGCGATGGAACCCACGTTGCGCACATCCGTCACCCGGTCGAGGATGAGGAAAAGCGGGGTGCGCCCCTGCTCGAATACAAATGGAACGAGATCCTCGATCCGCTGGTAGGTAATCTCCGACACATACGAGATAACGCCCTGGTGATTCTGGCGCGAAAGCCTGTTTAACTTTTCTATCGGGACAAACTGATAGGGAATTTCCAACTCCTTGATTAGTCCGAACAAGTCGCGGAACCCATCGCCTTTCAAGCCGTTCTGAAGAAAAATTTTCTCAATTTCCTTCCCGGCCTTGATGGCCTCTACACTCGGCCGTATGCCGTAAATGTATATTTCTTTTTTCATATCAACCTTATTTGTCAAAATTCATCATCCCAAACCTTTCAAAGCAATAAAATTCGTCATTCGTCATTTATAAATCGTCAATCGTCAATCGTAAATCGTAAATCGTAAATCGTAAATCGTAAATCAACAATCACCCCTCCTCCTCCGACCTGTCAAGCAGCGACTTCGGGATCTCTTTCCCGGCCTTGGCTCCCAGCGTTTTTATTGCTTCCACACGCCGGATGAGGTTTCCCTTGCCGGTTGAGAGCTTGTTCAGGGAGGCATCGTAGGCCCTGCGTGAACTGTCGATCTTGGCGCCGATGTCCTGCAGGTCTTCTAGGAAACCGGTGAATTTGTCATAGAGATCACCGCTCTGGCGGGCGATTTCCATGGCGTTTTTATTCTGGTATTCCACCCGCCACAGGTTGGAGATCATGCGCAGGGCGGCGATCAGGTTGGTCGGGCTGATGAGCAGGATGCGCTTCTCGTATGCGTAGTTCCAGAGGTTTGGGTCGTACTGTACTGCAAGCATGTATGCAGGTTCGATGGGCATGAACAGCATGACGAAATCGAGGCTTTTCAGCGTGTAGATGTCCTGGTAGTTTTTGCTGCTCAGGTCGGCGATGTGATTTCTAACAGAAAGCAGGTGATCTCTTGCGGCCAGTTCCTGTTCTTCGCGGGTTTCGGCCGAAGCATAGCGTTCATAGGCAACCAGGGAAACCTTTGAGTCAATTACGACATTCCGTTCGCCCGGGTAGGCTACAATGACGTCGGGTTGAAGCCGCCGGCCCTGTTCGTTGGTGTAGGATTGCTGTACGAAAAACTCCCGATCGCGCGTGAGTCCCGACTTTTCAAGAATGCGTTCAAGGATGATCTCTCCCCAGTTTCCCCGGGTTTTTGCCTGTCCCTTCAGGGCATTGGTGAGGTTGCTCGCTTCCTTGCTGATCTGTTGGTTCAGTTCGGCCAGGTTTTTGATCTCGCGTTCCAGTGAAAATCGTTGTTTCGACTCCTTGTCGTAGGTTTCGTCTACTTTTTTTTCGAATTCGCGGATCCTCTCCCCAAGCGGCTTCAGGATTTCATCAAGTTTCACTTTATTCTGTTCCGTGAACTTCATCGTTTTCTCTTCCAGTATCTCGTTCGCCAGGTTCCTGAATTCGTTCCTGAATTTATCCTGGATTTTTTCCAGGTTGGCCTGCTGCTCCGCAAGTTTGATCTCGAGGTTGCTGTATTCAGATATCCTGGATGACAATTCTTTGTTTAAAGCAAGGATGACCGCATCTTTTTCACTACTTTGCTGTATGGCCGAATCAACCTGCACCTGCAGCATCCGGGCCCGCTCTTCCAACGCACTTTTTTCCTTATTCAGCAGGTCAACCTGCATTTTCATCTGCTCTGTTGCCGCAATGTCGGATTTATTCCCGTTCTTCCCAAGCCGCAGGTAAAGCAGGATAAAACCGGCAACAATGCACAATCCAAAAAAAACAATGAAAACGATCTCCATTTAAGACTTTGATATGATGATACAAAAATAGGCTAATTCACCCAACTATTCAATCTAAAATCTGAAATGTAAAATCTGAAATCTGAAATGTAAAATCTGAAATGTAAATTCAAAAATTTGATTAGTCACTTTTGTACATCACGCCATGGTTTGGCGTACTCTCGATGTGACTTTGCAGGAAAAAAGACATGAACACATTGGTTTTTGCTCAACTGTTTCCCGATGAAGCTACATGCAGAGAGCATTACAAGAATATGCGGATCAAGCGAGGCCTGACTTGCAAGAAGTGGGGCGGTACCGGCCATTTCTGGCTGGCTTGTAAAGGGCAAGTTGAGTGTAAGGGCTGTCATTTTCGTACTACGTTAAGACGTGGGACTGTGATGGAACATTCACATTTATCATTCAGGGTCTGGTATCTGGCGATTTTGTTTATGACTGCCACAAAAACGGGGATTTCAGCATGTGAGATGCAGCGCCAGCTGGGGTATAAAAGATATAAAACAGTATGGTCCCGGATGCATCGGATCAGAACCTTAATGGGTAGGAGGGACGATCTATATTCACTGACAGGAATGATCGAGTTTGATGAGGGGTTCTTTAAGGAAGCAACTCCAGAAAAGGAGCACCAACGGTTAAAAAGGGGCAAAGACAGCCAACGACTTGAAAATGTTGGTGTAATGGTAGAATCAACGCCTCTTGTGGACATCAATACAGGAAACGAATCTAAACATTGTAGATATTTCAAGCTGAAAGCTTTAGATACTCAAAAATCTGAATCGATTAATACTCTTTTTCAAAACAGTGTCACATCTGACAGGGTTGTATTCACTGACCAGGGTAATAATTATCAGGATATCCATAAGTTTGTTGATATGCATATCACCGAAAAATCGTCAAAAAATAGTACGAAAACCACGCTTAAATTGGCTCACATTGAGATCGGCAACGCTAAAAGAACTTTTCTTGGTGTCTATCATAAAATGAGCTCTGATTACTTACAAAACTATTTAAACGAATTTACTTACAAACTGAATAGGAGAAACTTCGCTGATCTATTCGAAAGAGTTATCAAAGCTGCTGTTTTTCCTTACTGGGAAGAAAGTGCTTAATCAAATTTGGAGTTGTTAAATGTCAAATGATAACATAAAAAGTACTACCTGCCCCATCCATGCTTTCCACCCATATTTTTCCACCATGCTTTTCAACAAACTCTTTACAAATGATCAAACCCAGTCCGGTACTGGGTTCATTGGCGGTGCCTTTGCGATTTGTCTGCCCGTCAAGTTTGAACAGGTTTTGAATGATCCCGTCACTCATCCCGATACCCGTGTCCCGGATGGAAATTTCAACAGAATTACCAGCTGACGGTTTTGAAGAGATGCGAACCTCTCCGCCAGGCTGGGTAAATTTTATAGCATTGCTGATCAGGTTCCTGAGTATGGATTCAAGCATGTTCTGGTCGGCAAAAACAATAAGATCTTCCGGAATGGTAAAGGCAATACTGATCCCTTTATTCCGGGCGGTTTCCAGTATGGACTGCAGGCTAAGTTCAATTTTGGGCTTCAATAAAAACGCCGATGGACTGAAGGAGGTCAACCCCCGTTGTAATCTTGACCAGGCTAACAGATTTTCCAGCAAGCTATAGAGGTTGGTGGCAGAGTGCCGCAGCAGAACCGCAATATGCTGAATCTCTTTGAGGTTCATGGAGGGGAGTTCCTCCTCCATGGTTTGCGTCAGTCCCAGAAAACCGTTGAACGGACCGCGCAAGTCATGGGCAATAATGGAAAAAAACCGGTCCTTTTCATTGTTCATAATGGCCAGCTGGTCATTCTGTTCTGAAATGATCCGGTTCCTTTTATTCAGTTCATCGTTCAGTATCTTCTTTTTTTTGTTTTTCCGGACCAGAATAAAAATAAACAGGGAGGTTACAAATAATATCGAGAACAGGGCAAGATAGAGAAACCTTAATTGGACTTTCCGCGTATTAATTTCCTCCTGTTTCCGCTCCATATCAAAGTCATACTGCATTGTTTTTATCTTCACATCAATATCCTGCTGAAAGTAGTCCAGTCTTCCCAGGTAGGCAATCCTGGAATATTCATAGGCATCTTTGTACTGTCCCATTTGTTTATAGTACCACCCGATCAGCCCGGCCGACAGCAGGATATAGGCTTTGATATCTGATTCTTTTGAAATCCGGTAGCACTCGCTGGCATTTTCCAGTACCTTGTTATAATCCTGTTTTTTAGAATAAAGAATCGCAATATTGTAATAGGCCAGAGGCAGTTCAAGCCTGGGTGATGCCAGCCTGCTCTTTTCCAGAATGACTTCATAGAGTCCAAGCGCCTTTTCAAACTGAAAAGTGAGGGTATACAGAGCGGCAATAATGATTTGCGTTGAGATTTGTAATGCGGGCAGATTCAATTTATTGGCATAAAGATTCGATAAATCTGCAAAATGCATAATGGAATCGTATTTCAGCCTGAATTGCTGGTCGGAATTGTACATCCGGGTAAAATCAAATTTGAAGGTTCCCTGCCCCCCGAATTGATCAACATCACGGTTATACCGGGTTAAGTACTTTTCATAGTACGTGGCAGCCAGTCTGTTATAAACTTTTGCAAGACCTGTTGAATCGTTTTTTTTAAGAAATATTTTCAAGGCCGACTCCAGGTAATCCATTGATTTTACAAGATTTCCGGCAGCTCTGCTGGTTTCGCCAAGGTTCATCAGTACTTCGGCGTACTCTGACTGCCGGTTTAATCCGTTAAAAATTTCTTTCGCCTTGAATAAATAAAACACCGATTTCTGGTTATCTCCCCAGATTTTCCATGCCACGCCCTGCAGGTTAAACACCCTGGCCTTTTCAATTTCGAGGTGAAGGGAATCGGCAAGCCTTCCGGCCGAATAGGAGGTGAAAATGGCCTGTTTGTCGCCGGCTTCTATTTGTTCTTTGGCAAGATGAATAAGATATTCCAGTCTTTGATGCAGGGAAACAAGGTTGGTAACTTTGGGTGTAGGTCCGAGAGAATAGCCGGCCGTAGGGGAGTTCAATCCAACCAGAAACAGGAACAGGAAACAGGATAATACTTTCATTACGGGTGTCATTTGAAATCGTCGGGCGAGGGTTTGTAATGATCAAAAATACATCAAAATACGAACTTTACGTATCAGCTTAAAAAATAAATTTGATTAGGCACTTTCGTACACAACGCCATAGTTTGGCGTACTCTTGATGTTACTTTGCATGAAAAAAGACATGAATACATTGGTTTTAACTCAGCGGTTCCACGATGAAACTGCAAGCAGAGAGCATTACAAGAATATGCGGCTCAAGCGAGGCCTGACTTGCAAGAAGTGTGGCGGTACCAGCCATTTCTGGCTGGCTTGTAAAGGGCAATTTGAGTGTAAGGTTTGTCATTTTCGTACTACGTTAAGACGTGGGACTGTGATGGAACATTCACATTTATCATTCAGGGTCTGGTATCTGGCGATTTTGTTTATGACTGCCACAAAAACGGGGATTTCAGCATGTGAGATGC
>CAIWMX010000104.1 GCA_903913885.1 uncultured Bacteroidales bacterium | reverse complement strand
GGTAACAGGGTGACAGGGTAACAGGGTAACAGGGGTAATTAAGGGTTTTTTTCGGCTTTGAGGCTCATGTCGAGGCTCTTGATCTGGTGGGTGAGGGCTCCTACTGAAATGTAGTCCACACCGGTTTCGGCATATTCGCGAACATTTTCAAGGGTTATGCCTCCGCTGGCTTCGGTTTCAAAGCGGCCGCCAATGGCCCGGACTGCTTTTTGCAGGTCGTTCACGGAGAAATTGTCAAGCATGATGCGGTCAACCAGTCCATGTTCCATGACCTGGTCAAGTTCTTCAAAATTCCGCACCTCGATTTCAACCTTCAGTTTTTTCCCGGTCAGGGTGAAATATTTCTGAACGGCATCAATGGCGTTTACAATCCCTCCGGCATAATCAACATGGTTATCCTTGATCATTATCATGTCATACAGCCCCATCCGGTGATTTTCCCCTCCGCCGGCCGTGACGGCATATTTTTCAAGTTCCCGCAGCAACGGGGTAGTTTTCCGGGTATCCAGGATTTTGGTCTTCAGTCCGGCAACTTTGCCGACAACGATGCCGGTCGCTGTCGCGATCCCACTGAGCCGCTGCATGAAGTTCAGCACCAGCCTTTCCGATTTCAGGATGGAAGCCTGGCGTCCGGAAACTTCCAGTACAATATCCCCACGGGTGATTACAGCTCCGTCATGGATGAAAATAGCAACATCCAGGTCAGGGTCAACCTTGTGAAAAATCTGTTCAGCCAGATGTGCCCCGCATAGGATGCCGTCCTGTTTGACAAGCAAACTGGCTTTACCCGGTGCATCCGGTGCGATGGTCGCAAGGGTTGTGTGGTCGCCGTCGCCGATATCTTCAGCAAGGGCCCGGGTGATTATCTCGTCGGTCGTCATCTGGGGTATGGGTTAAGCGAAATGTGAAGATCGTCAGGTTGCCTGCACCTGCAACTGATGAATAAGATTCTGGCCATTAACCGATTTGATGAGGAAATAGACACGGAAGATCTTCTTTCCGGTGTCGAGGCTGCCGATGGAATATTGCGATCCGTCGGGCGACGATCCCTGTCTCGTAATTTTAAAGCTCTTCACCGGATTCTGCGCGAAGAACTCCTTCATGATCTGTCCGGCCTGGGTTTTGCTGTATGATTCGTCATACCCGGGAAGTGTCAGGTCGACCATCGAGTTGAAATATTTCGCAACGTCGGCGGCATTGCCCGCCTGGATGGCCGCTGCAACCTGTGATGCCGTCTCCTCCGGCCCTGCAGCAGCCTTAAACCCCGTCCAGAATACAACAGGGAACATCACCAGTATAATTTTGAAAAAATATTTTCGCATAAGAGGGTATTTAAAATTATTGGTTAATTGGGTTCTAGTCTGTAAAAAATGACCCCTCCCCGACCCTCCCCTTGAAAGGGAGGGAGAATAGGTCACCATTTCACCATTTTACCATTTCATAAGTACAAACTTACAAATAAATCCCGCTTATTTCTCATCTTTGCACCGGAATTATGAAAATCCGACTATTACTTACCGGAAAGACGGAGGAGGATTTCCTGAAAACCGGCATCCGTGAATACGAGATGCGGGTTAAACGGTATCTCTCTTTTGAGATTACGGAGATTCCTTCATTAAAGAACCAGGCCAGCCTGTCGCATGCCGAGCAGATGATGCGCGAATCGGAACTGATACAAAAGCAGATCATGCAGGGTGATGTGGTTGTATTGCTGGATGAACATGGAAAAGAGATGCGGTCGACCGAATTCGCCGCCTTTCTGAACCGGCAATTCCTGTCGGGCGGGAAAAACCTGGTTTTTGTGGTTGGCGGCCCGTTCGGGTTCGATCCTGCGCTGAAGGCGCGGGCCGGCTATCTCCTCTCCCTGTCGAAAATGACATTTTCGCACCAGATGGTGCGTCTTTTCTTCACCGAACAGCTGTACCGGGCGCTCTCCATCCTGCGCGGCGAATCGTATCATCACGAATGACAAACGGAGGGTGTTTTACATTAACATTTTTTTAACGTAAAGGTTAACAAAAATTAACAACAATACCTCTTTCATGATTTTTTCATTTTATAAATTTGCATTCTCAAAAATAAGATAACATGGTTGAAACGGACATCAAAGAATTAAACGAACGGATCCAGAAGGAGAGCGCGTTTGTTGATATGGTGACGATGGAAATGCACAAGGTGATCATCGGCCAGAAACAGATGATCGAAAGGCTGATGATCGGTTTGCTTGCAAACGGGCATATTTTGCTGGAAGGGGTTCCCGGACTTGCAAAAACACTGGCCATAAAATCGCTGGCAAACTGCATTGAAGCCAAATACAGCCGGATCCAGTTTACCCCCGACCTGCTGCCTGCCGACCTTATCGGCACGCTGATCTACAGTCAGAAGAATGAGGAATTCAAGATTCGCAAAGGCCCCATTTTTGCCAATTTCATCCTGGCCGACGAAATAAACCGGAGTCCGGCAAAGGTTCAGAGCGCCCTGCTTGAAGCCATGCAGGAACGGCAGGTGACCATCGGCGATGAAACATTTATGCTCCCGGAACCATTCCTGGTGCTTGCCACCGAAAACCCGATCGAACAGGAAGGCACCTATCCGCTTCCCGAAGCGCAGGTCGACCGTTTCATGCTCAAGGTCGTGATCGGCTACCCGGATAAGAAAGAGGAAAAACTGATCATCAGGCAGAATATCGGCAACGAGACATTCAAAACCACCCCGATCATCAGCACCGACGACATCATGCGGGCACGTGCGATCACCAGGGAAGTCTATCTTGACGAGAAAATTGAAAATTATATTACCGATATCGTTTTCGCAAGCAGGTTCCCGGCCGATTACAAGCTCAAAAAATTTGAAGGGCTCATCAACTATGGCGGATCTCCGCGCGCCAGCATTTACCTGGCCCTGGCCGCCAAAGCCTATGCGTTCATCAAAAGGCGCGGTTACGTGATCCCTGAAGATATCCGCGCCGTAGCCCACGACGTGATGCGCCACCGCATCGGCCTTACCTATGAAGCGGAAGCTGAAAATATCACCACCGAAGACATCATCAGTGAAATCCTGAACACGGTCGAAGTCCCGTAGCCAATTTTCGCTGGTTCGCTATTTCGTATTTCACATTTCGCATTTCACATTTCGCATTTGTCATGGAGTCTGCTGAGCTTTTTAAAAAGGTTCGTAAAATCGAGATAAAAACCCGGGGTCTGAGCAACCAGATCTTTTCGGGGGAATACCATTCCGTGTTTAAAGGACGCGGGATGGCCTTCTCGGAGGTGCGCGAATACCAGCCCGGCGACGATATCCGCAGCATCGACTGGAATGTCACCGCCCGCTTCAACCATCCCTATGTCAAGATTTACGATGAAGAACGCGAACTAACCGTGATGCTGCTGATCGATGTGAGCGCCTCCAACCATTTCGGAACCCGGAAGTCGCTTAAACAGGATGTTATCACGGAACTGGCGGCCGTTTTGGCCTTCAGCGCGATCCAGAACAATGACAAGGTTGGTGTGATCTTCTTCAGCAAGACGGTTGAAAAGTTCATTCCCCCGAAAAAAGGAACTTCGCATATTCTGCGCATTATCCGCGAGCTGATCGAATTCAGGCCGCAGCAGCAGGGCACCAATATCACCGAACCGCTGCGTTATTTTACCAATGTGATAAAAAAGCGCTGTACGGCTTTTATTCTGAGCGATTTCCTCGACCGCGGTTTCGAAGATGCCATTAAAATCGCGAATAAAAAGCATGACCTGATCGCCATGCGGATTTCAGACATCCGTGAAACCGAACTTCCCGAGGTGGGGCTGATCCGCGCCCGGGACGCAGAGTCAGGGAAACAGATATGGATCGATTCGTCAGACAAAGCCGTGAGGCGGCAGTACAATAACTGGTATAAAGCGCACAACGCATACATCAACGATACCTTTCTCAGGAGCGGTGTTGATGCAGCCGAGATCAGAACGGATGAGGATTATATCAAACCCCTGATGAAACTGTTCAGGAAACGCGGAGCAAGAAGGTAATTAAAAATTAAAAAATAAAAATTGAAGAGTGTAAGGGTATATATTATTATTTTGTCATTGTTGACGTGGGTTTCGTGGGGGTTTTCCCAGGAAGTTGGCGTGGTGGCAAAACTCGACACCAATGCCATGATGATCGGGGACCACGTTGGGATCACCCTCAAATACACCGGACCGGCACAATCAAAGGTCCTGTGGCCTTTTCTGCCGGATACCATCCTCGGACATATCACGATCATCGGGCGGGGAAAAGTTGACACGGCCTACACGCCCGACAAGAAATCGGTTACAATAACCCAATTTTTGAACCTGACCTGTTATGATTCGGGATTTTACACCATCCCCTCTATCCCTTTCCGGTACAGGCTTCTGCCCGACACAAACGGCCAGTTGGCCACCTCAACCATGCTGATGCTGGCGGTGCACACCGTCAAAGTAGATACCACCCAGGCCATTAAACCCATTATCGGCCCGTTGAGCGTCCCCATCACCTTCAGGGAAATGCTTCCCTGGATCATCGCGGCCCTTTTACTTGCGGCCCTGATCGTTGCAGGCATCTGGTACTTCAGGAAACGAAAAAAACAGGAACCGATTTTCCAGTTGAAACCAAAGGTGGTGCTTTCGCCTTACGAGCGCGCCCTGCAGGATTTTGAAAAACTCAGGCTTAAAAAGCTTTGGCAAAGCGGGAAGATCAAGGAATATCACTCGGAACTGACTGAGATCCTGAGAAGGTATATTGAAGATCGTTTCAGGGTGGCTGCCCTGGAGCAGACAAGTTCTGAAATTACTGAAAATCTGCGCGATCACCCGGATTGTCCCCGGGCCGCGCTTGATAAATTAAACAGCCTGCTGGTGATGGCCGACATGGTTAAATTTGCCAAGTCACAGCCTCTGGCAACCGAAAACGACTTGTGCCTTTCCGATGGGGTTGACTTCGTAAGGTCGACCTCGGGTGGTGCGGTGATAACAGCGGAGGAGGTGAAATGATTAAATCGCTGACATTCGGCAATCCTGGTTTTCTCTTCCTGCTCCTGGCAATTCCGGTGCTGGCAGCCTGGTACTTTTACCGGGTCAGGAAACAAACAGCCGATTTGCAGGTTAGCAGCATCGAAGCCTTTGCAAAGGTTGGCAGAAACCTGAAATTTTACGTGAACCATGGTCTCTATGTCATGCGCCTGCTGGCCATCATCCTGCTGATCCTTGCCCTGTCGCGCCCCCAGACCAGCCTTAGCCGCCAGGATATCAGCGTGGAAGGCATCGACCTGGTGATCGCCCTGGATGTGAGCGGATCCATGAAGGCACAGGATTTCAGGCCCGACCGGCTGGAAGCTGCCAAAGATGTGGCGATGGAATTTATCGACGGCAGGCCGAACGACCGTATCGGTCTCGTGATCTTCAGCGGTGAAGCATTTACCCAATGTCCCATCACCACCGACCATGCCGTGCTGAAAAACCTGTTCCGCGATATCCATAACGGTATGATCGACGACGGCACGGCGCTGGGCGACGGACTGGCTACCGCCGTAAACCGGTTGCGGGGGAGCAAGGCTTTGAGCAAGGTGATCATCCTGCTCACCGACGGGGTGAACAACATGGGATCGCTCGATCCACGCTCGGCCTCTGAAATTGCAAAACTTTACGGGATCAGGATATATACCGTAGGCATCGGCACCATGGGGCAGGCACCCATCCCCGTGCAAACGCCTTTTGGCATGCAGACCCAGATGATGAAGGTTGAAATTGACGAACCCCTTTTAATGGAAATTGCAAAAGCCACGGATGGAAAGTATTTCCGCGCAACCAACAACGCCAAATTGCGGGCCATATACCAGGAGATTGATAAAATGGAAAAATCGAAGATCGATGTTACTGAATTCCGGAAACGGAAAGAGGAATTTCTGCCGCTGGTTTTGTTTGCCTTTATCCTGGTTGCGGTCGAAATGTTGCTGAGGTACTTGTACCTTAAGAATATACCGTAAGAATAGCGAATATTGAATATTGAATTTCGAAGTCTGAATTGTGATATGGGAATTATTGAATTATTTACTTAAAGGTTAACAATTGTTCAGGTTTGCTCACATATATTACTTCTACCTGCTGGCGCTGATTCCGGCTTATGCAGGTTTGTTTGTCCTTTTCCTGTTGTGGAAGAAGAAGACCTTGTCGAAGTATGGCGATTGGGCTGTCATCAAACAGCTTATGCCAGAGTATTCGGTGTGGAAGCCGGTCCTTAAGTTTACCGGGATGTCTATCGTGCTTGCCGCGCTCATTCTTGCGCTGGCTGACCCTCAAACCGGCTCGCGTCTTGAAAAGGTAAAGCGCAAAGGCATTGACCTGATGATCTGTCTCGACGTTTCCAATTCCATGATGGCGCAGGATATCAAACCCAACCGGCTGGAACGTGCGAAACAATCGATACTGCGCCTCATCGACAACCTGGAGGGCGACCGCATCGGCATCATTGTTTTTGCCGGCAAAGCCTTTACCCAATTACCGATCACCACCGATTATGCTGCGGGAAAGATGTTCACTTCCACTATCAATACAGGGATCGTAGCCACCCAGGGCACTGCCATAGGTGAAGCCATTGAGGCAGCAGCCAACGGATTCGGCGAGTCGAAGCACAACAAGGCCATCGTGATCATTACCGACGGCGAAGATCACGAAGGGAGTGTGCTTGAGCAAACCGAAGCAGCTGTTAAAAAGGGGATCACCATTTATACCATCGGCATGGGATTGCCCGAAGGTGTTCCGATTCCGGAATACAGCGGTACTGTGCAAACCGGGTATAAAAAAGACCGCGAGGGCCAGACTGTCATGACCAAACTCGATGAAACCCTGCTACAGCGAATCGCAAGTATAGGGAAGGGCATGTATGTAAGGGCCACTACGTCGGAAACAGGGCTCGGCAAGATATTTGATGATATCGGCAAGATCCAGAAGACAGAGATTGAAGAGAAGCAATTCAGCGACTATGAAGACCGCTTCCAGTACTTTGTAGCCCTTGCTTTGTTGATTTTGATCCTGGACCTGTTTGTTTTTGAACGTAAAACACAATGGCTGAAGAAATTCAGACCATTTGGAGAGTTAAAGCATTGAGCAATAAACTATGAAGTTTAAGCCGGAGATGAGATACTATATATTGCTAACGGTTTTCGTGCTGTCGGGGATTATTTCTGCTGCCCAGAAGGAAAATACCCTTTTGCGCCAGGGAAACCACAACTTTGAAAAAGGCGACTACAAGGAGGCAGAAAAGGACTACCGCAAGGCGCTCGAAGTAAACAAAGAGTCGGTGAAGGGGAAGTTCAACCTCGGTTCAGCCGTTTATAAGAACAACAATTACGAGGAATCGGCCAAGATTTATGCTAACTTAGCCGAAAATAGCGTAGATCGTGAAACCAAGTCCAAGATATTTCATAACCTTGGCAATTCGCTCCTTCAATCGAAGGAGTATGAAAAAAGCATCCTGGCTTATAAAAATGCCCTGATGAACGATCCTAAAAACAAGGATACCAAGTACAACCTTGAATATGCAAAGATGATGCTGAAGAAACAACAGCAGCAACAACAGCAGAACAAGGATAACAAAGATAAAAAGGACGATAAGAAGGACCAGAAGGACAAGCAGGATCAGAACAAGGACCAGAATAAGAGCAAGGACCAGCAGAAACCTCCCCAGGATCAGAAAAAGATCAGCAAGAGCGATGCGGAAAGGATGCTGGAAGCCTTGAAAAATGATGAGAAGAAAACGATGCAGAAAGTTAAGAAGGAAAAATCTAAAGTTCAGGTATCAGGCGTTGAAAAAGATTGGTAAAATGTTAAAGAGAACCTTTTTTGGAATAATTTCTCTGCTTTTGCTGGCAGTGACTGTCGCTGCCCAGGATGTTCAGTTTACAGGCCAGGCCAAGCCGGTTGTTGCTCTTGGAGAGACTTTTACCCTGATCTATACCCTGAACGCCCAGGGCACCGGTTTCAGGGGGCCTAACATCCAGGGCTTTGCCATGCTGAGCGGGCCGAATACCAGCACCAACTCAAGTATCCGGATGGTCAACGGACGCACGACCATGTCGGTTTCGTACACCTTCACCTACCTGCTGCAGGCCACCCGGGAAGGAACATTCGAGATTCCGGCAGCATCAGTAAGTGTGAACGGAAAACAGGTCAACTCGAACACCCTCTCGATAAAAGTTATAAAAAATCCCAATGTTCCTGCCGGCCAGAACCCGGTAATGTCGGGTCAGAACAGGACACCCGGAGCCGGCGGCAATGCTGTTACGGGCAGCAACAACGATGTTTATGTGAAAGCGTTCGCGTCCAACGCCAGTCCGCTCCAGGGCGAGGGCATCGTGGTTACCTACAAGATATTTACGAAAGTGCCCATTGCCCAGATCAATATAAGTAAACTCTCCTCCTTCTCAGGGTTCTGGTCGCAGAACCTCATGAAGGAGAACGACAAACTGCAGCAAACAACCCAGGTTATCGACGGGGAGCAGTATGTAGTTGCAGATATCCGGAAAATTGCCCTTTTCCCGTTGAAAAGCGGCCGGCTGGTCATCGATCCGCTTGAGCTGGCCTGTGTTGCCCAGCTCAGGAGACAAACAAAGACAAAGACCGGTGATCCGTTTTTTGATGATTTTTTCAATGATTCCTTTTTTAATTCAGGGGTTGCCAACGTGGAGAAGACCCTGAAATCAAATCCGCTTGTAATCACGGTAAGGCCGCTTCCCGAGGAAGGGAAGCCTGCCGATTTCAGTGGGGCGGTGGGCAATTTCACCTTTCATTCGGAGGTCGATAAAACACGGCTTAAGACCAATGAGGCGGTAACACTGAAATGTACCATCAGCGGGAAGGGAAACATTCAGCTTATTGACAAGATGAATGTGACATTCCCTCCCGATTTTGAAAGTTATGATCCCAAGGTGACGAGCGATATACAGACTACTGCGGCGGGTATTTCAGGGAACCAGATTTTCGAGTACCTGATGATCCCGCGCAAAGCCGGGAAATTCAAAATCAAGCCAATCACCTTCAGCTACTTTGACCTGGATAAGAAGCGCTACGTTACCCTGACCAGCCCTGAGTTTTCGCTCGATGTTGAAAAAGGCAGCGGGGATGCGGGTGCGGTGGTAACCTACGCCGGGGCCAATAAGGAGGAAATAAAATACATCGGGAGCGACATCCGTCATATCAAGGATACCGGGTTCAGACTCAACACGGCAGGCGCCCGTTTTTTTGCCTCAGCGACTTTCTGGTTCCTGCTCATAGTGCCCCTGCTGCTCTTTATCCTTTTCGTGGTACTGTGGCAAAAACTCGCTGCCCGCCGCAGCAATACCGTGCTGATGAAAAACCTGAAGGCGACCAAGATTGCCCGCAAGCGGCTGCAGAAGGCGGAAGAGTTTAAGAAATCGGGGAACCAGGAAAATTTTTACATCGCCATCTCCCAGGCTTTGTGGGGATACCTGAGCGACAAGTTCAGTATCAACCTCTCCGGGCTCAGCATCGACTCGGTTCAGGAGGCGCTTGTTAGCCAGAACGTAAACGAATCCATCATCACACAATTCATCGAAACCCTTAACAATACTGAATTTGCGCGCTTCGCACCCGGGGAGAAGACAGTGAACATGGAACGGATCTACAACGAAGCACTTGAAATTATCTCCAAAATGGAGCGGGAACTCAGGTAATCTGATTTTTGCATTCTGACGTATATCTTTTATGAAACAGTATACCATACTAATAGTCCTTCTTCTCGCCGCGCTTGCCGGGCAATCTTCGGGACAGATGGATATGGTCGTCAAGGCCAACAAGGCTTATTCGGCAGGGTCCTATTCCACCGCCGCCGACCTGTATAAAAAAGTCGTGGCTGCGGGATATGAAGCCCCGGAACTTTACTATAACCTTGGAAATACCTGTTTTAAAATGAACGACTACGCACATGCCATCCTTTGGTATGAGCGTGCAAGGCGGCTTGACCCGGGCAATGAAGATGTTGAATTCAACCTGAATGTGGCCAATACCAAGATCTCCGATAAAATTGAACCACTCCCGGTGATGTTTTACAAGAGATGGTTTAACGGGTTTCTTCAAATGTTCCCGGTCGATACCTGGGCTGCGATCGGCATTGCCATGCTTATTGCCGGGCTGCTTTGCGGAGTGCTATATCTTGCCTCCCAAATCCTGGTTCTCAGGAAAATCGGTTTCTGGTGCGGGTTCGGGCTGCTTTTCCTCGCCATAGTATCATTAACCATGGCCTGGAGCAGCGACAGCTTTACCAAATCAACCTCTGAAGCCATCGTATTTGCTCCCACCATAACAGTGAAAAGTTCGCCGGATGATAAAAGCACCGACCTTTTTGTTGTGCATGAAGGCACCAAAGTGAGGCTTGTCGACAACATCAACGGTTGGTATGAGATTCGTATCGCCAACGGGAGCGTTGGCTGGCTTCCCGTGACAGCACTGGAGAAGATTTGAATCCTGGCCGGACTTGCCGGTCATTCCTGCGTTTTTACAGAAGAAAATCCCCTGTAAACAAAAAAATTTTGCAGGAGTCTATTTTTCCTTTATATTTGTTCGTTTAAAAACAGTACGGTTTTACAATCGTATTTCCTTTGATTTTCGTGGGTTCTGGAAATAATAAATCAAGAAACATATAGTCAACATTAAAACGAGTGATATGAAAAAAAGATTTTTACCCATTGGCCTTGTCAAAGCTTCTGCAGGACTCTTCCTGCTGCTCTTTTCCGTGCTGTTGATGGCCGGCCAGCCCGGGAATCCGGACCTCAGGAAACCAGGAGTATCGCATTTTGAAAGTATACGGGCAAATCAGGTTACCGGGGTTGTAAGCCCGACTGATGTTATGGCAGCCCAGTCTGAATCCCTCCGGCTAAAATCTACAGCAGCCTCCATGGGGCTCAACTGGCTTAGCGCCGGTCCGGATAATTATTCCGGGTTGATCTGGAGTTCGATTTATGACAATACCGACGCGACAGGCAACACCCTCATTGCCGGAGCCGCAGGCGGGGGCATCTGGAAATCGATCAATCTTGGTCTTACCTGGACGCCGATGGCTGTTGACAATAACCTTGTACCTAAAGTTTCATCCATGGTACAGGCTCACAACGGAACGATTTATGCAGCCACAGGGGTAACCACCTGTAATACAATATCATTCTATGGAAATGGCATTTATACTTCCAATAACGGAAGTTCATTTTCTGCCATACCTGCTACGCAGAACAAGGCCGATTTTAACGGGGTTACGCGCCTGGCCATCGATCAGAATAACCGCATTTATGCTGCCACGGTTGGAGGTTTGTACTACAGCGACAATGGCACCGATTGGACTAAAGCCAAGTCGGGTTATGCCCAGGATGTTTGCGTCGGTCCTGACGGAACCGTTATTACCGCCATCGACAATGTTGCTTATTTAGCAACCGCCGGCAACCTCAACAGCTGGGTTACCCTAACCACCGGCGATGCAAACGCCCTTCCGAACACCGGGATCGGCTGGATGGTTTTTGCAATTGCACCTTCTGATGCAAACGTTATCTATGCCAGCCTTGTTGGCACTGATGGAAAATTGCTGAATGTTTATCTCTCGGCAGATAAAGGTGTCTCCTGGTCGGTGATCTTTCCTAAAAACCCCACATTTGATCCCTATTCCGGTGCCGGTTGCTATTCAAACACGCTTGCGGTTTCACCAACCGATCCTTACCAGATTTACCTTGGCGGAATCAACCTGTGGCATGGCAAGCGGGTGCAGACTGCCGGTTATTACAACTGGGAAGAGGTTAGCTCAGGCGCCTATTCTCCCTGGTTCCCAAACAGTGCACCGGCGTTTCATCATTCCTACATGTTCTGTCCAACCAATCCAAATCAAATGGTTGTTAGTACCGACGGTGGGGTGAGCATTTGCACCATCAAGGATACGATCACGTTCAAAACCATCAACAAGATGATGGTTACAAGCCAGTTCAATTCTGTTGCATTCTCTGCGCAACGAGGATACGTGATGGGTGGCGGCCCCCGAATCGGCTCCCTTGCCCTGGGATATTTTTTCCCGACGCAGATCAACAGTCCCACTGCAGGATTTCCGGTATGGTTCCCCGAGGGTTTGGTTTTCGGCATGGATGGCGGCAGGTGCGAGTGGTCGAGTATCGATTCAAAGGTGGCCGTGTTTACCAGTGTTGAAGGAGCTCCCTCCACCCGCCGGCGTGAATTCACCGACCTTACGTATGACAATGACTTCAATTACGGTATTTATCCGCTCGACTCAACCTATATCCCCATGCGCATATGGGAAAGCTTCAAATTTACCCAAACGCACGACAGTGTGAAATTTCACGCGCGGATCATCCCCATTCCCGCTGATACCACGCTCATGATCGAAAGCGCCTGCAACAAGTTCAAGTTCCCTTACCATACGCTGAAAGCAATTCCCAAGGGCGATAGCCTGGTCATTGCCGACCCCATCGCCAACCGTTCCTTTTACTATGGCAAAAGATCGTCAACCCAGCGTGGAATCTATATGACCAAGGACATGCTCAAGTTTGACAGGCATCCTGTGCACTACCTGATCCTTGCAGATACTGCTGTAAAGGTGGATTTTATCACGACAATCGCTGTTTCAGCCGACCTGAATACCGTGTGGGCCGGTACGAAACTGGGACGTCTCATGCGTGTTACCGGTCTCCTGCAGGCATATGACTCTGCAACCGCTAATGTTACCAGTTCGAAATGCGTTCTTGTAGATTCCATTTTTTCTTATCCCGCCCTTCTTAACCGCAGGGTAACCTCGATCTCCATTAACCCGGCCAACTCAAGCCAGGTGCTGGTCACCCTTGGAAATTACGGCAACCAGGATTTTGTTTACTATACTCAGAACGGAAGCGCCGGCAAACCTACCTTTACCTCAATCCAGGGCAACCTGCCCAAGGCTCCTGTTTACTGTGGTCTGATTGAAATGCATGGAAACAATGCCATCCTGGGAACCGACCTGGGTGTTTTCTCCACGACAAACCTGAACGCAGGTGCCCCCGTGTGGGCGGCAGACATGCAGAATATCGGCGATGTTGCGGTAACGGATATCCGCCAGCAGATCATTCATGACTATCATATCCTTAACTACGGGGTAATTTATCTCGCCTCCTATGGCCGCGGGTTGTGGATGGATACTACCTATTACACCCCGGTTGGCATCGAACCGGTAAACGGACAGCCTTCTGCGTGGGGATCACTGGAATTGAATCCGAACCCGGTAAGGGATATCCTGAACATCAGCTATACCCTCGAAGCATCGGGAAGCCTTGCTGCTACGGTATACGACCTCACAGGAAAAGTGGTTATGAGCAATTCCTTCGGATATCAGCCCAAAGGAACCTTCACAGGCCAGCTTAACCTGGGTGGCCTGCCTTCAGGAACCTATATTGTAAAGATCGGAAACGGGTCGGGTAAAGTTGTTAAAATATAACCGGCTCAAAGCATAAAAAAAAAGGCTGCCCGTAAGAGCAGCCTTTTTTTTTAATTCCTTTGGCAGCGTCTAATTGAGGGATTTCTTAAACTCCTGCAATACTTTCACATCACCATCGCTGATGTATCCTACCTCAAGGGCTTTCTGCACCAGGTGGTCAAAGTCGGTCAGGGTGATCAGGGAGCACTCGGCATCTTTGAATGCTTTCTCCGCTTTAAACAGGTTGTAACTGAAGATAGCCACCATACCCTTGATGTTGCATCCTGCTTCCCGCAACGCCTTAACGGCATTCAAACTTGAACCCCCGGTTGAAATGAGATCTTCGACAACAACAATCCGCTGTCCCTGCCTGACTTCTCCTTCGATTTGGTTAGACAAGCCATGTTCTTTTTTTTCTGAACGCACGTAAGCAAAGGGTAACCCAAGTTCCTGTGCAACCAGGGCTCCCTGGGCAATACCACCGGTGGCAACGCCGGCAATGGCTTCCGGCTCAAAGCTGCTTTCCTGGATGGACCTTACAAAGTTCTGGCGGATAAACGTGCGTATTTCCGGGTAGGAGAGGGTGATGCGGTTATCGCAGTAAATAGGTGATTTTATCCCTGAAGCCCAGGTGAAAAGGTCTTTGGAGTTCAGTTTGATCGCCTTGATTTTTAAAAGTAATTCTGCTGTTTTTAATGCAATGTCTTTGTTATAGATCATAAAGATGAAATTGGTGAATTCCGTTGCAAAGATACGAAAATCCGGGAGACTTTTACCTCGTTTCCATTGGGAAAAAACGTAATTTAGCCGCGTAAATTTCTGAAGCATGAAAATTTTCCTGAACAACCGTGTCGTTGAGTTTGTTGCAAAAATGCCGGAGAACCTCCTTCCTTCTGATCTGGTTGTAGACTATACCAATTCAGGCCAGCTGGAGGAACCATGGCTTGATTTTGAGCGGTATGAAAAATACAGGAAATTCATTATCATCGACCAGCCTTATGAACCGGGCGGCCAGGGTAGCATGGTGGACAGCCGGTTTTCGTTTTTATCCAGGGTTTATCCTGCATTTGAGGAGTTCGTTTCCATGTTTAAATATGTTCCTGCAGCCGGGGGGCTGGTTAAAAATGAGAAGGGTGATTTCCTGTTCATCCACCGGCTTGGTTTCTGGGATCTTCCGAAAGGGAAAATTGACAAGAAAGATGTGAGGGATGCGGAAGAATCAATCCATGATCATTCGGCGGCGCAACGTGCGGCCATCAGGGAGGTGATGGAAGAGACCGGGCTGAGGTCTGTGACCATTACGGGCAACCTGCCCGGCACCTGGCATATTTATACGGCAAAGGAGAAGCGGGTTCTCAAGCATACAACCTGGTTCGCAATGCAGGCCGACAGTTCTCAGCCCATAAAACCTCAGACCAGCGAAGGTATTTTCCTGGCAAAATGGACCCCACCAGAGGCGATACACTGCATCCTGACGCACACCTATCCCTCCCTGAGGGAGTTGCTGCTCGAACTGGTTTTCTGAACCCGTGAAGTGCTAACGCGCCGTGGGGCTATTCAATATCTGCCTGGAACCTGAATCCCAGCCGTTTGCCAGTCTTGATCGAAACAGAATCGAGGGTGGTCTGGATCTCCGCCAGGGTTACCTCCTTGATGTTGTCGTAGGGAGGGGTAAGGAGATCGAAATTCAGCGTATATAAAATTGCAGAGTGAAGAATGGTCTGGATCGCCTTCCGGTCGAGGACATTTGCGGCAAAGTTATTGAACAGCAGGCCGATCTCCTTTTTTCCTTCCGTAAAATAGTGGTTTTCCTGATTTACGAAAATGCGTCCGATGCAGTAACCGATGTCGTCGGTGCGGTTGTAACGGAAGGAATCTGCAAGGAAATTAAAGATGTGAATAATCCCGCAATATGAACGGTTTTTATCCTCCTTAATGTAGCCCGTTTTCATCATGGCATGGTCGCGCGGAATCTCGAATACATTTGAATGCATGAAAAATATCAGGATGTCGGAACCGAATTTGAGCTGAAATTCAAAGGTACCCCGGTCGCTGAATTCAAACAGCAGAGGCGTTGGCGCTTGTTTCATCGCACCTTTGTTGGTATTCACAAACTCCTCCACAACCTGTTTGAAGTTGTTGAAAACCTCGAGGGTGGTGCGGTAAACTCCCTGCTTCATGCTCCCCTTCTCAATGATGGCATGAATCAGTGACCTGGTATCGTTTGCAATTGGTGGCATGGCGGGTTAGTTTAACATGCAAAAGTATTAATTTTTAACCAGTTCGCTCCTGGTAATTCAACCGGGAATATTTTGCGGTCGAAGTTTTTCAAACACAAAATATACTAAATTTGTAAAGTGAATGATATTGATCGCATTATCATGCCAATGTTATCATTTTCCCCATACAGCAGAACTATGAATATTGATCCCATATATAAACCATTAACCACATTCAGCCTATGAAAAACATCACCTTCATTTTTTTGCTTTCATTTTTCTGCTTTTTTTCTTACGGGCAGAACAACGTTACCGGACCGATCGTACAGATGCCGGTTTACTTTGACGTTTCGCCACCTTTAAGGGACATGGTGAAAAACCTTCCAAAACATGCTGAATCATCGTGGAAAGATGGTATCGTCAAGAACAAGTTTAACATAAAGCAGAAGCCAAAAGCAGCAGCTCCCGGGGGATTGTCGGATCCCAACCTTCAACGGTTGAACGGAACCGCCATTACCGACACGACGATTGTGAATTTTGACGGGAATACCAATACTGAAGGATATTATCCTCCTGATACCCATGGAGATGTTGGCCCCAACCACTATTTCCAGGTTGTAAACTGCCATTATTCCATTTACACCAAAACCGGAACCCTGTTAATCGGCCCCCTTGCAAACAATTCCGTTTTCACAGGTTTGCCCAACAACTCAAATGATGGCGACGCGATAGTTTTGTATGACGAACAGGCTGACCGCTGGTTATTTTCACAGTTTTCCCTCCCCAATTACCCGGCCGGACCATTTTACCAGATGATTGCCGTGTCGCAGACAGGCGACCCCACAGGCAGCTGGTACCGTTACCAGTATTCATTCACCAACATGCCCGATTATCCCAAGTTCGGAATCTGGCCTGATGCCTATTACATGTCGATGCACATGTTTACCGCCACAGCAGGAAGTTATGCCGGGATCGGGGCTGTTGCCTATAACCGCACCCTCATGCTGGCGGGCACCCCGTCGGCAACCATGATCATGTTTACCAAACCCTCCACCGACGAGGCATTCGGCTGGCTTCCTTCCGATTGCGACGGACCCTTCCCGACAGGGAATCCTCCGAATTATTTTTTATATGCCTTCGATGGAACCACCAACGATCACCTTGGAATTTATGAATTTCATGCTGACTGGGCTACAACGGCCAATTCAACCTTCGGGAATTTCCTTTCGCTGCCCGTCAACAGTTTTACCGCCAACATGACCGGGGTAACTCAAAAGGGATCGACGGTTGTACTTGATGTTTTAAATGACCGCATGATGTACCGCCTCCAGTACCGTTCTTTTGCAGGTTATTCAGCGTTGGTGTGCAATCATACAGTGGATGTTACCACCACCCAGGCCGGTATCCGATGGTACGAATTACGGAAGACCACCGGATCATGGTCAATTTACCAACAGTCGACCTATTCGCTGGCCGACAACAACAGCCGCTGGATGGGCAGTATCGCTATGGATTCAAGCGGCAACATGGCGCTTGGGTACTCAGTGGCCGGTTCCAACCTCTATGCATCCATAAGATACTGCGGACGGAAAAAGAATGACGCCCTGAACACGATGACCATTGCCGAAAAAGGAATCTACAATGGCGGCGGAGCTCAAACAGGAACCGCGAACCGTTGGGGAGACTACAGTGCCCTGGTATGCGACCCGGTTGCCAAAGCGACCTACTGGTATACCACGGAATATTATGCTACAACCTCTGCTACCGGCTGGAAAACCAGGATCGCCGAATTTAAATTTGCCAATACCCCGGCGGTGGCAACCACCGATGCTACAGCCGTTACCTGCACCGGTGCCACGCTGAACGGAACAGTCAACCCGAACGGACTGGCAACCAATTACCACTTTGAGTGGGGAACGACCGTAGCTTATGGGAACAATACCACGACAATCTCTGCGGGAAGTGGCAGCGCTACACTCCCCGTGAGTGCCCCAATTACGGGTCTTACGGCAGGAACAACGTACCATTTTCGCCTCGTTGCAGTCAATACCGACGGAAGCAGCAACGGAAGCGACATGACATTTGCACCTTGTACGGCGGCCGTCATCACTACGGCGGCATCAGCTGTTACAACCACCACGGCAACCTCAGGCGGCAATGTAACCACCGACGGAGGCTCTTCGGTTACCGCACGCGGCGTTTGCTGGGGAACAGCAGCCAATCCCACTATTACGGGAACTCATACGACCGACGGTTCAGGCACGGGGACTTTTGTCAGTTCCCTGACAGGTCTTACCGCGAACACCACCTACCATGTGAGAGCTTATGCAACAAACGCTACGGGAACTTCCTATGGGGCCGACCTGACTTTCAACACGCTTTGCAGCGTGTTCACCCTGCCGTTCAGCGAACCTTTCAACAACACCACCATCCCATCCTGCTGGTCGCAGGTTGATAACATCGGGGCAGGCAATATCTGGCAGTTCGGCACTATAACAGCGGCAGGTGCGCCGGTTCTCACAGGGAATTACGCATACCTCAACAGTGATGCCATCGGAGCCGGAATAACCGAAAATGCCGACCTGATATCACCGCAACTTGACCTTACCGGTTATACCAACGTCACCTTGAATTTTGTCCACTATTTCAGGTATTATTCACCCTCCACCGCCACACTTTCATACAGTATCAACGGAGGAACCACATGGACGCAAATCCAGGCATGGACGGCCTCAACGGCCAACCCTGCCACCTTCAACCAGGTGATCGCCGCCGTGGCGAACCAGTCGCAGGTCAAATTCAAATGGAATTATACCGGAACCTACGGATACTGGTGGGCCATAGACAATGTATCGATCACCGGAACCGCTTCGGGTCCGACCCTTACCGTTACCCCGGCAAACCAGAATGTTCCTGCCACTCCGGCCGGATCAACAACTTTCGCTGTAACATCCAATTCGTCCTGGACGGTTGTCTCCAACCAAACCTGGTGTACGGTTAATCCCTCGGGCACAGGTAACGGAACGATCACCGCGAACTACTCCGTGAATGTGCTTCCCACAGCACGTGTCGCCAACATCACCGTGACAGTTACAGGACTTGCGCCCGTGGTAGTTACAGTAACCCAGGCAGGAACGTCTACGCCCACGCTGACTGTTACCCCGCCGAACCAGAACGTGCCGGCAACCCCGGCAGGAACTACCCCGTTCACCGTTACTTCGAACGCTGCATGGACCGTCACCAGTGATCAAACCTGGTGTACCGTTACTCCGTCAGGCAGCGGCAATGGCACTATCACGGCGACATACACGCAGAACCTGCTTATAACCGCACGTGTTGCAAACGTCACCGTGACCGTGACTGGCCTTACTCCGGTAGTCGTTACAGTCACCCAGGCAGGTGCTGCAACCACGCTAACGGTAACGCCGCCCAACCAGAACGTACCCGCAACCCCGGCAGGAAGCACGGCTTTCACCGTGACTTCGAACACATCGTGGACCGTGGTCAGCGATCAGACATGGTGTACCGTTAACCCGTCGGGCACCGGAAATGGCACGATTACGGCGAACTATACACAAAATACATTCATAACCTCCCGGGTGGCAAATATTACCGTTACAGCGGGAACCCTTGCACCGGTAATTGTTACCGTAACCCAGGCCGGGGCTGCACCCACACTGTCGGTAACGCCTCCCAACCAGAATGTTACTGCACCCGCTGGCACAACGTCCTTTGCGGTCACCTCCAACTCTTCATGGAACGTGGTCAGCGATCAGCCATGGTGTACCGTAAATCCCACGGGAACAGGTAATGGAACAATCACTGCAACCTATACCCAAAACATTCTCACCACAGCACGTGTTGCCAACGTCACGGTTACCGTTGCTGGCCTGACCCCGGTTGTGGTCACCGTAACACAGGCAGGGGCGCCGCTTACACTTGCCGTAACGCCTCCTAACCAGAATGTGACTCCTCCCGCTGGAACAACAAACTTCACCGTCACCTCCAACGCTTCCTGGGTGGTTGTCAGCGACCAGCCATGGTGTACCGTTACACCCGGAGGAACCGGGAACGGAACCATCGTCGCCAACTATGCACAAAATACGGGAGTTTCGACCCGGGTAGCAAACATTACAACCACGGTTTCCGGACTTACACCGGTCGTGGTGATGGTAACCCAGGCCGGTCTCGCACCCACACTCGCAGTAACACCACCGAACCAGAATGTTACGCCACCTGCCGGTACAACAACCTTTACAGTTACCACCAATTCGGCCTGGAGTGCCAATTCAGATCAACCCTGGTGCCTGGTTACGAGCGCCGGAACAGGAAATGGCACCCTTACGGCAAACTATACCCAGAATACCGGACTTGCACAACGGATTGCCAATATTACTGTGCTTGTCAACGGGCTGGGACCCATAGTGGTCACGGTAACCCAGGATGGAGTAACCCCCACGCTGATGGTAACCCCGCAAATACAGAATGTTACCTATCCTGCCGGGACCACCAATTTTACCGTGGCTTCAAACGCAAACTGGACGGCTATCTCCGGAGCACCCGGATGGTGCACTGTGACTCCTTCGGGAACCGGTAACGGAACCATCACCGCAACCTACAGCCAGAACGCTGCGCCGACTTCCCGCCAGGCAACGGTAACCGTAAGTGTAGCCGGAATTACCCCGGTGAATGTTACTGTTTCGCAGGAAGGAACCGTAGGCATCCCTGAAATCCAGTCGGGCAACCTGATGATCTATCCCAACCCGAACAAGGGAATCTTCAACATCGGCGCACTTGACCACAGCATCCTGGAGATGACCGTGACCATCACCGATGTTCAGGGGAAACTGATCAAAACGGTTATCTGCAAGGATAAGGAACTCTATTCAATCGACCTTTCGGCCCAGGCAAAAGGCGCATACCTGCTCAGGATCACAACGGGTGAAACCACCATGGTCCGCAAAATCATCGTTGAATAATTTGACGGGGATTTTTCGTAAAAATGTCACGTTGTAAAAAGGAGGTTGTCTGCAAGGACAGCCTCCTTTTTTTTCTTCAGGCAACTATTTTACCATTCATGCATCTGATCAAATATGCACACAATTTCTGTTGCGCGGCGTTGATGTCGGGTTGAACATGGTACTATCATGGTAACATTGTTCCAACTTGGTTATTGCCGTTTATTTATTTTAACTTGTTGATTGATTGATTCAAAAATCCTGTTAACTTTGTAAAATAAATGATAATGACTTGATTATATCGATGGCCGTATCATTAATCCCAATATTTCTTGTTTAATTCCATTATCAAGGATCATCCTGTTTTTGATGCCGAATGCAGGAGTAGCATATATTGCACACCGGGCTGAAGCGTTCTCGAATGATAGCCGGTGCTTATACCTCAATTGAATATTGTTACAGGTTTTGTTGTTAAAATCTTTTTCCATCATAAGTAGTTATTCTTAATATTATTCATCCGATACCAAACCATTAACCAGATCAAACCTATGAGAAAAGTTTCCTCCATTTTGTTGCTTATGTTATTCTGCATGAACTTCGTGTTTGCGCAGAATAATGTGACCGGGCCGATTGTACAGTCGCCGGTTTACTTCGATGTTTCGCCTCCATTGCGCGACATGGTGAAAAACCTTCCCAAACACACCGAGACATCCTGGAAGGATGGTATCGTCAAGAACAAGTTTAACATCAGACAACACCCGAAAGCAGCGGTACCTGCCGGAATTTCAGATCCCAACCTGCAGCGGTTGAACGGAACCGCCGTGACGGATACCACGATTGTAAACTTCGACGGCAATACCAACACTGAAGGGTACTATCCTCCCGACACGCATGGGGATGTTGGTCCGAACCATTATTTCCAGGTAGTGAACTGTCATTATTCCATTTATAGCAAAACAGGAACCCTGATCATCGGCCCGCTTGCAAACAATTCCGTATTTACCGGGCTTCCCAATAATTCCAACGACGGCGACGCCGTTGTGTTGTACGACGAACAGGCCGACCGCTGGCTTTTTACCCAGTTCTCACTGCCAAACTACCCGGCAGGACCGTTTTACCAGATGGTCGCGGTATCCGCAACCGGCGACCCGACAGGCACCTGGTACCGTTACCAGTATTCGTTCACCAACATGCCCGACTACCCGAAATTCGGAGTATGGCCTGATGGCTATTACATGTCGATGCATATGTTCACGGCCACCGCCGGCAACTATGCAGGCATTGGCGCGGTAGCCTATAACCGGGCCCTCATGCTGGCCGGAACTCCTTCGGCCACCATGATCATGTTCACGAAACCTTCAACGGACGAAGCCTTTGGATGGCTTCCTTCCGATTGCGATGGTCCTTTCCCTGCTGCCGGAACACCCAATTACTTTCTCTATAATGTCGACGGCACACCCGATCATCTCGGGATTTATGAATTTCATGTTGACTGGGCAACAACGGCCAATTCCACGTATGGAAATTTTCTCTCCCTCCCGGTTAATGCCTTCAGCACAACCATGACCGGCATTACCCAGCCCGGCACAACGGTTAAACTTGATGTTATCAACGACCGCATGATGTACAGGTTGCAATATCGTTCCTTCGCAGGATATGCAGCCATGGTTTGCAACCATACGGTGGATGTCACCACCACCCAGGCCGGTATCCGCTGGTATGAATTGAGGAAAACGACGGGAGCATGGTCCATCTACCAGCAGTCAACTTACTCCCTGGCTGATAACAACAGCCGGTGGATGGGCAGTGTTGCCATGGACTCAAGCGGAAACATGGCCCTTGGCTATTCTGTATCAGGCGCAAGCCTCTATCCGTCGATCAGATATTGCGGGCGAAAGAAGAATGATGCGCTCAACACCATGACCATCGCAGAAAGGGGTATTTATATCGGAACCGGATCACAGACCGGCACAGCTTCCCGCTGGGGTGACTACAGCGCCCTCAGTTGCGACCCGGTTGCCAAAGCAACCTACTGGTATACAACGGAATATCTGGCCACGACCTCCACCAACAGCTGGAGAACGCGTATTGCCGAGTTTAAATTTGCAAACAACCCCATTGTAGCCACGACCGCTGCGACCGCTATCACCTGTACAGGTGCAACGCTGAACGGAAGTGTTAATCCCAACGGACTTGCAACCAACTATCATTTCGAGTGGGGAACTACCGTCGCTTATGGCAACAGTACATCCACTGTTTCTGCCGGCAGTGGAAACACGACCATCAATGTCAGCGCACCGGTAACCGGGCTTATTGCCGGCACAACCTACCACTTCCGTGTTGTTGCTGTGAACACCGACGGCAGCAGCAACGGCACCGATATGACCTTCGCTCCATGTACGGCAGCCGTAATAACCACAGCAGCCTCTTCCATCACCATGGTTTCCGCCTCTACGGGAGGAAATGTGACTACCGACGGGGGATCCACCGTAACAGCACGCGGCGTATGCTGGGCTACCACAGCCAACCCCACCATTGCGGGTTCGCACACCACCGACGGAGCCGGTACAGGCACCTTTGTCAGTTCCCTTACCGGGCTTACCGCCAATACACTGTATCATGTCAGGGCCTATGCCACCAATGCCACCGGCACTTCCTACGGCAACGACCTTACTTTCACAACGCTTTGCGGTATCTACAGCCTGCCATTCAGCGAAGGCTTTGCCACAACCACCATCCCAACCTGCTGGTCGCAGATTGATCACCAGGGGAACGGACAGGTTTGGCAGTTCGGCGTAATCACCGGGCAAACTCCGTTGCCTGCCCTCAATGGCAATTATGCATTCCTGAACAGCCGCGGCTACGGAGCCGGCAATACACAGAATGCCGACCTGATATCCCCGACCATCAACATGTCAGGGTATACGAACATTACCCTGGGCTTCAACCAGTATTTCAGGTCAACTGCCGGAACGTCAGGAACTGTCTCCTACAGCATTGACGGTGGAACCACGTGGACAACCATCGCAACATACACAGTGACCTCCGCTACCAATCCCGAGGCGATCAGCCAGGTAATTCCCGCGCTGGCAAACCAGCCTGCCGTACTGTTCAAATGGAACTACACCGGGACCTATGGAAGGTACTGGGGCGTCGACGATGTATCGGTTACCGGTACCGCGTCAGGTCCTACACTTACTGTTACCCCCGCAAACCAGAATGTTCCCGCCACCCCGGCCGGCTCAACAACCTTTACCGTAACATCCAATGCTTCATGGACGGTAACGAGCAACCAGACATGGTGCACAGTAACCCCCTCAGGGACAGGGAACGGAACCATTATTGCGAACTACACGGTTAATACCCTGCCGACTGCCCGCATTGCCAACGTGACCGTGACCGTAACCGGTCTTGCTCCTGTTGTTGTTACAGTGACCCAGGCAGGTACCGTTACACCTACCCTGACTGTTACCCCGGCGAACCAGAATGTGCCCGCAACACCTGCCGGCAGCACCCCCTTCACAGTTACATCGAACTCAGCCTGGACTGTCGTCAGCGACCAGACATGGTGCACGGTTACCCCTTCAGGAACCGGTAACGGCACCATTACTGCCAACTACGCTGTGAATACACTGCCTGCATCGCGCGTTGCCAACGTCACGGTTACCGTGGTCGGCCTCACGCCGGTCGTCGTCACCGTTACCCAGGCAGGCGCTGCCACGCTATCAGTCACCCCGCCGAACCAGAATGTTACCGCACCGGCAGGAACAACCAACTTTACCGTAACTTCCAACTCCGCCTGGACCGTTGTCAGCGACCAGGCATGGTGCACAGTCACACCCAGCGGTACCGGCAATGGCAATATCGTAGCAAATTACACCACGAACGTAGGTCTTGCTTCGCGGGTTGCCAATGTCACCGTAACAGTTGCAGGCATCACCCCGGTGGTTGTTACTGTTTCACAGGCTGGGACTTCCCCCACGCTTTCGGTAACACCTCCCAACCAAAATGTAACACCTCCTGCAGGAACAACCAACTTTACTGTTACTTCCAATTCGGGATGGATCGTGGCGAGCGACCAGACTTGGTGTACGGTTACCCCCAGCGGAACAGGAAACGGAACGATCGTTGCTACCTACACCCAGAATACTGGTGTTGCAACCCGCGTTGCCAACATCACCACGACCGTTTCCGGACTCACACCCGTTGTAGTGATGGTAACCCAGAGCGGCACGACACCCACTCTTTCGGTTACTCCACCCAATCAGAATGTTACGGCCCCGGCCGGAACAACAAACTTCACGGTTACATCCAATGCCTCGTGGAGCGCCAACTCCGATCAGCCATGGTGCACCGTGACTGCATCAGGAACGGGCAACGGTACCATTGTTGCGAATTATACCGATAACACCGGGTTTGCGCAGCGCATTGCCAACGTCACCGTACTTGTGAACGGACTTGGACCTGTGGTTGTAACTGTAACTCAGTCTGGCATTACACCGACCCTGCTTGTGACCCCTCAGATCCAGAATGTAACCTATCCTGCCGGCACCACGAATTTCACCGTGGCTTCCAACTCAAGCTGGACGGCTGTTTGCCCGGAAACATGGTGTACTGTAACTCCTTCGGGAACCGGCAACGGAACCATCACGGCCACCTATGCCGTAAATACTTCGACCAGCCCAAGGCAGGCTGTTGTCACCGTCAGCGTGTCGGGGATTACCCCTGTCAATGTCACGGTATCGCAGGGAGGAAGCACAGTTGGCATTCCCGAGATCCAGGCCGGCGACCTGATGGTCTATCCAAACCCCAACAAGGGTGTGTTCAATATCTCCGCGCTTGATCACAGCATCCTGGATATGAACGTGATTATCACCGACATCCAGGGCAGGGAGATAAAATCCATTGTTTGCAAGGGAAAAGATCTTTATTCTATTGATCTTTCCGGCCAGGCAAAGGGTTCTTACCTGCTGAGAATTACAATTGGTAATTCTACGTTTATCCGCAAGATCATCGTTGAATAGGTGACCTTAAATTAGCATTATTGATTAAAAAAAAGAGACCGTCCGGAAGGCGGTCTCTTTTTTTGAGTAGAAATAAGATGTGTTTACCTTATAATTCGTATTGAGCAGCTGCACCCAGGTAGATTTTTCTCAGTGCGGTCATAAGCCCCGACGGGCTGATAACTTTCACATGCGTGCCGTAGGAGAGGAGTTCCATGATCAGGTCGTGGGTAATGAAGAGGGTCAGCCTGACCCGTAACTCGCGGTCGTTGTCGGCCAGGATGGTCTGCGACTCATGGATTGGGTAGCTTTTAATGTATTTTCCCTGCTCCGGTTCGAACGAGAGGACGATCTCTTCCGGGTTGGAATCTTCCAGGTTGATCACCCCGAAACAATAGCGGAACATAGCGTTAACATCGAGGTCAACCGGGTAGTTAAAGCGGTTCGGCGTGGTCTGGAAATCGAGGATCCGGTCGAGGCCGAATGTTTTAACCCTACGGTCGTTCCGGTCCCTTGCCAGCAGGTACCATCTGCCCCTGGATTCTTTCAGGGCGTAGGGTTCAGCCAGGCGTTCGCGGGGCTCGTCGGTATCATATTTCTGGTGGACCAGCCGGATGACCACCCTGTTTTTAATGGCATGGATGAGGCCATAGAAGTGATGAGTGCCATGCGCTTTTCGCTTTTCGAAAAACATGTACTGCGTAACATCGCTTACCATTCTGAGCGAATTGATGGTTTCGATGGATTCGAGCATGCGGTTGTTCAGGTCGCTGTGCTGGTCTTCGGCGATATAGTATACTCCTTTTGAGAAATCGTACCGTATATCGATCTTAAACAGCATCCTGATCTCATTCAGGTCGCGCATGAAGGTGCGGGGCGAGATCGAAAACGGGCGGTCGAGGAATTCCGATTCCTTCTTAATGTAGGCATTGATCTCTTTATAGGTTGTCTCCCCGCTCCGGCGGATTTTTTTGATGATGGTCAGGTACCTGAAAATATAATCCTGTTTGGCCATGATATATCAATTACTGGTGCAACGGGACCCCGTGCCTGTTATTCCTGAAGGCAGGATGGAGTCAGCATTGGGTTAATTCCCCGTCCAGTGCGAATATACAGATTTGTTGCCAGACGCCCTGCCGTTGTTGACGGGAATGTTCATAAATCCATAGGGGTTTTCGTGGCGGGTAACCCCATTGTAGAAACCGTCATCGGCCCTGAGTTTTTTCCACAGGTACTCGGTTTCATCATAATACCATTCGTCGTCTTCCTTTACGTTGACCTCGTTCCAGTCGATGACTTTGCCGGTATGCGGGTCGAAGATCTCATAATCCGAGCCGGTTTTCTGTCCGAATTCGATGGCTTCCTGCAGCAGGGCGAACTCCCGGTTCTCTCTTTTTCCCTCCGGGTCTTTGTATAACGTCAGTAAAATCATAGGGTGTATTTTTTAGCTTGGTTAAATTTCCTGTTTTTCGTTTTCGGGTTCCGTCCTGAAAATCATCGCCGGTGTACTTTGTAAAACCGGAGGAACCGTTCAACATGGTAAAAGTAATACGGCACTACGCCAAAACGTGACGTGGTCTAAAAGATTTTTTTGAAGAGGGAAAAATAGTCTTGACCAAGAACACATGAAGGTTGGGTTATCACTATCTTTACAAATAGTTGCTATACTTAGACTATTAGAGTCTGTTTAAAATTTTATTCTTTAATAGGTCTTTGTGTTACCCTGTGCTGTAGGCACAAGATACGGGTAGAAATCAAATGTTCTGAGAGCCGTTTCGTCCCGTACGGGACGAAATATTGTACAACATGCATATCTTTTCTACCTATATTTTGTTCCTACGGAACAAGTTTAGAAAAACGGCAGTGTGCCCATATAACTCTTATGAAAATTAAATAGATTCTTAGAGTTTTCATAAAAACCAAACTCAAACTGTAACATGAAAAAACGCATACTTACCTGTTTTCTGGCATTTGTTTCCATCGTTGGTTTTTCCCAATGGACCTGGCAAAACCCGCTTCCTACGGGTAATGGATTGCTTTCCGGATACTTTACGGGTCCCAACACCGGTTATTTGGGCGATAATTTTGGTACCATTTTAAAAACCATTGACGGAGGTGCTTCCTGGAAGGTTTTATCAACCGGGTCAACTGCATCGTTCCGCTCAGTTTTCTTTCCGGATCCAAATACGGGTTATGCGGTTGGACTGGAGAGTTCCATCTTTAAAACAAAAAACGGGGGGATGAGCTGGCAGGATATATCGGTTCATTCTGTTCAATATATAATGTCGGTGTCTTTTTTGAATGACAGTGTCGGTTTCGTTGTGGCAGAACAGGGAACTATTCTGAAGACCTTTGATGGAGGCACGACCTGGAATAAGATGCCTTGTGGGACCTCGCAATGGTTGGAAACGATAACTTTTATCAACGAAAGGGAAGGTTATGCTGCAGGTACCGCCGGAATAATCCTAAAGACCCCTGATGGAGGCACAACCTGACGTGTTTTATCGAGCGGAACTGATGCAACTTTAAATTCAGTGTGTTTTACCGATACCCTGCATGGTTGTGCTGCAGGCAGAGGTGGAACGATATTATTAACCATAGACGGAGGTGCGACATGGACAAAAATGCCATGTGGAACCAACACAACTTTGCATGCTGTTTGCTTTACCGATGCCCATGTCGGATATATAGCCGGGGGTGATGCCCTGCAGGATGGCATTATCCTGAAAACAACCGATGGGGGTGCCACAAGGAGCATTACGAACAGCGCGAGCGGTTTCACTGTCCGGTTTTTCAATGTTAAAGGGGAAATGGTATTGACATCCCGGTGCAGGAATCAGAATGTAATTGAACTGGATCTGGGTGGGCTGCCAAAGGGCGTGTATTTTGTGCAAATCCTGGCTGACTCAGGAACAGAGATAAAAAAAGTCGTGGTTCAGTAGTTTGAACAAGCGATGTAAGCAGTGCAGATGCCCGGGATACCCGAACCAGGTTTCATATTTTCCCGAACCCGGCCCGTGAAAGGATCATTCTGGAAATGAACCTGGGCCTTGCAGGGAAAACAACGGTTACCATCATGATGATGCTCGGAGAGCAGGTGATGTACACTCATCATTCCTGGTTTAACTGTGTTTGAAGATCTTCAAATTTCCTGATAATTTCCTTTAGTTTCGACTGTTGTTTTTTAATTTGTTTTGGTCGTACATAAAACCAATTGAATAAAATCCACAACCCGGTTATTCCATAAGCAAAAACTGCCCAGAAAGTTGTCATCCGCGAAGTGTATTCAGCCATGTAAAGTGCAATTCCTGTTGAAAGCAGTACAAAATAGATATTCAACATGGTTGTTTGCATAAACTGTTGCTTTTCCTTTATGGCTAAAAGGTTTGTCAGAAATTTTTGGTTGCTTTCAGCTTCGTTCGTTTTTTTTAAAAGACCTGAATTATTGGTTGACGAGATGGCAAAAATTGCCATTGCTAAAAGGATGAATGTAATTCCTATTTTGGTCGTTAACAATTGAGGCTGGCAGAAATACCAAATACATAATATAAATATTGAAGTGAGCAGAAAAAGTACATTGGTGACAATGATTCTTTTTCTGTTCGCCTTTTTGAAATTATTCATTTTCACAAACAAGTCTTTCAGGGCAGGTTGTTCTGCTTTTTGCCCAGACCACAATTCATTGAAGTTTATTTTATCGGTGTCCATTGTTATTAAAATTCCGGGTTAATTTTTCTTTTATTCTGTGAATCTTCACCCTGATGTTGGCTTCTGAAAGCCCGACAATATTGGCTATTTCAGATTGCTTAATGTTTTCCAGCTCTAATGATATTATAATACGGTCGGTTTCCGGAAGTTCAGAAATGAATCGGTACAGAAGTTGAATTTGTGGTTCAGGATCAGCTTGTTTTTCTTCTGCTAAATTTGCAGACAATTCCACTTTCTGAAAACGATTTTGTTTTTCAACCTGCCGCAAACAAATATTTGTTGCAATTCTATAAATCCAGGTCCCTATGTTCGCCTCGTTTCTGAATTTTGGTAATTGTTGCCATACAATGATAAAAGTTTCCTGAGCCATATCCTGCGCCAGGTCATAATCGTTGGTGTAACCCATGCACAAACGAAATATTTTCTGCCAATGCATTTTAAATAGGTCTTCAAATGCCATATTATTTTTGAGTTACAAAATTGGTTACCTGGTTTAAATACCATTCTTTGTCATCAAACATAATAAAATGCAATCCTTTATTTGAATACTGCAAGCTGGCGTTTGGAGCGTTTTTATACTGCGTTTCAATAGCAGGTTTTATGTTTTTAAAGTATTCTTCGAGCAAGATTAGCGTGGGACAAGTGATCGTTTTTATTTTTTCCCTCAGATCTGTGTTAGAAAAATCGCAGTATAGTTCCGCAAATGTTTTCCTGTCCGATTTCATGCTCCAGCTAACCACTAATTCCTGTTTGGATGTATCGGCAACAAGTCGTTGGATTGACATTTTTTGCATTTGGTAAAACTTGTCATTGGTGGTAGCGGTTATTTGATTGACCATGTCTGAACAGTCTGGTTTTTCGGTTGATTTAAAAGTCGGGTTCATTAAGGCAGATAAACATGGCAATGCATCAACAACGATTATTTTGCCTATAAGCTGAGGATAATCTGAGGCAAGAGCCATTGCCAGGACACCACCCATACTGTGTCCGATGATCATTGGCTTTTCAATTTTGTTGTCTTCGATATAGGTCGCGATGCTTATTTCCCAACTTTTACAAGTAGCATTAACTTGTGGTTTTACCCCTGCAAAACCTGCCATGGTTAATGTGTAACAGGTGAAATCCTTCTCAAACATTGCTTTTGTTTCATTCCATACATCGCCGGAACTGGCAAAACCAGGAATGAAAATGATTGATTTACTGCCTTGGCCGCTTTTTGTTACTTCAAAAGCAGGTGTATTGGGTTGTCCAAAAGTATTCACGTACAGGACAGAAAATAAGCATATTACGATTGTAATTTTATAGTTATTCATTTTGTGGTTTTTTGAATGGTTGGCTTTTTAGATACGAAGGATGCTGAAATGTTACAGAACTTAAAAAACAAAATAGTTGAATCTGATTGATCACAAATATAGCAGCATCTGGTAAAAATAGAAATAAACCTGCAACTGAATTGTCCACGACTTTATAGTATTATATTGCGTTTTGCTACCTTTGATGTCTATATCCTAACCCTTTCTCGTATGACGATAGCAGACTGACTTCCCAGGGTTTTTCAGGCGGCATTTAACGCATCAGTATCTGGCAGACCAATTGATAACAGAAAGTACCAGGGGCATGCCGGAGCTGGAATACGGATCAACAATCCTGAAACCCACGGATACGATAAAAAAAGAGACAGGTTCGATGAACATTTGTGTTTTCAGGGTCAGGTATTATAGTAATATAAACAAAAATAAATTGCAAAATGGCATCTGATAAGAGTTTTGTAGAATTCATCGTTGACCAGATTGAAAATGTTGGTCAGATCACCTATAAAAAGATGTTCGGGGAGTATGCACTTTACTGTGAAGGTAAAGTCGTTGCACTTGTTTGCGATAACAGGCTCTTTATAAAGCCAACGGAAGCCGGAAGAGCCTTTATAGGAGATGTTGCCGAAGCTCCGGCATACCCCGGGGCAAAACCAAGTTTTCTGATCGACGACAGGTTGGAAGACCGGCAGTGGTTCAGTAAATTGATCAGGATCACGCATCAGGAACTTCCTGAACAGAAAATTAAGAAGAAGAAAATTTAAGGGCAGTAAGTTTTATTTTCAACATTTCCCGACTGTGATGAATTCTTCGAGCAGGTACAACGGATCAAGGTTAAACTCATATTTGTCGGGTTCGGTACTCCAGTTCTTTTTGCCTGGCGGAACAGGTGACCGTGGCATTTCCAGAAAGTTCCAATTTTTATATTCCTCGCTTTCAACAATCATTCCCCGTCGCAGCCCCTGGGGATAACGCTTGTTGAACTTGTTTTTGTTTGCCCTGAAGATGATTTCCCCGCTGCCATATTGCCGGAGAAACTTCTGCTGCCGTGCCGATATCCTGCAATTCCTTGATGAATATGCGCCAGTGCCGTTAAGGTGTGGCATCTTCTTCAGGAACTGTATTGGCAGTTTCACAACGCTGATTACGAAATCCTGCTCGTGGTAGATTTTGTTATACCGGTTGCCGACATAAGCGATGTAAAGAAATCCCTGGCTGTTGCTGTCGTTGGGGTAAATTCTTTCGAATGTCGCTGGCTGGGCGGAACTGGTTGTGACTGAAAAAAATGCAAATAACAGGAAGG
>CAIWMX010000103.1 GCA_903913885.1 uncultured Bacteroidales bacterium | reverse complement strand
TGGGTTTACATTTGCCTCTGAGCAACAGGGCCACCTTGGCAGCCAGTCGTCCCAGTACCTGGTCTTCGGCATCGATAAGCACCCACTCCTTGGTCACGGTAGCCGCGTTGGCGCTTATGGTTCTGTAACTTAACGTATCCATGCTTTCTTCCTGATTATTTTAAAAAATGAACCTTTTTCTTCCAAAAAGGGGTGCAAAGATAAAGTTAATTTTCTTCGTCGCAATGCAAACCGAAGATAAAAAAGGTAAATATTTCACTTATCCCTTATTATATAACATTTTTTTGTAATTTTATGCCTTATTTTGTAACAATATATTTTTTCACGGATTTTGAACGCCTGACATTCAGCATGCTTTGAATGCACCAAAAATTAAAAGCGATACCATGGAATACCGTCAGAATGAACAACTGCTCCTCGCTACCCAGTTTGTTCAGTTTACCAATCAGAATGTCTTCCTGACCGGCAAAGCAGGAACCGGCAAAACCACGTTTTTACACAACCTGAAGAAGATCACGCCCAAGCGGATGGTGGTGGTAGCCCCTACGGGCGTGGCAGCCATCAATGCCGGCGGGGTCACGATCCATTCTTTTTTCCAGTTGAGCTTTGCCCCCGCGATTCCTGAGTCTGCCCATACCGGCCGGCGGGATGAAAAAACTGAACGGTTCGACAGGAAATTCAACCGCGAAAAGATCAACCTGATCAAGTGCATCGACCTTCTGGTAATCGATGAGATCAGCATGGTTCGTGCCGATGTGCTCGATGCTGTTGATGAAGTGTTGCGCAAATACCGCAATCACAACAAACCCTTTGGCGGGGTCCAGCTGCTGATGATCGGCGACCTGCACCAGCTTTCACCGGTAATAAAAGATGCCGAATGGCAGATTTTACGGGAATATTACAACAGCATATATTTTTTCGACAGCAGGGCGTTGAAACAAACCAACCCGGTGACCATCGAACTGAAAGAGATTTTCAGGCAATCGGACAGCTATTTTATCGGACTGCTTAACAAGGTGAGGGAAAATGTAACCGATGCGCAAACCATCAGCGAGTTAAACTCAAGGCATATCCCGGGTTTCAGGCCCGGCGACCATGAAGGGTATATCAACCTTACCACCCACAACGCGAACGCTTTTGATATGAACCAGGCAAAACTGGCAGATCTCCCGGGGAAATCGCACTTTTTTTCTGCTGAAATAACCGGCGATTTCCCGGCTTTCAACTTCCCGACGGAAGAAAAACTGGAACTGAAAAAAAACGCGCAGGTGATGTTCATTAAAAACGACCTGTCGGGCGAAAAACTCTATTATAATGGTAAGATCGGGAAAATCACCCGCATCGAAGAGAAGGTGGTTTATGTTAAATGTCCCGCCGATGCCTCGGAAATTGAAGTCGGGCCCGTAACCTGGGAGAATGTAAAATATTCCCTGGATGATCAGACCAAAGAGATCAGGGAAGACCTTGCCGGCAGTTTCACCCAGATCCCGCTGAAACTTGCCTGGGCCATTACCATTCATAAAAGCCAGGGGCTTACGTTCGACAAGGTCATGATCGACGCCAACGCCGCGTTTGCATTCGGGCAGGTTTATGTGGCCCTGAGCCGGTGCAGGACCTTCGAAGGGATTGTTCTGAGCACGCCCATCGCCGGTTCCGGCATTAAAACCGATTCGCTGGTGCTCAATTATTCCCATGATGCCCAGCAAAATGAACCCGGCCCCGGCAAATTGTTCACATCCAAGTTCCAGTTTCAGAAAGAGCTGATGACCGAGTTGTTTGATTTCAAATTAATAAAATACCGGTTTGATCACTTGTTCCGGCTTGTAAAAGAGAACCACACGATCCTTGATCCTGCCCTGGCAGGCGATTTGCAGGCAAAAAGGGACCTTTGCGAAACCGAAATTTTCCAGGTCTCGGAAAAATTCAGGCCCCAGATGGAGAAGATGATGGACCCGGCAGTGCTCCCTGAAGACAACGAAGCCCTTCAGAACCGGGCAAAGCAGGCTGCCTCCTATTTTTCCGATAACCTCGCGAAACATCTGAAAACCTTCCTGGAGGAGATGAACCTTGATACCGACAACCAGGCGGTGAGGAAAACCCTGAATGATTCGCATGAGAAATTCCAGAAAGAGGTATTCGTAAAACAGGCATGCCTGGGCATTTACAACAAACGCTTTGACACTATTTCCTATATCAGGGCGAAATCAGCCGCGGAAGTGGATTTCAGGCCAACCTCCCGCCAAAAGACCCAGGATTATATCCAGTTTTCGAAAAGCATCCCGCACCCCGACCTCTATCACGCGATCAGGAAGTGGAGAAATTCCCTTGCAGAAGAATTCAGTATTCCTGCCTACATGATCCTGCCGCAGAAATCGCTCATGGAGCTTGTGAACAAACTCCCGGTGACCCTTCCTGCATTAAAAAACGTAAAAGGGATCGGACAGGCTAAAATTAAACAATACGGGAGCGAGATCATCGCCATGGTAAAGGAATTTTGCGCCGATAACCTGATCGCCATTGCCCAAACCGAATTGCCGGTTGCTGTTAAAAAAGCGAAGGTCAACTCCGCCAGGGTCAGTTTCGACATGTTCACAGCGGGTAAAAAAATCGCGGAAATTGCCGCTGAACGCGAACTTGCAGCATCCACCATCGAAACCCACCTGGCCCAGTACGTGGGAAATGGTGAACTGGATATAACCAGGCTTGTTTCAGCTGAAAAAATAAATACGATTTCCCGCTTTATCAGCGAGCATCCCGAAAAATCCACCGGCGAGATCAAAGTCGCCATCGATCCCAACATCACCTACACCGAAATAAGACTCGTCTACCAACACCTCCGCAACAACACCCCCTGACCCTCAACCATTTTACCATTTTACCATTTTACCATTTTACCATTTTACCATTTGCCATGTTCCCCCGCCTCCTTCTCAACAACCTTTCACGCAACAAGCCATTTTGCCTCTTCGGCGCCAGGGGTGTTGGAAAGACCACGCTGATCGGTGAATTTGCAGGAAAGTTCAGTAATTTCATCCATCTTGACCTGGAAACAGAAGCCGACAGGGCAATTTTCAACTTTGATGTGTCGGCGGATGAAACCCTTAGGGCGATCAGTTTTTTAAAAGGCACAGAGATCCGGGGAAGCGGGACGCTGATCGTACTGGATGAAATCGGGAGGTGTGCCGGGGCGTTGCGGTGGGTGAGGGAACAGGTGGGCGGGTGGACAGGTGGACAGGTGGGCGGGCGGACAGGCGGACAGGTGGACGGGTGGACAGGCGGACAGGTGGACGGGTGGACAGGCGGACAGGTGGACAGGCGGACGGGCGGAGAGGCGGAGGGGCGGGGGCCGATGATCGTTGCGGTTTCGTCGGTGATGACAAAAGAGCTGGCCGGGTTAACCGATCCGGTTGACGGGTACCTGCAGGCCTGTTTCCTTTTTCCGTTCTCTTTCGAGGAATTTTTAATAGCGATAGTGGACGAGCCTGCACTTGAGGCGTTCCGCGAGGTGCCGGTTCCCTTTTACGCCTATGAAAAACTGCTGAACCATTTTCATTTGTATTCGCTCATCGGCGGGATGCCGGAGATTACCGCGGAATATGCCTCAAGCCGCCATCTAGCCGGGTTGAAACAGGTTTACAGAAAAATAGAAAACAGGTTCATCGAGTGCCTGCCGGATTTCACACCGGGTGCAAAAAGCAGGGACCTCACTGCGGAAGTACTGCAAAACACCTATCCCTTTGCCGCTACACGCATCAGTTTTAACCGTTTCGGGAACCTTGATAAAGGCAGCCGTGAAATAAGCCAGGCCTTCAAGGCACTTGAAAGCATATTCTTCCTTCAGATGATCTATCCCGGCACATCCGCTGTATTGCCTGTATCCCCCGATCAGTCGAGATTTCCCAGGCTTCAGCTTGCGGATACGGGATTAGTAAACTTTTTCTCAGGAATCCAGAAACCCCTCTTCCAATCGCACGACATGAACGCCATCTTCGAAGGGCAGATTGCACGCCAGGTGGTAGGCCAGGAGATACTGGCAGCGGGAAATACCCATGAACTGGACAAGCCGGTAAACGGACAGTTTTCTGCTCAGCCGGCCCAGTCTGTTCATAACGGTATGGCGGGACTGAATTTCTGGACCAGAGATAAAATCCAGTCCACTGCTGAAGTTGACTTCGTGCTGCCCTACAACGACCTGCTGATTCCGGTGGTGGTCAGGTCGGGGGAACCCGGGCGGCTCCGTTCGCTTCACCAGTTCATCGATGCCGCCCCCCATGCCTATGCCATACGCCTGTATGCCGGCAAGCTGACAGTCCTGCAAACCCAGACCCTTCATGGGAAAAAGTTCTTTCTGCTGAACCTCCCCTACTTCCTGGCCGGGAAGATCAGGGAGTATCTGAATGGGTTTATCAGGCTGGCCAATGGGTAGGAGGTAGCGAGGTAGCGAGGTGGCGAAATGGAGAAATTTTGTACCTTTGCACACCATTTTCCATGATTTTCAACTATGTCAATCAGCGTTACCAACATCACAAAGCTTTATGGCAGCCAGAAGGCTCTGGATGCTGTTTCACTTGAGATCAAACCGGGCGGGATCACCGGACTGCTGGGCCCAAATGGCGCGGGGAAAAGCACCCTGATGAAGATCCTCACCTGTTTTATCCCGCCCACAACCGGCGAAGCCTCCGTTTGCGGGTATGATGTTCTTGAACAGTCGATTGAGGTACGTAAAAAGGTAGGGTATCTTCCTGAAAACAATCCGCTGTATCTTGACCTATACGTCAGGGAATTTCTGGGTTTTATTGCCGGAACGCATCAACTGAAGGGAAATATTGCCGGCCGCGTGGCTGAAATGATCGAAATGACCGGGCTTCAAAGCGAACAGCACAAGAAGATCGGTGCACTCTCAAAAGGTTACCGCCAGCGGGTGGGTCTTGCCCAGGCGATGATCCATGACCCGGAAGTGCTGATCCTTGATGAGCCGACCTCCGGGCTGGACCCAAACCAACTCCTTGAAATACGGCACCTTATCACCGAGGTGGGTAAAACCAAAACTGTGATGATGTCGACCCACATCATGCAGGAGGTGGAAGCAATGTGCAACCGGGCGGTCATCATTCACAACGGACGCATCGTTGCCGACGATTCGACACAAAATCTTCAGCATCTTGCCACCTCAAAGGTTCTGATACGCGTTGAATTTGCCACTGCTGTCGACAGCAGGCTGCTGATGCAGATCCCGGGGGTGGCCGAAGCCCATCATCCGATATCAAAAATTCACGATCCTGTTTCCAACATATGGCATCTCACAGCAACCGGTACCGGCGACATCCGTCCTTCGATTTTCCAGTTTGCTGTTGATCATCACCTTACAGTTCTTTCATTAAACCGTGAAGAGCAGAAACTTGAAGAGGTTTTCCAGGAGCTTACGAAAAAATAATCGGAGGCCTGTTTTAAAAAATTATTATTTTTGCAAACCATTAGTGGACAGATTTGAATGATTGCAACCACTGGAAAAAAATGCTAAACCAACTTTCCTCCCTTCAATCACAAATCATCTTCATTTACTTATTCGTAATTTAAATTTTTAATTCGTAATTCTTTAATTATGGGATATTTATTCACATCGGAATCCGTATCAGAGGGACATCCCGATAAAGTTGCCGATCAGATCAGTGATGCATTGCTCGATGAATTCATGCGCTGGGACCCTGAGTCCAAAGTAGCTTGTGAAACTTTTGTCACCACCGGACTCGTAGTATGCGGCGGTGAAGTAAGAACCCAGGGATGGGTTGATGTGCAGGAAACGGCCCGCCGCGTGGTGCGCGAAATCGGTTATACCAAGGCCGAATATCGCTTCGATTGCGACTCCTGCGGGGTCATCTCCACCATCCACGAGCAGTCGCAGGACATCAACCAGGGTGTAGTTCGTGCCAAAAAAGAGGATCAGGGCGCCGGCGACCAGGGGATGATGTTCGGATACGCCTGCCGCGAAATGGACAACCTGATGCCCATGTCGGTTGAACTTGCACACATCATGTTGCAGGAACTGGCCGAGATCCGCCGCGAAGGCAAACAGATGAAGTATCTCCGTCCCGACAGCAAATCGCAGGTAACCATCGAATATGACGACAACGGCAACCCGATGCGCATCGACACCATCGTGATCAGCACCCAACATGATGACTTTGTCAAACCAAAAGACAACACCCCCGAAGCTGAGAAATCTGCCGAACAGGCCATGCAGGACAAGATCAGGGAGGATGTGGAGAAGATCCTGTTCCCCCGTGTTAAAAAAACGCTTCCGGCCAGGATACAGAAACTGTTCCAGGCAGATTACAAACTTTTTGTGAACCCCACCGGGAAATTTGTGATCGGTGGCCCTCACGGCGATACCGGTCTTACAGGACGCAAAATCATTGTCGACACCTACGGAGGCCATGGCGCTCACGGAGGCGGAGCATTTTCCGGCAAAGATCCGTCAAAAGTGGACCGTTCAGCCGCCTACGCAGCCAGGCATATTGCCAAGAACCTGGTCGCCGCTGGTGTAGCCGACAAGGTGATGATCCAGGTGGCCTATGCCATTGGTGTGGCACAACCTGTTGGATTGTATGTCAACACTTACGGCACCGCCATGGTTAAAGATAAAAAAGGCAACATCCTCACCGATGGCGCGATCGCTGAAAAGGTAAACAAGGTATTCGACATGCGCCCCTATTCGATTGTTGAACGATTCGGCCTTAAAAACCCGATCTATCAGCCAACCGCATCCTATGGACATTTCGGACGCGATTTCTATACCAGGGAAGTCGAGGTTTTTTACCCGGTAAAGGGCGTAAAACCTTCAAAAGTCAGTGGGAATGGCAAAGAGGTTTACCTGAAGAAAGTTGATTTCTTCGGATGGGAAAAACTTGATTTTGTCGACAAGGTCAAAAAAGAGTTCGGACTCTGATTTTGCATAATTTGAAATTTTCCAACCTGATTTTACTGTTTGTCCTGACGCTGCTCTCCTTTCGGGGAGCAGCTCAGATCAAACTGCAAACCTATACAACCGCTACCGATACTTTTTACTGGAAAAGGTACATCCGCGTTCCACGGCCCGCCAGGATCAACCTGAACCAGTACACCGTGGCAAATCCCGGGAAGGCTGTCGGGATGTTCCTGGCGAAAAACATTGGCCGGTTTCCCCAGTTCACTAATGATTCATTGCCCCTGCATACCATTAAGGATCTGAAAAAATGCCTTTATGCGATCGACGTGAACGGGGACAACCTTCCCGACATGATTTTCAGCGGGTACAGCGGTGGTGAATCTGATGTCGTTCAGATTTATCTCAACCGGAAGGATAGTTTTGACCTGGTTTTTGAAGACTACCAGTACTTCACAAAGTTCAGGAAAGTGCAGGGAAAACTTGTTGAACTGCAAACCGGGGATATTGGCACCCCTGGCAGCTATCTTTACTTCACGCACGACTACCGGGTGAACCAGGAAAACAACCAGCCTGTCTTTATTAAAGTGAGGCAGCATGTTGTTTACAAAAATTCAGAAGATCCGACCCCAACCCAATCTTATCCGGTGCCTGTGCCCTTTGAAGCCAAATCCGACACCATGCTTTTAAGGGCTTCGCCGGCAAAACAGAACGAACCCTTTATCCCGGATCTCAATACCTTTGGCAACATAGTGGCCAAATACCGCAGCAAAACAAAGGGGTTTGCACTGGCAAAAAGGTCGTACGGAAAAGGTAACGACTGGTATTTTGTCGAGATCTCTCCAGGCACCATGCCTTCTGCCTCCATCCTGTATGGTCTCGAAAGAATGCCCTCCTTTATCCGGGGATGGGTTTCGGGACAATCCATTTTCGTGGATTTTAAGTAACCGGCAGATTAACATGAATTTGCTTATGCAATCATGCAGGCGGCAAAAAAAAAGCTGTCTTAAAAGTAATATTTTAAGACAGCTTCGTTAAAAATTATCCGGGATCAATGCCTCACCACCAATTTCCTGGTTTGATTGATTTTTCCTTCAAGCACCAGTGAACAGAAGTAGATGCCATCGCTCAGGCCGGCGGTGTTTACGGTCAATGTTCCTGAGCCGGGAGCGGCCTGTTCAGTCAGCACTTCGGCGCCAACCAGGTTCCTGACAACGATCATGCCGGGAGAGCCAACAGGTACGGAATAGTTAAAACTTGCAGATGCATTGGCCGGGTTGGGGTATGCGGCTGAAAGCAGCCCTGAATGAGCATTTTTTTCGTCCATACCCAGCGGGTATGACGTATATTTGACAATGAGATAAACAGAGTCATTATGGTCGGCTTCATTATAGAAGACCCATCTGACACGGCTTTCTCCCGATTTGAACCCGTGTCCGGTTGTTGTTCCGTAGTGGCCCACAAAATCAGTAACGATCTGCCCTGCGGTCATTGGGGCCGAATTCGGGGAGACATTTACGAAAGAGGGGTAGCATCCGCCAGCCCAGCACATGGTTGTTTCAACAGAATCCATCATCGCAACTTCAACCTTCTTGCAGAATACGTTTATGGTATGGGTAGAGATGTTTTTTACCTGCAGATACGTAATCAGTTCCAGGCTGTCGTGTGTCCCGGCCTGAATGATGGAAGCATTGGTTATTACAACACCCTGGGGAGTGAGCAGGGACAAACTCTGTGAATAACCAAAAATGGCTATTGCTGAAAAAAGGGAAACCAGGAGTAACAATCGTTTCATATCGTTTTTTTTTAATTTGTCAAATGTTATGTTGCAAAATTACGCAATTTTTTAAATCAATTTTCAGCAGGCCATAATTTTTGATATATTTGTACTGTAAAATAATAAAATCCCAGAAAAATGAAAAAATTTTTACTCTTATTCGCGTTTGTATATATCGTTGTTGCAGGTTTCAGCCAGTCGCAACGTTTCGTCCTTCTCGAGGAATTCACGAATGCCAGCTGCGGTCCGTGTGCCTCGCAAAATCCTGCGTTTGACGCACTCTTAACAGCGAATGCCGCCAAGTGCACTTCCATCAAGTTTCACACCAACTGGCCCGGGGTTGACCCCATGAACGCCCAGAATCCTGCCGATGCCGCTGCACGGGTCGGATATTATGGCGTTACCGGGGTTCCCTACGCTTTGATGGATGGTGTGCCGCAAACCGGCACAAACTATTCCGGAGCACCTGCCAATGTGACGCAGGCAAAAATTGATGCCGAATACAGTATTCCCTCTCCGGTTGAAGTCTCTCTTCAACATTACCTTTCAGCAGGGCAGGATTCGGTGTATTCCAACATCCTGGTTAAATGCACGCAGAGCTTTACCGGCACCCTGGTTGCCCACAATGTCATCATTGAAAAATGGATCCATTTCAACTCGCCTCCCGGCTCAAATGGTGAAAAGGATTTCTATAATGTCATGAAGAAGATCCTGCCCACCTCGGCAGGGACATCCATTCCTGCTTCCATGGTTCCGGGCGATTACGTGCTGATCGAAGGATTCTGGAAATTCGGCACTGTTTATGACAAGTCGCAGATCGCTTCCGTTGGGTTTGTCCAGGATAAAAACACGAAACAGGTTTTCCAGGCAGGCCTCAGTTCCACCAGTGCACTTGTTATGCCTTACAGCAACGATCTCCAGGTGATGAGCGTGAGCAATGTTGCTGCGGTCACTTGTAAAGACAAGATCAGCCCGATCGTCAATGTAAGGAATAACGGAAACAGCACGGTTACCTCCATGACCATCAAGTACAAGGTGAACGACGGCTCCCTAAGCACCTTTACATGGAACGGCTCGCTTGCCAGTATGAAACACGTTGACATTGCGCTTCCCCAGTACGAATTTGGCATCGTGTCACAAAACATCCTTACGATCTATACCGTTAATCCAAACAACACCGCCGATCAGTATCCGAAGAATGACACCCTGCACTACACCATTAAAGCTGCCCCTATCACCACAAATCTTATTACCCTGACACTGCATACCGACAATGCCCCGCAGGAAACCACCTGGGATGTTAAGAATTCGCTGGGCGTGATTGTGGCCCACGGCGGGCCCTATTCCCAGTCAAATACATTCATCACCGAAAACATCACCCTTCCCCAGGCCGACTGCTTTACCTTCAACATCTACGACAGTGGCGGAAACGGTTTGTGCTGCGCCAACGGCAACGGTGCATACCAGGTTGCATGCGGCAGCGTGGTTATCAAACAGGGAGGAACATTCGGTTCATCCGAATCAAGCGAATTCTGGATGGAGGCTCCCGCATCGGTTGGCGAAACCGGAAATGCCACGGCATTTTCAGTCTATCCCAATCCATTCGGAGGGTCAGCAAAAGTATCGTTCTACATGGTAAAAGCCGGGGATGTCACGCTGTCACTCTACAGCACATTGGGGCAACTGGTCAACACCATTTCGCTCGGCAACTTTGGCAGCGGCCAGCATGAAACAAACCTTGACGGTCAGAATCTGACACCGGGAATGTACATCCTTCAGTTAAATACAGGATCAGCCATCTATTCCAGGAAAGTTTCAGTAATCCGTTAGCTTATTCATTGTGCGGAATCCTGACTTCCAGGGCGCCCACACCATATTTTGACATGGGGGCATCGAAATATCCGATGCCCTCTTGCTTTTTAAGGTGGTCGATCAGGCTGGTGCGCAGAATGCCGTTCCCAACACCATGAATAAAAATAACCTTCATGAAATGGCTGGCAATGGCGCTGTCGAGACATTTTATGAAAAAATTACGCTGGAACTCAAGGATCTCCGCTTTCTCCAGGTTCGACGGGTCGTCAACCAGTTCATGAATGTGCAGGTCGACCTCCGCTTCACGCGGAGCAACCTGGTATTTCATGATCATTGACTCGTTTTTCACGGCGGCCTTCTGCGCTTTTGCCTCCTCCTCTTTTTGTCCTTCTTCCCTGAAATGTGTTGACAGGGATAAAACCTTTACGACAATCCCTTTAGCCTGGATCATCGGGTGGTCGCGGTAGTTCCCTTCCTTGAAAAACTTTTTCCCGTCCACCGAATACTCGGAATTGAAGGGAGGAAGCACTGACCGGGTTTGCTGTTTATGGAAAAGAAATTGCAGACATCCATCGGTCCAATGGGTTAGTTGCTCCCGGTTTATGGTGTCGAGCAGCAGTTTTGAATCAGGGAATATGCTGCCATAGTCAACCCCGTTGTAATGCCCGAGCGGCGTTTTTCCGAAGATGTTATATAAAACATCATACGACGTGTTGTTGATCAGATAGATATCCACCTGACCGGTGATTAGCCATTTCTGGTCATGGGGCACAAAAGCCAGGTAAATATCTTCCGATTTGCGGTCGGCGGTTAAATGATGCGGCAAATGCCGAAGCCGGTCATCAACGGTATCTTCCTCCTGCGGGATCTCCTTCGGCATATCAATGTTATAATGCGCTTCAAAGAAGCGTCCGGCCGGATCTTTCGAGTCAATCCGGATCAACTCGCTGATCATGGTTGGAATCTCAAATCCGTCCTCTATCAGGATGCTGACCATCCTGCTGTCGATGATCCTGGCAACAACCCCTCCTCCGGAGGCATTGAGGAACTTTACTTTATCTCCAATGTTAAGCATAGGTGTTTCTTTTAACAGGTTGACCGGAATGGTTTTGGTAACAGGGTGACAAGGTTACAAGGTAACAAGGTGAACAGGGCATTTTGTGACAAGGATTCGGTTTTTTTCCGGAAAACCGGTGTTCATTTTTCTGCTGCAAAGGTACTTGTTATAAAACATCGAACCTGTTAAAAAACCCAAATCCGCTGAAAAAACCTCCCTCAATATACAGTTTAACTATTTACCTTGTCACCTTGTAACCTTGTCACCAGTCCTCCCGTTCACCCGTTCACCTGTTCACGCGTTTACCGGTTCACCTGTCCACCCGTCCACCCTCTCACCCGTTCACCCCTCATTTCCTGCCAGTTGTCCTGCCTCCCAAATTTGAAACCGTTTGAATAATAAAAAAATTAGTATCTTGCGCCCAGTATTAACCAAAAAAATGTCATTATGAGGAGAATTACTGTCCTGCTGCTATTCTTATGTCTGGCAGCAACTACGTCTTTTGGCGGAGGTTATCAGGTAAGTTTGCATGGTATTCGCAATATCGGCATGGGACTTATCGGAACTTCGCTGAGTTATGACGCCAGCACCCTGTTTAACAATCCTGGCGGCGCTGCATTTGTCAATGATAAATGGAGTTTTTCGGGTGGTGTGAGTTTAATCTTTGCCCGCGGCACATTCCAGGCCAAGGATGAAAACTACCAGGCTACGCTGAAACATGAACTGAACACCCCATTTTATTTTTATGCAGCTTATAAACCTACAACCCATCTCAGCGTAGGTATTGCAGTAAATGCCCCTTACGGCAACAGGCTTGCCTGGCAGGATGATGCCGGTACCGACTGGCAGGGCCGTTACCTGATCAAAGATCTTTCATTCAAGGCGCTTACTTACCAACCCACCGTTTCCTACAGATTCAATGATTTTATTGGTATTGGTGCCGGTTTTGTCTTTGCCACGGGTACGGTCGATCTTAACAGGTCTATCCCTCTGCAGGGTGCAAATGGCGATGGAACCATGCATGTCAAGGGATCCACGAGCAACTTCGGTTACAATGCCGGTGTTATGATCCATCCAGACAAAGGCTGGAGCATCGGGATCGACTACCGTTCCAAGATCGAGATGAAAGTTAAGGGAGCCGATGCCACCTTCGAAGTTCCGCAATCGCTCAGCACCAGCTTCCCCAACAACAAAGTAGACGTGATGCTGCCGCTGCCTGCGAATCTCGACCTGGGAGCATCCTATGAATTCGGCAAGAACAAACAGTGGATGATCGGAATGAACCTCTGCTACGTTTTCTGGGGCACCTATGATTCACTGGTTTTTGATTTCCAGACCAAAACCGCCCTCGTCGGCCGTACAGCAACTCCTTCCTTATATGAAGACCGCCTGATTGAACGCGTCGGCGCTCAATACCGCGTTAACAAAATGTTCACCGTAAGAGCAGGCGGTTATTATGATCCGAGCCCTGTAAAGACCAACTATCTCAATCCCCAGACACCAAGCCTTGATGAAATCGGACTGACATGCGGATTTTCAGTTTATCCGACCAAAGGTCTGAGCATCGATGTTTCCTTCCTCTACCTCATGGGAGCAAAAAGATCAGGGACCTATTCTCCCGATAATTTTGCCGGCACCTACCGCACAGGATTCAGCATCCCGGGAATTGGTTTATCTTACAGTTTTTAACTTTTAATACATGTACATTATGAAAAAAATTCTTTTCATCATATTGTCTCTGGCTCTGTTTGCCTCCTGCGAGCGAAAGATCGACAAATTTAACGCTTCAGCCAACGGCCTTGACTTCTCAAATTTTGTTGCTGTCGGTAATTCAATGACAGCCGGTTATGCCGACGGAGCTTTGTGCCTCAGCGGCCAGCAAAATTCCATCCCGAACATCATGGCCACCCAGTTCAAGACTGTTGGCGGCGGCGAATTCAGACAGCCTCTGATCGGTACCAACGATGGTGTTGGTTTTGCTCAGGTTCCTGGCGGAATCTATTGTTATACCAAAATGGTGCTCAAGGTGAATGTCGACAAGGATTGCTATGGCACTCCGACCGGAACCGCCTCGCTCAAACCAGGTTTCATTTCCAACCCCGACCAGGCTACATTGCTTGGACAGCTTTTTGCACCACCATCAGTAACCGGCCCATACAACAACATGGGTGTTCCGGGTGCTACCCTTATGACGCTTTTCTATCCCGGTTACGGCTCATCGATGGGCAATCCCTATTTTACACGTTTCGCTACATCGCCGACAACAACAATCCTCCATGATGCCGTCGTACAGCAACCTACTTTCTTCTACCTCTGGATCGGCAACAACGACGCACTGGCCTCGGCACTGGCCGGAACCGACATGCTGTTAACCCCGGCCGACACTTTTGCCAAATATTATCCTTTGGCCGTGGGTGCACTGATGAGCTCAGGCAAAAGCCCGAAAGGCGTTATTGGCACGATCCCCGATGTAACAAGCATTCCCTTCTTTACAACCATTTCGAAACAGCTTCCCTGGAACGGTGTTCCCCTTACTGCCGCGCAGGCTGCCCAGCTGAACACGGTCTACGCACTTCAGGGACATTCTGAAATCGTGTGGAAAGAGGGTCTGAACCCGTTTGTTTACAGGAAAGAGAACGGAACTATTGCACAGATGGAAGCGGGCGACCTCTTTTTGCTCACCCTGCCTACCGACTCGATCAAATGCCGCGGCATGGGAATCGTGGATACCACCAAACACCCGTTGCCCTACATCTACCCGATCCCCGGCAAATACGTTCTTGACAAGGCCGAGCTGGCCAACATCAAGGGCCGTATCATTGAATACAACGCGGTGATCAGGAATACGGCCAAAACCGCGAACCTGGCGCTTTCCGATATGAACCAGTATCTCCCGCAGTTTGAAAGCGGCATGGTATTCGACGGAGTGCAAATGAGCACCTCCTTCGTCACAGGCGGAATGTTCTCAACCGATGGTGTACATCTTTGCCCGAGAGGAAATGCCGTTGCTGCCAACTTTTTTATCAAGGCGATCAACGATAAATACAACTGCAGTATTCCCCAGGTCAATATTACGAATTACAAAGGGTTGGTGTTTCCCTAATACCGTTTAAACAGCGAGGTAGCGAGGTAGTGAGGTAGCGAAATATTGCTACTTCACTGCCTCGCTACCTTTTTTAAACTATCCGGTAATCCTTTTTAGCATCTTTGTGGCGGCTCTTCCCCTGTGGCTTATGCCGTTTTTCAGGTAGGGTGGCATTTCAGCAAAGGTTTGGGTGAATCCATCGGGTAAAAACACCGGGTCGTAGCCGAAACCATCTATGCCCTTTCTTTCCTTAATGATCGTGCCATCAACCCGGCCTTCGAAAAGGTGTTCTTTTCCATCAAGGATGAGGCAGATCACGGTGCGGAAACAAGCCTTGCGGTTTTCCACCCCTTTCAGTTCCAGGAGAATTTTGGTGATGTTGTCATCAAAGGAGCAGCCTTCGCCGGCATAGCGGGCAGAGTAAACCCCGGGCCGCCCGTCAAGGGCATCAATCTCCAGCCCCGTATCGTCGGCAAAGCAGTTAAGCCCGCTCTGCTCACGGATAAACCAGGCTTTCTGGGAAGCATTGCCTTCAATCGTTTCCTGTGTTTCAGGAATCTCAACATCGAGGTTGACGTCCTTCAGGCTGAGAATGCGCATTTGGAGCCCCATGATATCCCTGATCTCACGGAGTTTATGCTGGTTGTTGGTGGCGAAGAGAAGATCGGGCATTGGGAAATGGTGAAAAGGTGAAATGTTGAAAGGGTGACAGGGTGATAGGGTGACAGGGTGATGAAAGGGTATCAGGTGGCTTCGTTGATGAGGCGGGTGACGAGTTCGCGGAAGGTCCAGCCGTGGGCTTTGGCCATGCGGGGCACGATACTGGCTTTGGACATGCCGGGAACCGTATTTACTTCGAGAAAAGTGAATTTTTTCCCGCCAAAAATATAGTCGAACCGCACGATACCTTTGCAATTTAGTTTCTCATATAAAAAGCGGGAAATTTCGCTGCAATTTTCAGCATCAGACTGTGGAATTTTTGCCGGTACGACCTCCTCGGCCAGGCCTGTTTTGTATTTCGCCTCAAAATCAAAAAACTCCTTCCTGGAAATGATTTCGGTAACCGGCAGGGAAACAATTTTTCCTTCGGTCCGCAGAACACCACAGGTCAACTCCCTTCCCCGGATAAATTCCTCCACAATCACCTCGGTATCCTCATTGAACGCTTTGACCAGTGCATCCTTCAATTCTCTTTTCAGTTTAACCTTCGACATCCCCACGCTTGACCCGCCATTGTTCGGTTTGATAAAAACCGGAAGTGAAAGTGTCTGAAGGATCTGCTTTACGGAATCATCCCCATTTTTATACAAGTGGATCGATTTTGCCGTATCGATGCCGTACCGGGAGACAACATCCTTGCAAAAGCTCTTGTTGAAAGTGAGTGCAGAGGTAGTCACGTCGCTCGAGGTATAAGGTATTCCAAGCATGTCGAAATACCCCTGGAGTTTGCCGTTTTCGCCGGGTGTTCCGTGAATCGCATTGAAGACAACCTGGAAGTGAATTTTTTTGTTGCCGATGGCCAGACTAAAATCATTTTTATTGATCGGGATCTTTCTCCTGTCAACCACCTGATTCCACGATTTTCCCTTAATTTCAATCAGGTACGGGTTGAAAAGATTACGGTCAATATGCAGGCAAACCTGTTTCCCGCTTTTCATTGAGATCCCGTGTTCACCCGAATCTCCTCCTGCAACGATGGCAACATTCATCATACGTGGCGCTTTTGAGAAACAAAAATAGCACATTTTCATTCCTCCTTGCGCAAAATTTAATTTTTCCGTAAGTTTGTCAATTCTTTAGGAAAACACAATAAAACATACGTTTTCAGGTTATTCAGATAAATCGGTTGATGAATTTTTTACGCTTCCTTTTTTCGAAGATTTTTCTCAAACATCTCCTCATCGCTGTCGGGATCACGATCGTTTTGATATGGATCACCCTGCAATCGCTTGCGTGGTATACAAAGCACAATGATTACATCGTTGTTCCCGATTTCCGCAGCCTCAACTATAAGGATGTCAGGGGAAACCCGGATTACCGGAATTACCAGTTTTCGGTTATCGATTCACTCTTTGATGCAGATAAGCCAAAAGGGTCGATCCTCACGCAGGATCCCTTCCCGGGAGCAAAGGTTAAAAAGAACCGGATGATCTACATGACGGTTTCTTCCATCATGCCGGAAAAAACCAGCATGCCCGACCTGCGTGACCTTACCCTGCGCCAGGCGCAAACCATGCTGGAATCGGCCGGATTGAAACTGGGTAAATTATTATATATCCGTTCATTTGACGAAGATGCTGTGCAAAACCAGCTTTTTGAAGGGAAAGCGATCAAAGCCGGAAGCGTGATTAACAAGGGTTCGGTGATTACGCTCACGGTGGGGATGGGAGCAAAAGCGTCGGAAATCAAGGCGGATTCGGTGAGGGGGGATAGTTTATAAGGCGGGTGGACAGGTGGACAGGTGGGCAGGTGGACAGGTGGGCAGGTGGACAGGTGGACAGGTGGGCAGGTGGACAGGTGG
>CAIWMX010000102.1 GCA_903913885.1 uncultured Bacteroidales bacterium | reverse complement strand
GGGAGAGGGGGAATACCTCACCCCCCGGCCCCCTCTCCTTCAAGGAGAGGGGGAGGGTGGGGTGATTAGATAAATCAGGGCTATTCTGCAACTGCGGGATGGCCCTTTTTCTTTGTCCTGACAGCTGTATTATTTATTCTTTGCGTTTTGCCGTCAACCGGAATCTTTTTCAAGGATAAGTTGTTAACCATGAATAAAATACAGCAAAATACAGCGTGTCATAGTAGTGTAATAAATTTTTACCCTGATGCTTGTAGCCTTATCACATTAAAATTCTATTATCTTTGGATTTGTTAAGGGATTAACACCTGAAAGGAAATCACTTTTAACCAAGGGATATTCCATATTTTGAAAACATCAAAACAAAAACCATGAAAAAAATCATCTGCTTTCTGTTTATGGCAATCCTCTTTTCGCAGGTAGCCTTTGGCCAGCTTACCGGGATAAAAACGATCCCCGGTGATTATCCGACAATTGCTTCAGCCATCACAGCGCTTAATGCCAGCGGTGTTGGCGCAGGCGGTGTTATCTTCAATGTTGCTGCAGGTTATACTGAGACCTTGCCATCTTCTGTAGCGGGAACTATAACGACTGTAACCAGTTCTGCCGCCAACCCAATTGTTTTTCAGAAATCGGGTGCAGGAACCAACCCGAAAATTACGGCCGCATTGTTATCTGCCTCCACAGCAACTGACGGGATCATCATTTTTGGAGGATGTGATTATGTGACCTTCGATGCCATCGACCTGCAGGAAAACACCCTGAATACCACCAACCAGACCGACTGGGGGTATGCCATTGTCAAAGCTTCGGGAACCGACGGTTCACAGAACATCACAATAAAAAATTGTTCCATTACCCTGAACAAGACCAATGCAACGTCTGTTGCCATTTACTCAGGCAACCACACTGCAACATCAACAACGGCTCTTACAGTAACAACACTTTCAGGGGCAAACTCCAACGAGAAAATTTTCAATAATACCATCTCCAACGCCTATGTGGGGATCTCGGTCAACGGGTTTAATGATCCCACACCCCCGCACCTGTTTTTTGATCAGAATAACGAAATCGGCGTGGCCGGAGCAAACACAATCACCAATTTCGGGGGAGGAGCCACAACGATTTACGGCTATTATTCTGCCTACCAGAACAATCTCAAGGTTGCCAACAATTCATTCACAGGCGCCATTGCAGGAACTGCTACACTCTATGCCCTTTATTGCGGGGTGAGCAACTACTCCAATGTTGATATCTACAACAACACCATCACCATCCAGTACAATACCACCAATTCTGTCGCGATCTATGGCATCTACAGCGGGATGGGGCATACAGGGACGAACAACATCGTGAACATATACAATAACAACATCACCGGCTGCACTTACACTACCGGCACCGGTTCATTTTATGGTATTTACCATATCTCAACCTGCTTTGCCCTGAACATATACGGAAATAATATTACTAACAATACCCTGGGCTCGGCAACCCTTGCCGGGACCGGTACCTTTGCCGGGATGTATACTTTCGGAGCAAGCACACTGTCGGGCAGTACTGAAAATGTGTATAATAATACCATAACCGGGAATACACGGCTTCAATCCACGCCCGGAGCCGGGACGACCTATTATTATTACAACTCTGCATCACGCGTGACCACGAACATATACAATAACCTGATCAGCAACAATACGCCAGCCGCAACCGGAACGACTTATTGCATATACAACACCGCAGGGCCCGACAATAAAAATATCTATGGAAATACAATATCCAATATCCTGAACGCCAACGGCACCATATACGGTATTTATCAGACAACCGGAATCACGATAGCTATTTCGAAGAACAAGATATTCAATCTCAATACCAACGGGACTGCAAGCACCATTTATGGTGTATACGTCAGCAGCGGCACTACGGTTCATGTATACAATAACTTTATTTCTGAATTAAAAACCCCGCTGGGCACCAACAACCCAGCCATCTACGGACTTTATATCAGCACCCCAACTACCTGCAACGCCTATTATAACACGATTTACCTCAACGCCACCTCAACGGGAGGGACTTTCGGTGCAACAGGCATCTATGCCTCATCCACTCCAACGGTCGACCTGAGGAACAACATTGTCGCCAACAATTCAACCCCGGGAGCCACGGGAAGGGTAGTGGCCTATCAGCGGAGCTCCACAACCCTGACATCCTATTCCAATTTGTCGAATACCAATGATTTTTATGCAGGAATTCCCGGAACAGGCAACCTGATTTTTTATGATGGCACCAACTCAGACCAGACACTGGCGGCCTTCAAAACCAGGGTTTCGCCAAGGGATGCCTCATCGGTGACGGAAAATCCTCCCTTTGTCAATGTTGCAACCACTCCGTATGACCTGCATATTCCATACAACGCTCTTAGCCAATGTGAAAGCGGAGGATCTACGGTTGCCGCGCCCATTGCCATCACGACCGACTATGACGGGAATTCCCGCTACCCGAATGCCGGTTACCCGAATAATGTGGGTTCACCTGCAACTGCTCCTGATATAGGCGCTGATGAGTTTGGAGGATTGTTACTCGACCTTACCCCTCCCAATATTGCTTATACCGCCTTGGGAAATACATCCTTAACAGCTGCCCGTACGCTGACCACCACCATTACCGATGCAACGGGAGTTCCGAACTCCGGGGCCGGTTTGCCGAGGCTTTACTGGAAGATCAACAGCGGGGCCTATACTGGCGTAACCGGCGTATCCATCGGAGGCAACCAGTATACGTTTACTTTTGGGGCCGGTGCGGTATTGAATGATGTAATTTCCTATTATATCGTTGCCCAGGATATCGTGGCTACACCAAATGTCGGTGCTTCTCCTTCAGGGGGTGCAGCCGGTTTCACAGCCAGCCCGCCTGCCTGCAGCACACCGCCGGCAACGCCTTCGTCCTATATCATTGTCAGCACCTTATCCGGGGTTTACCCTGTGGGTGTTGGTCAGGTCTATCCAACCGTTACAGCTGCCGTTGCCGACCTGAACCTTAAAGAGGTGGTTGGCCCGGTAACCTTTGAATTGTGGGATGCCAGCTATTCAGCCAGTGAAACATTTCCTCTGATAATCTATCCCTATGCAGGAGCGAGTGCAACAAATACTGTAAAATTTAAACCTAAAGCGGGCGTAACGTCAACCATCACCGCCTCCAGTGCCTCGGGCATCCTCGTACTCTACGGCTGCCAGTATGTGACGCTCGATGGTTCCAACAGCGGCGGAACAGATAAAAGCCTTACCTGGGAAAACACGAACACGGCTGCAAACACCTATACCATTGGTGTTTTCAACAATGGAACCACCGGTTCCTCCAACTGCACCATCAAAAACTGCAATATCAAAGCAAGCAGCCAGGTTACCAACAGCACCTACGCCCTGATCCTGAATGCGGCCGGAGGAGGTTACAACAACATTGTCATCAACAACAACACCATCTTCAGCGCCAGGTATGGCATCCAGTATGCCGGTGTTTCGGGTGCCCCTGCCACCAACGGACAGATCTCCAATAACATCATTGGCTCGGCAACCGATGCCCAGGCGATTCAATATGTCGGCATTCTGATGGCCTATGCCGACAATACCCTGATCAGCGGCAACGAGATCACGGGCGCCCCCCTTGGCAATGCCAACTCATACCAGGCTGGCATTTACCTAAGCACAGCCTCCACCAATACCCTGATCAGGAAAAACAAGATCCACGACTGGTATTACACCGGCACCACGGGATACGGATGTTTCGGCATCTATTATTTTGCCGAGTCGACCTCTGTAACCGAAATGTCGAACAATCTCATTTATGCGGTTAAATCTGACGGTGATCCCGGCAATCAGTACTACGACCCTGCCGGCATATTCATCCGCACGGGAGGTAACTGCAAGATCTATCACAACTCCATCAACATGACCGGGGCGACCTTGTCATCCTCCTACCTGAGTTATAGCTCATGCATATCGGTTTATACGGGCATCGTTTTGCTGGATATCAGGAACAACATCCTGAAAAACTCCATGCAGCCTGTATCCGGAACAGGGAATGCAACCTATGCCATCTATTCCGCTTCCGTCAACACCGCCTTTACAACCATCAACAACAACGATTATTTTGTCGACGGGATCAATGCAAAAATCGGTTTTCTCGGAGCAGCCCAGGCCACCCTTGCCAACTGGCAAACAGCAACCGGTCAGGATGTAAATTCAATCAGTATTGATCCTGTATATGTTTCTGCAACCGACCTTCATGCCAGTGCAGCCGGGCTTGGCAAGTCAGGAGTTTTTCTTGCCCTGGTGCCTGCCGACTATGCAGGAGTCAACCGTACCGATCCTCCTGACATGGGCGCATACCAGTTCTCGGCAAACCCGCTGGTGGTGACGAATGCAGCCACCGCGTTAACTACGACAACTGCAACGCTCAACGGAACCATCAATGCCGCTAATGCGACTGTAACCTCGGGTTATGATTACGGCCTGACTATTGCTTATGGCAGTTCTGTAGCGGGTGTGCCGGGAACTGTCAATGGAACAACCGTGACCTCAATCCCGGGGGCGATTTCCGGGTTGACTCCCGGAACCCTTTACCATTTCAGGGCAAAGGGCGTATCAGGGGGTGTTACCGTTTACGGCAGCGACCTTACCTTTACCACCATCGGCCTGCCACCCGCAGTTGTTACAATGGCTGCAACCGGGGTCGGGCCTACCCTTGCGACCCTGAATGGGACTGTAAATGCCAATAATGCATCTACCACCGTTTCTTTTGATTATGGACTTACCATAGCCTATGGTACCAACGCACCAGGAACTCCTGTTACGATTTCCGGGAATACGGTAGTGGCTTCTCTGACCAACATTGCAGGTCTCATGCCCGGTATATGCTATCATTTCCGGATTGTGGGTACCAGTGCCAACGGGACCTCATACGGGAATGATATGACATTCTGCACCACAACCATCGCCCCTACGGTCACCACCACCGCAGCTGCAGCCATTACCACATCCGGCGCCACTGTGAACGGGATCGTCAATGCCAATAACTCATTAACGACGGTTTACTTCGATTACGGACTCACCGTAGCTTATGGTACAACGGTTAACGGAGTTCCCCCGACTGTGAGCGGGGCTGCCAACACCAACGTCAGCGCTGTGCTGACCGGTTTGACTACCGCAACCACTTACCATTACAGGGTACGTGGTGTTAATGGAGCC
>CAIWMX010000101.1 GCA_903913885.1 uncultured Bacteroidales bacterium | reverse complement strand
TCATCTCGGAGGGGGCCATCCAGTTGTTTGTTGGTCCTGCATCTTCCTGCTTTGCCGAACAGATGAAGGTGCGGTTCTCCACACGTGCAACATCGCTCGGGTCGCTCTGGAAATAATAACTGCCGGGGCGTTTGGCTTCGTTCAGCTTCACGGCCATCCCCGAAGAAACCATCATGTCGAGCAATTTCTGGTTCTCTTCTGCTGATCCATCGCACCAATGAATTGCATCGGGCTGGCAAAGGTCAGACCAACCCTTTACCCAATTTTCAACTTTTTTGCTGATTGTCATTTTTCAATTATTAATTAAAAATTATTAATTACTAATTATTGCTATTTCAATTCTGCCAGGGCACTTTTAATTCTTCTCACCGCCTCAACCAGTTTTTCCTTGCTGGTGGCGTAGGAAAAGCGGATACAGTTGGGGTCACCGAAGGCATCACCGGGGACAAGGGCGACAAATACATTGTTTAAGAGATACATGCAGAGATCATTGGCATTGCTGATGGTGGTGGTGCCCGTGCTTTTTCCGAAGTACCAGGAGATATCGGGGAAGATGTAAAACGCCCCGTCGGGGTGGTTGAGTTTCATGCCCGGGATTTCGGCAAGGAGTTCAAGCATCAGGTCGCGGCGTTCGCGGAATGCCTGCTGCATGACCTTCATATCCGGTGTGCTGTCCGGGGCGGTGATAAACGCCTTCAATGCCGCGCGCTGGGCTATGGATGATGCTCCCGATGTGAACTGCCCCTGGAGTTTGTCACAGGCTTTTGCAATGGCGATGGGAGCAGCGATAAAGCCGATTCTCCAACCGGTCATGGCGTAGCCCTTTGAAACGCCGTTGATCAGCACGACCTGGTCTTTGATATTGGCAAACTGGCAAATGCTTTCATGTTTGCCAACGAAATTGATGTGTTCATAGATTTCGTCTGCCACGATGGTGATATGCGGATATTTGGCCATCACATCGGCAATACCCTTCAGTTCTTCGCGCGTGTAAACAGAACCCGTCGGGTTGCACGGGGAGCTGTAAATCAGCAATTTTGTTTTGGGGGTGATTGCGGCTTCCAGCTGCTGCGGGGTGATCTTGAAATTATGCTCAATCGTGGCCGGGATAAAAACGGATTTTCCTTCGGCAACTTTGATGATTTCCTTGTATGACACCCAGTAGGGTGCCGGCACAAGCACTTCATCTCCCGGGTTGACCAGGCTGAGCATGACATTGGCGATGGACTGTTTTGCGCCGGTTGACACAACGATCTGACTGCAGTCGTAATCAAGGTTGTTGTCACGTTTCAGCTTCACACAGATCGCTTTGCGCAGATCCTCGTACCCTGCTACCGGGGAGTAAAAAGTGTAATTCTGGTCGATCCCTTCCTTTGCCGCGTTTTTGATGTAATCGGGCGTGTTGAAATCGGGTTCCCCGAGGCTGAGGTTGATCACGTCATGCCCTTCTGCTTTGAGTTCGCGGCTCTTGCGCGACATGGCCAGTGTTTCACTTTCGGCCAGATACTGGATTCTGTTAGCGAGTGTTGTCATAGTGTTATAAGAGTGTGAAAATGAAAGTTTTGAAAATAAGGAACAAATGTAGGAAAAAATACGGATTACAAAGGGGGGAGTGGGAAAAAATATGGGGGGGGAACGGGTGAACGGGTGAGCGGGTATACGGGTGAGCGGGTGGACAAGTGGACAAGCGGACGGGTGGACAGGTGAACAGGTGGTCAATTGGAATGGTATAACGTATTCCAGCTCAAATTTGTCTTTTGTCTTTTGTCATTCGTCATTCGTCATTCCAAAATCCTAAATCGTAAATCCTTTCTTTTTGTACTTTTGTAAAAAATCCCCTATGTCTCCTTCTCCCTTCGTTTTTCACCTGATTGGCATGGTCGTCAGGCTGGTTGTTTTTTTCAGCGGGGCATTTTCCCTGTTGTGGTATTATCTCAGAGAAACCCGCAAGGTGGCTCCAGTTGCTGCAAACAACGAAGATCAGAAAGTCATTCTGCCGCTGCGCCTCCAGGCATGCGAGCGTTTTGTCCTTTACCTGGAACGGATTCATCCGTCGAACCTGCTCATGCGGCTCAATAGTACCGATATCACGGCGATGCAGCTACAGTCGTTGCTGGTAAGGACCATCCGTGAAGAGTTTGAATATAACCTGTCGCAGCAGTTGTATATTTCGGGTAATGCCTGGGAACTGGTTAAAAATGCAAAGGAGGAGACGATCTCCATGATCAACCAGGCGGCAGCCAAAGTCGGCGATGAGGCCCATTCCTCAGCGTTGGTAAAGGAGGTGCTTGAGATGTCCATCTCAAAAAACAATCTCCCCGTGGACCAGGCCCTCGGGGAGATCAAGAAGGAGTTGCAGAAGATGTTCTGAGGCGGTTATTTTCCGAACCGGTAAGCGATCGACAAACCAGCCGAATTGGTATTTAACGCGCAGCTAAAATTGTAATTGTTTGTCTCAGTGCTCTGGGAATTTCTTGTTGTCTTGGTCTTCCCGATTCCGTAGGAGACATTTGGGGTGATTTCGGCACCGAAAACAAAATGGTCCGACAGGGTGTAGGTGACTCCCAGTACCGCGTCCACCATGGGAGCCACGTTCCACGTAGTGGTTTCATAATCGTTATATACCCCCGACATGTTTTGTTTTTGTTTCTGGAACGAGAAATTAGCCCCTGCCTCAAACCCCCAGATGAAATTTACCTTGCCGGATAATGCCACATGTTTTTCGAATCCCACCCTGATACCGGCACCCGATGTGATGTTCTTTATATCAATAGAATCAGAGGTCCTGCCCTGGGTTGAAGTAAGCCCCAGGCTGACATTAAGCAAACTCACCCTCAGGAGGGTTTTGTCGTTGCCGGTTTTAAAATGCATTCCGAAGCTGTTCAGACTGCTGAAGTTCATACCTAACTGGTAGTAATGAAGCGGATTTTCCTGCTGGGCAAAAAGGCTGGTTGACATGGCTGCAAGGAGCATTGTGAAGAGAAGAACATACTTTTTCATATTTTACAGGTTTTGGTTATATTTTTAACGAAGGTACGTATCTTCTATTACAAAACCCTGTCATGTAAATTGTTATTTTTTGTTAATTGCACAGGGAACCACAACACACGTTTCTCAGGGCTTCATCCGGTACCAGTACTGGTATATTTCCCTGAACCCCATTTTTTCATAAAGCCTGATGGCCGGGGTATTGTCGATGAGTACCTGCAGGTAGGCGGTCAGCGCTCCTTTTTTCCTTCCCCACCGCAGGAGGTTTTCCACGATCAGGTATCCCAGGCCGGTGTGCCGGTACTCCTTGTCCACCACAATATCGAACAGACCGATGCATGAACCTTCTGTCACGCCAAGTCCCACACCGATGGTCTGGTGGCCGCGGGAAAGGGAGATCAGACATTTGGGCGTGCGAAGTTGCTCCATAATGTCAATGTAGGTTGCCCTGCGTTTTCGGTCAAATTCGTTCATCCTGATGAAATCATCAATCCAGCGCGGGTTTAATACTGTTTCAATCCGGATATCGCTGAGCGGTTCGCGGGGCCAGTTCGATATATCGATTAGCTGGAAGGAGATAGTGGAATGCAGGAAATAATTACGGGCAGCGAGCCGCTGATCAATATCAGGCGGGTCGGCTATCGAGGTGATCTTGAAACAGGGTGCAATATGATGCGAAAGGTAAAGTTTTTCACAAAAATCGATTTTTTCTTCAGGGTCCAGGGTGGAGGGATAGAGCAAATTTACCGAATTGGAACGTTTTGTCACCCCGTTGGCAAACCGTAATATCCAACCATCATACTGGACCGTTTGCAGGGCAGGCCACGCGTTATTGCTGATCTCTTCGAAGCGGCGAATCATTTTATTTCCCCCGCCTAAACCGCTCCTTCCCCTCCGCCGTCATCCTCTCCGTTGCGTATTGAAAGATCAGCCGAGGGGCAGTGTCCTTAAACCGTAACAAAAATTGTTCGGCGACCTCGGGTTGTTTTTTCCAGGTTTCGCGCAGGAACCAGCCCAGCCCCTGGTGGACCTCACGTGCGGGGTCATGCATCATCGGTTCAATAAAAGTGAACCAGGGCTGGAAGTCGGTTGAGATTTTCATAGGCTTGATGAGACTTACTACTGCAGCCCTGCGCTGAAATTTATTTTCTGCAGTTCTCCATAATCCGATGGAATCAAGGCTGACAAGTTTCTTTTTAAAAAACAGGTTCATCAGCTCGCCGCAGATATAATCTGTTTGAGCCCAATTGGTGATGCCCACGGAAAACCATTTTTCAACCGTGTTAAAAGTGGAAGTCGTCCATGTCTTTTGATAGTGGAGCACGAGCCTGATGGCAATAACCGTCATTTCATATTTCGGAGATGCGGCAAGCAGGATGGAGGTTTCGAGAACCAACGCCTGGTCAACACCCGGCATGGCCAGAATTCCGGTTACCAGGGAGGCTGTCTGCTCCTGGCTGAGGCCATAGGCATCATATCCTTCCTTGAAATACCTCTGGTACTTTGCAACAACAGCCGGATTTTGGTTCTTGATACCAAAATCATGAATGTGATCGAAGATCTCCCGGGCAGTCATGACGGATTGGTTAGTTCATGATAAATCCCCTGGCTTTTTCAAGGGCCGCAGGTATTCCTGCCGGATTTTTGCCACCTGCAGTGGCAATGTGCGGCTGTCCGCCCCCACCACCCTGAATCTCCTTTGCAATTTCACGAATGATATTGCCGGCATGGAGTTTGCGCTCCTTCACCAGGTTTTCCGAAAGCATCACGGTCAGGGTAGCCTTGCCTTCGGCGGCTGTGGCCAGTACCAGGAAAAGGTCGGGGATGGAGGCATTCAGTTCATAGGCCAGGTTCTTGACGGTTTCTGCATCCAGGTCGACCCGGACTGTGAGAAAATTGACGCCGTTGTAATGCTGCACAAGTGCCGCATACTCCTCGCGAAGCTGGATAAGTTTGAGCTTGCCGAGCTCGGTGACCTGCCGTTTGAGGTCGGCATTTTCGTCGAGCAGATGCCTTACGCCTTTATGCAGGTCCTTTGGATTTTTAAGCAGTTCCCCGATGCTTTCGATGAGCGACTCCAGTGAATTCCAGTATTCTTCGGTCTTGCCGGCCGTGATGGCCTCGATGCGGCGGATACCCGCGGCAATGGCGCCTTCCGAAATTATTTTGAAGGAACCGATCTGCCCCGTGGCAGGCACATGCGTACCGCCGCAAAGCTCAACCGAAAATCCGGGATCGAAGGTGATCATGCGCACAAGATCCCCGTATTTTTCTCCGAAAAGGGCCATGGCACCCCTTGCCTTTGCCTCTGCCACCGGCACGGCACGCTCTTCCTTCAGCCCGATATTCTCCCTGATTTTAGCATTCACGATCGATTCAACCCGGGTTGTCTCTTCACGTGTCATCTTTGCAAAATGGGTGAAGTCGAACCTGAGCCGGTTCTCGTCGACCAGCGAGCCTTTCTGCTCCACATGCGTGCCGAGAACCTCGCGGAGTGCGGCATGCATGAGATGGGTGGCCGAATGGTTATTGGCAATGCGCTTCCGCCTCGCTGCATCAACCTGAGCTATGACCGCAAGTGAAGGATCGGCCGGCAACGATTTAGTGATGATGATGCTCAGTTCATTTTCCCTGACGGTGTCTTCCACTTCGATTTTTTCATCTCCCGAAATCAGCCAGCCCTTATCGCCGGTTTGTCCGCCTGATTCGGCATAAAATGGCGTTTGGGCGATCACCAGGTGATAATATTCCTGGCCTTTGGTCACGACCTTGCGATATCGCCAGATCTCTGTTTCCACCTGCAGGATGTCATACCCCACGAATTCAGGCAACCCCGCATCTTCGTGGAGGATCGACCAATCGGAAGCATCAACGACTGCATCCTGGCGCGACCGCGCTTTTTGTTCTGCAAGTCCTTTTGAAAAGCCTTCCATGTCGACGCTCCAACCGATTTCACGCGCCATGAGCTGGGTGAGGTCGATGGGGAAACCGAAGGTGTCGAAGAGTTCAAAGGCGAAGGCACCGTCAATACATTTTTTATCATTAACCTCCTCAACGGGAATGGGCTGGGCAGGAGCCACATAGCCATTGAACCGCTGTATGCCGGTTGCCAGTGTTCTGAGGAAGGCGGTCTCTTCTTCGCGGATCACGTTGGTGATCAGGTCCTTCTGGGCAATAAGTTCAGGGAAGACCGGGCCCAGTTGCGAAAGAATGACCGGGACGAGTTCATGAATGAATGGTTCTTTGAATCCCAGGAAGGCATAGCCGTAACGAACCGCCCGGCGGAGGATCCTGCGGATGACGTAGCCGGCTTTTACGTTGGAGGGAAGCTGCCCGTCGGCAATGGCAAAGGCAATGGCCCTCAGGTGATCGGCCACCACGCGCATGGCAATGTCGGCCTTTGGCTCCCTGCCATAAGGAATCCCGGCATTCGCGGCGAGCACCTGGATGATCGGCTGGAAAACGTCTGTGTCGTAATTTGATTTGGTTCCCTGCATGACCATGCAGAGCCGTTCGAATCCCATCCCGGTATCAACATGTTTTGCAGGGAGTTCAACCAGCTGGCCGCTTGCCATCCGGTTGAACTGGATGAACACCAGGTTCCAGATTTCGATGACATGCGGATCGCCTTTGTTAACCAGGTCCTTTCCGGGGATCTTTGCCTTTTCGGCTGCATCGCGAATGTCGGCATGGATTTCGGAACAGGGACCGCAGGGGCCGGTATCTCCCATTTCCCAGAAATTATCCTTTTTCGATCCCAGCAAAATGCGGTCTTCCGGGATATGTTGTTTCCAGAATCCGATGGCTTCGTTGTCGCGCGCCAGTCCTTCACTTTCATCCCCTTCAAATACAGTCACATAAAGCGATTCCGGGTCGATTTTGAACACCTCCGTCAATAGTTCCCAGCCCCATGCAATCGCCTCCTTTTTGAAGTAATCGCCGAATGACCAGTTGCCCAGCATTTCAAACATGGTATGATGATAGGTGTCGTGGCCAACTTCTTCAAGATCATTGTGTTTGCCGGAAACACGCAGGCATTTCTGGGTGTCGGCAATTCTGCGGAAAGTGCCTTCGCGGTTGCCAAGGAAAATATCTTTGAACTGGTTCATTCCGGCATTGGTGAACATCAGGGTTGGATCGTTCTTAACGACCATGGGGGCTGAGAGAACGATCTCATGTTGCTTGGACCGGAAAAAGTCGAGGAAAGTCTGGCGAATATCAGTAGAATTCATTTAAAAATATGATTAACAATGGATTAACAAACTTTAACATTTTTTAAACTTCGGAAACGACTGCAAAGTTAATTATTTACTTAATTTTGTAGCTGTTAGCCCCCCCTGTTTTGACTAATTCTTTATTTACCTGTCGATGAGCAAGGTAAAGTACAAGTTCAATAAAAAATCCCTGACCTTTGACCGGGTGCATACAACGATGCGGAAGCGTTTGCTGTATTTTTTCTCGCATCTGTCAACGGGCGTGGTATTTGCTGCCGTTGTGCTGGTACTGGCCTATAATTTTCTTGACTCGCCGAAGGAAAAGGCGCAGAAACGCGACATTGACCAGATGAAGCTTCAGTACCAGATCATAAACGACCAGCTGGACAAGGTGACCAAAATTCTTGCAGATCTGCAGGATCGCGACGACAATATTTACCGGGTGATTTTTGAAGCTGAACCGATTCCCAATGCCATCAGGTCGGCCGGTATCGGAGGAATTGACAGGTATGAGGCGCTCAAAGGATATTCCAATTCCGAACTGATGATCGAAACGGCAAAGAACGTGGACAAGATCATGGGGAAACTGTATGTGCAGTCAAAATCGTTTGATGATGTTTTTAACCTTGCAAAAAACAAGGAGAAGATGCTTGTTTCGATCCCGGCCATTCAGCCGGTGAACAACAACGACCTCAAACGCATCGGATCTTATTTCGGGAACCGTGTCGATCCCTTCTACAAGGTCCGGAAATTCCATGAAGGAATGGATTTTTCGGCTTCAATCGGCACCGAAGTTTATGCAACCGGCAACGGGGTGGTCGAAGATGCCGGGCGTGATGCAGAAGGTGGTTACGGGAATGTGATCAGGATCGACCATGGTTACAATTACCATACGGTTTACGCCCATCTTTCGCGCATCTTTGTGAAGCCGGGCCAGAAAATCCTGCGTGGGCAGATCATTGGTTACGTTGGAAACACCGGGAAGTCCACCTCCCCGCATCTGCACTATGAAGTCAGGAAAAACGGGATTGCCATCAACCCCATCTATTTCTTTTTCAACGACCTCACACCGTCACAGTTCAAGATGATGCTGGAGTTATCCTCGCGTCCTTCACAAACCATGGATTAACCCGGACCACCGATGTTGCGAAAAGAGAAAAAAATAGGGAAATTATATTATTCCATCGGGGAGGTCGCCGAACTGTTTGAGGTGAATGCCTCCCTGATAAGATACTGGGAAAAGGAATTTGATATTCTGAAGCCTCAGAAGAACAAGAAAGGAAACAGGTTGTTCACACCCGGGGATCTCGATAACCTGCGCATCATTTATCATCTTGTGAAGGAGCGTGGATTCACCCTGCAGGGGGCGAAAGATAAACTAAGGGAAAATAAACAGGATGTTGCGAGCCATGTTGAGATCATCGATTCGCTGAACCGGCTTAAGGGATTTCTGCTCAACCTGAAGGAGCAGCTGTGATGTCAGGACAAGGAAAGCCGGCATCAAATTCTTTTTTTGACAACGTGTATGCGGTTGTATGCATGGTTCCATACGGCCGCGTGACTTCCTATGGTGCGATTGCAGCATATCTTGGCACGCGGGGTTCGGCAAGGATGGTAGGATGGGCCATGAATGCATCGCACACGCAGGTAACGGGTGTTCCCGCTCACAGGGTGGTCAACAGGAACGGACTGCTTACCGGGAGGCATCATTTCGGGAGCCTGAAAATCATGCAACAACTCCTCGAAAGCGAAGGAATTGAAATCCTCAACGACCAGGTTGTTAGGTTCGGCGAGCTGTTCTGGGACCCGGCAAAGGAAATTAAGCATTAAAAATTAAAAATTAAAAATTACAAAGCTTTGAAAATACATTCACCTTTTTTCTTGTCCACCTGTCCACTTGTCCACCTGTCCACCTGTCCACCTGTCCACCTGTCCACTTGTCCACCTGTCCACTTGTCCACCTGTCCACCTGTTCACCCATTTACTAACCCAAGCAACCCACAATGACCATAGATAAAACCCAGATAATCGATGCCTTAAGGCACGTAGACGACCCGGACCTCAGGCAGGACCTGGTCACGCTGAATATGATCGATCATGTTCAGGTAGAAGGAAATAAAGTCAGTTTTGCCGTCGTGCTCACCACCCCGGCCTGCCCTTTGAAAAACCAGATCAGGCAGGCCTGTATTGATGCAATTCACCAATATGTTGATCACGGGCTGGAAGTCGAAGTGGAGATGACGTCAAAGGTGACCTCCCGCCGCAAGGAGACCGATACGATGCTGAAGGATGTTAAAAATATTATTGCCGTCGGATCCGGCAAAGGCGGAGTCGGGAAATCGACGGTAGCGGTCAACCTGGCCGTTGCACTTGCGGCAAGCGGTGCCAAGGTTGGACTGATCGATGCAGATATCTACGGACCGTCCATCCCGATGATGTTCGGCATGCTGAACGAACGTCCCACCGGGTTCGACCAGGACGGCAAAACCTATGTCTACCCCTTCGAAAAATTCGGGTTGAAGGTACTGTCGATCGGTTTTTTTGTCGACCAGTCGAAAGCCCTGATCTGGCGAGGACCGATGGCTTCGATGGCCCTTCGCCAGATGTTCACCGATGCCGTATGGGGCGAACTTGACTACATGGTGATCGATCTTCCTCCCGGTACGGGCGATATTCCACTCACCCTCATCCAGGATTTCCCGCTCACCGGGGCGATCATTGTCAGCACGCCCCAGCAGGTAGCCATTGCGGATGTGAGAAAAGCAGCCGACATGTTCCGCAACGACAAGATCAACATTCCCATCCTCGGGCTGGTTGAAAACATGTCCTATTTCACGCCGCAGGATATGCCCGGTAAGAAATATTATATTTTCGGGCAGGGCGGATGCGAAAAATTTGCCGCCGAACTCAATATCCCGCTGATCGGCGAAATTCCGATCGTACCAGCCATTGCCGATTCGGGAGATGCCGGGATCCCCGTTGCCACAGATAACACCTCTCCGGTCACCGCAGCCTTCTTAAAACTTGCAGAGAACGTGGCGCAGCAGATAGCCATCAGTAATTCGATTAAGGAGATTTTTGGAGGGGTGAATGGGTGAACGGGTGAAGGTGTGGACAGGTGGACAGGTGGACAGGTGGGCAAGTGAACAGGTGGGCAAGTGACAGTACATCCGGTGCCGGTTAATATAGAGCGTTGGCCCGCAGTTTAAATAGTAATTCAATTATTAATTCATTCAATAATTTATTATCATGATTGCAAACGCAGAATTAGAATCGAAAGTAAAAAATGTGATAGAGCAGATCCGTCCGTATCTTCAGGCTGATGGCGGCGATGTGGAGTATGTTAACCTGACCGAAGACAATACCGTCAATATCCGCCTGCTGGGCATGTGCGGCAATTGTCCCCACAGCCAGATGACCCTGAAAAACGGGATCGAAGCTGCGGTTATACGTGCGCTTCCCGAAATCAAATCGGTGGAATCGGTTTCAGCAGAATAGCCGGTTCAGGAAAGGTATTTCGCCACGATAGGCATTCGGCGCCCCATGCCGAATGCTTTTGGCGAAACCCGCAGGATTGGCGGGGTTTGTGCGCGCTTGTACTCGTTGGTGTTTACCAGTTTGAGAACGCGCCTTACCGTCGTTTCATCATAGCCTTCGCGGATCAGTTCCTCCGGGCCGGTGCGTTGTTCAATATACCGGAACAGGACCTGGTCAAGGATTGAATAATCTGGTAGCGAATCCGAATCTTTCTGATCCGGTCTCAGCTCGGCGGAAGGGGGTTTCAGGATGGTATTTTCCGGGATAACTTCGGAAGCTGCATTTATCAATCGTGCTAGCTCGTAGACCTGGAGTTTGTATACATCCCCCAGCACCGACAAACCGCCGCACATATCGCCGTAAAGTGTGCCGTAACCAACGGCAGCCTCGCTTTTATTGGAGGTGTTAAGCAGGATATACCCGAATTTGTTCGAAAGCGCCATGAGGATCACGCCGCGTATCCGTGCCTGGATGTTCTCTTCGGCGATGTTGAAGGGTTGCCCGGCGAATTGTGGTTGCAGGGTCAGTTCAATCGTCTTGTAGGCATCCTCGATCGGGATGATATCATAGGCCACATCCAGATTTTCGGCAAGCAAGCGGGCGTCGGTGATGCTGTGATCGGATGAAAACTGCGAGGGAAGCAGGATGGCGCGGACATTTTGATTGCCCAGCGCTTCTGCAGCGAGGACGAGGGTAACGGCTGAATCAATACCGCCCGAAAGGCCCAGGATTGCCTTTGAGAATCCCAGTTTTCCGAAATAGTCGCGGATGCCAAGGACCAGCGCCTGGTAGATCAGCCGGGTAGCTTCAGGCGACGTGAAAGAATGAAAGGATGATTTGGGAACGTGGGAATGGGGTGCTGGATTTGGTATCCTGGATTTGGAAAAATCGTAAATCGCAAAATCTTCGGAAAATTCTTTCAACCTTGTGCCGACGGCCCCGTCGGAACCCACCACCATGGAACCTCCGTCGAAGATCAGCTCGGTTTGTCCGCCCACCTGGTTGACATAAACCACTGGCAGGCTATAGGTTACCGCGTTCCTGGAAAGGACTTCCAGCCGTTTTATCTCCTGGTTGTAGTTGAACGGGGAAGCGGCAATGTTGATGAGGATGTCGGGCGATTGGCCGCTAAGTTCATCCATAGGGTTGCGCACATAAAGCGGATCCTCCGCAATGTTCCAAAGATCCTCGCAAATGGTGATGGCAAACCGGAACCCTTTGTATTCCACCACCGAACCTGGCAACCGGTTTGGTTCAAAATAGCGGTATTCATCAAAAACATCATAATTCGGGAGCAAGGTCTTATGGATCTCTGCCCGGATTTTGCCATCGGCAAGGAAAAATGCCGTGTTGTAAAGAGGTTTTCCTTTTGCTGCGGGGTTGACGGAGGGAGCACCTACGATAGCCGCTATTCCTGTGCATTTTGAAGCAATTGTTTCAACCGCCTCGCTGCTTCTCCTGATAAAATCGCTGAACTCAAGAAAATCGCGCGGGGGATAACCGCAAACCGAGAGTTCGGCAAAAACAACCAGCCCGGCGCCCTGCGATTTCGCCTTTTCGATGGCATCGCAGATAGCCGAAACATTGTTCGAAAAATTACCGACGTGATAGTTCAGCTGTGCCAGCGCGATTTTCATGATAAGCGGTTAAAACAGGATCCCGATTGTAAGCTCGACAAAATTCAGCATGCTTTTTTCATTGAGATGCGTTTTGTAATTCATCCCCGACAGCACGTTATTGAGGGAATTATTGTATGAAAGGCCTGCAAACAGCCTTGTTGATTCATCCACGTGGTATTCGCATCCCACACCGATGATGATCGATTCCCTGATAAAGGAGGTGCTGTCGGTGAGGTTGTCCTGCTGGTCGATCTCCTGGCCCCGAGAGGAATAAAACTTCTCCTTGTAGGTGGCTTTCAGGCGGAAGGCCGTGCCAAACCCTATCTGACCGTAAAATGAAATCTTTCCGAATGTTTTGGTCTGCATCTTGATCATCAGGGGAATTTCAAGATAGAGGAAATTGTACTTCCGGCTGATCTGGCCGCTCAGGGTGTCGCGGGCATCGGGGTAACTCAGTTTCCCGTTCAGGAACTGGAAGTTAAAACCGGTTGACAGGGCATAATTTTTAGCAAAATAAAAATCGCCCACAAACCCTACGGTTGCTCCCGCGCATGCCCCGTCGCTGGCATAATCCTTGCTGCCTGGGCTCATCCAGCCAATGTTTGGAGAAACCTTCAGTCCCAGTTTGAAGGGAAGTTTTTCCTGGCTGCAGGCAATATTTGTAAGGGAAAAGAGTATTGAAATAAAAATAAAAGTCAACAGTTTTTTCATGACAGGTTGTTTAATCACGATTACACGGGATGTTCCGGGGCAAAAATAGGGATTAATACCCCAGCCGGGGAATGAAACTTCATTTTTTTATCCAAAAATAATCAACCGGGTTTTTCGTTTCATACTGTTGATCAGCAATCATTCATCCGTTAAAAGGTCATTTATGGTTTGGCATAAACATCATTCAGCGATTTTATTCATGATATGCCTGGTGGCTTTTTCCGCCTGCGGTCGTGGAAAGCAACGGCTTCACCCCGATGTATCAAAGATAAGCCTGCCGCAGGTGATCATTCACAGGTACGACCTCGACCTCTTCAGGGTCCATTCGGGGCAATTGCAGCAGGAGCTTGAGAAGCTGAAACCGGTCTATCGGTTTTTCCTGGGCGCCGATCTGAACGATCCTGCCAAGCTGGCCGATATGAAAGATTACCTGGAGAATCCGCGCAACATAGCCTTCCATGCGGAAGTTACAGCAAAATACAGCGATATCCATGCCATTGAAAATGCACTGACGGATGCCTTCAGACACTACCAATTTTACTATCCCGGTGTGAAAATACCGAGGGTCTACGCCTATATTTCGGGCGGGGATTATGACTTTCCCGTTCAGTTTGCCGACAGTGTGATGCTCATAGGGCTCGATAACTACCTTGGAAAAGATTACAAACCCTATATTTCCGACGGACTGCCCTTTTACCGGTTAACAAGGATGAATCCTGGAAATATCGCTCCCGACTGTATCAAGGCCTTGTCGAACATCTTGCATCCGAAGCAGATCGCGGGAAATAATCTCCTGGAGCAGATGATCGAGGCAGGGAAGCGGTTGTATTTCACCGATGCCATGCTCCCTGACGCCGTCGACCGGTTCAAGATCGGCTATACCGCCGCACAGCACGATTGGATTGTAAAAAATGAAGAACATGTGTGGGCTGCCATCATTGAAAACCGGATGCTTTATACAACCGATGGAAAACTGATGCGGGCCTTCATGGCCGATGGTCCCTTTACCGCCGAATTCTCCAAGGAGGCCCCCCCTCGCCTTGGTGAATGGCTGGGTTGGCAGATCGTCAGGAAATACATGGAGAACCAGCCTGCCGTAACCTTGCGGGAAATGATGAACGATCAGGACGCGCAGAAGATACTCACCAACTCCCGATACAAACCGGAGAAATAATTAAAAATTAAAAATTAAAAATTACCCGGAGACCAATTCCATTATTACGACTTTCTTCAGTTTATGCCCATCCTTAAGGTCCCCGTTCACCCGTCCACCTGTCCACCTGCCCACCCGTCCACCCGTCCACCCGTCCACCTGTCCACCCGTCCACCTGTCCACCCGACCACCTGTCCACCCGACCACCTGTCCACCCGTCCACCTGTCCACCCGTCCACCTGTCCACCCGTCCACCCCAAATTGTTAATAACTTTCCCTAAATCCCGTATTACCTTTTGCCACTGAACCCGATTAAGCAGTAAAGAAGTCGGATCATGCTGGTAAAGACATATGGAAGCGCTGTTTTCGGGATCCAGGCCATTACGGTCACCGTGGAGGTATACATGGACACAGGGATCCAGTTTTTTATGGTGGGTTTGCCCGACAATGCTGTGAAGGAGAGCCACCAGCGCATCGAATCGGCGCTGCGCAACAACGGTTACCGCATCCCCGGGAAAAAGATCATCATCAATATGGCACCGGCTGATATACGGAAAGAGGGCTCCTCCTACGACCTCACCATAGCCATTGGCATCCTGGCGGCCAACGAGATCATCAAAACCACGAGGCTCGAGCAGTACATGATCATGGGAGAACTGTCCCTCGACGGCGGGCTCCTGCCAATCAAGGGAGCCTTGCCGATAGCCATTGAAGCCCAAAAGCGCGGCTTTAAGGGAATTCTGATACCCATGCAGAATGCGCAGGAGGCCGCCATTGTCGCGGATCTGGAAGTCTATGGCATTGAAAAGATCGCCGACGTGATCGCTTTTTTCAACGGAACGGCTGAACTACCCCGTGCCCGGATGCATGATTCGGCTGATTTTGACCGACTGATGCTGCAGTATGAATACGATTTTTCAGATGTCCGCGGACAGGAAAATATCAAACGGGCACTGGAGATCGCGGCGGCCGGCGGGCACAACGTTATCCTGATCGGGCCGCCGGGTGCGGGAAAGACCATGCTGGCGAAACGGTTGCCGTCGATTCTCCCTCCACTGAACCTCCAGGAGGCAGTGGAGACCACCAAAATCCATTCGGTGGCTGGGAAACTGGGGAATAATCGTTCACTGGTATCCATCCGGCCCTTCAGGGCGCCGCACCACACGGTCTCAAACATGGCCCTGGTCGGGGGCGGCAGCATACCGCAGCCGGGGGAGATATCCATGGCTCACAACGGTGTTCTGTTCCTGGATGAATTGCCTGAATTTAAGCGCACCGTACTCGAAGTGCTGCGGCAACCCATGGAAGACCGCGTAGTGACCATCTCCAGGGCGAAAATGACGTTGGAATACCCCGCAAGTTTCATGCTGGTGGCCGCCATGAACCCCTGCCCGTGTGGGTTTTACAACCATCCTACGCAGGATTGCCAGTGCGGGGCGGGGGAGGTGAAGAAATATATCAACCGGATTTCGGGCCCGCTGTTCGACCGCATCGACATCCACGTGGAGGTCGTTCCGGTCGACTTCAAGAAGCTGAGCGACAGCCGTCCGTCGGAGCACAGCGATCAGATCCGGGCAAGGGTGATCGCGGCCAGGCACATCCAGGAAAAAAGGTTCGAAGGGCTGACAGGGATATACTGCAATTCCCAGCTCCCATCGAACATGCTTCACCAGGTGTGCAACATTGGCGAAACCGGCAACCAGTTGCTAAAAACTGCCATGGATAAGCTGGGGTTGTCGGCGAGGGCCTACGATCGGATTCTGAAGGTTTCACGCACCATTGCCGACCTGGACCAGTGTGATGGGATTAAATTGGAGCATTTGGCCGAAGCGATCAACTACAGGTCGCTGGACCGGGATAACTGGGGGAGATGATGTTTTTTTAACCACAAAGGCGAAAAAGGATGCACGAAGGCGCACAAAGGGTGGTTATTTGTAAACAGATACTGGATGCGGCGTTTTTTGTGCATTCGGAACTGGGGCCGGGATTGCTGGAGAATGCGTATGAACAGTGCTTGTATTATGAGTTGTCAGGAAGAGGGCTCAGGGTTGAAAAGCAAAAGGGCATGCCGTTGTGGTTTTGTGACATGAAAATGGAGATGGGTTACAGGCTGGATTTGTTTGTTGAAGATGAGATCATTGTTGAAGTTAAGGCTGTTGAATCGTTGAATGATGTCTACCTGGCCCAGGTTCTGACTTACCTGAAAATATCCGGGTGCAAACTTGGGCTGCTCATTAATTTTAACAGCCGACATCTCAAAGATGGTATCCGCAGGGTCATGCGATAACCCTCTATTACTTTGTGGCTCCATCTCTGTCCGTTTCGCCCCTTTTTCGCCTTTGTGCCCCCTTCTTCGCCTTTGTGGTTAAGAAAGGTGAACACCTTCCTTTCTTAACCGATCAACATGCTCATAATCTGGTGAAAGTAAAGAAACAATTTCAAACCGAATGTGTTTGTAAAATTTCCTCCCAAGTTCCCGCCTGATGACCTGGAGTTTTTCATCCGTCAAATCTGAAGAAATGCCAATTACGTGATAAGGGCTCTCATCCCGGGCTGTATTGATAAAAAAGCCGGCAATGACGGGTTCTCCGATGATGCCATATTTCTTAACCTCCCGGAATACCTTTTCGAGTTCCTTCAGGTTTGACTTTGTGGGGGCCTCGAAAAATCTTGCTGGCTTCTCTAGGCTGATCTCCTTTTTTATGAGGGTATCCGCCTGCAGGTTCACCATCACCTCCTCGGTAAAATCAATTCCGCCATTCATGTTCAGCAGGAATATTTTAACCAGCGTCGGCGGGCCAAAGGGCAATCCCCAGATACCGAGTAAAAAACTGAGGAAGTTGTATCCAGTTGCATACCTGGACGAATTTTCCCCTGGTTTAATGAAGAATAGTTTTGAAATCCTTTTCACGGGACGGAAAACAGGAACCGAAATGATGTACTGGTAAGCGACAAATTTTGCACCCCGGCTTATGAGGCCGGCGATTTCCTCAGTCTTTACATCGTTTCCGATATGTATTTTCATTGCTGGGATGATTTCATAGCAGGAACAAATCCCCGATCACAAAACAGGCGAATAACACCGAAGCCATCCCGTTCATGGTCGCAAAGGCAAGGTCGACGCGGGAAATGTCGTCAGGCCTGACGATGATATGTTCGTAACACAGCAAGGCGGTGAAGACGGCAGCCCCGATCCAGTAGAGATAGTGGAAATTGCCCGTAAAGCCCCCCAGTACCACAAGCAGGACGGCTGCAAGGTGGAAAATAGCCGACAGGATGAGGGCATTGCGCTTGCCCATCGCAACCGGGAGCGATTTCAGGTTCTCCGACTTGTCGAAGCTGATATCCTGCAGGGCATAAAGGATGTCGAACCCGGCCACCCAGAAGATGACTACGAATGAATAGACCAGGGGCAGCGGGTCAAAAGCGGCGGTGACGGCAAGATAGGCGCCGATGGGAGCAAGGGCAAGCCCAAGCCCCAGGAATACATGTGACAGGTAGGTAAAACGCTTGGTGAGACTGTATCCTAAAACCACAATCAAGGCAACCGGTGAAAGGAAAAAACACAACTTGTTCAGGAAAAAGCTGGAAAGCATGAACAGCAGCGCGTTGATGATGACAAAAACCATGGCTGACCTGGGATGTATGATGGCACTCGGGATCTCGCGCAAGGCTGTGCGGGGGTTTTTTTTGTCAAATTCACGGTCGGCGTAACGGTTAAAGCCCATGGCGGCATTGCGGGCGAAGAACACGCAGAGCAACACCAGCAGTAAAAGGCGGAAACTGAGATTTTCACCATGCGTTTTAACTGCAAGGAAAAAACCGATCATGGCAAATGGCAGGGAAAATATGGTGTGATTTATTTTTACAAGAGAAAAGTAATCGGCGATTTTAAAACTTCTGGCAATCGTCATGTAGGATAATTTTGCCGGCAAAGTTAGTAATTTGTAACTATTTCCCCGTTGGATCGTCCAACTTGTTATTCTGATGATTTAGGCTAATTTTGTAGTCTTATATTTAAACCATGAGCAGGCAGGTTGACATCATTGTGGGGTTTCTGAAATATTCGCTGCGATCACAGTCTAAGTACCGGATTCACTCGCCTTTCGTCTTTGATTTTTATAAAAATGTACTGAAAGATACCCACAGTTATCCGCAATACAGGACCATCAACAGGCTGCGTAAAGAACTTGAGAACGTTTCCAGGTTTATTAAGCGGAAGGACCTGGGGGCAAGGAGCAAGGACTTCCCGGGTGATCAGCGTTTTGTGCGGGTCAGGGACATCGTTCACCGGGCTTCGGTGAGCCAGAAAAAGGGCGAGTTGCTTTTCCGACTTGTGAAGCGGTATACGCCCGGAAACATCCTGGAACTGGGTACCTCGCTTGGCATCAGTTCAATCTATTTGGGTCTGGCATCCCCCGAAAGCTGCATTGTAACCATCGAAGGATGCATCGACTCGGCCAACGTAGCCCAGGAAAATTTTGACAGGGCCGGGCTTAAAAACGTTCATATCATTACCGGCAACTTCGAAGACAAGCTTGCGGGTGCGCTTGATGAAATGCCGGCACCGGACCTTGTTTTTTTTGACGGGAATCATAAAATGAAACCAACACTGGCCTATTTCGAAGAGTGCCTGCAACATATTCACCCGGGAACCGTTTTTGTTTTTGACGATATTCACTGGTCAAGGGGGATGGAAGAGGCCTGGAAGGTCATATGCAGGCATCCGAAAGTCAAGGTTACTATCGACATTTACCAGATGGGATTCGTGTTTTTCAGGGAGGAGTTGAGTAAAGAAGATTTTATATTACGCTTTTAATAATTCATATTCATGGAAAAAGAAGTCATCCGTCTCGACGGCATTGTAAAGAATTACAAGATAGGAACCATTTTAGTGGAAGCATTGCGGGCAGTATCCCTGGTAGTAAGGAAAAACGAATTTGTTGCCCTGATGGGCCCTTCCGGATCAGGAAAATCTACCCTGATGAACATTCTCGGATGCCTTGATACGCCGACCAGCGGGAGTTATTTCCTGAATGGGGAGGATGTGAGCAAAATGGATGACAACGCCCTTGCCGAGATTAGAAACCGTCAGATCGGTTTTGTTTTCCAAACGTTCAACCTCCTGCCGCGTTCGTCGGCGCTTGAAAATGTCATGCTGCCCTTGATCTATGCCGGCGTTGGTAAGGCCAAACGCCTGGAACTTGCCAAACAAACGCTCGAAGAGGTGAAACTCGGCGACCGTATGGCACATAAACCAAATGAATTATCGGGCGGACAACGTCAGCGTGTTGCCATCGCCCGCGCCCTGGTTAATCATCCTGCCATCATCCTCGCCGACGAGCCCACCGGGAACCTCGACTCCAAAACCTCCATCGAAATTCTCGGGTTGCTTGAAGAGATTCATAAAATGGGAAACACGGTCATCATCGTCACCCATGAAGAGGATATTGCCCAGCATGCCCACCGCATCATCCGCCTGATGGATGGCAAAATTAACGTGGATGAAGCGAATAAGAATATAAAAACCATCTCCGATTACCATTTCAACGGCGTGGTTTAAGGAACGGCATTTGTTTGACCACGAGAAAATTCCCGGAATGATGCAAAAAGAAGGTAATTACAAAAAGCTGTTTAAGGATTTCAACAAGCTGAACGTCATGATCATCGGTGATGTGATGGTTGACTCGTATCTGTGGGGAAAGGTTGAAAGGATCTCGCCCGAAGCCCCCATACCGATCGTTGCTTTGCGCAAGCGCGAGCATCGCATGGGCGGTGCTGCCAACGTCGCCATGAACATCAGGTCGATGGGGGCAAACCCCATCCTCTGTTCGGTGATCGGGACCGACGACAAGGGCGATCAGTTTCTTGACCTGCTGAAGAAGGAGAAGATCGATGATGCAGGTATCGTGCGGAGTACACGTCGCATAACGACCACGAAATTCAGGATATTCGGGAATGCATTCCAGATGTTGCGGGTTGACGAAGAGATGGACAATGACCTGGTGCAGGGTGATTTCTTTACCCTCCTCAGGGTGATCGACCACATCATGACGAAAGTGAAAGTCGATGCCATCATCTTCCAGGATTACGACAAGGGTGTGATAACCCAGAAGCTCATTTCAGAGGTTGTAAAGCGGGCTCAGGCTCGCGACATCCCGGTAACAGTTGATCCGAAGAAAAAGAACTTCATGTCGTATAAAAACGTCACTTTGATTAAACCCAACCTCAAGGAACTCAGGGATGGGATGAACCTTCCCCATGAACTTGTGGATAAACAGTCGGTAATTGCCTCTGCTCAACAGCTGCGCGACAGTTTGAACTGCAGGTATGTCCTTACGACGATGTCGGAAAAAGGGGTCATGATGAGCATGAAAGATAACACGGCGGGCGACAATATCTTTATCCCTGCGCACATGCGGATGATCTCCGATGTTTCTGGGGCCGGCGATACGGTGATAAGCCTGGCATCGATGTGCCTGGCATTGAAGTGCACACCCTACGAGGTTGCCTATATCTCGAACCTGGCGGGCGGCCTTGTTTGCGAAGAGGTGGGCGTCGTGCCGATAAACAAGGAGAAACTTCTGAAAGAGGTGCTCGCCCTGCTTTAATATCCATGATTTTATTGAATCACCCATGACGACAGATGCCGATGTGATAATTGCCGGCGCCGGTCCTGCCGGCACCATGGCTGCATATGAACTGGCCAGGCAGGGCGTTTCGGTGCTGATCCTTGAAAAATCGCAGTTTCCGCGATACAAGGTCTGCGGCGCCGGGCTCACCCATAAGATATTGCAGGAAATCCCCTTTGATGTTTCACCGGTGTTTGAGACCACGGTTAACACGGTCATTTTTTCTCGGGGTTTCAGGGATGTCTTTACCCGTACCTCAGCTGAACCGTTGATCTACTGCACGATGCGCGACAGGTTTGATGCATTCCTGTTGTCAAAGGCCGTGGAGGCCGGGGCAAGGGTTCTGCACGGGATAAAGGTCGATGATGTGCGGCAGGAGAAGGAATTTGCTGAAGTGATCACCCGTACTGGAAGTTTCAGATCGCGGTTGGTCATCGGAGCCGACGGAGCCTCCAGCGCCGTTGCAAGGTCGGCCGGGCTGAGGGAAAATATCATGCCCGGACTTGCCTGGGAAGCGGAAGTGACCGCCGGCCCTGCCGTGGTGAAGGCTTATTCTCAATCAATTTTTCTCGATTGGGGTTCGTTCCCAGGGGGATATGCCTGGTTGTTTCCCAAAGCTGACCATTTTTCTATCGGGGTAGGAGGGCCGGCCTCGTTGTCGAAGGGGATGATGGACTATTACAGGAGGTTCGTGGATTACCTGGCGGCGGGGAGCTGGCAGGATGAATCCCGAATGAATAATGAATATCGAATATTGAACAACGAATTTAGAAATAAGAATTCTGGAATTGATATACTCAATACAATTTCGCTGAAATCGTGGCCGATCCCGGTGAGGGTGAAGAGAAGCCGGTTTCACGAGGGACGGGTGATGGTGGCGGGCGATGCAGGGGGATTGACTGACCCACTTACCGGAGAGGGGATTTACTATGCGGTACGCAGCGGCAGGTTGGCGGCTGAAGCCTGTTTCAAGTATCTTGGATCAACAAACCCGTCGCTTGATTCCTATACCCAGGTTGTTAACGACGAACTCATGAGCGAGCTGATCGAAGCCAACCGGATTAAGTACCTGTTCAACACGGCCCCTGTTAAAATTCATTCATTTGTCCGCGACAGCGACCGGGCCTGGAGGGCTTTCGGGAAAATTTTAAGGGGCGAACGCTGGTACGCGGATGTCAGGCTGGGGTTCGGGAAATGGAAGTTCCTGTGGAGCCTGGGATGCCGGGTTTCAAAATGGGTGTCGGATTACAGGGAGAAGAGGTTTGGAGACGTGATGATGTGATAATGTGCTGATATGCTGATATGCTGATGTGCTGATGTGCTGATGTGCTGATGTGCTGATGTGCTGATGTGCTGATGTGCAAACCGCACACTGAGGTTCCCGAAGTGTGCGTATCTCTTTATCCCAACAGGCTTTTTACGATCGTGGAGATCATCTTATTATCGGCTTTGCCAGCCAGTTCCTTTGAGGCGGCACCCATTACCTTGCCCATGTCTTTTACAGAAGTTGCGCCGGTATCGGCAACGATTTTCCGGATGATGGCGGCAACCTCGTCTTCGGACATCTGTTTGGGAAGGTAGGTTTCAATGACGGAAGCGTCGTACAGCTCCTTGTCGGCAAGGTCGGCGCGGTTTGCATTGGTGTAAATATCGGCCGATTCGCGCCGTTGTTTTACCAGTTTCTGAAGGATTTTCAGTTCCACATCTTCGCTTACTTCACCGGTTGCACCTTCTTTGACTTTTTCAAGCAGCAATGCTGCCTTGATGGCCCTGAGTGCTTCAAGTTTCTTTGCATCGCGGGCCAGCATGGCCGCCTTTATATCGTCGTTGATCTTCAGTTCGAGGCTCATTAATCTACAGTTTTGTTGAGAAAGGAGTTGCCACCGGTTGATTCCAGCGGGCTGTCGGCATTGTCGGTCAGGTTGTACTTTGATCTGTGCGATTCGGATGACGGTGTTACGTCGGCTAAATCCACATTCCGCCGTTTGTAGGCTGGTACGTTTTCAAGTTCGTACAGGTTGTTTTCAATGGGTTGATGGCTCTTGAGTTTTTCACTCAGGTGTTTGAGCTTTGATACCCGTTCACTGAGTTTTTTGTTCTGAAAATCGTATGAATCCGGTTCCTGGGATGGCAGCGGTTCACTGGCCGGCACGGGTTTGTATTGCACTTCCATCACAGGTTCTCCCTCATATTCTTCGGGCTGCAGGTCATGGATCAGCGTTTGTGTAAACTCTGACTGGGCATCGGGTTCTGGTTTTTCAACCGAGAATTCGATGATGCGCATGGGTTCATCGGTGTCGGGTTCAGCAACAATTTCATAGGGCACCGGTTCGGGAGCCGGGGTGAAAAGGTGGCGAACGGAGGGCGGCTCCATTCGTGGAGCAGGCTCGTGCTGAGGGGTAACGACCCGATGTTCAACCTGCGGTGACGGCGAATCGGAATAGAGATCATGAACCATCACATCAACAGGTTTTGACGGATCTTTCTGTTTATGGTCTTCATCAAATCCCGTGGCGATGATGGTTACGCTGATCTTGTCGTCGAGGGTTTCGTCAAAACCGTTGCCCCAGATAACATCTCCCGTCGATTTGGTTTTTTCCTGGATATAATCGGTTATTTCGGTGACTTCATCCATGGTGATCTCGTTTTTACCCGAGGAGATATAAAGGAGCAGGTTGCCTGCCCCGTTGATGTCGTTGTTGTCGAGCAGGGGGGAGTTGAGGGCTTCTTCTACGGCCACCTGCGCACGGTTAGGCCCGTTTGCAATACCGGTGCCCATAATGGCTACGCCACTGTCTTTCATCACTGTTTTAACGTCTTCAAAATCGACGTTAATGTACCCTACCACCGTGATGATCTCGGCAATGCCTTTGGCGGCGGTTGTAAGTACGTTATCAGCACGGGTAAACGCTTCCGATAGGGGAAGGTCACCGCACAGGAGCCGCAACTTGTCGTTGCTGATGATCAGCAAGGCGTCAACATTTTGTTTCAACTGGCGGATGCCGTCTTCGGCCGACTGGCGGCGTTTACGGCCTTCGAACGAGAAGGGGATGGTGACAATGCCAACGGTAAGGATACCGAGTTCCTTTGATATCTGGGCGATCACGGGTGCGGCTCCGGTTCCGGTACCCCCGCCAAGCCCGGCAGTTATAAAGAGCATTTTTGTCCCTTTTTCGAGTACGGCCCTGATGTCGTCGGAATTTTCAAGAGCGGCGTTTCGCCCAACCGTTGGGGCGGCCCCGGCGCCAAGGCCACCGGTAAGATTCACACCCAGCTGGATTTTCGTCGGGACCGGGCTCATGATCATGGCTTGTTCGTCGGTGTTGCAGATGATAAAGTCAACTCCTTTTATTCCCTGATGAAACATATGATTAACAGCATTGCTGCCGCCACCGCCCACACCGATGACTTTAATGATGGAGGATTGGTTTTTAGGCATGTCAAATTTTATCATATCGGCCATGAGCATATTTTTTAACGTGTTAAAATTATAAAGAAAGGTTATAGAAAAGTTCTGTTTGTTAATTAGTTATTAACGCATGATTGTTAATAGATTGATTATTGGACGTCCTCCTCGAAAATATTCCTGATTTTACTCAGGAAGGTGTCGAGCAAACGTCTGTTTTCCTTTTCAACCGGGGCGGAAACCCCGGCCGGAATACCTGTTTTTACAGGTTCAGCAGGTTTGTTCTCCGTGTCTTTCTGGTAGCGGCCTATCCCTTCGATCACCAGGCCGATTCCTGTGGCATACATCGGGCTGGCCATTTCGGGAGGAACATCGCTGGCCAGGTGTTCGTTCGGGTAGCCGATACGCGTATCGAGGCCGGTTATAAATTCGGTGAGCTGGGCGACATGTTTCAGGTGGGCGCCGCCCCCGGTGAGCACGATGCCTTCGATCAGTTTTTTCTCGTACCCCGAATTTTTAATTTCATAATAGATGTGCTCGATGATCTCTTCCATCCTGGCCTGAATAATGGAGGCGAGGTTCTTCAGGCTGATCTCCTTTGCTGGCTTGCCGCGTGTTCCGGGGATGGACACAATTTCTTCCTCCCTGTTTTCGCGGGCCATGGCTGAACCGAACTTCACCTTCAGCTGTTCGGCATGTTTTTTAATGATGGAACAGCCTTCCCGTATGTCTTCGGTGATGATTTCGCCGCCCAGGGGGATAACGGCCGTATGCCGGATGATCCCGCCATGGAAGATGGCAATGTCGGAAGTTCCGCCGCCGATATCGACAAGCACCACGCCGGCTTCTTTTTCATCCTCGCATAAAACAGCTTCTGCCGAGGCGATGGGTTCAAGGATCAGTTCCACCACTTCAAGGCCTGCCTTGCGCACGCAGCGGTAAATATTCTTTGCTGCCGCGGTTTGTCCGATAATGATATGAAAATTTGCCTCCAGCGAGCTCCCGATACCTCCTTTTGGCATGGTAATGCCGTGTTCCCCGTCGATGCTGAATTCCTGCGGAATCACGTCGAGGATCTCCTCCCCGGGGTTCATGTTGAGGTTGTACATGCTGTTGCACAGCTTTTCAATATCCGCCTGGCTGATTTCAACTTCACTGTCTTCGCGTATCATGCTGCCCCGGTGCTGCATGCTTTTGATGTGCTGTCCGGCGATCCCGACGTTGACATACTTGATGTTGACCCCCGATTTGGCGGCAGCTTCTGCAACAGCATCTTTAATGGACTGTACCGTGTTGTCGATGTTGGCTACGACTCCCCGTTTCACTCCGATGGAAGGTACTTTGCCATATCCAAGGATCTCAATTTTCCCATATTCATTTTTACGGCCTACAATGACCGCGATCTTTGTTGTACCGATGTCGAGACCGACAATGATGCCTTCGTTTTTCATATGATCATGTTTATATTTTGGAACAGACTACTTGATTCTTGTATTTTATGTTGATTATGTTGTATTTATTCCAACCGATTTTATTCAGCCCGAACTTGTAAAATGCAAACAATTTTCTGAATTTGTCGTCAAGGTCAACTGCCCTGCCCAGCAGGATGACATGGTTCCCGACCCGCGGGATTAACTCGAATTCACCTCCCTCGTTCACGTAGACCTGGCCGATCTGGGCTTTCAGGAATTTATCATGCGTGATGTACATTGTGAGTTTGTAGAGGTTGGTCATCAGTGAATCATAATAAACAGAGTCGGCAATCCCAAGGATATTCACCCTGTAATTCGGATTTTTCATGTAAGAATCATCGATGATGCCATTGGCCACCAGCACGCGGGCCGAGAAATTCGGGCTTACCGGGAGCAGGGAGCCTGATTCGTCGAGGTAGAAACTCTCATACTTCCGGTTGATGATGCGCAGCAACGGTTCGCGCTGCCTGACCTGGATATAGAGATTTCCTTCATTGTTTTCAAACACCTTCACGCCAGCGACATACGAATGTTTCCGGATGACAGCTTCAATGGATGCCGTGTTGATGTAACCAAGCGGTTTGCCTTTCAGCATCCCGGCTGTTTTCAATACAATTGAGTCAACCTCCCTTTTCGTAATCAGCACATCTGCAGCGCCATAGTCAACTGTGATGACTACCTGCCGGCATGGCCGGCTGTATTGCTCAACCTCTGCAAACCCGACAACAACACCTGTGCCTGCCACCAGGAGGATCCAGAACGTTATCTGCAATATTTTTAAAAATTTCTTCATCCGTTAGTCCAATACCGTCAAAAGTTCAGTGATGGGGCCTGCCAGCTGGTCAATGTCGCCGGCACCCAAAGTGAGCAGGATCTCCGGTTTACTGTTTTTAATCTCTGCGGGGATATCTTCTTTTTGAACGAGTTTCTTATGCTGAATATTCACCTGGTCAAGCAATAGCTTTGAAGTCACCCCCTCGATTGGCAGTTCCCGGGCAGGGTAAATGTCGAGCAGCAGCAGTTCGTCGAGCAGTTCGAGGCTCCGTGCAAAATCACCGGCCAGGTCGCGGGTGCGCGAGAAAAGATGGGGCTGGAAGATCCCCGTGATCTTTTTTCCCGGGTAAAGGTCCCGCACAGCACTGATGCAGGCGCTGAGCTCGGCGGGATGGTGTGCGTAATCGTCGATATAAACCACGTCGGGCCTGCGAACCCGGAAATCGAACCTGCGCTGCACGCCCTGGTAGGTGCTAAGGGCCTGCCTTAATTGATCCTCCCCGACGCCGGCAAGATCTGCCGCCGCCAGCGCTGCAATTGCATTCTCAAGGTTGAACTTGCCGGGAACGCCCAGAACAAGATCACGGATGATTCCCGATGGTTTTACGAAATCAAAGTGGAGCAACCCGTCGATAAGCCTGATATTTTCAGCGCAATAAGCGGCTGTATCGCAGATGGAATATCCGAATACCTTGTAGTCGTTTATCATGTCGGGGATTACGCTGATCCCGGCTTTCATGATCAGGGAACCTCCGGATACGATTTTCCCCGTGAAGTCAGAAAAGGTCTTCTTCAAATCCCCGAGGCTTCCGTAAATATCAAGATGATCGGCGTCAGCCGAGGTGATTATGGCGATGTATGGTGAAAGTTGCAAAAAGGATTTATCATACTCGTCAGCCTCCACGACGCACCAGGTCCCGCCAGTATTATCCTTCCCGGTTCCCGTCACCCTGTCACCCGTTACCTTGTCACCTTTCTGCCCTGTCACCGTTTTACCAGTTGGTTCAAACATGAAATTCGTATGGTAGTTCTTCGAAATCCCTCCCAGGAAGGCGATCTGCCCGGCGCCTGCCGTTGACAGGATATGGGCGATAAGGGTTGACGTTGTCGTTTTGCCATGGGTACCGGCAACGGCGATCGTTTTGTATGTGCCGGAAATCATGCCCAGGACTTCCGCCCGTTTCTTCATCGGGATGGCGTTTTCCTTAAAATGAAGGTATTCGAGGTTGTTTTGGGGAACTGCCGGAGTATAAATTACCAGGTCAGGATGTTCCGGGATCAGGGAAAGATCTTCGGTAAAATGAATATCCATGCCTTCGCCTGCAAGTTGATCGGTAAGGGCCGTAGATGTGCGGTCGTAACCAGCCACCGCTGCGCCCTGCAATTTGAAATACCTCGCCAGGGCACTCATGCCAATGCCGCCAATCCCCAGGAAATACACCGATTTCAGATTTCGGATTTCGGATTTCAGATTTGGGATTTCAGATTTCAGATTTGGAATGAGCGACAGCGCCACATCCGCAATGGCATCTGCGGCATCAGTGATTCCAAGGGCGCGTATATTGTGGCTGAGTTCATCCTGCCGGTCCTGGTTTTTAAACAATTCCACGATAAGCCTGCCAAGGCTTTCAACAGCCATGTTGTCGCTTACCATGGCTGCAGCATTTTTATCAGCCAGGGCAACTGCGTTTTTTGTCTGGTGGTCTTCCGTGACATTCGGCGACGGTACCAGGATGACTGGTTTACCTACGACGCAGAGTTCGGAAATGGCAATGGCGCCGGCGCGTGAAACGATAATATCGGCAGCTGCATACGCGAGATCCATGCGGTCGATGAAGGAAAGAACAACAGGGGTTCGCACAGAGGATTGCGAATCGCGGGTCGCCGGGAAACTTGCCCCGATTTCGTTATAATAGTGTTTCCCGGTTTGCCACAATATCTGGAAATCCTGGTCTGCATCCGATCCGATCACGAATTTCAGGATGGCCTGGTTGATGGTCCTTGCACCCAGGCTGCCACCGACGACCAGCAGTGTCTTTTTAGCCGGATCAAGCCCGAAGTAGGCCATGGCTTCCTCCTTTTTCCCAAGGATATCCACCACTTCGCGGCGGATGGGATTCCCGGTAAGCACGATTTTCCCTTCCGGGAAATACCTGGCCATGCCGGCATAGGCCACGCAGATCTTCTGAACGCGTGGTGCCAGGAGTCTGTTTGTAACGCCGGGGAAAGAATTTTGTTCCTGAATGAGTGTCGGGATGCCCATGGAGGTGGCCATGCGCAGGGTAGGGCCACTTGCATATCCGCCAACGCCAATAACCACGTCGGGTTTGAAACGGGAAATGATTTTCCGGGCTTTGATCATGCTCCCGATGAGTTTTACCGGGAACGAAAGGTTCTTCCAGGTCAGTCTGCGTTGAAACCCGCTGATGGTGAGCCCTTCAATGCTAAAACCTGCTGCCGGGACCTTTTCCATCTCCATGCGTCCCTTGGCCCCGATAAACAGGATTTCAACCCCGTTCAGTTTTGACCTGAGCGCGCTTGCAATGGCGATGGCAGGAAAAATATGACCGCCAGTACCTCCTCCGCTGATGATGATTCGTTTCATAAGGCAGGTACGGTTTGAGGTTTGATATTGAGGGTCGGCTCCCGGAGGATGTCTATTTCGGTGCCGTCTTTTGTTTCAATATCCGAAACACGGCTTACGCTCAGGATGATCCCCAGGGAAATGCTGGTGAACCAGATGGAGGTGCCGCCCATGCTCACAAGCGGCAGGGTTTGACCTGTAACCGGGAAGAGGTTCACCGCAACGGCCATGTTGATGAGTGCCTGGAAAACCAGGCTGAAGCCAATGCCGATGCTCAGGAGCGATCCGAAATTCCCCTGGCTCCGGCCTGCGATCCGGATCACCCTGAAAAACAGGATCAGGTATAAAAGCAGCACGAAACTGCCGCCAATCAACCCGTACTCTTCGATGATGATGGCAAAAATAAAGTCGGAATAGGGATGGGGCAGAAAGTTCCGCTGGGTGCTCTTTCCGGGCGATTTCCCCAGGATTCCGCCCTGGACGATGGCAATCTTGGCCTGGTCGACCTGAAACGTTGCATCCGGGTCGGCCTCTTTTTTATGAACGAAGTGATTGATACGGGAAACCCAGGTGGTGCCGCGGGGAAATAAGGTCGGAAACGAGGTTGCAAGGAAGTAGATCATGACGATGCCTGCCAGGCCAAGGAGGGCCAGGGATAACATGTACTTAAGGCTGATCCGGCCGATAAACATCAGCACGATGCATGTTACAAATAAGATTGCCGCCGTTGAAAAATTGGCGGGAAGGATCAGGATCGTAACCAGTACGACCGGGATGATCACGGGCAGGAATCCTTTACGGAAATCCTGAACCAGCTCCTGCTTTTTGCTCAACACCCTGGCCAGGTACATGATGAGAAAGAGTTTGGCGACATCCGAACTCTGGAAGGTAAGGTTTACGATGGGCACGGTGAGCCACCGGTTGGCTTCATTGAGGTGTGTTCCCGAGATAAGGGTGACCAGCAGCAGCGGGAAGGTGAGGAACAATCCGATTTGCGATATCCTTGAATAATAGGTGTATTTGATGAGGTGGGTTATATACATCAGCGCCAGCCCAAACATGAGGATGAGGAAATGCTTGAAAAGGTAGTACTCGGTGTTGCCGTGCTGTTTTTTATATGCCAGCATGCCGGTGGAACTGTATACCGCCAGCAGTGAAAAAATGCAAAGGATGACCACCACGATCCAGATCACTTTATCTCCTTTGATATCCCTGACAAATTTCAACATCGGTGCCATGTTTTACAGGTTTTTCACGTGTTTGCGGAAAGCCATGCCACGCTCTTCGTAATTTTCGAACAGGTCGAACGACGCGCAGGCCGGTGAAAGGAGCACCTGGTCGCCCGGGGTGCCCATGTAATAGGCAGCCTGAACCGCTTCTTCCATGGTCAGCACATCGGTCATGGGAATGTCCAGGTCATCGAATGCCTGGTGAATGCGGCTGTTGTCAACGCCAAGGCAGACAATGCCCTTGACATTGGTCCTGACCAGGTTGCGCAGCACCTCGTAATCGTTGCCGCTGTCGACACCTCCCACGATCCATATCACCGGGCGCGAGGTGCTTTCCATGGCAAACCAGGTGCCGTTGATGCTGGTCGATTTTGAATCATTGATGAATTCCATGCCATGGATGATGGCAACCAGTTCGAGCCGGTGTTCCACCTGCTGGAAGCCGTAAAAGCTCTCTTTGATATATTGCTTCCGGATTTCGCGGATCTTCGGGCCGATGGAGGCCACCAGTGATTCGTACCTGGTTGTCTGTCCCTGGTTCGCCAATGCTTCTAATGTCATGGTTTTTATCTTAGTTTAAGTGTGACAATGGTTAAAACGGCCAGCATGATCCCGACGATCAGGAATCGCATCACGATTTTCGACTCATGATAGCCCAGTTTCTGAAAATGATGATGCAGGGGTGACATCCTGAAGATTCTTCGGCCCTCCCCGTATTTTTTCCTGGTGTACTTGAACCAGGTTACCTGCATGACCACCGAGAGGTTCTCTGCCAGGAAAATCCCGCAGAAGATCGGGATCATGATCTCCTTGCGGATCATGATCGCAAACACGGCAATGATGCCGCCCAGGGCGAGGCTCCCGGTATCGCCCATGAACACCTGTGCCGGGAATGAGTTGTACCAGAGGAAGCCGATGCAGGCACCAACGAAGGCGGAGATGTAGATAGTCAGTTCTCCGGAGTTTGGTATGTACATTATATTCAGGTAGTTGGCAAAAACAATGTTGCCCGATACGTAGGCCAGCACCCCCAGCGTAAGCCCTACAATGGCCGAAGTCCCCGTCGCCAGTCCATCCAGCCCGTCGGTGAGGTTAGCCCCGTTTGAAACCGCGATGATGATGAAGATCATGATCGGGATGAAGACCAGCCAGGTCCATTTTTTAGCCCCGGGGCTGATCCATGAAACCAGCCAGCTGTAGTCAAATTCGTTGTTCTTGATAAACGGGATGGTGGTTTTTGTCGATTTTACAGGTTCCTTCGAAAAGATTTTTGATTTGTCTGTTGCCGATTCCATGGTAAATACATCGGTGGTGGGAACCAGCGCAGATTGTTTGATATGTTCACGGATTACGATGGTGTCGCTGAAATACATGGTAAACCCCACGATCAGGCCAAGCCCGATCTGTCCGAGGACTTTTAATTTCCCGGGCAGCCCTTTTTTATCTTTCTTGAAAACTTTGATGTAATCGTCGAGGAACCCGATAAACCCGAGCCATATCGTTGCGATGATCACCAATATTATATATATGTTGTCCAGTTTGGCAAACAACAGCGAAGGGATCAGGATTGATGCAAGAAGGATGAGTCCGCCCATGGTAGGTGTTCCCTGTTTCAGGCTCTGTCCTTCCAGCCCCAGGTCGCGCACGGTTTCGCCAACCTGTTTTTTCCTCAGAAAATTGATGAGACTTTTGCCGATAATCATCGAAATGAAGAGCGATGTGATCAGGGCTGCCGCCGCACGGAATGAGATGTACTGGAACACGCCGGTGCCGGGGATGTCGAATCCTTTGTGCAGCCATTTGAAAAGATAGTAGAGCATAGGCCTTATGGATTTACTATGTTATCATTCGCGAAAATTTCACGCACCACTTCCCGGTCATCGAAATGATGCCTGACCCCTTTGATCTCCTGGTAAGTTTCATGTCCCTTGCCTGCAACCAGGATGATATCGCCGGATTTAGCGAGCGCACAGGCGGTTTTGATTGCTTCGAGCCGGTTTTCGATGACCAGCACTTTTTTCGACTGGTGCATCTCCACTCCCTTTAACATATCGGCCAGGATTGTTCCGGGCTCTTCGTTGCGCGGGTTGTCGGAGGTGAGGATGACGCGGTTGCTCAGGTTGCAGGCGATGCCGGCCATCACCGGCCTTTTCGCAGCATCCCGGTTGCCGCCGGCTCCCACCACGGTGATAAGTTGTTCGTTGTGGCCGCGGATGGTATTGATGGTTTCAAGTACGTTTTTCAATGCATCCGGCGTATGGGCGTAATCAACGATGGCGGTAACCTGGTTTGATGACCTGATGTAATTGAACCTGCCGTCAACAGGCTCCATGCTGCTGAGGATGGTCACCACTTTGGTTTTATCCTGCCCGAGCAGCATGGCAGTTGCATAAACGGCCAGCAGGTTCGAAGCATTGAAACTGCCGATGAGTTTGAACCATGCTTCCCGTCCGTCGATGTTGAGATGCAGTCCCTGGAATTCATTTTCAAGGATCTTGCAGCGGAAATCAGCCATCGATTGCAGGCTGAACATGAATTTTAAAGCCCGGGTACTCTGTATCATTACCTTGCCATTGCGGTCATCTTTGTTCGCCAGCGCAAAGGCTTCTGCAGGAAGGTTGTCGAAAAAGGCCTTCTTTGCCTGCAGGTAGGCGTCGAAGGTTTTGTGATAATCGAGGTGATCGTGGGTGAGGTTGGTGAAGATCCCCCCGCGAAAGGTGAGCCCGGCAATGCGTTGCTGATCTACTGCGTGCGATGACACTTCCATAAAACAGTACTCGCACCCCTCGTTCGCCATGTTGGCCAGTAGTTCGTTGAGCTGGAGCGGGTCGGGGGTAGTATGGGAGGCGGGGATCTCTGTCAGGTTGATCTTGTTGACAATGGTTGAAATGAGCCCTGTTCCATAGCCGAGATCAAAGAATAGCATGTGCAGCAGGGTAACAATGGTTGTCTTCCCATTGGTGCCGGTAACCCCCACCAGTTTCAGTTTGCCGGATGGATTTCCATGAAAAGCGGACGCCATGATCCCAAGGGCCATACTGCTTTTTTCAACCTGGATGTAACATACATCGTTTTCCGGACTGTCGGGAATTCTTTCGCAAACGATCGCGGAGGCGCCTTTTTTAACAGCCATTTCAATGAAGTCATGCCCGTCGGAGGATGTTCCGCCAACAGCAAAAAACAGGTTGCCGGGCATCACCTTGCGTGAGTCGAACTGCAGCCCGGTAACGGTTATATCGGTGGACCCGGTTACCCGCAGGACGGCTGCATCAGCAATTATATCGCGTAGCTGCATCATACCTGGGTTTTTGGTTTATCCTGTTTCAACTGGAGGTCAAGTACGACCGGCATTTTCCTTGTTATCTGCTGGCCGGGTGCAATGGACTGCCGCACAATGGTGCCCCTGCCGTTCACCAGTACATTCAGCCCCTGCGATTCAAGCAGAAAAAGGGCATCTTTTAGTCCCATACCACAAACATCGGGCATGATACCGCGTGCGACGGAAGCGGATGTGATCACAATTTTATCACCGGAGGCTTCAGGGCGCCCCCAAACCGATTGCGTGCTTTCCTGCCTGGCGTTCATGCCCAGGAAGGAAAAGGCGTCCTCCATTTCCTTCATCTGTCCGGATTGGGCAAATGGGATGACGGACGAAATGCTATCGTGAGGCAGGGGGATCATGATATCGGGACGGATGGCGTAGAGCCTGTCGGATAATTCCCTGAATACCGGCGCTGCGACCGCCCCGCCATAATACTTGCCTTTCCGGGGGTTAACAATCACCACGATCATAGAATATTTGGGGTTGTCGGCCGGGAAATAGCCAACAAACGATCCTTTGTACTGAACCTGTTTGGTGCCCTGACGGTATCCTTTGTTGCCGGCGGCGATCTGGCAGGTGCCTGTCTTCCCGGCGATTTTATAGTTGGGTGATTTGATCGCCGCACCGGTCCCTTCGGTAACGACCCCTTCAAGCATGGCTTTGGCTTTCAGGATAGCTGCAGGGGAGACGATGCGCGGGTTGACGACCACTGGATTGAATCGTTGCACAAGTTGGCCGTTCCTTCGGATTTCACGCACGAACAGCGGTTTCACCATGACTCCATTGTTTGCAACGGCGTTGTACAGGGCAAGCAGGTGGATGGGGGCAAGGGAGATCTCGTACCCGATCGACATCCACGGCAACGACAGCGCCGACCAGTATTTGCTTTTGGTGGTTTTTATATATGGTGTTCCTTCACCGGCGATCTGCAATCCCAGGGGCCGGTTGATCCCGATCCGGTAAAGACCATCGATGTATTTCTGAGGGTTGTCGGCATAAGCGCCGTAGATCATTTTAGATGTGCCCACGTTCGACGATTTTTCAAACACCTGGAGCGCGGAAATGACGCCCAGTCCGTGGTGCGAATCTTCCATTTTCCGCCCGTAGAAAGTAGTTTGTCCGCCGGAACAGTTTATTGGCGTTGTCAGATCTATTTTGTTGTCATCGAGCGCGACCAGGAATGATGCCAGTTTGAAAGTGGAACCGGTTTCCTGGCTTTCGCCGATGGCGTAGTTGAATATCTCCTCGTAGGTTCCTTTTTTGGTGTGTCCCAGGTTGGCCATGGCTTTGAGGTACCCCGTTTTCACCTCCATCAGGATCACGCAGCCATGGTCGGCGCTGTCGGCAATGAGTTCTTTGCGCAACGATGATTCGGCAAGGTCCTGCAGGTTTACATCCAGGGTGGTCATGATGTCATCGCCGTTCTGGGGCTCTACCTGGCTTTCAGGATCCACCGGCAGCCATGCCTGTCCGCCGATACGGCGCATCAGGCGCTGGCCGTTGACGCCCTGCATGTTTTTGGTGAAGGAGCCCTCCAGCCCGACATACACTTTTTTATCACCTTCCCCGCTTTCGTAGCCTATGATGCGCCTGGCCAGCGATTTATAGGGAAGTTCTCGCTGGTACTGGGCAATCACGATCAATCCGCCTTTGAACTTGCCCCGTTTGAAAATCGGGAACTGGCGCATCCTGTTCAGTTGTGGATAGGTAACGTCACGCTGGATGAGCAGGTAGCGGTTTTCATTTCTCCGGCCTTCCCACAGCATGTCTTTGTAAGCCGATGGGGTGCGGTCCCTGAAAAGCTGAGACAGGCATACGGACAGGGAATCCACGTTCCGGGCAAACACCTCGTCGGTAATGGAATCGGTCACAATATCCATACGCACCTCGAAATTGGGGATGGAAACAGCCAGCAGGCTGCCATCATCGGCGATGATGTTGCCCCGGATCGCTTCAATCTCGAAGAGATGGATCTCCTGCTTTTTGGCCATATCCAGGAATTGCTTCTTTTCAAACTGCTGGATCATCACCACCCGGGCAATGATGAACAGCCCGAAAAGCAACACCAGGAGGTATACCATATATACACGGATCAATATGTCTTTCTTGATGTCCTTCATCCTGTTATTTACTCCTGGGTTTCAGCATCTCCCCTGAATAGAGAATCTTGTAGGGAGGCATTGTTGTTTCTTTCAGGCCATGAACGAGCGCCCGTTTCGCGATTTCCGACTGGCGGCCCTGGAACATCAGAACGGATTTCGTTGTGATATACTGGAACCGCAGCTCTTTCAGTTCGTTCTTTGTACGCTCGATGCTTTTGAATTTTTTCTCTGTGTAATACGTGTTCCCGATATAGATCATGGCCAGCAGTCCCAGGTAAAGTATGTAAAACAGGTTCCCGGTAACCCACTTCTGTGATAGATAATCGCCACCCAGGAAGTCCTGGACTGCCTTGCGGCTTTTATTCGGTTTTTTTACAGGTTTTACAGGGTCGGTGGCAGCTGCATCGTCACCCATGGTGCCGGGTTCGGGACCGCTGGCGGACGAAGATGCTGATCTGTTCAGATCATCCGTTTCATCGCTGTATTTCAGGTTTTCCTTTGCCATTATATTTTTTCGGCTACACGCATTTTTGCACTGCGGGAGCGGCTGTTTTCTTCAATTTCTTCTGCAGCGGGCACGAGGGCCTTGCGCGTAATTACCCGCAGGGGTGAAAGCACATTGCCATAAAAATCCTTTTCTATGGCACCTTCAAAGTTCCCTGCCCTGAAATAGTTCTTGACCAGTTTGTCTTCCAGCGAGTGGTATGCGATCACCACCATCCGTCCGCCGGGTTTAAGCGCATGGGTGGCCTGTTTCAGGAATTCCTGCAGGGCGTCCATCTCCTGGTTTACCTCGATGCGCAGCGCCTGGAACAGCTGTGCCTGGTATTTGAACTCTTTGCCGCGTTCTGCGCAGGTATTCGCGATTTCCTTGAGCGAAGTGGTCGTTTCAATGATGCTGATCTTCCGGGCTTCCACTATGCGGGAAGCCAGTTTCCTCGCGTTCCTGATTTCACCGTAGGCATAAAAAAGGTCGCGCAGGTTTTCTTCACTGTAATGGTTTACGATATCCTTTGCTGTCTGTTTCTTTTTCCGGTCCATGCGCATATCGAGGATGCCGTCGAAACGGGTTGAAAACCCCCGGTCGGGTTGATCAATCTGGTGGGAGGAGATGCCCAGGTCGGCCAGGATCCCGTCGACCGCAGCGATGTTGTGCAGTTTGAGGAAATTGCGCAAAAACCTGAAATTGCTGTTGACCATGATCAGGCGGGGGTCGTCGATGCGGTTGCTGATGGCCTCCTCGTCCTGATCGAATGCCACCAGCTTCCCCCCCTCCATCTGCCCAAGAATCTCCCTGGCGTGTCCGCCGCCGCCATACGTGGCATCAACATAGATGCCTCCCGGTTTTATGGACAGGGCTTCTACGCTTTCTCGCAGCAGGACACTTTTATGATATACCATGTTCAGTAATTGCTTATTCCTGTTTTCCCATCACTTTTTCTGCCAGCCTGGAGTATTCCTCCGATCCCATCGACATCATCTTCCGGTAGGTGGGTTTATCCCACACTTCAATACGGTTGGCGTAGGCAAATAAAATCACCTCCTTATCGATCGTTGCATGGGGGATGAGGATCTTTGGCAGCAGGAACCGGTTCTGGCTGTCGAGGATGACTTCGGTGGCCCCGTCGTGGAACGCCCTGGAAAAGCGGCGGTTCTCTTCGACAAACAGGCTGAGTTTGTTGACATTGCTGCTGATCTCATTCCATACATCCATGGGATGGATCACCAGGCAACCTTCAAACCCCCGGTTGATGATGAACTTATCCTGGAACTCCGGGGCGAGTTGTTTTTTCAGCGCAGACGGAAAGATAATACGGCCTTTCTCATCCAGCTTGCACTCATATTCACCGATCAAATTGGTTGTCGCCACGCGCTCTTGTTTTCGACGGTAAATATATGCATAAATACTCCACTTTGCTCCACTTTACTCCACTGTTAATAACTTTTTTTAATAGTGAGGTATGAATTGGGCAGAAAGCGAGCGAAATCGGGGAGCTGAAATGGGTGTTAACGAAGAAACATCTGCATCTCCTGCGAGGTGACGATAGCTGGAATGCATCCTGAGATTAAAACAGCAGAAATTCAGTGCCCGGTGAGCAGTTTAAACCAATGGAGATGGTTGCCAGGCAGCAAAAAAGAAGGTAATCTGCAATGGGAATTTCAATGATTCAGCGGGTGGAAAACCACCAATTTTTCCGCCGTGCCGCCGTACCTGAGGATATAGATCCCCGCAGGGAGGGAGGTGGTTGAAAGGGTAATCTTCCCATGGAAGGGAAGTCTGACTATATGGCGGCCAGGGAGGTCGCAGATGATGATCTCTGTACCGGGAAGAGGAACCCGGGATGACGGGTATTCAATGGTCACGGTGTTATCAGAAGGATTGGGGAATATCTTCAGCAATGTGTGATCATCTGTATGGTTTTCAGCAATTCCGGCAGAAAATCTTTTCGAAATATAGTTTAGTCCGCCTGAAAAATTTCCGGTTATCAAATCAAATGCCATGGGATCGGTAAGGTGGCCCAGGGCAGGGGAGGTTTGCCATCCGAACAGGGTATCTGCCGGTGTTGATGAAAGCCATTCGAACAACCCCCCGGATTCTGTGAATTTACCACCCAGGTTCTGATCGATATTTTTGAAAAGGTGAATTCTTCCTTCGTCAGAACCGCACAAAAGGACAGTAGTCCCGTCGGGAAGCCTCGAAAAACAGGGGGTGCTGAACCCGTTGTAGGAGAGGTCGTAATTAGTCACGTTGATCTTGCCGAGGCTGTCGGTCACCAGGCTGAATGCGGGGTTCTGAGCCGTGCCTGTATTCGCATAGTAGTTCAGGTTGCCGTTCTGTTCCCCGATCACCAGGTCGTATTTGCCGTGTTTGCCGAGGTCGAACAACTGGGGCGCACTGTAATCTCCCACATCGATGCCCTTGTAGTTTTTCACCGGGGGGCCGAATTGCGGGACATTCCCGGTGCCGCCTGTGTTCGGGAAAAAGACGAGGGTCCCGTCGGAATTCCCGGTAAGCAGATCGGGCAGGCCGTCGCCGTTGAGATCGCCCAGGGCCGGAAAGGCTCCCCGCATATGCAGGGACGAGATACCGGCAAGGTCATCTGTTACAAGGGTGAAAACTGGCATAGCCGAAGTGCCGGTGTTCCTGAAATACGATATTCTTGAAGTATAAACTGTGCGAAGCGTCGCCTGGTAATAATAGGATGAGTCGAAATAACCATCGTCCCCGACAAACAGGTCGGCAAGGCCGTCGCCGTCGAAATCAAACAGAACGGGGTGCGAGGCTGATCCGAAGTCCATCATGTCGCTGATAAAAAGGCGGTTCGTTTTGTATTCAAAGTGCTGTTGGGTAATGGTTCCCGTGTTTTTATAGAACCAAACGCTACTGAAGTTATCGGCGGTGTAGAGATTCGGATCGAACGGTGAAACTACAAGGTCCTTAAGCCCGTCGTTGTCAAGGTCGATGAGTGAAACCGCGGGGAAGGAGAAGAGATGAACGGCATTGGTCCCCGACGGGAATACCGTATCCTGTGCAACCATGAACGCCGAATCGCGTGTACCCCCGTTGGTGAGGGCCTCCAGCCCGGGATAATCGACGTCCCCGACTACAAGATCTTTCAGCCCGTCGTTATTCAGGTCCAGGGCAAGCAGGGTGGAGCCGGTATGACGCGAAGCGCGATTTTCGATTTTGGATTTATGATTTACGATTTCCGCTTCGCCATCCCTAAATCGTAAATCGTAAATCGTCAATCGTAAATCCGAATAGGGGCACCCGGCATTCAGCGTGATCCTGTTCCCGCCTTCGCTTTCCTTGAATTTTCCCCAGCAGTGATCGGAGAGTTTGAAATCGAGGCTGTCGCAGTTGCCGTATTTTTCCATCGACAGGTTTTTGTGGTATTCGACATAGGAACCCAGTCCGAAAAAGGTGAGCAGGTCCAGGTCGCCATCCCCGTCGATATCTGCCAGTGCCGGGTAATCGACGCTGGTCACCAGGATGCCGACTTTTCCGGTGTAGTAAAACGATTCAAGCAAGTCGGTAACCAGGCTGAATTTCAGCGCCGTGTCGGAAACATTTTTTAAAACGCGCACGCCACCCAATCCGTAGGTGAAGATGTCCATTTTCCCGTCGCAATTGTAGTCGGCGGTTTGAACCCAATCGTGCAGGTCGGGAAGTTTGGCTGCATATTCAGGGGCAAAGGTATAATCGATCGTGTTGGGGGTACCATGGTTGATGAACGTGAGTTTGCGATTCCCGTGACGGTCGAAGACGAGCAGGTCGGAAACCCCGTCGAGGTTCAGGTCGATGGCGCAAAACTGGCAGGAGTTCAATCCCCCGGCCCAGGGAAATTTTAACGGCAGGCCCGAAAACCCGGAAACGGCTGAACCAGGTTCTGCAGCAGGGGTATTTTGCGCCGAGACCCGGAGCCCAAAACTGAGAACAATCAGGAAAATCCCGAAACAAAAATGAGATATTAAACAGTTTTTCCCCGGGTGGTTTTGCATCATGTTGCAAAGTTATCCAAACTTTCTCTACTTTTGAAAAAGATGATACAGGAGCGTAAACATGTAATTAATCCCTAAACTTTGCAAGCGGGAAATCGCCCCCTGCCTCCCGTAATTATTAATTATTAATTTTTAATTATTGTATGTCCCGCATTTTAGTAATCGACGACGAAAGAAGCATCCGGAGCACCCTGCGTGAGATCCTGGAATACGAAAAATACACGGTGGATGATGCCGCCGACGGGTTTGACGGGCTGCGCATGGTAAAGGAGAACAAGTACGACGCCATCCTGTGTGATATCAAAATGCCTAAAATGGACGGCATTGAATTGCTTTCACAGATTTTTGAAATAACCGACACCCCCGTCATTATGATTTCGGGGCACGGCACCATTGAAACAGCAGTTGAAGCCATCAAGAAGGGAGCGTATGACTATATCGCAAAGCCGCTCGACCTGAACAGGCTGCTGGTTACCCTGCGGAATGCCCGCGACCGGATGCACCTTATTGATGAAACCAGGCTGCTCAGGCGCAGGATCGGGGCAAACTATGAAATGATCGGCACCTCGGAGGCGATGGCCCAGATCAGGAACATGATCGTCAAAGTTGCACCCACAGATGCCCGTGTGCTCATCACCGGCGAAAACGGCACGGGAAAGGAACTGGTGGCCCGCCACCTGCATGCCCTGAGCAACCGTTCAACCGGTCCGTTCATCGAAGTCAACTGTGCAGCGATTCCTGCCGAGTTGATTGAAAGCAACCTTTTCGGGCATGAGAAGGGTTCCTTCACTTCTGCCATCAAGCAGCACAAGGGTGATTTTGAGCAGGCTAACGGAGGAACACTTTTCCTGGATGAGATCGGCGACATGAGCCTTTCGGCCCAGTCGAAAGTGCTGCGCGCCCTGCAGGAAAACAAGATCACCCGGGTGGGAGGGGAGAAGGAGATCCCGGTGGATGTGCGGGTGATTGCAGCGACCAACAAGAATATCAGGGAAGAGATACGGAACAGGACCTTTCGCGAAGACCTTTTCCACCGGCTCAGTGTGATCATCATTGATGTACCGCCCCTCGCAAAGCGGGTTGATGACATCCCGTTGCTGGTCGATCACTTTATCGACGGGTACTGCCTCAGCATGGGCAAGGCCAGGATGGAAATCGCGCAGGATGCCATGGACGAGCTTGCCAGGCTGCCATGGACGGGGAATATCAGGGAACTGAAGAACGTGGTGGAGCGGCTTGTGATCCTTTGTGAAAGCCCCATCACGGCGGAGGGGGTCAGGCTTTATACATGAATATCGAATATTGAATACTGAATATTGAAGATCCAATGCCTACTGCCTATTGCCTGATGCCTCTTTTTAAAATTTCCTGATGCACCTCACCTGGTCAGGTTGGTCCTTGTCGTCTTCGTGGATTGATCCGAAGCGGAATTCCTGTTCAAATGCCTGGCTGGCGGGATCGGTCTTTCCTTCCGTGGAGCTCCAGTAAATGCCGCTTGTCGTGTTGAAACCGCCGATCATCGCCTTCTGCCGGAATAAAAGATCCAATTCATACTTCGACGGCAGGTACCAATCATTGTAAACAACGCCATTGGAAGTGGTTGAAAAATCCCTGCATACTTTTGCGGCATATTGTGTGTTTGTGCCCTGGGCAACAACAATTTTTCCGGTGTTGGCAATCCCGGCATAGGCTGCATCTCCGCTGGCGCCCGTAAGTTTCGCCTCCCCGCTGTTCCATGCAATGCCCTTTGGACTCTGATCGGTCAGGGCAGAGACAAGTCCGTGTTTTTTGGTTTGATCAAGCCAGAATATCTTCCCGCCGCCAAAATTTTTCCCGGTGAAAAGCGAATCACCAGCCCCATTTTCCGATGGCGGTGATGCAATTGTAATGTTAGGTGAAATATCAGCTGTATAATCAAAATATCTTTTCTGATCTCCAATAAAAGGTAATCTCCCCTCGCTTACATTTGCCGTACAAGCGCAAAGAATATCCTGTGAAACGGAGGTTCGATTAACCAACGGGAAAAGAAAAAGGAGTAAAAAAAGTGGAAGGGTGTTTTTCATATTTTCGAGGTATATTCCTGAAATTTTGTCCGTTGCAATTATGTTACTATCCTGATTTCAAGGCAGGTAATGCACGGTGAGTATCCATTCCCATGCAGGTTCCGGTTTCGAGGATCGTTAACTAAACGCAAAATTAGGAGGAAATTCCTAATCCGTTTGTTTTTTTTTTCGCAAAGATAGAAACGGAGGTTCATGGCCGGAAAAAGTATTTTTTATACAGGGTTCCCCGTTTTAAAATCAGGATAGCATTTTATCCCGGATTTGAGTTAGTTATTTGTTGAAAATGAATATAATGCTGGTTTTTTACAATCCATATGTTAAAACATGCCAGGAAGGAAAAATTAATTATATAGGCATATAAAGATAACAATAATATATCAATATTTTAAAACCATATGGTTTAAGAAAGTTTTGTGCTTTTTAACCTGACGTGAAAAAGAACAGAAAGATGCAGTTCCCGGGAACGAAAATTTGGAAGGTTATAATTTAGAATCATTTTAAATACAATGGGTTAGCCCCGTGGTTTTTTTAAGGAAAAAAAATTTGCATTTTTTTCAATGTTATGTTCAAAAAAAGTGAAATATATTTTGAAAGGTTCCGGATTGTGTATATCTTCGCAGTTAAAATATTTTACTGATTATATTTATAAAACATGCTATATCAGTCGTTTAGCATTAGTCTGGTCACAATATAACCGCAATACCTATGGAAACATCGTTACGCTTTGCCCTGAGAACCAAAATTAACCCTGTTAGGAGTCCCTTCACCCTGTTGATCGGTTTATTCCTTATAACCATGTTCACTTCTGAACTTCAGGCTCAGAATTGTACCGTGAATGCAGGCGTGACACAAATCATCTGCCCCAACAGACCCCTTCAGTTGCATGGCAATTCGCACGGGTTGTATACCGGCGATGGTAACATTCACTGGACGCAGAAGGACGGCCCCGGGGTAACCATTGTCGACCCCTATGATTTAAATACGTATGTCACGGGATTTTTCGAAAATACCGTGATGAATTTCTATCTCTGGGGAAAGTGCGGTGATGGTACGTTGGTGCGTGACTCCGTAGAGGTAACGATACGGCCTTTATCAACAGCGTCTGCCGGAGGCAACCTTATCAGTTGTCCTGGCACAAACGTGCTCACCCTTTCAGGAAATGAACCAGACGCTTCGAATGGTGAGACAGGACTATGGCAGGTTGTGGGAACGAATAACGGGGTTTCGTTTACAGATGCTACGCTTTACAATACAACGATCTCCCTGGCTCCTGGCTCCTGCGGGGTAACGGTACTCCGATGGACGATATTCGGGCCGAATTCATGTACCGGTTATGCCGACATGCAGGTTACCAACCGCGGTGGCGTTTCTACGGTGACGGCGGGCAACCAGACGCTGGGCGGATGTTATTCCGTCACTCAGTCGGCAACGCTCAACGGCTCTTTCGCCGGCTGCAGCGCCTACGGTCAGAATGGCCACTGGACCCTGATCAGTGGTCCCAACACGCCAACTTTCAGCAACCAGAATGCCGGCAACTCAACTCTTTCCAACCTTGTTGAAGGGGTCTACCAACTCAGGTGGGATGTTACCGGGACATGTGCAAGCGGCACGGCCTATTCAACAATTACAGTCCCCCACGCACTGGGGGGAGTAACAGGCGCTTCGGCAGGCGGATCCCAGGTTTTTTGCGACGGCAGAACCACTTTTACCCTGACCGGCAACAATGCCCTTAATGCAGGGGAACAGGTTACCTGGTCGCAAAACGGTACCAGCCCGGCCGTTGCCACCATTGCCAGTCCTCATTCTCCGATCACCCTGGTCACGGTTCCTGCCAACAGCGTGGGTACCTACAATTTCAATTACGTTATTAAGAACACTACAACCAATTGTTCGTCATCAGCCAGTACTTCCATTAACTATGCCGCTCCTCCCACTATTTCTCTTAATGGTGATATCGCTTTACCTTGCGGTGATTCCATCGCGACGGTCACCTACCAGACATCGGGTGGCGGATCGGTGCAGTGGAGCATCATCAGCGGTTCAACCAACTGGTATTACCCGGTCATCCCAAGCCCATGGTTTGATGCTACCACCTCTCCCCAGTTGATTTACCACCTGAGCATGGTCGGTACCTACGGAGTCAGGTTCAGGATCACCCCGGGAACGGGTGCAGGTTGTACCACCGCCACCGCGGATATGAACATCACCACATCCCAGCTTCCTCAATCCAGTAACTCGGGAACGCCCCAGCTGCTCGATTGCGGCATTTACCAGACCCATCTCGCCGGGAACCTCGCCAACAATGTAGGAACCCTGGTGAACAAGGGCATCGGCCACTGGATACAGAACAGATGGCCGGGGTATCCCCATCTGCTGCCAACCGATTCCCCTCCTGGTTATCCTGCTACCGTGGCCGATATTTATGATGCAGGCACCCTCATTTCGGATTTGCATGCAGGCCTTTACCGTTTTACCTGGATCATCGAAAACGGATCTGAATGTCCTCCTTATGCCTCCACAACACGTGTAATCGTTTCCTCTGCACAACCTGATGCCGTTGATGCCGGTCCTGATCAGAATGTGTGTTTCGGGACGCCTGTTATCATGTCGGGAACACCACCCGCCCTGCATGAATGGGGACTATGGACTGTGAGCCCTTCCGGTCCGACGTTCTCCAGCGCTTCTAGCCCCTATGCCGTGGTGAATGGGATGGCTATGAATACGCTGTACACCTTTACCTGGACCCTGTCGAACCGCTGCGGTTCGATCAACGACGTTTGTTATGTACAAACAACCTCTGACCAGGGCCCTATTCAGGCAGCTGCCGGAACTGATCAATGCCATCTGAATAATGCAACCTCGGTGACATTGAATGGAAACGATCCGGGGGTCTATACCGGGCTTTGGACCCAGCTACCGGCTCCATATCCTTACACTTCACCCACATCAAACATTACTGATGCAAGTCTTTATAATACAACTGTGACAGAAATGACACCGGGTGATTACTGGTTTGAATGGTCCATTACAAGCCCAGGGTGTAATGCAACAAGAGATACCGTGCTGGTTACCATTGGTGATCCTGTTACGGCTTCCAATGCCGGTACTGATCAGATTGTTTGCGGAACGCATACACTGCTGAATGCAAATGCTCCAAATCCAGCGCACCCGGGAGAAACCGGAACCTGGACAAAAACAGCGGGTGATGAAACACCTTCGTTTACCGATGTCCATTCTCCATCCACCTACATAGGGCCTTTTACTTCCGGGTATTATGAATTTACGTGGACCATAACCAATGGTGCATGTACAAATAATTCAGATGCAGTTGTAATAAGGGTAACTGTACCTCCGAGTGCGGCAGTTGGTGGGCCTGATCAAACGCTCTGCGCCCAGAATTCCACAACCCTTGCTGCTGAAGCACCCACATCCGGAACAGGCTCGTGGAACCAGGTCTCAGGGCCCAATGCCGGGGTATTCTCAAATCACCTGGCACCGAATTCCACTTTTTCAGGTCTTATCACCGGCACCTATGTTACCCGGTGGACCGTTACAGGCGGACCCTATTGCCCTGACACACATAGCGATGTGCCTATCATTGTGTACGCAAGTGCCGATGCCGGACCTGACCAGGTTTTATGCAATGCAACCAGCGTTGAACTCACTGGTAACATTGGCAGTATCGGAACATGGGCCTATGTAAGCGGCCCGAGTATTCCTACGATTACCCCTACTAGTCCTGCTTCTAATAAATCGACAGTTTCTGGCCTGTATACCGGGGTTTATACCTTCTCTTATACTGTGAGCTATATCGGTTGTTCCAGCAGCGACCTGATGACGGTTACCATTTCCGGGCAACCTACCACGGCCAATGCAGGGCCTGCCCAAACGCTTTGTAAAACATCCACGCCATATTCTATTTCCCTGGCAGGCAACGCGCCTGATCCGGGACATGGATCAGGGTTGTGGACCCGGGAATTTCCTACCACGGAAACCTCGCCGGCAGGGTTTACTGATCCGACCAACCCGTTGACAACATACCATGATGCTTCGTCGGGATTGCATATCTTTAAATGGACTATTACCGACGGCACCTGCAGCAATTCATCCGAAGTCTGGATCAACCTCTATGATCCGCCTTCGGTATCCAATGCCGGGCCTACCCAGGAGGTGTGCGGAACCATTGCCCACATGAACGCCAACGTGCCAACTGCCGGTACTGGGAACTGGACCCAGGTTTCGGGCCCCAACACGGCAACCTTTACCTCGGTTGTGTTAGCAACTACCTCAGTTACCGGGTTAATCCCGGGGACCTACGTATTTCGGTGGACCATTTCAAACGGCAGCGCCTGTGCTACCTCAAGTTCAACCGTGACGGTCAATGTCCACGCGAATCCCACCATCCCCAATGCCTCTACCGACCAGCGTTTCTGCCAGGGAACGACCACGCCGATCACGCTCCAGTTAAGCGGCAACACGCTTACAGCAGATAGTTACCACTGGTATCAGTCATCCACAGATATAAACACCGGAGTTACCTACAATCCCTCGGCAACAACCAATAATGCCGTCGCCACTTTCCCCGGACCCGGAGTTTACAACCTGATCTGGATGGATGTCAACAACTACGCAGCCGTAAGCTGTATTCTGAGAGATACCGTTATCATCACCATTGATCCGAATGCGGCTGATCCAAATGCAGGCCCGGATTTTGTTACCTGTAATATTTCGTCATGGCACCTTAATGCAACCCCGCCACCCGACGGCAACGGATGTTTCTATTATGCGGCTGTTGATATACCCAATCCGGTCAAACTGGAAGCTCAAATTACTTCATTAACGAATACGACCTGCCATGGAGCGGCGAATGGGACAGCAACCGTGAGTGTTGTCGGAGGCGTTACACCATATACTTATTTGTGGAATACTTCCCCGGCACAAACAGCAGCCTCGGCTACCGGGCTTGCACCCGGAGCATATTCTGTTACCGTTTCTGATGCCCACAGCTGTACAACTTCAGTTTCAGCCAACATTCAAGGGCCGGCCGCGGCATTGTCGGTTACCGGTTCTAAAAACAACATATCCTGCTTTGGAAGCCTTGACGGCAGCATTAATATTACTGCAGCCGGAGGAACTACCCCTTACAGCTATGCGTGGAGCAACAGTTATAATGGAGCGGATCCTTCAGGACTTGCACCCGGAAGTTACACGGTAACGATTACCGATGACAACGGTTGCTCAACTGTCCAGACCTACGCGCTGACCGGACCTGCCGCTGCAACGCTGGCAGCAGGCAGTATCGTCAATTCGCCCTGCGGATTAGCCTCTGGTTCAGTTGTCCTTACCGGCAGTGTGCCTGGAACGGTTACCCTGAACGGAATAGCCAAAGCATCACCAGCCAGCTTTACAAACCTGCGGGCAGGGGCGTATACAGCAACTTTTGCAGCAACATCACAAGGGTGTATGGCTTACTGCAGCTTCAACATCGCCAATACAAACAGTACATTGGATGCATCCGTCAGTATTACCCAGCCTGCATGTAACGGATCAACAGGTTCTGCAACAATTACCGCTACGGGAGGCACACCCCCTTACACATACCGATGGAATAATTCAAATACCACCGAATCGGGTTCGGGCCTGGCAGCAGGCAATTATTCCGTGAGTGTGTCCGACGCGGCAAGCTGCCGGAACCTTGTCGTCTTTACCATCACCCAGCCGGCACCGTTGACTTCGGTAATAAGCAATTCAACAGATGTGACCTGTTATAGTGCCGCCAACGGAACTGCTTTTGTTAATGCTTCCGGAGGAACAGCACCCTATACCTACAACTGGAGTTCCACGCCGGCACAGTCAACCATGCTGGCTACCGGCCTCATCCCTGGTACATATATGGTGACCGTGACTGATGCGCAAAGTTGTACCGCGACATCCATGGTGTCAATAACCAGCCCGGCTGCATTGTATGTCGAGTCTTACTCCATTCCTCCCTCGGCGAACGGCACAAATGACGGAGAATTATATGTGTATTCATACTATGGAACAGCCCCGCACAAATATTTATGGAGCAATGGCACAGCATCCCAGTTCAATTATAATCTGGTGGCAGGAAGTTATTCACTCACTGTAACCGATGCCCGTCATTGCACTTTTATTTCATCCTACGTCCTTTCTGAACCGCCGGCCTCCATTGTCACGGCAAGCGACATTACAGGCACCCTTTGCGGTGAATCAACGGGTTCCGTTACACTTACCGGCAACGGGGCTGGTATTGTAACTTTAAACGGCGTCAGTAAGAATTCGCCATATACCTATACCGGCCTGGCAGCAGGATATTACACAGCCTACTTTAAACTAACGTCAACCGGACTTACCGGGACGACGCATTTTATCATCAACAACACCAATAATTCCGTCGGTACAGTCGTAACTACCGTTGGCCCGCTATGTAACGGAGGTTCAGGGAGTATTACTGTTACCGCCACAGGGGGAACACCTCCGCTTACCTATATCCTTGACGGATCTACCGTAAGTAACACGGGAATATTCTCCAACCTTGCCCCGGGAAGTCATAACATCCAGGTTACCAATATGGTGGGAACATGGACGCTTGATCCTGCCAGTAGCAATTCAGGCCCGGTCACCTTTGTTTCCCCTCATTCACCGACAACTTCGGTGTTAGGCACCACCATCGGTTCCTACCTCTTTGACTGGACCATTTCAAGCGGAACCTGTCCGCCTAAATCAGACCAGGTGGAGGTTACCATTCAGCTGGTGCCCGGCAGAGCCATTGCAGGACCAGCACAGCAAATCTGCAACAGTACGACAGCCATTATGGCGGCAAATTCACCGGGACCCGCACCCAATATCGGCACCTGGACACAACTTGGACCTGAATCGAAAGGCGGGCCGCAAACACTCACGTTCGATGATCCGCACAGCCCGACCACCACGGTCCAGCACTTTGATGCCGCTGGTACCAATCCGCCGGTAGTTTACAAAGTAATCTGGACCATTTCCAATGACGGTTGCACCACTGCAGACACCATTCCTATCTCCAAGTACCCGGATATCGCGATTAACCAGCTGGCCGACGCGACGATCTGTTCCGGCGGAACCCAGACCCTTTCAGTGACCCCTTCAGGCGGTTCCGGGGCCGGAACCTATAAGTTTTTATGGGAATCAAGTACTACAGGAAGCAGTCCGTGGGCAATGATTTCAGGTGCTTCCAGTTCATCCTATCTCACCCAGCCGCTTACTTCCGATATGTATTACCGCGTAACCGTGGAATGCGGATTTTTAACAAGTACCGCCCATATTACAGTGGTTCCTGATCCTTCGATTTCTGTTCAGCCTGTGGGTGCCATTATTTGCAGCGGGGGAGATTACACCTTGTCTGTTACCGCTTCCGGTGGCACGCCGGAACTTAAGTATCAATGGTATTCCGGATCAACCTGCGGGAATGTTGCCTATGGAATCCCCGGGGCTACGAACAGTTCATATACCATATCCGCGCTGACGGCGAGTACGTCGTACCGGGTCAATGTGTGGTCGACAGGCAATGGATGTTCTTTCCTCTATTCCGATTGTGTAACCGTGGGTGTTCCCCGGATACTGAGCGAGCCTTCTGCGGAAGCCAAGATCTGCAACCAGGGAAGCTATCCCATGGCAGTCGTTGTTGATGCCGGTGGCTCAACCCTTTCGTATCAATGGCAGGAAAACAACGGAACCACCTATTTGCCCATCAGCGGAGAGACTAGTTCCACATACACTCCGATCAATCTGGCGAACGGGGATTACTATTACAAATGCGTCATTCATATTTCACCGGGTTCGTGCTCTGACCTGGAAACCCAGGAGATTCACTTGAATGTTGCTACGGATCCTGTTATTACCACCGGGTCTGATCAAACGGTGTGTACCGGAGGTTCGGCCGTCTTTGCAATTGCTGTTTCAGGCGGCACGGGGAATTTCATGTATCAGTGGCAAAGCGGGACCTCCTGCGGCGGTCCATGGACCAATATTACTTTTGCTACACATACCAGTTATTCGACCGGTGCCGTAACCAGTACCAAATATTACCAATGCATAGTCACCCAGGTTGGAACAGGTTGCCTCCCACAAAATTCCGGTTGCATGACCCTCAACGTCACCACCGATCCCACAGTTTCTGTTACCACCAACGATGCGACAGTATGCTCAGGCCATTCAACCTATCTTACGGCCACTTCTTCAGGTGGAACCGGGGATCTCACCTACCAGTGGCAAAGCGGGACTACCTGCCCTGGAGGATCTTGGACCGATATTTCAGGCGCTACCGACTACACCTATGGCACTGACAATCTGACACAAAGCTCGTATTACCGGGTTTACATTGTTTCCTCAGGAGCCGGATGCGGGTCGGGATATTCTAACTGTGTGACTGTTGGTGTTCCCAGGATCATTACATCTCCTCCTCTCAATGATCAGGTTTGTAACGGGGGGGCCTACACCATGTCGGTGGTAGCCGATCCGGGAGGAGCTTCACTTACTTATCAATGGCAGCAAAATAATAGTGGTTCCTATCAGAATATCAGCGGAGCGACTAATACTTCCTATACAGTATCAGGTCTTGCGCCCGGGACGTACCAATATCTATGTGACATTAAGGTTCCCGGAACTTCATGTGATGAACTTTTTACTATACCCAATACACTGCTCTATACAACCGATCCTGTCATCAGTTCAGGCATCACCTATCAAACCATTTGTTCTGGCGGTTCCGCCACCTTTGCCGTTTCAGCATCAGGCGGTATCGGCGTTTATACGTATAAGTGGCAAAGCGGCACTTCCTGCGGAGTGCCCTGGTCAGATATCTCCGGAGCCACCAATAGCTCTTACACTTCTTCAGGTCTTACGGAAGGCACCTATTATTTACGGGCCATGGTTAACCAGGCGGGTACAGGATGTACCGCGCTGCCTTCCCAGTGCATGACCCTGAACGTAATTCCGAAACCTGCAGTCTTGGTTGGAGTTGACAAATCGACTGTATGCTCCGGCGGAACTGCGATATTATCGGCAACGGCTTCCGGCGGCACGGGTGATTTCAGTTACCAATGGCAGTCGGCCACAACAAGTTGTACCGGGGTTTGGAGTAACATCTTTGGTGCGACCGATCAGAGCTACACCGCAGCCAACCTGACGCAAACCTCCTTTTACCGAATGGTTGTGTCTCAAACGGGCAATGGGTGCGACCCACCGCCCTCTACCTGTGTTATAGTTACCGTGCCAAGGATTACCACACAACCATTAGGAGCCAACATTTGCGAGGCATCGGCCAGGACTTTGTCGGTCGTTGTTGAGCCGGGGAATCAGACCCTGACCTACCAATGGGAATCTTCAGGCACGTCAGGCGGAGCTTATGACATTATCACCGGTGCAACGGATGCTACCTATTATACCGGTGCCCTGACATCAGGAGACTACTATTATATATGTGTTACAACCGCCTCTCCCGATTGCGGGACTTTAACATCCAATGAAGCTCATGTTTCGGTTGTTTCCTATCCCCAGGTAACCCTGGGTCCGGGTGATCAGACCATCTGTTTGAATGGAAATGCGACCTTCACCGTGAGTGTAAGCGGAGGGACAGGTACGTCAACTTATCAATGGCAAAGTGCTACAACTTGTTCGTCCGAACCGGCTGACTGGCACGATATCAGCGGGGCTACTTCGGCCACCTATCATACCGGGGCCTTTACTGCATCCGGAACCATATATTATCGAAACATTGTAACGCCATCAGTCGCTGGATGCAACCCAACCTACCTCCAACCATGCGTTAAACTGGATATTGTCTCCTTACCCGTTATCACTTCGCAGCCGACTGCATTGTCTTCAGTATGTATCGGGGGACAACAAACCCTGGTGGTTGCCATAACCGGAGGAACACCCGGTACAACATATCAATGGCAATCGAATACGGTGGCTTGTGGTGCCCTCTTCTACAACATTGCAGGTGCTACAGATGCAACCTATATTACGCCTCCCATGTCGACTACCACCTATTATAAGGTAAAGATAGCCCAGAGCGGCAGCAACTGCGAGGCAATTTCAACATGCGCTCAGGTCAACGTGGTGGCCCAGCCGATTTCCGCGAGTCCTGTCGGTGGAACGATATGTGCCGGCGGTACTTTTGCTATGAGTGTTTCACCCAACGGAGGGACAGGTACGTACACGTATCAATGGGAAGATTCATCCACCAATAGCGGTTTTGCCAACATCGACGGGGCTACCAGCAGCACGTACACGACGGTTGCCCTGTCGGCCGACAGGTATTACCGTGTCACCATCGGCCAGACCGGCGAGGGTTGCGGGCCAATCACCACCGCGAGCGCAAAAGTTACTGTTGTAGACATTCCTGCGATCATTACATCTCCCGCCAGCGGCAATATATGCACAGGCGGGACATTTGCCATGAGCGTTGCAGCTTCGGGCGGTACACCTTCCTTAAATTACCAGTGGCAATATTATGATGGTGCCTCCTGGAATAACACCGGGTCAAACAGCGCTTCCTATACTACTTCTGCATTGACAGCCACTACGAATTACCAGGTAATCGTTTCGGCAACCGGTAACGGCTGTGATGCCGTAACTTCGTCACCGGCCACCGTCACAGTTTATCCTGATCCGGTCATCCTTGTTGATCCGGTGGGTGCAACGATTTGCTACGGTGGTGACTACACCTTGACCGTCACTGCCAGCGGTGATATAGTTCCCGGCAATGTCAATTATAAATGGCAATCGAGCCCGACAGGCCTCGGTTCATGGGCTGATATCAGCGGAGCGACCAACATGAGCTACAACATTGTCGGGTTGTCGCAAACAACCTATTACCATGTATTGGTGAGCCAGGGATTGGCAGGATGCGGTCCGGCCACTTCAGCAACTGCCGCAGTGATAGTTCCCTCGATCATCTCCCAGTCTGGCAATAAAACCCTCTGCGAAGGAGGGGTTTATCTCATGCAGGTTTCCGTGAGCGGTGGAAGTACCACGCTGGCATACCAGTGGCAGGAATTGGGAACGAGTACATACGACGCGATTCCCGGGGCAACGGATAACACCTACCGGACACCAACCCTTGGCCTCGGCGACCATTACTATAAATGCCAGGTTTCAATTTCAAGCCCGACGTGCAGCGACCTCTATACCGACCCGATCCTCGTTCATGTGGTTGGCCAGGCAAGCGTAATCATGGCGCCGACGTACCAGATAAAGTGCGTAGGAGATAATGCCAGCTTCACTGTCGGTGTGACTGGTGGGGCGGGAACCACAATTTACCAGTGGCAGTCTGCTACCAGTTGTTCTACATTTGATGGTGACTGGCATAGTATTTCAGGTGCAACAGGTTCTTCCTATAATACCGGCACCCTTGTATCGTCAGGAACTGTATACTATCGCTGCGTGGTCAGTCAGTCGGAACCCGGTTGTGAACCGGATTATAACCTTATTCTTTGTCTGCAACTCGATGTGGCAGGTGCAGTGATAACCGCACAACCTCAGCCGTTTACGGCTTGTTCGGGTGGATCAGGAACCTTGTCTGTGACGATCACAGGCGGTTCATCCGGGACTACCTATCACTGGCAATCGACCGCTTTTGGCTGTGCGTCTGCCTTCACCGATATTGCCGGTGCGACGGATGCTTCCTTTGCAACACCAGCGCTCACTACCTCCACCTGGTATAAGGTCAGGATAACCGAAGGTAGTTGTACGGTTACCTCAAATTGCACCAAAGCCACTATTTTCGCCGACCCCTCCATTACCACCCAGCCTTCGGGAGGAACCATCTGCTTTGGCGGTAACTATCCGATGAGCGTGGCTGCCGCAGGCGGCACGCCGGCATTGCTGTATCAATGGCAATCTTCATCATCAGCCAGCGGAACATATGCAGATATTACCGGTGCAACAACGAATACCTATACCGCAACCGGATTAACCTCTACGACATATTACCATGTTGTGGTCTGGTCGACCGGAACAGATTGCGCAACAGTAACCTCGAATGTAGCCACGGTTACTGTAGTCGCTGATCCCGTTGTGACCACGCCACCGGCAAGTACCACCATTTGTACAGGGGGAACCTATACAATGACAATTTCCGCCTCAGGCGGTACGCCGTCATTGCGTTACCAGTGGGAAAATTCCACCTCCAGTGCAACCGGTTCGTGGACAGCCATTTCAGGAGCGACCACAGCTACGTACACCACACCGGTGTTAACCGCGACCAACTACTATCATGTTCTCGTATCGGCAACAGGCACCGATTGCAATACTGCCACATCTGCGACGGCTATTGTCACAGTCTCTCCTGACCCGACAATTATAGTCCAGCCTGCAAACGTTACCATCTGTTCGGGAGGCACACCCACGCTGAGCGTAACGGTAACCGGTGATCCGGATGCCGGGTCTTTGGCTTACCAGTGGCAGTCAGGTGCCGGAACAAGCACGTACAGCAATATTACCGGGGCAACCGGCAGCAGCTATACTACTACTGTTTTGACTTCCAACACCTATTTCAGGGTGATCATCACCCAATCCGCTTCCGGATGCACTACCACTTCAGGGAATGCGTTGGTTTCGATTACCGGCAAGCCGGGGATTACCATTCAACCTGCCAGCCCGCCCGCCATCTGTGTCGGAGGCACGACTGCCACCATTTCGGTAACAGCAACGGGAGGAACTCCTTCGCTTAGCTATCAGTGGCAATACGATGACAGTGGGACCTGGGTAAATGTAGCTGATGACCTTCCGGCTGGATCGACATACAGCGGCGGAACTTCTGCCGGCTTCCATGTATCAGGCATATCATCGGCTGGGAGTTACCAGTACATGTGCATTATTTCCGCTACAGGCAGTGGTTGCACTTCTGTTAATACCACGGCCATCACCGTAACCGTGGTGCCGGATCCATCAATATACTCCCAGCCATCAGGTGCAACAGTATGTACAGGAGGAACAACTGCAATGAACATTTCTGCGTCGGGAGGAACTCCCGGGTTGAATTACCTGTGGGAGAATTCCCCTTCGGGCACAACAGGTACCTGGACGGCCATTTCCGGTGCGACGACTGCTTCGTTTACAACCCCTGCATTAACCTCGACCACCTACTACCATGTATTGGTATCGGCAACAGGCAGTGATTGTAATACGGTAACATCAGATCCGGCCACCGTGACTGTTGTTCCTGATCCCACAATTTTATCCCAGCCCACGGGTGTTACCATCTGTAAAGGCGGTAATTATACACTGAATGTCACTGCCAGCGGTGATCCGGCAACCGGTGACCTCATTTACCAGTGGCAATCGGGAGGAAACACGAGTTCTTACACGAATATTACCGGCGCTTCCGACAACAGTTATTACACGGGAACCCTGACCTCAAGCACCTATTACAGGGTCATCATTACACAGGCCTATTCAGGATGCAGCACCACCTCTGTTGATGCACAAGTGATTGTGGTGGGAGATCCGGGTATTACAGTACAGCCGGTCAGTGGAGCAATCTGCACGGGCGGTGTTTATCTCCTGGGTGTCACAGCCACGGGAGGGACGCCTTTCCTGGAGTACCATTGGCAATCCTCGGATTCATACGGAGGATCATACGCGAATATTGATGGTGCAACTTCGGCCACCTATCAAACCGAGGTTCTGACCTCGACGACCTATTATCAAGTTGTCATTTCAGCTTCGGGTTCCGATTGCGGAACAGCAACTTCAACTATAGCAACAGTGACAGTTGTCGAGGATCCCACCATTCTCACGGGACCGACAAGTTCGGGACCGATCTGCTCGGGAGGGACAGTTACCCTTGCGGTCACCGCTACAGGCGGCACCCCCGTACTCAACTACCAATGGCAGTTCTGGAACGGATCAACATGGAATAACGTGGTGAACGGAATTCCGACTGGAGCAAGCTATTCGGGCAGCACGGCTGCCACGCTTTCTGTCGCTGCTATTTCCGTAGCCGGCAGTTACACGTATCAATGCCTTGTATCGGCAACAGCCAGCGGCTGCGACACAAGAATTTCCGATCCGGCAACCTTTACCGTTGGTTCTGATCCGGTGATGACTCTCCAGCCTGTTGGTGCAACAATTTGTACCGGAGGTGATCATACCATGACGATCACTGCCACAGGAGGCGCTCTTACCGGAGATCTTTATTACCAGTGGCAGTCTGGTGCCTCAACCAACAGTTACACTGATATTTCAGGTGCTACGAATACCAGCTATTACACAGGTGTGCTCACCGCTTCAACATATTACAGATGTGTTGTTACACAGGTTCCATCAGGATGCCTTGTTAATTCCACTGATGCAGGAGTGATTGTTGTTCCGGATCCCTACATTTCACCGGAACCATCCAGTCCTCTGGCCATCTGCGTTGGAGGAACAACGGCCAATGTCACAATTTCAGCCAGTGGGGGAACACCCTCGCTTGTCTACGAATGGCAATATTATGATGGTGCAAGCTGGAACCCGGTGTCAAATGGGACTCCTTCCGGATCAACCTACTATAGTGGAGGAACCGATAAAACCTTTGCAGTCAGCGGTATCGATACCCCCGGAAGTTACCAGTACCAGTGTTATATTACTTCCTCGGGAGTAGGTTGCGGTACAGCAACATCCGCCATAATAGCGGTTACTGTTGTGGCAGACCCGTCAATCCTGATCCAACCGGTATCTCCGGCTGATATTTGTTCAGGCGGAACCGCTGGTATGAGTGTGAGTGCAACGGGAGGAACCCCGTTTTTGAAATACCAATGGCAAAATTCGACTTCAAGTCTAACCGGTCCCTGGGCATCAATTACCGGGGCCACAAACGCATCGTATACAACGCCCGCACTAACAGTAACGAACTACTATCATGTTCAGGTTTCAGCTACCGGGAGCGACTGTAATACGGTTACATCCGATCCAATCACTGTGACTGTTGTTCCTGATCCGACCCTGACCACCCCTTCATTCACGAATACCTCGATCTGCCAGGGAGGCACCACTATTGTAAGCAGTACGATCAGCGGAGGGACAGGTACGCCCACATACCAGTGGCAATATCATAATGGATCTTCCTGGAACAATGTCGCGAACGGGACACCGGCCGGAAGTACCTATACAAATACTAATACACCGTCGATGACCATAGCCGGTGCAAGTATTCCGGCGACTTACCAATACCGTTTAACCACCAATAACAGCCTGGGGTGTGATTATAACAGTCCTTCTGCATCGTACATTGTTGTCGGTGATCCCGGAATTACCGTGCAGCCAGTGGGTCAAACCATCTGCACTGGAGGCACATGGGACATGTCAGTTACTGCTACAGGAGGAACTCCTGCATTGCAATACCAGTGGCAGGAATCATCGTCATTGGCAGGAACTTATACCGATATCACCGGAGCGACATCCAGCACCTATACCACGGTTGTATTAACTGCTACCAATTATTATAAGGTTGTTGTTACTGCTGCTGGTTCCGATTGCGCAATCAGAACTTCAGACGTGGCAACCGTGATTGTTGTAAATGACCCGACCATTACGGTCCAGCCTCCCAGTCCTTCTGCCTATTGTACAGGAGGTTTAGTTCACATGACCATAACCGCATCAGGGGGCACACCATCGCTGCATTATCAATGGCAATTCTGGAACGGATCGACCTGGAACAATGTTGTAAACGGAACCCCGTCGGGCGCTTCCTATTCGAATGCGACTTCGAATGATATGACTATTTCCGATATCAACGTGGCAAACACGTATGACTACCGCTGTTTGGTTTCCGCCACCGGCAATGGTTGTGACACACAAACCTCCGGAACGGGAACGATTACGGTGGGCGCTGATCCGATTGTTACGAGTCAGCCGGTTGGTGCCACGATCTGCACAGGCGGACACCATCTCATGGAAATTACGGCAAGCGGAGGATCGCTTACAGGGGCGCTTGCATACCAGTGGCAATCGGGAGCCGGCACAAGCTCTTATGCTAATATTACCGGGGCGACCACTACAAGTTATGATGCCCTGGCCCTTACTGTTAGCACCTACTTCAGGTGCGTTGTCACGCAGTTCCCTTCAGGATGCGTCACAAATTCTGACGATGTTCAGGTAATTGTTGTTCCCGATCCCAGTATCGTGACACAACCAGCGGCACCAGAGCCAATTTGTGTCGGCGGAACTGCAGGCATGAGCATCCTTGGCACAGGTGGCACACCGTCATTAAATTATCAATGGCAATATAAAAACAGCGGCAGCTGGGAAAGTGTTACAGATGGTATCCCAACCGGTTCAACCTACAACGTAACTCCGGGACCCAGTTTCTCTGTTGCCGGCATCTCAGTAGCAGGTGATTATCATTATCAGTGTTACATTACCGCCAGCGGAGACGGTTGCGGAACGGCAACCTCCAACGAAATCATCATATCCGTTGTAGATGGACCTACCATCATGACAGGACCAACAGTTCCGGCTGATATTTGTGTTGGGGGAACTTCGGCCACCATGACGATAACCGCATCGGGAGGAACTCCTTCCAGGATTTATCAATGGCAATATAATAACAGCGGTACATGGCAAAACCTGGCAAACAACCTCCCGTCAGGTTCGACATATTCCGGAAATACCACCCCAAGCATGTTTGTTGTGGGGATAAATGTTCCGGGGACCTATACCTATCAGTGCATCGTATCGGCAACAGGAGTTGGCTGCAACCCTGCAACTTCCAGTCCGGTTAGTTTAACTGTGGTAGCTGACCCGACGCTGACAACACCGACGTTCACCAACACCAGCATCTGTGTTGGAGGTACCACAACGGTGAGCAGTACGATCAGCGGCGGAACCGGAATAGCCACTTACCAGTGGCAGTATTACAATGGATCATCCTGGAACAACGTAGCCAACGGCACGCCTGCGGGCAGTACCTATACCAACGCGACTACCCTTGATATGACGATCACGGGTGCAACCAACCCGGGCAGCTACCAGTACCGGCTTACGACTGTAAATTCATCCGGATGCGATTATATCTCTGCCGGAGCGAGCTATACTGTAATTGCCGATCCGAGCATCTCCTCGCAGCCAACCTCTCCGACTACGATATGCGTTGGCGGAACCACCTCGGTAAGCCTGGTTGCAACCGGAGGCACCCCATCGCTGGTGTACCAATGGCAATACTTTAACGGATCAAGCTGGAATCCTGTCAGCGGCGGAACCCCTGCCGGATCAACCTATACCGGAGATGTAACGGACAATCTTACGGTAGCGGGCATTTCCGTGGCAGGCAGTTATCAGTACAACTGCCTGATCACAGCGATTGGAAGCGATTGCAATCCGGTGACCTCCAATACTATAATCATAACGGTCAATACAGATCCGACCATTTATACCCAGCCCGTCAGCCCGTCGGCGATTTGTACAGGCGGGACCACGGCCAACATGACCATCGCAGCGAGCGGCGGCTATCCTTCATTGAATTACCAGTGGCAATTTTATAATGGTTCATCCTGGAACAGCGTGGCTAACGGAACCCCGACAGGATCAACTTACAGCGGGGCAACTGGAACGACCTTCTCGATAGCGGGTATTTCAGTGCCCGGCACTTACAGTTATCAGTGCGTGGTTTCTGCCACGGGCAATGACTGTAACCCGGCCACATCGAACACGATGACAGTCGTCGTGGTAGCCGACCCGACACTGACAACCCCGACCTTCACCAACAACAGCATCTGTGTTGGAGGTACCACAACGGTGAGCAGCACGATCAGCGGCGGAACCGGAATCGCCACTTACCAGTGGCAGTATTACAATGGTTCATCCTGGAACAACGTTGCCAACGGTACGCCTGCGGGCAGTACCTATACCAACGCGACTACCCTTGATATGACGATCACGGGTGCAACCAGCCCGGGTACCTACCAGTACCGGTTAACCACCGTCAACGCATCAGGTTGCGACTTTAACAGCGCCGGAGCAAGCTACACCGTTGTTGCCGATCCGATCATCACCTCGCCGCCAACCACTCCGACCACGATTTGCGTTGGAG
>CAIWMX010000100.1 GCA_903913885.1 uncultured Bacteroidales bacterium | reverse complement strand
CTGCATTGTCTGCATTGTCTGCATTGTCTGCATTGTTTGCATTAATTGGCAAAATTGATTTTCCAAGCAATAAAAGGTGTACCTTTGCACCCTTTTTCAGGTCAACTTTTTATCAAACATAACAAACATTAAATTAAATGATTACAGTCTCAAACCTGGGCATCCAGTTTGGCAAGCGTATCCTGTTCCAGGATGTCAACATGGTGTTCACCCCCGGCAACTGCTACGGGATCATCGGGGCCAACGGCGCCGGCAAATCCACTTTCCTGAAAATGCTTTACGGGGAGATGGACAATACCACCGGTTCGGTCACCTTCGGCCCGGGCGAACGGTTGTCGGTGCTTAAGCAGAACCACGCCGAATTTGATGCATTTTCGGTGCTTACCACGGTGCTCATGGGCCATGCACGGCTTTGGGAGATCATGAACGAAAAGGATTCCCTTTATGCGAAACCCGATTTTTCGGAAGCCGACGGCAACAGGGCCTCGGAGCTGGAGGAGCAGTTTGCCGCCATCGACGGGTGGAATGCCGAAAGCAACGCGGCCAGCCTTCTGAGCGGACTGGGGATCAAGGAAGACCTGCATGGCAAGCAGATGAGCGACCTCAACGGGCGCGACAAGGTGAAGGTGCTCCTGGCCCAGGCCCTTTTCGGCAAGCCGGATAACCTTCTGCTCGACGAGCCCACCAATGACCTTGACCTTGAAACCGTGAACTGGCTCGAAGGATACCTGGCCAATTTTGACAATACCGTGTTGGTCGTTTCCCACGACCGCCATTTTCTCGACTCTATCTGCACCCACATCGTCGACATCGATTTTGGCCGTGTGCAGCAGTTTCCCGGTAATTACAGCTTCTGGTACGAATCGAGCCAGCTGGCGCTCCGTCAGCAGATGACGCAGAATAAAAAGGCGGAGGACCGGAAAAAGGAACTCCAGGAATTTATCGCCCGTTTCAGTGCCAATGCTTCGAAGTCGAAGCAGACCACCAGCCGCAAGAAGATGATCGAAAAACTCAACATCGAGGAGATCAAGGCTTCCACACGCAAATATCCAGGCATCATCTTCACCCCCGACCGCGAACCGGGAAACACCATCCTGGAGGTGAAGGACCTTGCCAAAACAGCGGATGACGGCACTTTGCTATTTAAAAATATCAGTTTCACCATGCAGAAGGAAGACAAGGTGATCTTCCTTTCGCGCGACACGCGCGCCATGACCGCGCTCTTCGAGATCATCAAGGGACATGACACACCCGATTCAGGGACCTATGAATGGGGGCAGACCATTACCAAGGTTTACCTGCCGCTCGAATACGAAAAGCTATTCCAGACTGAACTCAATCTGATGGACTGGCTGGGCCAGTTCTCGAGCGACACCACCGAAAATTACCTTCGGGGATTCCTGGGGAAAATGCTTTTCTCCGGCGAAGAAATATTTAAGAAGGCCAACGTGCTGTCGGGCGGAGAAAAAGTACGGTGCATGATCGCACGTATGATGATCCGAAACGCCAATGTGATGATGCTCGACACTCCCACCAACCACCTCGACCTTGAATCGATCCAGGCGTTCAACAACACCCTTATGAAATTCAAGGGCAACATCCTCATGTCGTCGCATGACCACGCCTTCATCCAGACCGTGTGCAACCGCATCATCGAAATCTCCCCGAAGGGCATGATCGACAAGCGGATGGAATATGACGACTATGTAACCGACGACAGGATCAGGGAGCAGCGCAACAGGTTGTACTAATTAAAAATTAAGAATTAAAAATGAAAAATTATGAATTAAGAATTAAATGGTTAGTTAGGAGGAATCGGTAATTCATGTTACGATTAAAGTCTCAAAACACTAACTTCAATATTCAAATTTCGTTGTTCAATATTCGAAATTCAAAAAAACCGCCACCAGGTAATCGCCTGATTCCCATATAAACCCCAACCACGCACTATGATAGCAGCAGAAGGGCTTACCGTCGAGTTCGGGGGCACCACACTTTTTAAAAATATTTCGTTTGCCATCAACGAAAAGGACAGGATTGCTCTTATGGGCAAGAATGGCGCCGGAAAATCAACCTTGCTGAAGATCCTTGCTGGCGAACGAATCCCGACTTCCGGAAGGGTTTCAGCGCCCAAAGGCGCGGTGATCGCCTACCTGCCGCAGCACCTCCTGACCGTTGATTCCAGAACAGTGTTTGAGGAGGCTTCCCAGGCCTTTGCATCGGTGTTCGGCATGAAAAGCCGGATTGAAGAACTCAACCATCAGCTCTCCACCCGCACCGATTACGAGTCGGAGGAGTATTACGGGATCATTGAAGAAGTATCGGTACTCAGCGAGAAATTTTATTCCATTGCCGATATCAACTACGATGCGGAGATTGAGAAGATACTGATCGGACTTGGTTTTACGCGTGCCGATTTCACGAGGCCTACCGGCGAATTCAGCGGTGGCTGGCGCATGCGCATCGAACTGGCCAAGATACTGTTGCAGGATCCCGACCTGATCCTGCTGGATGAACCCACCAACCACATGGATATCGAATCGGTTCAATGGCTGGAGGATTTCCTCATCAACAGCGCCAAGGCAGTAATCGTGATCTCGCACGACCGCGCCTTCGTCGACAACATCACCACCCGCACCATCGAGGTGACGATGGGACGCATATACGACTACAAGGTAAACTACACCGCATACCAGCAACTCCGGATTGAACGGCGCCAGCAACAGCAAAAGAAGTTTGACGAGCAGCAGAAGATGATCGCCGAAACCCAGGAGTTCATTGATCGGTTCAAAGGAACCTACAGTAAAACCCTGCAGGTTCAGTCGCGGGTAAAAATGCTGGAAAAGCTTGAACTTGTTGAGATCGACGAGGAGGATACCTCAGCCCTGCGGCTGAAATTTCCGCCATCGCCCCGCTCGGGAAGTTACCCGCTGATCCTTGGCGGCCTGTCCAAATCGTATGGCGACCACACAGTCTTTTCGGATGTTTCGCTCAGCATTGAGCGGGGTGAACGGGTTGCCTTTGTCGGGAAAAACGGCGAAGGGAAATCAACCATGGTGCGCGCCATCATGGGGGAAAAGGGCTACGAAGGCACGCTGACCCTCGGCCACAACATCATGATAGGTTACTTTGCCCAGAACCAGGCATCCCTGCTCGACGAGGAGATCACCGTTTTCCAGACTGTTGACGACGCGGCGAAGGGCGATATCAGGGCAAAGATCCGTGACATCCTCGGCGCCTTTATGTTCGGAGGGGATATCTCTTCGAATAAAGTGAAGGTGCTCTCGGGCGGTGAACGCACGCGCCTGGCCATGATCAAACTGCTACTTGAGCCGGTCAACCTGCTGATCCTCGATGAGCCTACCAATCATCTTGACCTGAAAACGAAGGATATCCTGAAAAGCGCTCTGCAGGATTACGACGGCACCATGATCCTTGTGTCGCACGACCGTGATTTCCTCGATGGCCTGGTGAACAAAGTGTTTGAATTCGGCAACAAACGGGTTAAAGAACACCTTGGCGACATCCACAGCTTCCTGCAGAAGAAAAAACTCGAAAACCTGCGGGAACTGGAGCGGAGCGTAAAACCCGATTAATTTTTCAATCCACTGTCCTTCCGGCCAGTCATTCGCGGAGATGGAAAACTGATGCTTTTTTGTAAATTTGCCATGGCACAACCTGGGTTGTTCCTTCCTGGTTCATCAGGTCTTTAAAAATTTCAAATGACAAATTACAAATATCACCACCTCGGAATTCCTACAAAAACCCCGGTTAAAGGGGAGAAATATCTCGCAGAGTACAAAGTATGGCATTGTGGCTACGAGGAGAGCGAATATGGCATCGAATGGATGCGGTACGAAGATGGCTGCAATCTTCCCGAAATCGTAAAGACCGTCCCGCATGTCGCCTTTGAGGTAGATGACATTTATGAAGCTATCAGGGGGAAAAAGGTGATCATTGAGCCCAACAGTCCGTCGGAAGGGAACATCGTTGCTTTCATTGAGGAAAACGGTGCGCCGGTGGAGTTTATTCAGGTCCGAAGGACGTAGGACGTGGGACGTAGGACGTGGGACGTAGGACGTGGGACACTGAGGTTCCCGAAGTGTCCCATTGAGGTTCTGAAATTTTAGTTTTAAATTTGGGGTTGGTTTCAATCTTCAAAATTCAGCCTTCAAAATTCGTTGTTCAATATTCGATATTCATATTATTTTTTAAATGACTAAATCTCGCGACACAAAGCCTCACATCGGCATCTTCGGACGGAGGAACAACGGCAAGAGTTCCCTGATCAATGCACTTACCGGGCAGGATATTGCCATTGTCTCCGATGTTGCCGGCACCACAACCGACCCGGTTAAAAAATCGATTGAGATCGGCGGGATCGGGCCGGTGGTTATGATCGACACCGCCGGGATCGATGATTCCGGCGAACTCGGGATGAAACGGGTGGGGAAAACGAGGGATGTGCTGAAAATCATCGACATGGCCATTCTGTTGATAGCACATAATGAATTTGACGATCCGGAAAAAAGCCTTGTAAAGGATTTTAAGGCCAGTGACCTGCCGTACCTCATCATTCATAATAAATCGGATGAAGAGGCGATCAACCCTGAACTGTCAACAGTAATCCGCGACAAATATGGCGTTCCTGTGGTTGACTTCAGCGCACTGCATCCCCGAAATATCGAAGAGGTAATCAACGTGGTGAGGCAAACCATCCCGGAAACGGCCTTCCGGAAGCAAACCCTGGTCGGTGATCTCATATCCTACGGGGATGTCGTGTTGCTGATCACTCCCATCGACATTGAAGCGCCGGAGGGCCGGATGATCCTTCCGCAAGTGCAGGTGATCCGCGATGTGCTGGATCATGATGGCATTGCGATTGTGTGCAAGGAGCGGGAAGTGGATGTCTTCCTGCGGAAAATGAGCCCGAAGCCAGTGCTGGTGATCACCGACAGCCAGGTGTTTCCTAAAGCCGATGCAGCCGTTCCGAAGGATATCCCGCTCACCAGTTTCAGCATCGTGCTGGCCAGGCAGAAGGGCGATTTCGAAAGTTACATGAAAGGAACGCCGCATTTGTCGGAGCTGCGCGACGGCGACCGCGTGCTCATCCTCGAATCATGCACCCATCACGTGTCGTGCGATGATATTGGCAGGGTGAAAATACCTCGCTGGCTGAACAATTTCTCGGGGAAAAAACTGGAATTTGAAATCGTGGCCGGGTTGAATTCAATTCCACACCCAATTACCGATTATGCCATGGTGATCCAGTGCGGCGGTTGCATGATTACCCGCAGGCAACTGCAAAACCGGTTAAAGCCCGCCATCGACGCCGGCATCCCCGTAACCAACTACGGTATGGCCATCGCCTACATGCACGGGATTTACAACCGGGCTATTGCTCCTTTCGCCAGGAACGTGGAAGATTATCTCTAAGACGAAGGACGAAGGGCGAAGGACGAGGGACGAAGGACATGGGACGAAGGACGTGGGACGAAGGACGTGGGACGAAGGACGTGGGACGAAGGACGTGGGACGAAGGACGTGGGACGAAGGACGTAAGATTCATGAAATGACGGAGTTAATATATTCAAATCATCACTTCATCAAATCATCACATCATCAAATCATCAAATCATCTCATCAACACATCATCCCATCAGCACATTATCACATCAGCACATTATCACATCAGCCCCTCCTCTTAAGGCGTTGACATCGACACCGGCACCACCTTTCCATTGAAGTATTTCGAACCGCTGATGCAGAAATCGGCAATGAAGTGGGCAATCTGGGCCGGGTTTTGCAACGCTTTTGCGCCGGGGAAAGCCTTTGCGAACATTTCAGTCTGCACCGCGCCGAGCGCCAGGCAGTTTACTTTGATCTCCTGTTCTGCCAGCTCTTCTGCCAAAGCTTCGGTCAGGATCGCCAGCGCCCCTTTGCTGGCACTGTATGCGGCCAGTCCCGGGAATTTTTTGCTGCCCTGTACGCCCCCGATGCTGCCGATGTTAACAATATGCGCCCCCTTGTTCATCATGGGCAACAGTGCCTGGATCAGGAAAAACGGACCTTTGATGTTTACGTTGAAGGTGTCGTCGAAATTGGTAATATCAAATTTGTTAAATGGTTTATTGACAAGTTTGCCGGCATTGTTGACCAGGATGTCGCATTTATGGATGAACGTTTCCAGACGTTGCACGATAAAGGGATAAAACTCGAACTGGTTCAGGTCAAATTCATAGGGTGTTATCTTTGCTTCGGGATAGAGGTGCACACATTCGGCAACCAGTTCTTTAAGCGCTTTGCCATTGCGCGAGATGGCCACAATCTGATTTTGTTTATGCCTGGCAAGCACCTTTACGAGTTCGTTGCCGATACCCTTGCTTGCCCCGGTAATTATGATGTTCATATTATTCTTATTTTATTGATAAAAAGTACGATTTCTATTTTTGGAATGGTCAAATATAGACAACTTTTCAATAACTTTGCAAGCTGAACCTTAACCAAAATCAACCCCCATGAAAAAGTATTACCTTTTGTTCCTGCTGCTTGTTATAGGCATGAACTTTTCCTTTGCACAGAATCAGCCGCTGAAACCTGAAGTGGCTTATCCTGTCTATTTCGACATCTCTCCGCCGCTCAGGGATATGATCAAACAAACCCCTCCCAAAGCTGACAATTCGTGGAAGGATGGAATCGTGAAAAACAAATTCAATATTTTCAAAGAAGATCCCAACCAATATAAAGGAATCCCTGATTTCCAGCACCCTGTTGTGCAGGATTATTTTGGCAAAGTAACCACCGATACCACTATCCAGAATTTTGATGGGGTAAACAACGTTCAGGGATACATTCCCCCGGATACCGATGGTGATGTTGGTAAGAACTACTACTTCCAGGTAGTCAACTGCTCTTACGCGATTTACAGCAAGGCAGGTGTTAAACTTGTCGGCCCGTTCGCCAGCAGTACCGTGTGGAACGGCATGCCGAACAACTCGAACGACGGTGATGCCGTGATTTTGTATGATGAAATCGCCGACCGGTGGCTCTTTACCCAGTTCTCCCTGCCCAGCGCCGGTAACTTTCAGATGATCGCCATTTCGCAAACCAACGATCCTACGGGATCGTGGTACCGTTACCAATATTCCTTTACTGCCATGCCCGACTATCCCAAATTCGGGATATGGCCCGACGGTTATTACATGAGCAGCAACCGGTTTGCTGGTGGCTCTTCCTACTCAGGAACAGGTGCCGATGCGTATGACCGCACGGCGATGCTTGCCGGAAGCCCCACTGCCGCGAGGGTTTCATTCACACTCCCCTCATCAAACGAAGCTTTTACAGCCATCCCGGCCGATTGCGACGGACCATTCCCCCCGGCAGGAACGCCTGAGTACTTTGTGTATATCCGTACCAGCGGTTCACAGCACCTCGGCATCAATGAGTTTAAAACTGACTGGGTCACCCCGACAAACTCAACTTACGGTAGTAACCTGGGCCTCCCTGTTGCACCGTTTAACTCATCCCTCGCAGGAGGTATACCCCAGAAAGGAACTTCAGCCAAGGTACCCGCCATCACCGACCGTCTCATGTACCGTGTTCAGTACAGAACGTTTAACGGGTATAATGCCATGGTGTTGAACCATGTAGTCAACGCCGGATCAGGCGTTGCCGGCTGTCGCTGGTATGAACTGCGGAATTCTGACACAGCACCATGGAGCATCTACCAGCAATCGACCTACGCCCCTTCTGATGGCAACTCGCGCTGGATGGGAAGCATTGCCATGGATTCCCTCGGGAATATGGCACTAGGTTACTCGATTTCAAGCGCCAGCATGTATCCCTCCATCCGCTATACCGGCAGAATGGTGTGTGACTCGCTCGGACTTATGACCATCGCTGAAAAAGGTATTGTTAATGGCGGCGGTGCACAAACTGCAGCGGGCAGCAGCAGCCGCTGGGGCGATTATAGTGCCATGAGCGCCGATCCTTCCCAATTAAGGAAGTTCTGGTATACTACAGAATATTACACTTCCACTTCTGGTACCAACTGGAAAACCCGTATTGCCTCATTTTCCTTCTTTGCAGCATCCGCCTTTGCATCCCCTTCACAAGTGTGTGCCGGCGACTCAGCCCAGTTGAATGTTTTGGCAAACTGTGGCGCCCCTGGTAATTATACCTATTCCTGGACTTCGGTCCCGGCCGGTTTTACCTCGACTCAGCAAACCCCGAAAGTAGCGCCTGCCGTTCCTACCCAATATATTGTAAACGTCAGCGATGGTAATAATACCCGTATTGATACAGTGCTTGTCGACGTTATGCCGCAGCCCGTTGTATCTGCAGGCGTTGATACCACGGTTTGCTGGTATGTCACTGCGTTCCCGGTCAGCGGAACTGCCATCAATGTAAATTCTATCAGCTGGACTTCCTCAGGCACAGGAACATTTGTTAACCCGACCACGTTCAACACATCCTACCTGCCAACCCTGGCCGATAAACTGGCCGGATCCGTAAATCTGCATTTTACCGGCACACCAACACCTCCGTGTACGAAGGATGTAACGAGTACGAAACATGTCATATTTGATGTTTGCACGGGTATCGCCGATAAAACCAACGCTCCGGCCCTGATGATCCAGCCCAACCCGGCTCACGGAACAGTTTCTTTTGTCGTCAGCGGGATCAACACAGGTTCATGTGTCCTTTCTGTCACCTCGATCGACGGGAAAATACTGTCATCGGATGTTTTGGAAGCAACATCAGCCCCGGTTCTCAAAACAATGGATATCTCAGGTTATGCCAGGGGAATCTATTTTGTTCAATTGAAGACCGGCAATAAAGTGGTAACTGAAAAAATGGTCGTTCAATAACAACCGTATAAAATAAATACACTGTTAACAGATTAACAGTGTATTTATTTTTGTACCTTTGCAATCAGAACGAATCATTAGAGCAGTTCATATACATAGAATCTGGTTCTTCAGGGCAGGGTGCAATTCCCGACCGGCGGTATAGTCCGCGACTCCCGTTTACGGGAAATGAGCCGTTGAAATTACGGCACCGACAGTAAAGTCTGGATGAAAGAAGAATCGTATTTAATCTGACCTTCTATCAAGTTAAATAGGATTATGCCCTGTTGCGATTGCGTGACGGGGCTTTTTTTTTGAATGCAGGATTGCAGGAATGCAATCAATGCAAACAATGGGGAGTTGAGAGGCGGGATGGAGATGTGGAATTTTATTGATAAAGGATGACGGTTGACGTGAAATATATGAAGCGGGCGATGAGCTTGGCGAAGCGGGGTGCGGGATGGGTGAATCCTAATCCCATGGTCGGGGCTGTTCTTGTGAAGGATGGACGGATCATCGGGGAGGGGTTTCATGAATTTTTCGGGGGAGCCCATGCGGAAGTTAACGCAATTAATTCAGCAAATGAACCGGTAGTTGGTTCAACATTATACGTTACCCTTGAACCATGTTCCCATGAGGGGAAAACACCTCCCTGCTGCAACCTGATCGCGGAAAAGGGAATTGCAAGGGTGGTCATTGGGACCACCGATCCGAACCCGCTCGTACATGGAAATGGAATCAGTTATTTAAAGTCGCATGGGATCACCGGAGAAACAGGGGTGCTTGAAGAGGAGGTCGTCATGATGAACGAAGCATTCAATAAGTTCATCGTGACCGGGTTGCCATTCGTTGTGCTGAAATCGGCCATGACCCTCGACGGGAAAATTGCCACCGTAACCAACGCCTCTCGGTGGATTACAGGCGAAAAATCGCGGAAGATGGTCCACCATATGCGCCAGCAATGGATGGCTGTGATGATCGGCGTTGATACTGTGCTTTTTGACGATCCCCTGCTGAACATCAGGCTGAAGGGATCCTGGAAAAATCCGCTGAAGGTCATCGCCGATACGCATGGCCGTATCCCGCTTGATGCAGCGGGGCTGAAAAACGATCCGCAACTGGTCATCATAGCCACAACCTGTCTGGCGGATAAAGAAAAAATGAAAACCATTGAGCGGATGGGGGCACAGGTGCTGATCTGCCCGTTGAAAAACGGGAGGGTGGACCTCGGGTTCGTTATGCATTCGCTTGGCGCCATGGACGTCGACAGTGTCATGGTTGAGGGGAGATCGG
>CAIWMX010000099.1 GCA_903913885.1 uncultured Bacteroidales bacterium | reverse complement strand
GTTCGATTCCTACCACCCGTGCAAAACATTTTGAAAATGGCTAATAAAGTTGTCACCTATATTGAGGAAAGCTACGATGAGCTGATGCATAAGGTATCCTGGCCTACCTGGTCCGAATTGCAGGGCAGTGCCATTGTGGTATCCGTTGCATCGCTGATCATTGCAATCATCGTTTTTGCCATGGATGAAGTATTCAAAAACGTGCTGTTGCAATTTTACAAACTCTTTTAATCCGTCAGGATTTCCAGAACCGGGCTAACTGTAATAATCTAGTAATAATCTCATTGTAAGCATGAGTGAAGTAACCAAAAAGTGGTACGTCGTGAGGGCTATCTCTGGTAATGAGAAGAAGGTGAAGCAATATCTCGAAAGCGAAATTGTAAACCTGAATCTCCAGGAATACATTACTCAGGTGCTGATCCCCACGGAAAAGGTTTACCTGATCCGTAACGGGAAAAAGGTCAGCAAGGAACGTAATTACTTTCCGGGTTATGTACTGATTGAAGCAACCCTGGTCGGCGAAGTGCCCCATATCATCCGGAACATTCCGGGGGTACTTGGTTTCCTGGGCGCAAAAGGCGAAGCCCACCCGCTGCGTCCCTCGGAGGTGAAAAGGATCCTTGGAAAATTCGATGAATTGTCGGAACAGGGCGAAGAGGTGAACATCCCGTTTATAATTGGTGAAACTGTTACCGTAATCGACGGACCGTTCAACAGTTTCAGCGGCGTGATCGAGGAGATCAACGAGGAGAAGAAGAAACTGAAGGTGATGGTCAAGATTTTTGGCCGGAAAACCCCGCTTGAGCTGAGTTTCATGCAGGTTCAAAAGGAGTAGAAGCCTCACTGCTGTGCGGCCTGGCTCATGTTTTTATCGAAATAACAGGAGCAGCATTGCGGTGCGGCTCATCCAATAAATTAATCAAAGAGCAGCACGGATGTGCGGCTCACCCAATCAAAAATTATCATGGCAAAAGAAGTTAGTGGAATTATCAAGTTGCAGATCAAGGGAGCGGCAGCAAACCCGTCACCCCCGATCGGCCCTGCATTGGGGGCCAAGGGTGTGAACATCATGGAATTTTGCAAGCAGTTCAATGCACGTACGCAGGATAAGGCTGGAAAGATCATTCCTGTTATCATCACAGTATACCGTGATAAGTCGTTTGACTTTGTCGTCAAAACTCCTCCGGTTGCCGTGCAGCTGATGGAAATCACCAAACTCCAGAAAGGTTCACCGGAGCCTAACCGCAACAAGGTTGCTACGGTGACCTGGGAACAGGTAGAGAAGATCGCGGAGGACAAAATGCCCGACCTGAATGCCTTTACCCTCGAATCAGCCGCCAGGATGGTGGCCGGGACCGCCCGCTGCATGGGCATTACCGTTACCGGTACCGCATCCTTCAAGCGATAATTTTCGCAGCGTGACCCGTTGTTTAAAAGACCTCATTAACAACATCTAAATACATACAAATGATAAAGCTGACAAAAAAGAGGAAGGTTGCCTTATCGAAGATTGATAAGAATACCGTTTATTCGTTGGCGGATGCTGCTGCACTTGTAAAAGAGATCAGCAATACAAAATTTGACTCATCCGTCGATATTGACGTTCGTCTCGGGGTTGATCCCCGTAAAGCCAACCAGATGGTTCGCGGCATCGTGACGCTTCCCCACGGTACCGGTAAGACCATCCGGGTATTGGTATTATGCACTCCCGACAAAGAAGAAGAAGCCATCGAGGCCGGCGCTGATTTTGCAGGATTGGATACCTATATTGATAAGATCAAAGGCGGTTGGACAGACGTTGATGTTATTATTACCATGCCCAGTGTTATGGCCAAGGTTGGTGCACTCGGAAAGATCCTCGGACCACGTGGATTGATGCCCAACCCGAAAACGGGGACTGTTACCATGGAGGTTGGAAAGGCCGTTAAAGAAGTAAAAGCCGGTAAAATCGATTTTAAGGTTGATAAATTCGGTATCATCCACGCATCCGTTGCAAAAGCATCTTTTGAAAGGGATAAAATCGTGGAAAATGCCAAGGAACTGATCAACACGATCCTCAAACTGAAACCGTCGTCGGCAAAAGGTACCTATGTGAAAAGCATTTACATGTCAAGTACCATGAGCCCCAGCGTTCCGGTTGATCCAAAATCGGTCACTGCTTAATTACAGAAATCTGAGAGACAACTATCATGAAAAAAGAAGAAAAAACCGAGCTTATTGATTCCCTGACAGAGCGGTTGAAAGGAGCAAGTTCCTTTTATATTGCTGATACTTCTACCCTGAATGCGGCAACGACAAGTAGGCTCAGAAGAACCTGCTTCAAGAAGAACGTTGAGTTGAGGGTTGTGAAGAATTCTTTATTGCAAAAGGCAATGGAACGCAGCGGAAAATCCTTTGAGGAATTTTTCCCTGTGCTTGCAGGACCTACCTCCATCATGTTTTCGGAGTCGGCCAATGAACCTGCCAAGTTGATCAAGGAATTCAGGAAAGCAGCCGCCAAGCCATCTCTTAAAGGGGCCTACGTGGAAGAATGTATCTACCTGGGTGATGACCAGCTCGATGTACTGATAAGTATCAAATCGAGGTTAGAATTGATCGGTGAACTGGTCGGACTCTTACAGTCGCCTGCGAAGAATGTTATCTCGGCATTACAGTCGGGTGGCAACACACTCTCCGGGCTTGTCAAGACCTTATCGGAAAAACCGGAATAACCAAACTTTAACGAAAGAATAATTTTAGTAATAACCGTTCCAACAAACCGGAACACAAATAGTAACAAAAATGGCAGATTTAAAAGCTTTTGCAGAACAGTTAGTTAATTTGACAGTAAAAGAGGTTAACGAATTAGCAAAGATTCTGAAGGATG
>CAIWMX010000098.1 GCA_903913885.1 uncultured Bacteroidales bacterium | reverse complement strand
TCTCCGGGCGGAGAGGGGGCAGGGGGGTGAGGTAGTCTCAATGCGGAGAGGGGGCAGGGGGGTGAGGTAGTCTCAATGCGGAGAGGGGGCAGGGGGGTGAGGTAGTCTCAATGCGGAGAGGGGGCAGGGGGGTGAGGTATTGTTTTTAATAACTTGTCATAACTTGATGGATTGAGGCTGGAAGCAAACCATCGTTTATCGTAATTTTGCAAATTCGAAACCGATAAATTTTAATGGATGCCGCAGTTGATATTGGATGATGGGACCCGCTTTACGGGTCAGGCCTTTGGGGCGCAAAAGGCCGTAGCCGGGGAGGTGGTTTTTAACACAGCCATGACGGGTTACCCCGAAAGCCTGACCGACCCTTCCTACAAAGGCCAGATACTGGTGCTGACTTACCCGCTTATCGGGAATTACGGAGTGCCAGGGCGTGTGATAAAAGAACAACTGTCGGAATTTTTCGAGTCGGATAAGGTCCATATCACCGGTTTGGTGGTGGCAAGTTATTCCACCGAATACAGCCACTGGAATGCACTTGAGAGTCTTTCCGACTGGCTGAAGGAATACGATGTGCCGGGGATCTGCGGCATCGACACCCGCGCCCTCACCAAGCTGCTGCGTGAACGGGGAACGATGCCCGGGAAAATTGTTCAGCATGAGGAGAACGAAACCGGCTTTTATGACCCGAATACCGATAATCTTGTAGCCCAGGTCAGCCTGAAGGAAAAGAAGATCTATGCCGGGGGTGATGTAAGTATCATGGTGGTTGACTGCGGGGTGAAAAATAACATCATCCGTTGTTTGCTCAAACTGGGCGCCACGGTGATCAGGGTTCCCTGGGATTATGACTTTACCGGGGATGAATATGATGGCCTGGTAATTTCCAATGGACCCGGAGATCCGAAGCAGTGCGTGAAAACCATTGAACATCTTGAGAAAGCCATCCGCCAGGACCGGCCGATCTTCGGGATATGCCTCGGCAACCAGCTGTTGTCGCTGGCAGGCGGTGCCACGACCTACAAACTGAAATACGGACACCGCGGATATAACCAGCCGGTACTGCGTGTGGGAACCAACCATGCCTATATCACCTCGCAAAATCATGGTTTTGCCGTGGATGACAAAACGCTGGGCCCTGACTGGGAACCCCTGTTCATAAACCTCAACGACCATACCAACGAAGGGATCCGCCATAAGACAATGCCGTTTTTTTCGACCCAGTTTCACCCTGAAGCATCAGGCGGCCCAACCGATACCCGGTTTTTATTCGATGATTTCATGAACATGGTAAAGCAATCCAAAACCTGACCTTCCGATGATTCACAATGTAAAGAAAGTATTGGTGCTTGGATCCGGGGCCCTCAAGATCGGGGAAGCCGGCGAATTCGACTACTCGGGCTCCCAGGCGCTGAAAGCCCTGAAAGAGGAGGGGATAAACACCATCCTTATCAACCCGAACATTGCCACCATCCAGACTTCGGAAGAGGTCGCCGACGTGGTTTATTTCCTCCCGGTCACCCCGCCTTTTGTTGAAAAGGTGATCGAAAAGGAGCGTCCCGACGGGATTTTACTCGCCTTCGGCGGACAAACGGCGCTGAATTGCGGGGTTGCCCTGTTCAAATCGGGCGTGCTGGAAAAATTCAATGTGAAGGTGCTTGGAACCCCTGTTGAAACCATTATCCTGACCGAAGACCGGGATCTCTTCTCCAAAATGCTGCATGCCATTGATGCCGGCACTCCAAAGAGCATTGCCGTAACCGACCTGGCCGCTGCCAGGGCTGCTGCAACCGAGATCGGTTTCCCGCTGATCATCAGGGCGGCCTACACGCTTGGAGGGCAGGGTAGCGGATTTTGCGCGAACCAGGAAGAACTGGAGGTGCTGGCGGCAAATGCCTTTTCCTACTCCGGGCAGATCCTCGTGGAGGAATCACTGAAGGGTTGGAAGGAGATCGAATACGAAGTGGTGCGCGACCAGTACGACAACTGCATCACGGTTTGCAACATGGAGAATTTCGACCCGCTGGGAATTCATACCGGCGAAAGTATCGTGGTCGCCCCTTCGCAAACCCTCACCAATATTGAATATTATAAATTGCGCGAACTTTCGATCCGGGTGATCCGGCACCTTGGGATCATCGGGGAGTGTAACATCCAGTATGCCCTGAATCCCCGGTCGGAAGAGTACCGGATCATCGAAGTTAACGCCCGGCTTTCACGATCGTCGGCACTGGCCTCCAAAGCCACAGGGTACCCGCTGGCTTTCGTAGCTGCAAAACTGGGGCTGGGATACGGCCTGCACGAATTAAAAAATTCGGTGACCAGGGTAACCACCGCCTGTTTTGAACCTTCACTTGATTACATTGTCTGCAAGATACCGAGATGGGACCTCAGTAAATTCACAGGGGTCTCGAAACAGATCGGCTCCAGCATGAAGAGCGTCGGCGAGATCATGGCTATCGGACGGACATTCGAGGAAGCCATTCAGAAAGGCTTGCGAATGATCGGGCAGGGAATGCACGGGTTCATCGGCAATAAAGAACTCCAGGTGGAGAACATCGGGGAGGAACTCGGCAACCCGACCGATACCCGGATCTTCGTGATCGCCCAGGCACTCGCAGCTGGTTATTCCGTCGACCAGATATGGGAACTGACACAGATCGACAAATGGTTCTTATACAGGCTTAAGAATATTTTCAATACCGGGCAAATGCTCAGTGCCATAAACGGGATAACCTCGATTCCCCCCGGGCTCCTGCTCGAGTCGAAACGGCTTGGTTTCTCCGATTTCCAGCTCGCCAGGCTGGTCGGGAAACACGAGAAGGGCGAAATCGGTCAGGATATGCTGATCGTGAGGGATTATCGCAAGAGCCTGGGAATCGTCCCCTGTGTTAAAAACATCGATACACTCGCCGCAGAGTATCCTGCACAAACAAACTACCTGTACCTGACTTACGCCGGCGATGAACACGATGTGACGTTCCCCGATGACCGGATGTCGGTGATCGTGCTGGGCTCGGGGGCATACCGCATCGGGAGTTCTGTCGAGTTTGACTGGTGCAGCGTGAATACACTGAATACTGTCAAGGCGACAGGTTTCAGGTCGGTGATGATCAACTACAACCCTGAAACGGTGAGTACCGATTATGATGTTTGCGACCGGCTGTACTTTGATGAATTGTCGTTTGAACGGGTGATGGACATTGTCGAACTGGAAAATCCAAGGGGCGTGGTGGTGTCGATGGGCGGGCAGATACCCAACAACCTGGCCATGCGGCTGTACGACCAGCATGTGCCGATTCTGGGCACGTCGCCGCTGTCGATCGACAATGCCGAGGACCGGCACAAGTTTTCATCCATGCTCGACCAGTTGGATATTGACCAGCCGCGGTGGAAGGAGATGAGCAACCTCGATGAGATCTACGATTTTGCGTCGCAGGTGGGTTTCCCGCTGCTGATCCGCCCGTCGTACGTGCTTTCCGGGGCCGCCATGAACGTGGTGTCGAACAACAGCGAGCTTGAATTTTTCCTGACGCTTGCGGCGAATGTCTCACAGGAACATCCCGTAGTGGTTTCAGAGTTTATCCAGGAAGCCAAGGAGATTGAGATCGATGCGGTGGCAAAGGAGGGTGAAATTGTTGCTTACGCCATCTCCGAACATGTCGAATTTGCCGGTGTTCACTCAGGCGATGCCACCATCGTTTTTCCTCCGCAGAAAACATATGTTGAAACGATCAGGAAAATCAAGCGCATCAGCAGGGAGATCTCCCGTTCGCTGAGCATTTCAGGGCCCTTTAACATCCAGTTCCTGGCCCGTGACAACGACATAAAGGTGATCGAGTGCAACCTGCGTGCCTCGCGGAGTTTTCCCTTTGTTTCGAAAGTCCTGAAAATAAATTTCATCGACATTGCCACCCGGGTGATGCTGGGCGTTCCGTTCACAAAACCTGACAAGTCGATGTTCGACATCGACTATATCGGCATCAAGGCGCCGCAGTTTTCATTTTCCAGGCTGCAGAAGGCCGACCCGGTGCTCGGAGTCGACATGGCTTCCACCGGCGAAGTGGGCTGCATCGGCGACTCCTACTATGAAGCCATTCTCAAGGCCATGCTTTCGGTCGGCTACCGGATCCCGGAAAAGAATGTCATGATCTCTTCCGGCCCCACCAAATCAAAGACCATCCTTCTTGAGTGCTGCAGGCAGTTGCATGCGAACGGCTTCTCCATCTTCGCCACACCGGGTACGGCCGGGTTTCTGCAGGCAAACGGCATCCCGTCAACCGTGTTACACTGGCCCGATGAAGATGCCCAGCCCAACGTGCTCGAATATCTTCGGAACAGGAAACTAGAACTGGTCGTAAACATCCCGAAGAACCTGTCGAAACATGAACTTGATAACGATTACTCCATCAGGCGGTCGGCCGTGGATTTCAACATCCCGCTCATTACCAACCCCAACCTGGCAGCCGCGTTCATCATGGCGTTCTGCAAAATCAAGCCGGGAGAGATGGAAATAAAAAGCTGGAATGAATACTGACAACCCGAACTGTAAATTCAGATCAAACACCCAATTCATGAACATTTTCTGCCGGATTGCTTTCTGTGTTTTTTTTATCGTAACCCTTGCAGGTTGCGGCGTTACCCGGGAGGCAGGCAAGGTGTCGAACCTTTCAAACTGCGATTTCCGGATCAGGGATGTTGAACATGTGGAGCTGGCAGGTATCGAGTTTGACCATGTACGGTCGGCCGGCGATCTGAACATCGGCGATTTTGCCCGGATCATGGGAGGATTGTCGGGGCAGGACCTGCCGCTTTCCCTGCAACTCAACATCGAGGCACATAATCCCAATACCGGCGACGCAGGGCTTACCCGGCTCGAATGGGTCCTCTTTATCGATGATGTAAGGATGACTTCGGGGATCTATGACAAGCCCGTCAACATTCCCGCCAACAGTACGCTGAATATTCCGTTTCCGTTACAGGTTAACCTAAAGGAATTGCTGTCGGGCAAATCGGCCACGGCCATGTTGAACTTCTGCATGAACCTGGCCGGCGACGGGAACAAGCCGACCCGGTTTACCATCAAATTAAAGCCATCCATCATGGTAGGCGGGAGTATGCTAACCTACCCGGGTTATATTACGGTGAAATCGGAATACAGTGCGAAACAATCACCTATTCTGCGGTGACCGTTGCTTCGATGATAAAGTCCAGTTCTGGAAATTTCTTTTTCAGGTAGCTGTTGCCATGCACCATCACGGAGTCCTGATAATTTGCAGGGTCAAAACCATACCCGCCGTAAAGCGATTCGATCACTTCAAACCCGGAAATGACCTTTGCCACCGGCGGAAACCCATGCAGCCCGTTAAAGTTGACCGTATCCAGTTTGAAGTTGTCTTTCAGGTTGATAAATAATTGTGTTGTCCTGCTCGTCATGCCGTCGCGTGCACATGAAACGGTTCCCTTCAGGTTGCTGCCTGCGACCGGTTCATCATATACAGGGCGCTTGTCCCAGAAAAAGTTCACCTCCCTGGAGTCGCTGATCCCGAACTGGACGACAAAGCCTTTCTGTACCCTGAAGAGGGAGTTCCCGTTATAATACCCGGTGATCAGCAGCTGGTAGAGCCTGTCGGCGGCAAGAGGTGACCACGACCGGTTCACTTCCATGGTAAAATCACCCTTTGTGGTATGGAATTTTGCTTGGAATTTCGGCGGAGCATGGGCCATAAGCAGCGATTGGTCGGGAATCACCTGCGCATAGGTATGGAGACAGGTCAGTAAAAAGAGATACAAAAGCAGATTTCTTTTCATAAAAGTCATGGTTACTACCACCATTGTGCCGACAACTGGTTTCGTTATGTGTGGTTCTATTTTTCTTTTATTTCCATGATTATCCTAAAACCAACTCTTGGATCAGGAAGCGTATATGACTGTGTTTCATCAATATTGCATTCATCAATATAATTGTCCCAACTCCCGCCCTTTTGTTTGCCATCTGAAGTCATTTCTGATATGTTGCCAATGACATCATAAATGCCAAGCCTATTCGGTTTATAATGCCCAGTCATTATGGTGGTCAAACCACCATCAATCATATAATTGTCTTTGCCAGTCAATGCATCTTTTATTTTTATATTAGCAAGAAAGGTCTTCCCATTGTTATCGGCACCGGACCAGGGTAACTTATATCCAGGAATTGGGCAAGACAATTTTTCCCATTCGCTTTCAGTTGGAAGCCTGAAAAGAATTTTCTTATAATTTCTTTTCGCAGCACTATTGTATTTATCAGTAAGCCAACTACAATAGGATAATGCACCTTCCAACGAAATATTTACAATGGGATATTTGTTATATGCAGGATTTGAATGATAATTATTGGGAAGAGTTTCATTGTTATAGATTGGGAACTTCCTGATCCATTGGGTCGAGTCATATTTGCATTTCAGGTATTTTTCAGTCTGCCTGGTCGAAATTAAATCATTTAAAAATTCGCTGTATTCCTGATTTGTTACTTCATAACGTGCTGCAAAAAGGTTATCTCCAAACATTACGAATTCCTTCTTTACATCTGGAATTCCTGTGGCTGATAATAAAATGAAAGATAACGCAGTAATTATCATTTGAATCAATATTGACCGTGTTTTCATATAAATCAAATATGTTTTTATTGATCGATACCGTTACTTTTGTAAACAGAATGCCACAGAACTTGTCTGCAGGAGGAAGAACGTAAAGAGTAAAAGCAAGATTGTCAGAACATCAGTGGATGATCACTATTTTTTTTATGATCAGGGCATCTTTTGTCTTGATACGGATGAGGTAGAAACCTGAAGGGACCCTGTCGATGTCAAATCGAATGGTCGCCCGGTTGCCTGTGTACGTTTCCTGTTGGACGACATTTCCCTGGAGTGTCACCAAATCAATGGTTGAGTTTGCCATAGGGCGATCGCTGCCAAATTCAATTTTCAGGTAGCCGGAAGCCGGGTTCGGATATGTTTTCAGCGCCGGTAGCGTTGAACCCGGGTGATCGTTGATCCCGTAGAACAGGTTCCCGTTGGGCAGCCGGTTGGCGGCAAAAGCCTTGTTGACCCTGTCGGTCTGAATCCGGAGTTTACTGACTGAAGCCGAAATTTGCGGGTTGTTATAATCCCTCACCCATCCGAAGGCAATATCTACATCCTGTACATCGCCGGGTTTGAAGGTGATCGGGCCGGTTACACCCAGGCCGCGCCTGTCGCCGGGAGCATTGCCTGCAGTCTCTTCGGTCCAGAGTTTTGGACCGTTGGGAGGCACACAGCCAACGCCCCAGTTCAGCGTGTCCGATTCGCCGGGATACATGAAACTGCAGGCTGGACCGTAACCACCGGTACTCGGATTGCCGTTCCCTCCGTACATAATCGGGGTTCCGTTCCGCCATTTTCCGCACATCAGCATGTAATAATCGGCAGCAAAGAGCGGATCCTGCATGTACACCGGCACGCCTGAAGCGGCGTTGTTGGTATAGACGAACCGCTGCAGTCCATAGCGTTCATTGTCAACAACGGAATCGCCGAAATTGAGCCCGTTCACGCTGAAATCACACAACTGGCTTCCGTTCTGGGCGAACCTTGGGTTGTCGATGCCGTCGGGATCCATGGTTGGCCCTCCCAGCAGGGTGACCGATTGTACCGGGGGATTGGCGCCATAGGCGTTCGGCTGGCCGGTGCCGTCGACCGGCGTGCCGTTGTATCCGAAATACATGTTCCGTTCCACATCGCATCCCACGTAATCATCGGCAGCGTATCCCAGATCGATGTCGGTAAAAATCCCCAGCAGGGTGCTGTCATAGGTGTTCTGCGAACGGTTGTAGAGCCTGTAATTCAGGAAAACCGTGTTTTTCATGGCTGTATCTTCCGGCATGTCGAATGCGTAGGCCATGCCATGAATTTCAACCCGGAGTTTTTTTCCCATGGTTTCATTATGATAGCCCCTGTCGTCATTGAAAATAAAGAACAAGGCCTGGTCTCCCCTGATCTCGGGGTAATCCCCGTCGAGGGGATTGTAGATGCCGTCGTTGTTCCTGTCAAAGAAAGGTGCCAGTTTCGGGGCCTCTCCCAGCGATACGTCACCATTGCCGGGCCAGGTAAGGATGTCGTGGATCGGATGATATCCCGGATCCAGGTAATGCGCCTTGTGATAATCGATTTCGGTCTTTTTAAGGTTCCACATGTAGTTCCAGACAGTATCCTGGTAAATTGAATACTTCGTCGAATCCATCACCGGGCCGGCGTAAAAGTCGGGCTTGGTTCCGGCGGGTCCGCTGTATGGACCCTGGCGGTAACGCTCACCGGCGAGATGCAGCGCTCCCTCTGCATCTTTACCACCAATCCAGAAGGTATTGGAAAAAATCGAAGTCTTGCCGCTTCCTTTCGGGACTTCAAACTCGGCGTTTTCGCCGAAAAAATGGTCTGAGGAAGAACTGAACCGGGCATTCACGTTGTTGATGTCGAGGTAAGCATAGCTTTTATCATGGATCCGGAAAAGGATCTGGGCGGAGCTGGTATCCATCGACATGGTGTAAATTTTGTAACCTCCATGAAGTTCCCCGCCAAAACCCCACCCGGCTACAGAAAAGGTGAATACCCAGACGGCTCCGTGCACCTTCTGGCACAAAACATGGCCTGCACCGTTAATGGCAATGATTCTGATGCTGTCGCTGGCAGAAATGGTGTCATTTGCCAGGATATTGTACACCAGGGGTATACCCGGGTAAAGATCGATGGTGTCGTTCACGGCCTTCAGGTTTCCAGCCTGTGCAGGGGAATACAAACAGATGACAATCAGGAAAATAAATCCCGTTCCTTTAATAAAAAAAGCAAGCAGACTATTCATAAAGTGACCTCCCTGGATTTTATGGTTAAAGATTAACACGAATTCAACGGATAAATATACGAATAAAAACCTAAAAGTCAACCAATGGTGTTGAAAAACAGGCAGTCATGTATCAGGCTGGATTTCCGGCGCAAAAAAAGTGTGTCTATTATTTCACAAATGCCCCCGGCAGTTTTTTATTTTGGAGAATAAGTATTAATTTTATCACCTCATTTACAGCGCATTGTGTAGAAACGTTCTAAATTAAAAATTGATATGAAACTACCAAAATCTATTTCGAACTGGATCAGCATCACGGGGTTTATTTTTGCAATCAACAGCCTGATTCTCATCCTGGTGTTATTTATTCAGGCATTATTGTCCGAACACCAGAACCCTTACAACGGGATATTTACCTATATCATTCTGCCAACAATCATGGTGATCGGGTTGTTGTTGATTCCCATCGGCATGATGATCAACAGGAAGAAAACGCATGATCCGAGCCAGCGCTGGCCTGTTCTTGACATGAACGTTCCAAGGCAGCGCCAGAAGTTTGTCATGGTCTCCATCTTTACCTTTTTATTTATGATCGTATCTGCCATGGGCAGTTATGAGGCTTTCAATTATACCGAATCGATTGAATTCTGCGGGAAACTCTGCCATAAGGTGATGGAACCCGAATATGTTACCTACCTGCATTCCCCGCACGCCCGTGTTGCATGCGTTGAATGCCACGTAGGAGAGGGGGCCGGTTGGTATGTGAAGTCGAAATTATCGGGCATGTACCAGGTATATTCCGTACTGTTTCACAAATACTCCCAACCCATTGAAACCCCGATCCATAACCTGCGCCCTGCACGTGAAACCTGCGAACGCTGCCATTGGCCGCAGAAATTTTATGCCAGGAAACTCCGCAGCCAGCGTGTATATCTCACCGATTCCCTTAATACCGAATTCAACTACTCCATGCTGATGCGGATCGGGCCGAATTACAGTCCCCTTGGCCTGAAGGAAGGAATTCACTGGCACATCAATGCCGATATGCGCATTGAATATATCGCTTCAAAAAATGACCGGGAAACCATTCCCTGGGTCAAGTTCACCAACCTTAAAACGGGCGATGTCCAGGTTTTTCAGGATACCGACAACATGCTTGATAAAAAGGCGATCGATACGCTGCCACACCGGATCATGGACTGCATGGATTGTCACAACCGCCCGTCGCATTCGTACAAATCACCCATTGTCTATATCGACAATGCACTGATCACCGGCGACGTCCCCAAAGAACTTCCGTTCATCAAAAAAGTAGCAATGAACGTGCTTAAAGGTACCTTCAGCAACAAGGATTCGGCCATGAACTATATCCGCGACAGTATTACCAATTTTTACAAGACAGGGTACCCGATGATCTTCAAGTCCCAGAAGCCGATGATCGACAAGGCCATCGCGGGAATCCAGGACGCATTCTCGCTGAATGTCTTTCCTTATATGCGCGCCTCCTCCAACAAATACCTGAACCACATCGGGCATCTTGAATCTGACGGGTGTTTCCGTTGCCATTCAGATCGGCACAAAAGCGAGAAAGGGAAAATAATTCCCAAGGACTGCAACATGTGTCATACCATTATCGCGCAGGGCCCCACAGGGAAGATGCAGTATTCAACTGTTGACAATGTCATGGATTTCCAGCACCCCATTGATATTAAAGACAAGTGGAAGACCTTCTTCTGTACCGAATGCCACAGAGAGTTATACCCGTAAACCGTACCAGGAATATCCCGGGTATCCGGAATTATCGGATATGCCGGGCCCTGCATGTTGCTTCCCCGTCGTTGATGCCTCACTGTTAACTGGTTATCAAAAGTACGGAATATTAAATTTTATGATTAATCCCAACCAGGTTATAATCATTTTAAATTATAATATTTCGTACATTTGCACACTTAATTTTGACACATATGTTCCTAAATTCAGAAAAATTCCGGGGTGAGGGGTTGACATATGATGATGTGTTGCTTGTGCCAGCATATTCCGAAGTCCTTCCCCGCGAGGTTGATGTTTCCACCCTGTTTTCCAGAAATATAAAACTGAATATTCCCATTGTTTCGGCTGCCATGGACACGGTGACCGAATCGCGGATGGCCATTGCCATGGCCCAGGAAGGCGGGATCGGCGTGCTGCATAAAAACATGTCCATAGAGGACCAGGCCCTCCAGGTGCGCAAAGTGAAACGTGCCGAAAACGGGATGATCCTTCAACCTGTCACACTCCGTGAAAATGCCCTGGTCGGCGATGCGCTGGCCATGATGAAAGAATTCAGCATTGGCGGGATCCCTGTTACCAATGCAAATAATGAACTTGTGGGGATCGTGACCAACCGCGACCTCAGGTTCGAACGCGACCACATGCGGCCTGTTACCGAGGTGATGACCAAAAATGTGATCACCATCAGTGAATTCACCGATTTTGAGCAGGCGGAAGCCATCCTCCAGCAGCATAAAATTGAAAAACTACCGGTCGTTGACAAATCCAATAAACTGATCGGGCTCATTACCTATAAGGACATCCTCAAGGTAAAGGCTCGTCCGAATGCATGCAAAGACAGCCTCGGGCGATTGCGTGTTGCAGCGGGGGTGGGGGTTACAGCCGACACCCTCGACCGGATCGCCGCCCTGGTTCGTGAAAATGTTGATGCCATCGTGATCGACACAGCCCATGGCCATTCACGCGGTGTGATGGAAATGGCAAAACGGGTGAAAAACACTTTTCCCGATGTCGACCTGGTCATCGGCAACATCGGCACTGCCGAGGCTGCCATGGATCTTGCGAAACTCGGTGTTGACGGAGTGAAGATCGGCATCGGCCCGGGTTCCATCTGCACTACCAGGATCATTGCCGGAATCGGCGTGCCGCAATTATCGGCCGTATATGACGTGACCACCGCGCTGAAGGGAACCGGGATTCCGGCCATCGCCGACGGCGGGATACGGTATACCGGAGATATTGTCAAAGCACTTGCAGCTGGCGCCCATTCAATTATGGCCGGCTCCCTGTTTGCCGGGGTGGATGAATCGCCGGGCGAAACCATCATTTTTGAAGGCCGTAAATTTAAAACATACCGGGGAATGGGCTCCATCGAGGCCATGCAGAAGGGATCAAAAGACAGGTATTTCCAGGATGTGGAAGATGATATTAAAAAGCTGGTTCCCGAAGGAATCGTGGGGCGTGTACCTTATAAAGGCTCCCTGTCGGAGGTGATATACCAGATGGTAGGAGGCCTAAAGGCCGGCATGGGTTATACCGGATCCCAAACGATCACCAGCCTTCAACTGGCTAAATTCATTAAGATTACCGCCGCCGGCGTTACTGAAAGCCATCCCCATGATGTCACCATCATCAGTGAAGCGCCTAACTACAGCAGGTAGACATTAATTAAAAATTAATAAT